>CAZHYZ010000008.1:0-40424 GCA_964537195.1 uncultured Methanosarcinales archaeon
TTCGAAATAATGGGTGTCTCCACATATATGGAAGTAGGAAGAGTTTATATTTAAATCTTAGTAACAAATATAAGTTTACTAATTTATCTAGAAATTATGGGGTTTTGTCCAGGGTGTGGAAAAAAATTGCACGAAGGCCAAAGATACTGTAAAGACTGTAGGCCTTCTAAAGATATTAAAGTTAAAGACATTAATGTAAAGATATGCACTGATTGTGGCAAGTATTTCTATAAAAATAAGTGGAAAAAAGCCACAATCAGAGAGGCAGTAAAAGAGATAGCTAGGAAGAATATAAAGACTAAGGTTGATAGAATAAATCCTTTATTACCAAAGATAACTCCGAAACCCGGGTATACGGAGGATTTTGAAATTGAAGTTATAAAAGAAAATGATGTTTTCATAATACCTGGGCAGATTGAATTCACCTATTGCAACAGATGCTCTATTAAGCAGGGAGAGTACTTTGAAGGAAAATTGCAGCTAAGGAATCCAGATAATAAAATAATGAATTTTGTAGAGAAGTATATCAGTGAATCAGGGATGCACATATCTAAGAAAGAAGAAACAAGGAATGGTTTTGATATAACATTATCAGATAAAAAGAGAATTCAGACACTAGGCAACAAACTAAAAGACAAGTTTGGAGGTATTCTTAAAATAAGTCCTCATCTATTTTCACAAGATAGACAAACAAGTAAAGTTCTATACAGAGTAAATGTGTTATATGAATGTCCCAAGTTTAAGAAAGGTGACGTTGTTAAGATTGATGATAAAGTCATAAGATTATCAGATATCAGTAAAAATGTTTCTGGTCTTGATTTGAAGACAGGAAAAAAGGTTTCTGTTCCTATAAATGATAAAGAAGTAAAATTATTGGAGATTAAGAAAACCAGAGTTTCAAAAATACAACCTCAAGTTGAGATACTAAATCCTGAAACATATCAGAGCATGCCTGTGCAAAATCAAAAGAAATTAAAGAACGGGGAAAAGGTTAAGGTTGTTAATGATAACGGGTTGTTCTACATAGTCTAGAAATCGCGCCAAGGATAGTAGATGTTTTTTTCTCATATAAATTTTTTCATTTGGAAAAAGCAAATTTTTTATATTACTTTTCTAGGTTAAGAAATAAAGGAGTTTTTAATGGGGCAATTATATTATTTTCTAACAACACATGTTGGTACTCCCTGGCAGATGACTATTCACCTTAATTCATCAAAACAGGATTTAGAAGCCAGATTTTACCAAGAAGACCAATCTGAATTTGATAAACTATTTTTTATGACACACAGAGGTCATTTTGGATCTTGTTGTCCATATCAAGGAGGCTTCAGAGATTTGAATGATATAGAGAATATAACTCCTGGAGAATATAACGGACTGGCCCGATTAATTGAAGATAAGGCGAATAATAAAGACTTGTTTTTTGTCATACATGAGAATTTTAAAGATGTAATTCATTATATTCAAGAAAAAACAGACTACGTTCCTGTATCTTGCGGAACACTTGATTAGTATTTCTCTATGTTGGTTTGACCTTTTCTCTTACCTTTAGGAACTTTTTCTATTTTTTGACCGACTTGTTTTTTCAAATTCTTAGCTGTTTTTGGTCCAAGCAATTGAGTTAATTTTGTTATAGATGTTTTCTTTATATCTCTAACATTCTTTATTCCATTTCTGTATAATTTTCTGGCTCTTACTCTTCCTATGTTCTTTATCCTGGCTAATGGAACTAATTCCTCCTTAATTCCTTTGTCTAGTCTAAACCTAGTTTTTCTAATCATAGTGATCTGTTCTCTAAAAGCGAGTAATTTGGCAAGTTCTTCTGAAGAATACAAAATCCAATCACATAAATCTCTCTTATAATGCAGTTCTCCTGGTCTGATAGAATAATTTATTAATATAAAATCTTCATCTTTTTCATCCATCCAATCTCTTAATGCTAAAGTTAATTTAACAGATTTCAGGAATTCATCATAATCAGGGTCAAAAACACTTGGTTCAAATGTAATAAAATCAGAACTTATCTCAGATAATTCAGCTTCAACTTCATCAATTTCACCGGTTCTTACAGTAGAAAGAGGTCTTAATTCTAAAGTTGAACATGCCAACTGCACAAATGAAATCTCATTGGTAATTTTTTGTGTTGCTCTTCTTAGTGCAGTTATTATTTTATGAGCTGTATAAGGGTCTATGTAAAGCTGGGCAACCCTTTCCCCAAGTTTTGTTACTTCTATTTTGTCTGAGTCAATATCTGATGCTGATACAAAGTCTGATGCTCCCTGATATTTTATGAACTCCCACTCTTCAAGATAGTCTAAGATCTTCACAATAATCTGATCTAGTTTTGCCATGTCACCATATTGATGACCATAAAAGGTTTCTTCAAAAAATGATGTTAATTCTGCTTTTGTCTTTGCAAAGTCTGTTGCCAATAAACTTAAACAATATGTTCTCAAAACAGGTTCTACAGCCAACTTAGAAAGGATGTTTTCAGGAGGAGCATTAACATATTTTTCTAAAATTTCTTCTTTATCAGATTCTTTTTTTGCTATGCAGATGGCTTCTCCATGTTCGTCATTGAAATCTGGTCTTCCTGCTCTTCCAGCCATCTGATGATATTCTAGAGTGGGTATCCATTTCATGCCCCATCTGCCACCATACCTCTTCAAATCTTTAATTATAGTTCTAAAGGCAGGCATATTCACACCTAATGCAAGTGTCGGGGTAGAACATATTATTTTGATAGTGCCATTACGAAAATTATCTTCAATAATCTGTCTTTGTTTTGATGCTAAGCCAGCATGATGAAAAGCAGTTCCTCCTCTTATACATAATGCTAAACGTCTACATTGTTTAGTTGGCTTTGACAATACTTTGAGAATGTCATTTGCTATTTTTTTTAATTCATCAGTTTTTAATTTTAGTTTTCCAGAAATCTTTTCAGATGTTGCTTCAGAAGATCTTCTTGTGTTACAGAATACAATTGCCTGTTTTTCTTTTTCAACTGTGTCAATTGCTATATTAATAGAAGGATTATCTGTAATCTCATTTATCTTAACTTTATTCATGGAAATCTAGATTACGAGAATTTATTTAAAATTATACTTCAATCTGTGTCTCTGTTAGTGTATAAGACTATCCAGATAGGATAATGGTCAGAAATATCCTCACCAGAAGCACCAATTTCATTAAGTTTTTCAACCACTTCTGAAGAGAGATCAAATTTATATACACCACTATTACCTGTATAATCTTCTAGTGTAGCACTACCTATAAGAATCTTATCGTGAGGTTGACCTGCTAATGAAGTATTCTCTTCAAGTACTTCTTCATAATCTGTCATCTCAAGAAGGGTGGGCCAAACACCAGATCTTAGATAACCTACATTCATATCACCGACTGAGATTACATCTTCCTCATCCGGAAATGCAAGTAAAACAGCATTGTATACATCATTTAAGTGAGATAATTCCTCATATGCTAAGTCAGCATCTGGTTTGATGTGATAACTTAGAATTACAAAATCTAGATTACCTTGTTTGACTTTGAAATGTCCTCCAAACGGCGGTCTGACAAAATAATCGTTTTCATCAGGATACTGATATTCTGCTAGCAAGGTGAATACATCTGGGTTATAGAAGATAACATAATTCTCGTCAAACTCTGGGTCTTCTTCGGGTCTTATGCTGTAAATGTATTCCCATTCCTTATTTTCTTCACATGTGTCTTCAAGCATTGCCTCCATACCTTCGAGAAGTACTTTCTCATTATTTTTCCATTGAACTTCTTGTACAGAAACCATCGGATAAGGACACATAATTTCTATTAATAAAGGCATGATATAGGGTTCATCTTCTTCCTCAATGAACTTTGATTCTCCAACATTTTCACCATTCCAACTCAAAATTTCAACAAGGCCAGACTCCTGTTGTGGTTCAACTGTATAAGGCATTTCTGTCTCAACAGTTTCTTCTGCTTGGGTTGTTGGCTCTACACTTTGTTCATAATACTCTTGAGCAACATCATAAATAAAGTCTCTGTTTGCGTGGATAGTATACCCAAGAAAAGCGCCAAGAATAGCAGAACCTAAGACACCCCACCTATTTAAGTTCTTGAAATTTAATTTCTTAATCCTTTTTATTATATCATCAATAGTTATTTTATTTGTCATATCTTCTCAAAATCATCTTACAATAATTACCGGGTCACCTTTATTATAAATCTTATAAATGTCTTTTGCATCATCATTCGTAGCATTGACACAGCCGTGGCTCATCGGTGTTCCAAAATTATCATGCCACCACGTACCATGTATAGCATAACCTCCTCCCTTCATCAAAAAATACATTACCCACTGAACATTAGGAAGACTATATCCTGGACCTGACATGGTTTGAGAACGGACTTTAAGCTCAATTTCATATTCACCCATGGGTGTTGGATATGTTGAACCGGTTGATACTAAAAATGAATGCTTTAGTTCTCCCTCATCATATGCATACAACATTTGTTCTGATAAATCAATTAAGATATATTTATCATAGGGCAGTTCACCTTCAACCTGAATCTGGGCCCATAGTTCATCACCAAACATGACTTTTCCAGAATCTTCTTTTATCATGGGCATCCACGTAGATTTATATGTTCCAGGATGACTGGGTGCTTTTAATTCTATAGATATCTCAGCTACTTCACCCACTCCCATATAAGGTATTGAAACCTTTTTTCCATCTAATCTTGAATCAGACAAATAGACTAATTTTGCATCTTTAATATCACAATTACCAGTATTTTCGACAAGCCAGGTTTTTGTAAATTTTGTGTCTGGTTCTATTACTGTGTTGTCTGGTATAGTAGCATCCACTAAGAAGTCTATAGAATATTCACACACTTCTGGTGTTGGTGTTACAGTATTTGTTGGTATTGGTGTGTCTGTTGGTGTTATTGTAGGTGTTTCAGTTAATGTAGGTGTTGCAGTGATTTCCTCCAGTGTTGGAGTGAATGTTTCTGTTATTACTTGGCTTGGTGTGATTTTAGATACTTTTGTTTCTTTATTTGCAGTAGTGGTACATGCAGTCATAGAGATGGCAGTATAGAGTGCTAATAATGTTGAAAATAAGTTTCTACCCAACCCCATTCCGGAAAATAATCAATTGTTATATTTAAATGTAATAGTAACGTCTCTTGAGCCAATTTATAGAATACATTTACTTTCCAGGTAATTCTGAAGTCTGTGAAGAGTCCACAGATAAATCAGAGATGCTATTTACAATATAAACAGGATCATCATAATCATACATTTCATAAAGAACTTCTGCTTGTGTTGTCCGAACATTGACACAACCATGACTTACTGGTGTACCGAAATTATTATGCCAATACGCTCCGTGGATAGCATAACCAGCTATACTATTAAGCTTAAAATACATTACCCACTGAACATTAGGAAGACTATCGTCTCTGCCCATTGTTTGAGATGGTTTCTTTAGTTCTATTTTATATTGTCCTGTTGGTGTTGGAGTAATAGCTTTTCCTGTAGAAACAATATAAGTATGTTTAAGTTCTCCCTCATCATATGCATATAGTTTTTGTTCAGATAGATCAATAGCAATAAACTTTTCTTGTTCAAGTATACCATCCACTATAATCTCTGTTGATAGTTCATCACCAATAATAACCATTTCAGAGTCTTCTTTTATATAGACTGGTGCCCATTTTGATTTATAGATTCCTGGTTCACTGGGAGCTCTTAAGTTTATGCTTATCTGTGCTTCTTCTCCTGCTTTAATATATGGAATGTGTGTTGTTATTCGCTCTAGTTCAGAACCAGAGATATAAGCAAATTCACTTCCCCAAATATCACAATTTCCTGTGTTTTCGACTAGCCAGGTTTCTGTGAATTCTGAATTTCTCTTTACAGCAGATGTGTTAGGATATATCTGTTCAATTAATCTTAGATTATACCTACACTCTTCATTATATGGGTGTTCTGTTGGTGTTGGTGTTAGAGTATTTGTTGGTATTGGTGTGTCTGTTGGTGTTATTGTAGGTGTTTCAGTTAATGTAGGTGTTGCAGTGATTTCCTCCAGTGTTGGAGTGAATGTTTCTGTTATTACTTGGCTTGGTGTGATTTTAGATACTTTTGTTTCTTTATTTGCAGTAGTGGTACATGCAGTCATAGAGATGGCAGTATAGAGTGCTAATAATGTTGAAAATAAAGTTTTCCCCCTATCCATTTTTTTGGAAAAACTAGACCTTATATTTAAAATTGATTGAAGTAGAGGTGATGAAAAGTTAAAATAATCAGAAAGGAATGGGCCCGAGCGGATTTGAACCGCCGACCACTCGATTTCTTACTGATAAGTTATCAGTCGAGCGCTCCATTGCCTCAATACCAGGGTACAACCCCAGCGAGTGACCAGACTAAGCCACGGGCCCTTAATAAAAAGTGGGACCGCTGGAACTTTCAAATCCTGAGGGATTTGCTGTTTCCCTTTTGGATATTTGAATCCAGGACACCACGGTTTCTTAATCATCAGTTACAGTGCTGATGGTGATGCTTCAGCCGTGTGCTCTTTCCTGCGCACGCAGGAAACCAAGGAATCTTTCGATTCTAGTGCGTCCCAGGCTGAGCTACGGTCCCGTAACTGCTCTGAAATAAAACTCAATTTAAATTATTTTCTGTTAACTAAAAAAATATAAACCTTAATTCCTATCATCAAATTAAAATGATGGCTCAAAATCACCTTCTTATGGGTGCAATCTTCGGACTTTATCTTAATAATCCCTATATTATTGCCATAATCTCCTTAATTTCACATTTTGTTATGGATTTATTTCCTTTCTACATTCTTAAAAACAGGTCAGGGGAAGCAACATTGAATTATTATGACTCTCTTTCAAAAGATATAAAATATTTTACAAGGATGATAATGGCTTTGCAGTTTGTCCTTATATTGTTTGTTTTTGCCATATTATATCAGAAAAATTTTCTATTGGAGAAAAATGTCTTAATTGGTATGTTGTTTGCTGTTTTGCCTGATTTAACAAAATATTTTCTTCTCTTATTCGGAATTAACTGGAAACATCATGAATTTTTCATAAAAGTTCCAAGAGATGTTCATACAATAATACATACTGTTGTTACACTGGTTCTGATTCTGTTGATTGTATTTTATTAAAGAAAAGTAAGCCACTGGGATATCCTAATTGATATTCGGAAACCACAGGGGGGTTGATAAATCAAGCCTCCGGAGGGACTTGAACCCTCGACCTGCTGATATCTTTCTTTATAGATACAAGTCAGCCGCTATATGTGGCGCGCCATATACCAGTGAATTCAGTAAGGAATTTTAGCGCGTAGCCACTAAGCCACGGAGGCGTATAATCCCTGAATTGATTAGTTCTTTAAAAAGATTACGTGTTTTATACTATAATTGGTTTACTTACAATACTGCTTATTGACTTAATTATTGCAACATAAATGTGAGTTACATCTAGTAAATGTATTAAAATAATCACTCCAATTATAATTAAGAAAAACTTATACAATTTTTTCTGATTATCCAAACCTAAAGAAAACACAAATATGTGTCCGATTAATCCAGGATATATGTATATCTCTTTTAGGTAATAAAAATCTCTGTATCTCATTGTAAAAATAACCATGAACCCAAGATATGCAATTGACAACAAAGACAAGAAAGCATTTTCAATTTTCAACTTTTTATTTATTATTAATTCTAAGAGAGAAAATAAACCAGAAAAAAATAGAAAGATTAAAGATAAACCAAGAATCATGATTGTTCTTCCTAGAAACAAATAGAATGAACCTGGTTGAAACCACAGATAATGTTTCATAGTTTCATTGCCATTAAACATGCCGCAGCTGAATGGTAGAAAAAGTGATCTTCCGTATATCTGAGTCCACAATGAAGTCATGTGTTCTTCTAATACAGTGTTGGTGCTAACATAGTTAACTATCTTTGGGTTTCTTATAAGGCTTAATAGAGGAAAGTTTAAATAACCCTTATAAAAAGAAGTAATGCCTGGACTATCAATATAAGTCTCTTTAAAAAAGTATAAAGGATTTTTTTCTATATAGGTATCATATGTGATAAAATTCCCCCCTATTAGATAGTTATCAAAATAACCACCAAACCAGGGAACAATCAAAAGAATAAGACCTAGAAAACATATTAAGTAGATAAAATTTCTTTTCCGATACTTTCTTTCAATGATAGTTATAAGACCAAGAATAGAGAGTATTGAGAGAAAAAGCACAATCCCATTCATTTTTGTAATGCATGTTAGAATACAGAATAAGGACATGAGTAAAAAACTCTCAGTGTCTCTTCTTTTTAGAAATAAGAAGGCGAAATAAGAACTGATAACAGCAAAACAAATCACAAAACTATCAGGGATTATTTGTATGTTTACTCTGATTAGTCCTGGATTAAATGCCACTATTGAGAACGTTGCCAATTTTGTAAGCGGCTTTAGTTTAGATTCCAATAGAAATAAATAAACACAAAGTAGTGTAATAATGCCCGCAATAACACTAACTAGATTCCCAACTCTTTCTCTTGATTCCATATTAATATTAAACACACGGATTATTTCTGCATTTACAAAATAGTAGAATTTTGGAGTATAACAACTAGCAGTACAAGTTCCCTTGTCTCTATCGGGAAACTCACCGGTATCAACAAGATGATTTATATCTATTATGTGTGGATCATCACTATAGGGATTAATAAATCCTAACACAAGTCTAATAAATCCAGACAAAATGAGAACTAGGATCATGAGATTTTTTATTCTTTGAGAATTTTTCTTTTTTCTCATGAGAGTATCATTTAGAGTAGATTATAAATATTTTATCAGAAAAACTGCTTCTCTGGCTCCATTGGTTTCCTTGTCTCTGCGACTCTATTTAATCCAATGAAATGTTTAACATCTTCAACGAATCTTTCTGAGAATCTCCTTAACTCAATCTCTTGTTCTCTTATCCTCTGTTTGTAGATTAATCTAGGAAAGAAATCCTTTAGAACTTTCAATAACCAGTGAGTATCAAACCAATTATGCACATCTAATTCAAGAACAGAATTAAACCACATTAGAAATTCACCCATATAAGGTTTTATCTTTTTTCCCTTATACATTATTTCAACTCTCTTCATATTTGTTGTTAGACAGTCTATGTAGACTTTCTGCTTGAAATATTGATGGGCTCCACCTATCCCTCCTGGTGATTTTTCCATTCTCCACCACCATCTTATTTCTTTGTGGTCTTCTTGGTCTCTATATTCACCATAAAAATCTTCAAATTGTTTTCCCTTTTCTGGATGTTTCCATCCTTCTTCAGTCAAATAGTGCCACATATATCTGTAGACGTTTTCTAAATGTATTAACCTGACTTGTTTTATCTCAGTGCTGTATATGAGAAGGTTGCTTTCTTCCCATGTTGCTTTGTCTTCAACATCAAATGGATGCCACTGTGTTTTAATACCAGCTTCATCTTTTGGGGTCCAAATAGTCATACATGTTAATTAAGACAAGAGCTGTATATAAAAGTTTCGGAAATATGTATACTGGTTTACTTAGCAGTACACTGATTGTTTATGCATTCACAACTCTCGATAACTGGAAAGCCACAATCAGAAGCCAAACCTTGTTCTTCACAAATTTCTTTAACTAGATCTGGGTCTGTTTTAGAATTAATATTGACACACTTTGGATAATAACCACAGCAATTATGTACATCTTTTATGACACAATCACTGTCCTCATTGCATGTGTATTCAATCATTGAATTGTATTCTTCTATTGTTTTTGGTTTCTCTGTGTCATTAACACAAGCTATCTCAGTACAGACTTCTCCTTCTTCTTGGCAGTAACAAGTATTGCATCCATCATAATATTCTGAACCGACAGAAAGATTGTTACAATTAAAGCTTTCAGAAGGTCTGCATAATCTAAATAGACATCCGCTTTGATTAAGGGTATAAGTGCCAAATTCGCATTTCTCTGGATCAACTTGTAGAGAAGAACATTTACCAAGATTTGTATTAGAACATGCACTAATAAATAGAATTATTCCAAAAAAGATAATGTAAATTCTCTTCATATTTTTCAAAAACATAGAACTCCTTATATAGTTAACCCCCTTTCTAATAATTATGGTAAACTTTTGGAAACTTGTAAATAATGTAATAAAAGATGCTGACATAGTTTTGTTAGTTTTAGATGCTCGTTTTCCAGAATTGACTAGAAATAAAGAGATAGAAGAAAAGGTTCTCCAGAGAGAAAAAAATTTACTCTATGTATTGAACAAGTGTGATTTGATTACACATGAGAAAGCGGAATCTCTAAAAGGAGAATTTTCACCAGCTGTCTTCGTTAGTGTAACAGAAAAACATGGGGGCACTTTACTTTTCAAGAAAATTATGCAGCTTTCCAGGGGTGAAAACTGCACGGTTGGTGTTTTGGGTTATCCAAACGTCGGCAAAAGTTCTATCATTAATCTGCTTAAAGGAAGTAAAGCAGCCAGTACAAGCAGTCAGGCAGGACATACTAGGGGAATACAATTTGTTAAGGCCAAAGGCAAAATAAAATTAATAGATACGCCCGGTGTGTTGGAATTCAGAGAAAAAGACCTACAAAAACAAATTTTGATAGGTGCATTTAATCCACAGCATGTTAAAGAGCCAGAGTACTTTGCTATGAAGATCATTGAAGAATATCCAGAATTGTTTGAGAAATATTATGATATTGAGTATGAAGGACCACTTAAGTTTATAGAAAAGGCAGCTTTAAAGAAGAACATCTTAAAAAAAGGTGGAAAACCAGATATAATTAGGTTTTCAAGACAACTATTGTTCCAGTGGCAGAAGGGAAATATTCATGAAAACTATTTAGAGTGATCTTTATTTTTTATTTCTTCTTCAGGTTTTGGAATTTTTCTAAAGTACTTCATATGTTTATTTGCCATCATATCACCTATAGTCTATTATGTTTCTATTGTTTATAAATCATGGGTAGAAAAAATTTTTAAATTGAACCAAATTAACCTGGAGTAATATGGGGGGAGATTTATGAAAAAAATATTAGTTTTTTTTCTTATTTTAGTTATTTTTGTTAGTGCATGCACAGAAGAAGAAATGCAGGAGTTTAAAGATAATCTTGTTAAAACAGCATATCATTATAAGAAGGCTGAGATGTCTGGAAAATTATTGTGTCCTAAAGAGAGACCATTTAGGATTGGTGGTGTTTTTTATGGTTCTTGTGTTGATGGTGAAATTCTTGGAGAATATATTGAGTTAAAACTGAAAGGCAGTACTTCTTATGATGAAAAAACTTTTCTAATAAATACAAGAGCACAATTTCTTGGTCAGAAAAACAATTGTCCTCCAGACAAACCTTATTATGTAAAGGGTTTCTTTTTGTTTGGCGGAAAGTGTATTTCTCAAGCCGAATTTGAAAAGCAAAAAAATGTTGAAGTTATAGAATGGGAGGAACACGAGACAGATAAAGATAGATTTGTAGAGAGCAGCATGTGTGATCCAGGATTTCTATTTGACACTCATAAGGACTTGTGTGTGTCTACGTCACAATGTAATGATGCACATATGTTCTTCAATAGGTGGACAGGAGATTGTGATTGTGATGAAGGATATATCATGACAGATGAAGAATGTGTCCGAGAGATAACAAATAGAGAATGTGAATATGACAGTGATTGTGGTCAGCCTTCTTGCAGTGGAAGTTATACTAAGAGAATGCCAAGATGTAATGTCAGAACATATAGATGTTATACTGAGACAGTAGATTGTAAGGAATATTTTGGTAGCAGTGCCACATGTAGAAACGGACTTTGTTATGAAGATTAAAGATTAAAGTCATCAATAAATCCAACAATAGTTTGATATCTCTCTAGATATTTGAATCCTTTGTCTGTTAGAGAGATATATGTTCTTCCTTTTTCTTCAATCTCTCTTACAAAACCTTTTTCTTTTAGTTCATCAAAATATTCGGAGAAACTCTGAGAAGACAGATTTGAATATCTCAATAGAGGAGTTGGTTTAATAGAATTGTGATGTTTCTGAATAATCTCCAGGATATCATAAATTATTTTTAATCTATTTCTTCGACCCATTTTTTCTCCTTCTTACAACTCTCCAGAAAATTAACAAAAACAAACCACTAGAAATCAAATATAGTGCAATTTTTAATCTTAATAAGAACCAAGGAACTTCTAGAGCAATTATATTAAATATCCATAATAAAAATACTAAAAGATAGACAAAACTCATTCTTGAGAAATGTTTTTTCTTTGAATGCTTCTGCTCTGAATAACTCACAATAGTTGTTATGAAGAAAATTATTGTTAAAGCACCAATATGGACAGCAGGATTAATGATGTAATGCACTAACAAAGTTATAATAATAGCTACAAGATGAAGAATAACTTCAAAATATTTTGTTCCGTCTTTGATGTTTTTCCATATTAAGCTCAATAAGAGGTATAGGGCAGCCATAGTACTTGCATATACAAATATGTCTGATCCTATCCTGAAACCAATTTGATTAGGTCTAAATAATCTGGGAGATGAAATAAATAGTCTGAAGAAGAAACTAAAGAAAAATCTAAAAAAGTAAGCTATTGCAAAACATAAGAAGGTAAGTCCAAAATATTTTATACCTGAATGAGATGATAATTCATACATCTCTCTTGTCTTGAAATAAATCACTAGACAAGATATTATTACTACCATAGAATATAAGAATTCTATCCAAAACACAGGTCTAAATAAGAAAGGAGGCCCATTCATGATTAATCACAACCAAAGCAGATATTTAATTCTTTTTAAATGATATGGACTTCAAATGTATATTTGGGCTTCTTCTTGCTTATAAATCAGTTATTATTAATTGTTGTTGTCAAGCATAGCTTGATGGAGGATAAAAATGAAAAAAGCATTATTAGCAATAATCTCCCTAATGTTGGTGGGGATTGTAGCAGTAGGAACTGCAACTGCATTCGGCTTTGGATGGAATGCAGAAGATAGGGAAGAAATCCAAACAGCTATTGAAAACAATGACTTTGATGGCTGGAAAAATGCAATTCAGGCAAGATTGACAGAAGAGAACTTCGGAGAGTTAGTTGAGAGACACCAATATAGAGACCAGATGAGATTACACAGAGATGAGATGAGAGATGCAATTGAATCAGGAGACTATGATGCATATCTTGATGCAATAGAAGATCTAACTGATGAAAAGACACTTTCAGAAGATGACTTCTATACTCTAGTTGAGATGCATGAAGCCAGACAGAATGGCAATTATGATCTAGTTCACAAATTAAGAGATGAACTTGATGGTAATTTTCCTTTAGGAAATGGTTTTGCCAGAGGCATTGGAATCCATAAAAAAGGTTTCGGTATGGGGAGGTAAACTCCCTTTTTTTCTATTTCTTTAAAGAAAAAAAAGCGAGGGGAGAGCAATATCACAAAAGTTCGTTTCCCTTATAGAGCACTTTGAAAGTATATAAATATTATAATCCTAAATAATCTTCTCAATTATTTAATCTAGTAAACTAGGACTTACTCCTTTACCCTTTGGATATAATTCAGGTGGGTCATTTATCCAGTTTTCTACATATTTATGAAAGCCAGCAATATCTCCTGAATAATCTGGATGGACGGGGGGAAGCATCCTTATATTACCTTTATAGATTTTTTCTCCTTTAATGGGTCTGCTAAAATCAGGAACATGCACATCAATATGATTGTCTTTGATGAGCATCTCCAAATAAAGATCCTCGATTTCGTTCCTCCAACCAAAGGTATCATCAAAAAAACTCTTCTTCCAAACCTCTTCTTTAATTCTTCCCATCCTAAATGCATATCCCAACCCTTCATCTGTTTCTTGCCTGATAAGGATTGTCTTTGGATGTGTATAAGCAAAATTTTCAACCAAGAGATAGACACTATTGCCCAATTTCTGCCCCACTTGTTCAGTCACAATATCTTCTAGGACATCATAATCTCTCATATGACTTATAATTCTGACTTCTGTATTCTCTGGAGAACTATTGACTTTAACATCTTTCTTTGTAATAGATATGTTCACATTTTTAATATATGTTAAATTTGTTTTTGGCATGACAAAGGGAAAAAATAACTAATTATTAAGTCTTTATATAAATTAAAAAAAAGAGCGAGGGGAGGGACTCGAACCCTCGATCGAAGGGCTCTACATATCATAGCTTTATAGCTCAAAAGCCCAAAACGATTGCAGCCTTCTGCCTTAGCCGCTTGGCCTAGGGTTTCTCAAAGAGAAATGACCCCCGCAATGCTAAGGCCATATGGCCTTAATTAGCTTACCTCGCTTACTTTTTATTTGAAAGTTGATATACTTATAAAAGTTTTCGAAACTTGATTTCTCGATTTCAAATCTTACACCAATTGATTCAGAACCATCTTTCCTAATATTTCCCTTTTTGAATCTGACTGGAGAGGAATTAATATTGAACTCATTCAATATTTTTTTAAGTTGATTCATAAATTCTATGCCAAAATCAACTATCTCTTTATTTTTATAA
The DNA here is from genome assembly GCA_964537195.1 of uncultured Methanosarcinales archaeon. GTDB lineage: Archaea > Nanobdellota > Nanobdellia > Woesearchaeales > GW2011-AR15 > CAZHYZ01. The sequence goes on from CAZHYZ010000008.1 coordinate 14,609, forward strand.
AACTCTAGACCTATTCTCCATCTTTTTCCATATTTGGTTTTAGTTGAATAAATATATCCTTCACAGTCATATATTGCGGACAGAAAATTACTTTTGACTTGTTTACACCCATTGAATATCCATTTAGGTACTAGAAAAGGAGAGTTAGTTTTATTTCCAAAAGGAACACCTAGGTTAATTAGAACACTAGCAATTTTTTTAGACTTAAAATATACTTTGTATCTTCCTCTGTCTTTATATAGATACTCCTTTATTCCAAATATCTTTTGAAACCTTGAAATGAAATTATCCATCACCGACTTATCTTTTGCATAGAAAGAGATTAAATAACGGTTGTCTAGTTGTATGTGTCCATCACTTAAGATTTCTCCTACAATTCTTGCTACTTTCTCATTATGATATTTTTCTAAAGAGATTTTCATAAACAAATCGCCTTTATTTAACTGTGTTGGGTGATTTAGTTTATATACTTCACAGAAAAATGTCCAGTGAGAAAAAATAAGTGGCCTTGAAGGGATTCGAACCCTCGATCCTCTGCTGTCTTTCCGGAGTTAGAAGGCAGATGCCTTATCCAGACTAGGCTACAAGGCCATAACTTAGAGAATAAAGAAATTCTTTTTAAATATTTATATATTTATGGTAGCCAGGATTTCTGGTCTGCTAGTTTTTTAGGCAAGTAATCAGAGATAACAAAATTAAGTCCATATTTAGCTAATGCCTGCTGCTCAGCCCTCTTCTTTAGTTTAGCCATCTCTGTAAGAGCTTTTTGCCATGGTTTGTGTTGCCGAACAAAAGGATCATTTTTCATACCATCTTTTATCCTTTTTAGGTCATGATCTGTCAAAGGATGAGAAGGCAGTTTATACTCAATAATGTCCCTTGTTGTTATCCCTATAAATTGTGCATGAGGAACACAGAAATATTCATTTATATGAGCAGCATTACCACTACCCACTTTTAGTGTCCTATATATGTTCAAATAACCATATGGGTCACCATCTGTAAACACATATACAGGGATTTTTATCTCATCACTCAATCTTCTGATAAATCTTCTACAAGCCCTTGTTGGAACTCCACCAAGAGATATCAAAATGCAATTAGCTTTTTTCCAATATTTATGCTTAACTAATCTTTGAAACATACCTGCTGTCTCAATAGCCATTATGAACTTAGCATTTGTCTTGAATTTCAGATGCTCCACAGAAATTGGGACAGAGTAAGCACCAGAACCAAATTTAGTACAATCTATCCTAATTTCTTCTCCAGTATCGGGATCTTTATCTATTACAATTAATTCTCCAGCAACATCTCCACCTTTTTCTTCAGGGATAAAACCAAGCTGTTCTCTGTTAACACGGAACATTGCTTCAACATCATCCATTACGGTGTCAGACTCTGTTTGTTCTTTGAAACGGGCATCTCCCCAGTTTTTGCTTACATAATATGCTTCTCTTTTTGTTGCAATGTCATCTGACTCAACTAGGTCTTTAGAAAGCGCCATCATTCTTAATGTCTGTGCAAAGGTCTTGACTGTTGAGGCTGTTAATGTCCTTTTCTTTTCTTTTTTATCTAACTCAAAATAACCATCCTTTTTATTATAGATAACATTTGACAAAGACCTTACTGGAGTATTTATCTTCGGTTTTTTTTCATTGACAATATCTTCATATATATTTTTAGATATGTCTTTTATCTTCTTTGAAACATCTACATTATTCTTCATCTTCTTCCTCTCTCACACTTTCGCCTTCTAAAGAATCCAAATCAGTTCTTTTCCTTTGTAAGGTGGGCCCATAATCTTGTTTTAATTTTTTAAGCTCAGATTTTTTAATTGAGCGAGATTTGTTTAATACTACTTCTAAATGTCCTTCTAAGCGAGATTTCTCGCCAGCATCTAGATTAAGTAAATCTTGCAATGCCTCAGATACATGAGGTAGATATTTAGAAATGAAGTCAACCTTTTTCATCTCTTTCTTGAGCTTTTTCTTTTTTCTTAGATAAGTACCAAGGTCACGTCCGACTTCCTGCAATGCTAATTTTATTTCTTTTATGATTTCAGGATAATGGGCAATTGCTTCTTTCGCCTCACTTGTAAAGGGCACCCATACTGAAGCTATAGAAACGAGAATAATCACAGGACCTTGGGGGATACTGTTTCTACTTTGTTTTAATTTATAAGAACGCCAATTAGTTCTTGTAACTGATTTTGTGACAGCGCAAGCGCCTTGTTGATATAATAAAGGGACACGATTTGCAAATCTTAAAATTTCTGCACTTTTGTCAGCAGGCAGATTACCTCCATATGCTATGGCTGCTTCAATAACAAATGGATTACCACTATAAACAGACGGACTTCTTGTTGTTGAGGTATAAAACTCTGCTTTTACTTCTTTTCTTATTCCTTTTTCTAAAAGATTCTTTCCAATTGGAGAAATACAATCAGTAGGTGGATTCATCACATTTGTCTTCTTTATTCCCCTCATTAATTGTTCAGCCATTTCTCTGCTTAATTTTTTAGGTTTAGTAGATGGCAATAATGCTGCATTCTCACATATCTTTTTCGCAGTACCAGAACCAACACGAGTAAATTCATTTGTTAAGAAACTTTGTAATGTTCTATATTCTGTTGCCTGCAACATTTTCATTAATCTTCCTAACTCAACACCGTGGGGGTGTGGCTTTATCTCTTTTGGTTCTTTAGGCATTTGTTCTGTTGCCCTGACAAACAATACTTGAGAACCACGAGGTGGTTGATATATAATTGTGGTGTGAGGATTAATTATTGCAGTTTGTTTTATGTATTCATCTACAGACTGAGAACCTTGCATATAATATCCTTCTAAATCAATCTCTACACGTGTACCATGTTCTTTATACCATTCAACTTCTTTACGTGAGATTATTTTTGGTCTGTTCTTCACAGTATCTATCTTTAGTTCGACTTCCATAGCTGGGTGGTCTGGAGAAATTCTTGATATGATTTTTGCAGGCCTTCCTGTTGTTAGTTGTCCATACATTACACTGGCAGATATGCCCATTCCTTGTTGTCCTCTGCTTTGTTTTAAAGTATGGAACTTGCTGCCATAAAGCAGCTTTGCAAAAATCTTTGGTATTTGCTTCTTTACAATTCCAGGTCCATTATCTTCTACAACGATTCTATATCTGTCATCTCCCATGTCTGTGATCTCAACAATAATCTCAGGAAGTATGTTTGCTTCTTCGCATGCATCTAGTGCATTGTCAACAGCTTCTTTGACTGTTGTTAGAAGTGCTTTCTTCTTATTATCAAATCCCAACAAATGTCTGTTTTTCTCAAAGAATTCAGCTACAGAGATAGCTCTCTGTTTCTTTGCAAGTTCAATAGCAATTGGCGTCTTTTTTTCATTATTGTCTGTCATTGTTTTTTCTGTCTCTGTATTGATAAAAGAATCAAGATCCAGAGTTTTCTCCATGTACCTTTCAAAAAATTCTTGATATTTAAAGATTTCTTTTGAAAACCTCTTTTTTAATTTTAAAATACAAAATTTTAAAAGTAAAGGAGAAATTTAATTAATAAAATGAAAAAAATTGTTATTGCACCAATGGGAGACCATATGGACGCTTTGTTTGTTGGAATCAGAGAATTTCCTACTGAGAAAATCATATTGATATCTCCACCAAAATATGATGATGAAGTTGAGTCAGTAAAAAAAGACCTGGATAAATTCAAGATGCCTTTGCATGTTATGAATATTAAAGGGGATAATGAAATAAAAATCTGGGAAAACACATTTAAAGCAATAGCAGACATTAGGACTTCTGAAAAAGAAAAAGAGATTTTAGTTAATGTTGCAACAGGAGATAGAACAACAAGATGTGCAGCTACTAGTGCTGCTTTTGTTAACGGCCTAAAAGCATTTGCAGTTTCTAAGGATAAAGCAATGATGCTCCCAGTGATGAAATTTAATTATTATAAATTAATAAGTGATAAGAAAATGGAATTATTGAATATATTACATAAAGAAAACTGTTGTCAGTCTTTAGATGAGTTAAGCAAAAAGACAGGAATGAGTCTTCCATTAATATCTTATCATGTTAATGGTAACCTGAAATCTGAGGGCCTAAAGACAATGGGTCTTATTGAAACTACAGAATCTAAAGGAAAAATTGCTCTTGAGTTAAGCCCGCTTGGCAGAATGATAGTTAGAGGACATGTAGAATAATTACCAATGTTGAATCTCTTTTTGGACTTCTTTGTACCAATCTGAGACAATTTTCTCCATTCTTTTTTTGATGTCTTCTTTATTTTTTATATTATACAAATAAGTATATCCACCTTTAGAAAGATTTTCCTGATATCTTTTTACAATGTCTTTTTCTGCTAAGCTCTTAATAGCTTTCTGTACAGTAGTTCTGTCAAAATTCATTGCTTTTCCTATTTTTGAGGCTGTCCACCATTTGTGTTGTTTTAATAGGAACATAAAAACATTATATTCCGTCTTATTGAGTTCAAAGCTACATCGGAGTAACTCTGAAAACTCAATATCTTGACAGGCAAATGTAAGCATATATCTAGGCATCTTTTATGACTATTTATTTTTTTCTCAGTTCAGATTCAACAGAGATTTTATTCTGTGTTGATCAAAACCAACAACAATGTTGCCATTGATATCTGCTACAGGCACACCTCTCTGTCCTGAAATACGTATCATTTCTATTGCAGATTCCCTGTTTTGTGTAACATCAATGTCCTCAAATGGAACATTCTTTTCATGCAGGAAATTTTTTAACATATTACAATATGGACAAGTTGGTGTTGAAAATACTCTTACTTTCATTTTTACTTCACCTCAGGTCTTTATCTTTATTTTTAGTTTATCTAAAATAATCTGGAATAATCCTTTGTGTTCTGGCCATTCCTCTTTTCCTAGAGAAAGATCAATCATCTTGTTGAGTGATTTTTTACTAGGTGTTCCAACGTGGCCTATTTTGTCTTCAATCTCTGAGCTAGTTACGAATATTGTTGGTACAGACCTTACATTATTATTCCTGGCCTTTTTTTGTCCATTTTTTGTCCCTGTGCTTATCTCTATAACTTTTACATCATCTCTGTTTTTTGCAACCTCATCTGCTACCTTTTTAGCATGAGGGCAATGTGGACAAGTAGGGCTTGTATATACTTCAATTTTTGCTCGTATCAAGTTTAATCACTAGTGACAAAGAAAAGCACTATTCTTTATAAAGAAAACGGAGTAGTGAAAAAAATAAAAGAAAAAAAGAACTAAACTTGAGCAAGATATTTTTCTATTGCAGCTTCAAAAACACTATAAGGTTGTGCACCTTTGATGTTCTCTCCGACAACAGTGCCATCTTCCTGTTTAATTCCAATAACAAATCCTGGTGTTCCTGTTACTCCTGAGCTCTGACCATCACTAAAATCATTTCTTACTTCTGATTGGTATTTTTTTGAATCAACACAATCATTAAATTGTGTCATATCAATACCAAGTTCTTCAGCCCAGGTTCTGTAATTGTCTACATTAAGAGATTGATAGTTGAGATATAATTTGTCATGGAAATCCCAAAACATATCCTGTTCATGTGCACATTCAGATGCTTCTGAAGCAGGTGTTGCCTGAGGATGTAAGTTGTCTAATGGAAAATCTCTGTAGACAAATTGTATCTTTCCGGTTTCCACATAGTTCTCTTTTATGCTTGGTAATGTCTGTTCCCAGAATCTTGAACAGAATGGACATTGAAAATCTGAGAATTCAATTAAAACAACCTTAGCATCTTCTGAACCAACAATAGGATCATCATCTATTGAGCTTCTTATAAAATCATCTTCAGGTTCTGGCTCGGGTTCAGGTTCATCAGATTCATCTGTATTTAATTCTTGTTCAATTACTGCTTTGAAATTCTCATAAGGTTGTGCACCCACTAACTGTTGGTCGTTGATAAAGAAAGTTGGTGTTCCTCTCACTCCTTTGCTCTGACCTTCTTGCAGATCAGCTAGGACAATAGAAGTCTTTTCATCACTGTCTAAACACTCATTGAATTCTCCTGTGTCTAATCCAAGTTGATTTGCATATCTCTTTAGGTCCGCATCTGTCAATGCATTTTGGTTTTGGAATATTATATCATGATATTCCATGAATTTACCCTGATCACGAGCACATTCACTAGCTTCTGCAGCTTTTTGTGCTTGTGGATGTATGCTTGTCAGAGGAAAATGTTTGTAGACAAACTCAATCTGGTCTCCATATTCATCAAGAATTTGCTTGACTGTGGGAGCAGCCCTTGCACAGAATGGACATTGAAAATCTGAATACTCAACTAATGTGATTTTTGCATTCCCTGTTGGTTTATTACCCATGTCTTTAGGGATAATTGTGGGTATATCTGTAAATCCTTTTGTAAAAACAGACAACAAGAACAATAATCCTAAGATGACTGTGGCATATTGCCAAATATCTTTTTTATTGTCTTTTTTATTTGTCTTTTTAGATCTTCTAGAACTTCTTTTTTTCTTTTTAACCATAATAAAAAACCCCCATCTAAGTTATTTTATCTAAAAAAATCCAGGACTTTATATAATTTGTCCATTTAATTATTAAAGAAAAATTTTAATTCTTCTTAGATTTTTTCTTGGTTGATTTACTCTTCTTAGTCTCTTTTTTAGAAGATTTATCTTCACTATTCTTTTTCTTTTTCCTATTCTTGCATTCTTTACAATAAAGTGAACCAGCGTACTTAGGATAGAATACTTTACCGCAAATAAGACATTTTTTTCTTACTTTGTATAATTTTGCCATGTTATCACAAAAAAAGAAAAAACCTTATAATTAAAAAGATTACGATTATAATTCACAATTTGATTTCTGTGATATTGTGTAAAGATCAGTTTTTCCACTAACCTCTGAAGAATTAGGAAATCTCCATGTCGGTGTTCCATCTATGCCTTGATCCATGCAGAATTGTGAGAAACTTCTTGATCCTCCAGGAGAACACTCAACATATCCTCCCGCCTTTTCAAAAACTTTCCAGGAATTACCAAATGTTTTTTTCTGGTCTTGGCAATGAGAACACCACCAAGCACCATACATCTTTACACCAGACTCTGCCAAACATTGAGCAAATTCATCGTATTGTCCTGGTTGACTAGACCTAAATGCAGTAATGACTATTATAAAAAAAATAACTATACTTCCAATAATAATGCCCTTTTTCATTTTAATTAGACTAAACTAGGTAGCTGCTTATTAAAAAATTTGTCTTTAACATAGTTAAATTTTTATATCCACTTGTCCTTGATTTAGTTATGGTTTGGGAGCTTTTTGCCAATAAAATTATTCAAAGTGTTATTTTTGCTTATTTATCTGCAAGTATAATTAAGATATTGCTTAAGTATATTGCTTATGATGAACTTGATTTTATGATGTTCTTCAGAACAGGTGGAATGCCAAGTTCACATACAGCATCAGTTACAGCAATGACAACGGCAATTTATTTTACTGAGGGAACTTCTAATTTGTTTGTTCTCTCACTTATTGTTAGTATGATTATTATTTCTGATGCTGTTGGTGTGAGAAGAGCAGCAGGCAAACAGGCCCAAATAATAAACAAGATGGTACATGATTACAAATACTTTAAAAAATTCAAGACAAAGAGATTATATGAATTATTGGGGCATACGCCAAAACAAGTGCTTATGGGATTAATACTGGGAATTCTTGTGGCTAGAATGGTATTTCTGTTCTAAAATAAAACAAAAGTAATGCTAATATAATAAAAACAAAACTCTGTTTTATGCTTGTTCCAATATTCTCTAATAAGGATTTTTTCTGATCGTAATCTGCTGAACTAGTGCTAATTCCGAAGAAGAATATGATAATTCCCATAATTGTTTTTGACTCTGTCAATGTGATTAATATTGAAAAAATAGTGTAGAGGATAAAATTAGAAAAATTCTTTTTTTCTATTAGTGTAGAGAACAATGCAATAATTGTTGCAAGAATGATACTGGTTGTGGTAGTGAAGTATTGATTTAGGAAAATACCACTTATGAATCCTATGGAGATTATCTTCAATAACCTGAAATAAATGTTTCCTGGCTTTAGTTCTTCTTTTGTATTAGCAGAAATTATATTACCAATTAGAACACCTAAATAAACAGTCAGAACCAATAATGAAAAACTTAGCATGTGTTATGCATTATATTAATGATATTTATAATTTATCAATGTCATAAATATATTTCATTGTATATTTAATAATCTCTTCCTTTGATGCCACATTAAACACAATGTTACCCGCAAAGTCATGACCTCCTCCGCCAATCAATGCATATGGGAATTTTTCTCTTAACTTTTCTAGCAAATCAACAACGCTAAATTTCTCAACACCATCTGCTCTGAAGCTTATTGAATCATGCATCTCTGCCATTGTTATTCTTGGCTTGTCAATTAGCTCATGAGTTATTTTTGTTAATTTTGTAGACCCATAATCTCCATAAGAAGAGGATTTACCTTTGTCAATCCTTAGGAGTGTAAACTTCTTGAAATCTTTTTTCTCAACGTATCTTTTTGCTACTTTCTCAATTTCATCTAGCTCTTCTTTAACATTTGTATAGACAGAGGGAATTATTTCTTTATTTTCTTCACTTCTATAAAATAAATCGTGAAGAAGTTCTGTGCTCTCCTGGAATTTCATGTAATATGTTTCATGATCAATTACTGTAGCCCATTTTACTAGTTCTTCTTTTTTCATTCCAGATAACTTTACATAAAGTTCATATTCTTCTCCTTGTGATCTGTCTGCAGTTCCAGTTAAAGCTGGAATGTGCTTCACATTAGTTAATCCAGGAGTTATGAATAATGCTAATTCTGTTGCCAAAGCTCCAGCATTTATGTTTGAATCAGACCCATATGCATGGGGATTTAGAAAAACCTTTGCTTGTTTTTGATTTTCTTTATCATACCTATGATGGTCCACAATAATAAAATCAATGTCATGAATCTTTAATCTGTTTATAGACTTAATGCTTTGTCTGTTAGAACCCAGATCACTTAAGATTATTAGTGGAGGTTTTCTATTATACCTGTTCTTCGATATCAAGTGGGTGTTTAGATCTCTTAGAGCATCAATATAATCATAATATGGGGTTCTGCTTGAGTTTCTCGAGACATAGAGATATGCTCTCTCATCATCAATCTGGGAAAGTATTGCCTTTTCTAATACTATTCCAGACCCATAACCATCTGTATCATCATGATGTCTTATTATAATGGGTCTTTTTTCTATTATTGCTTTGTTTATTGCTTCAGATGCTTTTTGAAAAACATCTTTCATCTTCTCAAGTTTCTTGCTTTTTATTAGAAAACTAGTCTTTTTTCTGTTTGTGAGAATATTCTCTTTCACTTTATCAAATGATAGAATTTCTAGTTCAATCTTATTGTTTCTCTCTTTCACAATTGCTTTGGCTTGTATATTGTTCCCTAATACTAATGAAGGAAATGCCCTTGCACCAGGACTTATGAAACCGGTTGCTTTTATGCTCCCAGTTTTATCTTTTAGATTAAATATTGTTGGTCCTGAGGTCTGTTTAATAGATCTTATCTGTGCTATGACATAAATCTCTTTATCAACATCTTCTTTTTTTATATCTGAAATTTTCTTATAATTCATTTTTTTATTTTTCCATAATCTCTTTTTCCTGCATCCTGCCATGGGCTATGCCCGAAATGTATCAACAAGTCAACACCGAGTCTCTTTACTTCTAGAGGCAGGTCACAACTTCCGTAACATGATCCGCCCCAAATTATAACTTTGGCGTTTGTTTCTTTCTCAATCTTTTTTTGTAATTCTCCTGCTTTTGGTTTTATGCCGTCAGGTAGTTGTAAGCAGACTGTCTTTGCTTTTTCTTTCTTTATTTTTTCAATTATCCTGTTTAGTTCTAAATCATACATCTGTATCATTGGAATGGTACATGTTTTAAATAGTTTTTCAGAACATAGTATAATCTCATGATGTGAAAAAGAAAAATTATTCAACGACATCCATGGCGTTTTCGTCTTCACTCTTCTTCCATTTCTTTCCGTTTTCATCACACTTTGGAATGTCCATGAAGTATGTGGTGTTTGTCTTGGATTTTCTTATTCTTGCCATCTTAATCAGTAAGATAAAAACAGATCATCCATCTCCTCTTCAGTTAAGTTTTTACTGTTTATTGCATTCGAGAAATTCTTATTTCTTTTTTTAGAGTGTTGTTTTACTCTTTTTAGTATTTCCATGTCATCATCATACATTTTTATCACGAGGTACGGATTGATTTTTATAATTTTCTACTTTGAAGTAGTTATTGAAAGTATTTAAATGTTTCGATTATTAACTATTGCGGAGTGATAACTGGGCTATCTTTATATATAAGCCACCAAATCTTTTTGTGTGGTGAAAAATTAATGGGTTTGTATGGAAGAGCATCAGCATTTTTTCTAACAAGTTCTTTAGTTTTGGGAGCTTGTGGTGGTGATTTAGAGTCAAGAATAGAACCAGGAATTAGTCCTGTTCCATTAGTTCAGACAGCAACATATACTCCAGAACCAACACCCACATTAGAAACAAACAATGATTTTGAGTTAGCAGACGATGAGTTTTATGTTATTGATGAGTACTGGGATGCTTTTCACATTGAAGAGGACATTTTTGGTTGTATTGTCCTACTTTCTGTAAATGACAAGAACCAGATTGAGCAGAAACAGAATCTGTTGAGAGATCTAGAGAGAATTGATTCTATGGCATGGCAAGATGAGTCTGAAAGCCATTTTTTAAGTTCACAAGGAGATTATCTGAACGCAATACAAGAAATTGATGAGAATCTTTCTGATGAGGAATATGTTGCAGCACTTGCTGATTTGTATGGAATACATATGGGAAATGCAATTCAAAAAATATATTATGAAGGAGAAACTAACTTAGAGAGCGGGTTTTTAAGAGTTTTACCATACATAGACGCAACAGTTGATGAATTATCTGATAAAGTACAATTCGGACCCGGATTTACAGGGAATGAAAGAGGAGAGATTTTCTCTGAATTATTTTTTACTATGGAGAATGTTGTTAATTTAGCCTCTGCACCTGTTTTAGATGAATATGATTCTATTAGTGAAGGTGCTGTCTCAAGAGAATTTGTAATTGAGGATAGGGGAGTATGTGATACACTTTATGTTGGTGATTATTCTAAAATTCTTCCAGAAGGCGCTATACCTTATGATGAATCTTATGAGACATTCCAAGGACAAGATGCTTAATGATAAGGAAACCTCATATATTTCTTACAATTATTACAATGATAGACAACTTTCTTTTTTGTTAATCTAACACGACAATTTTTTCCTGGAACTAAATATGTATAACAATGTTTGCAGAACCTTCTTTTTAATTCTCTTGATATTCTAACACGATATTTCATACCTATTTTTCTTGCTAATTCCACATACCTATCAGACAAACCAGGATCTTTTGAAAAGATTTTCTCAGCCTGCTCAAATAATTCATGAATTCTCTCAAGAGCAATCTTTCTATGTAAGTTGGGTTTTTTCTTATATCTCCGTTTCATGTAAATATGGAAAGATGTTTGATTATTATAGCTTTCCGCAAGCTTTTAATATAACATAATATTGTTCTGTATAGGGGGTTTGAATATGGGATTTTTAGATAATATATTTGGTAGGGAGCCTAAAGAAAAGACAATAAAGTCTATTGAACTTAAAGAATGGCTTGAGGAAATAGCACCAGAAGTTCTTGAAGAATTTAATAAGGATATAAAAGAGATTTATTCTGATATTGAAAAAACAAAAGCAGAACTTCATGAAAAAATTGATGTCCTTGAAGATGCAGAATTAGTAAACAAGAACATACCAGATAGAGAAATCCATATTATGGAAGGCAATAGAGAGAATTATATTAAAAGAACCTATCATTTCATTGAGGATCTGAGATTACCTGAACAACATTATGATGAAATTGAAGAATTTTGCAAAGATTTTACAAACCTTTTAGATAAATTCAACAAAAACACTGGGAAAGCATACTATGTGTTGAAGAATTTTTACAACAAAGAGATGCAAGACATAGCATCACAGTTAAAAAACATAGAAACCTATGTTGATGAACTTCAGGAAATAGTCCAGAGCAAATCTATTAAACAATACCAGAATCTTTTCATAGAGATAAGGAAACTTAATGAGGCTATTGTTGAGAGTGATAAACTAACACACGAAATTAATTCTGTCAAGGGTGAGATGGAGGAAACCAAAAGAAAGAAAGACCATCTCAAAGAAAAAATGTCTGAGCTAAAAGAAAGTGATGATTTTTCACAATTCAACAAAATAGAAAAAGAGAGAAAAGAGGTTGATGAAGAAACTTCAAAACTGAATGAGAGAATATTAAGCAAGTTTAAAGGGATTGAAAGATACTTGAAAAAAGAAGCACACGGAACAAAAAAAGAAGAATTTGTGAATACTTATATCAGGAACCCTCTTGAGTCTGTTGAAGATGATGCTAACTTAGATATTGTTGATGTTCTACAGCGCCTTAGAAAAAGCTTAAGAGATATAGAGTTGAAAAAGAAAGAAGAGGATAAAATTAAGAAAGTAATTGATGGTCTAGATAAAAAACATCTTACTTCAGTCCAAGAAAAAATTGGAAAATTAAAAAAGAAAAAAAGTAAGCTGAATGAGAAAGTTAAGAAAAAGACTGTGATGGTAGATTACAAAGATTATGAATATCGAATAGAGCATGCAGAAGAGAAAATTGAGAGATTAGAAGGAGAGATAAAAGTAAAGAAAGCTATGTTTGAAGATCTAAAATTAAGTAATAAAATAGAAAGATTAGAAGTACAGCTTTCGGAATTTTCTGGATATGAAGTTGAGATAGTTGCTTAGTTCTTAGAGAATAATAGCCCCGCCAGGAATTTCGTAGTTGGAACCTAAGAGTTGTCATTCGCAAGCTCACAACACTTCGAACCTGGGTCGCAAGCTGTCTTTCAACGAAATATCCTCGAAAATGAGACATTTTCGTTGTCCAGAGGCTCGCATGATTTGCCTTAAACCATAGGTTTTTGGGTTTTGAAAAGCAACTATGGTTTTCAATTGGCCGCTACACTACGGGGCTATGTCTGACTATGAAAATATTAAGATAATAAAAAGGTTACTAGATTAAGTATCTTTTTTTATAAGATTTTTTTGACAATCTATATGACGGCTCCATCGCACACACTAATTATTCCAGCTTTGTTAATGGATAACCCTAATTTTAAATAAAAGAAAAAATAGAAAATTATTCAATATTTTCACTGCTTATTACTTTTCCATCCAAGTAGAATGTAATGCTTCCTGGTTTGCTCTGAGTTTCTACAGAACCATGTACTAATTCAGGTGTTATTACCTGGGCACACATTCCTTGCGATTCAATCATTTCCATGTATATTCCAACTTGGACAGGATAGGATTCCATTACACTCTCTGTAACATTTATGCTGTGACAAGGTGTTGGTTTATCCACAGTTATATTGTAGTATATCCTACCTTCGGAATATCTTACATTAAAGTTACTTTCCTCAGGTTCTTGTTCAGGAGTTTCACATACCCAACTACATCCTTGTTCAGTGTATTGCCATTCTCCTACGCACATTATATGTGGAGTATCAACATTTTGCTCTGCACAACAAGCATTTCTTTCTTCCTGAGTTGATAATTCACCACAATTAATTTCTTCAGGTATTTGAACTTTTGTACAAGCAGTTATGAACAACACTGCTACTATACTTAATATTAAGATTGTTTTTTTCATTTTATCACCTACTTTTTAATAATTCTTTTTACTTTTTAAAACTTTTTTTAGCTTTAAATAGAATAAAAGTTATTTCTTTTTAGCTGTTTTTTTAACAGAATTTTTCTCTGCTTTCTTTTTTTTCTCTTTTTTTGGCTTTTCTTCTTTCTTCTCTATTTTCTTAGTCTCTTTTTTTTCTGTTTTTTTCTTTACTTCTTTTGGTTCTTCTTTCTCCTCTTCAACAGGTTTCTCTTCTTTAATGTTCTTTTTCTCGTCTTCTTTCTGATATCTCTCTTCTTCCACCACTTCTTTTAAAACTCTTATCTCCAAAGCTTTTACAGGATATATTTTTGTTAATATGTCTCTTAATTTTCTCTGTATTTTGTAATTAATTATTGAGTTAAAGAGCTCTTCATAATCAGACTTGTTAACTAATTTTTCTAATTCTTTCTTTAAAGTTGCTCTAAGATTACACTCAACAGCCCTACTAACTTTGTTTGTTGTTAATAGGAAGGGTTTTATTCTTACTTTTCTGCCATCTTTTGTTTTCATAATCGACGAATCATCAACTCTTGTCTTTCTTCTCCTAACAACCCTTTTTATTGATGAGGGAGAATAATTATATTCAGTAATTCTAGTATTAAAACTGCCATCTTTAAAATCAGTAACCATAAATTTAACTTCTGCAGATTGGCTTTTTACATCTCCTGTTACTTGCATAAGATTTACTTTTATGGTTCTTCCAATAGCTTCTTCAGGTTCTCCTAAGTAACTGTCGCCTAGATCTTTTTTTCCTAAGTGGTTGGGTGCAAGTATAGGGTACCATCTCTTTTTCTTGCTCTTCAGTTTTATTGTTCTTTTACCTTTCTTAGCCATAGTCTTCTGGATTTGTGAGACATTTAAAAAGTTTTTGCCTGGAATGACTATCTCCAGAGAAACAATATTAGATATCTAGATTAGCAACATTCATTGCATTTTCTTGTATGAATTTCTTTCTGGGCATGACATCATCTCCCATAAGGTCTGAGAATGATTTGTCTGCCTCAACAGCGTCTTCAATCGTGATTTTCTTTAAGTATCTTTGTTCAGGATTCATTGTGGTCTTCCATAATTGATCCGGATTCATTTCTCCCAATCCTTTGTAGCGCTGTATACTTGCTCCTTTTCCTCCTATTTCTTTTAGAATTTCTTTTTTCTCTTTTTCATTTAGTGCATAATAAGATCCACGGCCTTTCTTTATCAAGTAAAGGGGAGGTAATGCCAAGTAGATATTGCCTTTCTCAATTAATTGGCGCATATATCTGAAAAAGAAAGTTAATAATAAAATTGAAATGTGTGCACCATCCACATCACTATCAGTCATTATAATTATTTTTTCATATCTTAAATTAGAGATGTCAAATTCATCTTCTATGCCTGCCCCTAATGCTGTTATTATGGCAACGATTTCTTTGTTTTTCAGGATCTTTGTTAACCGTGCTTTTTCTACATTAAGAATCTTGCCTCTCAATGGCAGTATGGCTTGAAATTCTCTGTTACGGGCTTGTTTTGCAGAACCACCTGCAGAATCTCCCTCCACAATGTAAATTTCACATTTGCTTGGATCTGTTTCAGAACAATCAGCCAATTTTCCGGGAAGAGTTGTTCCTTCCAGAAGTGATTTTCTTCTTACCAATTCTTTTGCTTTTCTTGCTGCTTCTCTTGCTTTTGCAGCACTCACAGCTTTGCTTATAATTATGTTTGCTATCTTTGGATTTTCTTCTAGGAAAGTGGTTAGTGCCTCAAAGACCAGTGAATCTACAATTCCTTTTACTTCTGAATTCCCCAGCTTAGTCTTAGTCTGACCTTCAAATTGGGGTTCTGGGATTTTAACAGAAAGAACTGCCGTAATGCCTTCTCTTACATCTTGGCTAGATAATTTAATTTCTTTACTATGAGAATAATTATTGATGGCCCTAGTAAGTGCAGCTTTAAATCCAGATAAATGAGAACCACCTTCGATTGTGTTTATGTTGTTAACAAAAGTAAATATGTTATCATTAAATCCTGAATTGTATTGTATACCAACATCTACTATTACATCTTTTTTTTCTTTCTCAAAAAATATTGGCGTGTGTAATGGACTTTTGTTTTTGTTTATGTATTCTACAAATGATTTTAGACCCCCTTCATAATGGTATGTTTTCTCTTCTCCTGTTCTATCATCCTTGGCATAAATCTTTAAACCACGATTTAAGAACGCTAATTCCCTTAGTTTGTTAGTAATCAGATTAAAATTGAACTCAATATCATCAAAAATTTCTTTATCTGGCAGGAAAGTAATCATTGTTCCAGATTCTTTATCTTCTCCCTTTATTTGCAATTCTGTTGTTGGTTTTCCTCTTGAGTACTTTTGTGAATATATCTTTCCATCTTTTTTGACAAATATTACAAGTTCTTTTGATAATGCATTTACAACAGAAAGACCAACACCATGCAATCCACCAGACACTTTGTAAATTGTTTTGTCAAACTTACCTCCTGAGTGAAGCTTAGTCATAATTATCTCTAGGGCAGGTTTCTTGTATTTTGGGTGCATATCAACAGGGATACCTCGACCATTATCCATTATAGAAACAGTGCCGTTTTTGTTGATGATGACTTTTATATGATCACAGAAGCCAGCCATTGCTTCGTCTATACTATTGTCTACTACTTCATATATAAGATGATGAAGTCCTCTTGGTCCTGTGGATCCAATATACATTCCCGGTCTCTTTCTTACTGCTTCTAAACCACCAAGAACAGTTATGTCTTTTGCTGTGTAAGTTTTTTCTGCCATTTTTTACAAATCAGAGAACAATTTATCCTCTATAAAATTGAAATTTTTCATATATATAAATCTATCGGTACACATGAAAAATACAAAGAGAATTTTAGTAGCTTTTTGAAAAAATTTAAATAGGATAACGTGGGTAAATAAGCCATATGGAGAAAAGAGAGGTTAAGCCAAAAAAGAAAGCATTCTTTTTCTCCAAGTTATTAGTGCCAATTAGTATTTTATTTTTAGTCTTGCTATCTTTTTCAGGCTTTCTTAGTATGATAATATACGTTGCTTTTATTCCTTACATTTATTTAATCACTTTAGGTATCTGGGCCTTTGTTTTTTTAATTTTACTCATTAATACTTCTATTTCTTATAAAAAAGAAAAATACATCTTTCATGAACATAAAATAGTTCACAAATCAGGCGAAATTTTTTCAGATAGTGAAACAGAACTTAATATTAATAAAATTACTCATGTTTCTTTGAAGTTGCCTTTTATTGAAAATAAATTATTTGGTACAGGCAAAGTTGATATTGAGGCAGCAGGTAGTGGTAGAACAGAGATTTTCTTGATTTGCATAGATAATCCAGAACAGATTTATGACTATGTAAAAGACATAATGAAAAACAGTGGTTTTGGTCTTACAATGAAAGAACAGCTCCTTTCTGTAAAGCCGAATCTCTTTGCAGCTTTTTTTGAAACCGGTAAAACCTTTTTGGGAACAATTTTTTCTTTATTCCTTTTTGGTGCTTACTTTTTTCTAGAGATTTTTTCCGAAGGCATAGCAGATTCTCAAGATATAAAACTGGTAGTATCTAATCTTCCGGGGTTTTTGAGAATCTTTTTGTTTTTAGCCATATTTTTGGGTTTTTTGGGTGTTTTTGTTTGGGCAATACTTCATTTCCTAAATCTTGCAAAGAGAAGATATGAATTGTATAAAGACACAATAAGATATAGTGAAGGATTTCTTACAAAGAATTATTCCTTTGTTCCTATAGAAAATTTATCAGATGCATCACTTTCTCAGACATTTATAGACAAGATTTTTGGTTTATATGACATAACTATAAGTTGTCAAGGAACAAAGCAGGAAATTAAGTTCAAGAACATTATAGATGGTCATAAATTTGAATCTGAGTTAGACGGGTTAATACAAACAACAGATTTGAAAGACATTTCCCAAGACCCAGAAAAAAAAGTTGCAGCTAAAAAAGAAGAAAAACCACACAAAGTACTAAAAGGATTTTCAGCAAAATACAAACAAGATGTAAAAAGAGCTTTGGTTTTACCAATTGGTATTGCTTTTATTATTTTTTTGTTTATGTTTCTAATCTTCATTGGTGTATTTGCTTCAACAGGAGAGTTTAGTGTCGGAGATTTTTTCTCTTTTGTTGTCATCACAGCTGTAATTAGTTTTATTATGTTAATTTTCTTAATTCCAACATTCTTAATTAAAGCCACATTTACAAAATATGAACTCACACAAGAGAGTGTAAAAGAGAAATTTGATTTTATTACTTCCAAACATAGAGAATTTAGCTTTGATAAGATAACAGGAATTGTAATTACTGAGAGTATTGTTGATAAACTTTTCAAAACAGTTTCAATAGACTTCTGGTCAATAGGATCTTCTGAACACGTTACTTTTACTTTTGTAAGAAAAACTGAGGAACTGTATAATAATGTTCTTAAGATTTCCGGAATGGAAGATGAGGAGAAATTATATTCAGTACAATCAGAATTTTCACTTCCTAGATTGTTTAAAGCAGGCTTAATTCCTTTTATTTTTGCTTTATTTTATGTCTTTGTTTCATTACTTCTCATATTTATCAGTGGATGGTTTGTAATATTGTCTGTCTTGAACTTTTTTTTCTTGTTTTTGATTTATCTTTTCAAAAAATTCCATTTTAAGAATGCTTATGTTGAATTTTATGAAGACTACATTAAATGTGAAAGAGGATGGTTGATAAGAAGCCAACACTATACACACTATAAGCATATTCAAGACATAAAAACAGTGAAATATCCTCTGACTTCTTTTGGCAAGGTTATTTTGAATGTATCTGGTCATCATGGTCCTGCACAAAAAAGTAAAACCGCGGCCACCACAAATAATGCTACTATGTCAAACACCATTTCCTTAGAATATGTTTCTGATATTAGGAAAAAACACACATTGTTTGATTTAATTCTGTATGATGTGAAATACGCAAAACATTCAGAAAAAATACTTTGGGATATTAAGAGATATGAACAAAAACCCAGCATGAAAGCTAAACAATCTGCTGCAAATTCCCTTTTCATAACAATATTAATTACCATTTTTACATTATTTGGTTTACCTTTCTTGCTCATAATTATTCCAATAGTAATTATCTACATCAATTCCAAGAAGTATTCCCTTTCAAGCTACAGAGTCTTTATGGATTATGGAGTCATATACAAGAAAAAGATATCGGTTCTTTTCAAGAAAATAGATCATCTCAACAAAGATAGAAATTTTTTGAATAAGATGTTCAACAATGGTTCAATCACTGTTAATACTAGAGGAAGCAACAAGCCAGAATTAGTAGTAAAAGATATTAAAGAGTATGATGCTTTCTTTGGAGAATTGGAGGAGAGTTATTCTAATTAAGATTTAAAAATTCATCTAAACACCTAAATCTTTTTAAAATTCATCAGATTAAGGTTTTCTATGAACTTAGATAAAATAAAAAAACAACTTAGACCAGATAAAACTGTATTGAAAAAAGTAGATGCCTTTGTAGATAAAATAAACAAAGAAATAAAGAAAAACAAAATAAAAGCTCTTTGCGTAAAAGGAGGAAGTGTAGCAAAAGGCACTTTTCTAAAAGGAGATTTTGATGTTGATTTATTTGTCCAATTTGATTATTCATTAAAAGAGAAAAATGTATCTGAGCTATTAGGAAAAATCTTAAAACCATTTAATCCAGAATTAGTGCATGGCTCTCGTGATTATTACCAGATAAAAGATACTTTGAACTATGAAGTTGTTCCTGTTCTAGACATAAAAGATCCAAATAAAGCAGAGAATGTTACAGACATGTCCCCTTTGCATGTCAAATGGGTTAAAAAGAATATAAAAAAAGGACAGCATGATGAAATAAGATTAACAAAAAAATTCTGTAAAGCAAATGGAGTATATGGTGCAGAATCATACATAAGTGGTTTTTCTGGCCATGTTGTTGACATATTAATAATTGAATATGGTTCTTTCTTAAAATTACTTGAGGAAAGTAAGAATTGGGAACCCAAAGTTATCATAGATACTGAGAATTATTACAAAGATGCTAGGGAAGTTCTCTTTAACATGAACCAATCTAAAATACAGGGACCAATGATTATAATTGATCCAGTTATGAAAAAAAGGAATGCAGCTTCAGCTTTATCATACAACAAGTTTGCATTATTCAAAAAGAAAGCCAAAGAATATTTGAAAAATCCAAGTGAAGAGTTCTTCAAAGAAGTAAAAATAGGCAAAACATATCTTAAGAAAAAATACAAAAAGAATCTGTATATATTAACATTAAAAGCCCAAGACGGAAAGAGAGATGTTGTTGGCAGCAAGATTCTAAAAGCATTTAGATTTATGAAATCAAACTTAAAAGACAGAGGTTTTAAACTAAAAGACTCTGGTTGGGACTGGAATGAAAAATATAGAGTCTTATTCTGGTTTGTTTTTGAAAAAACTAAACTACCTGAAACACAAATAGTAGAAGGTCCTCCTTTAGAAAAAGAAGACCATGTTAAAAATTTTAAAGAAAAATACAAGAATACATACATAAAAGAAAATAAAGTGTTTGCAAAAGTAAAAATTGAAAAAAGAACTGCTGATGAAAATATAAAAGGGATTTCTAAACAAGATTATTTTAGTGAAAAAATTCGGCTAAATAAAACAGAAAAAATTTAAACAAGTTATTGGTTTCTTCCGATATGAAAAAAATCTTTTTGTATTTTTTTATATCTATAATTTTCTTTACATCAGTATGTGCAGAGATGTCATTAAGTGAACAGATATCAATGGCGAGTAATGATGTTGAAGAGTTTCTTTTTGATGTTGATAAACAAGAGATTGCTCTGATAGCCGGTTCAAAAATAAGTGTTGAAGACAAATTATTATTTAATATAATTAAATCACAAGTTCCTGAAGCACAGAGTACAGGAATAATAAAAGATACTCAAACAGATGAGATTCCGGATAAAAAGGCATTAGTTCTCATAGGAAGTGAAAAGACCAATCAAATAAGCAAACAGATTAAATCCCAGAATTACAGTTTAGATAATATAGAAAATTATGGACCTCTCTTTATTGAATATGCTACCTTAGCAGAGAAAAGAATTCTTATGATTTACTCAGAAAAAGAAAACACAATGAAGGAAAATACAGCAGTCAAGAATAGTCCACTTAACAAAATAGTTGATGAGAAATATGTTCCAGTAGTAAGCACTTTTCTTAGTGTATTAATGATTTATCTGTGGAAAATTTTTGGTGAGACAATCATTTCTTTATTTAAGGATCTTATATCGTCAAAAATATTAAGTAAAAAGTCTGCAGGGAAAAAAGTGGAGAAGAAAAAAGTACATAAAATAAAACCTCAGGAGTTCATTAATCATAAAGAGGTAATAGCTTTTTTTGTATCGGTCTTAATATTTACTTTTACAATGAGTTATACTTGGTCTTATGATTTTAGAGATTTCAAATATATGTTTTTACTCAATTTAGTGATTGTTTTCATAATATCTTTTGCCAGAGAACTAATTAGATTAAGTTTATGCTACAAACAAAAGCTAAGATCTGAGTATGTTCTATGGTCCTTTGGTGCTGCTGTAACAGTATTGAGCACAATCCTTGGAAATACCTTTTCATTAGTTTCTTATACTTTATTAGATGAAGATGAAGCAGATGAAAAAAAGTTTGGAAAGTCATCTTTCCTGATATCTTTGTATACATATCTATTGTTAATAATATCATACATATTGAACATAATAAAACCAAGTATTTGGTTTCAGATGATTTTCGTTTATTGTATTATGATGTTGTTTATTGAGTTATTTCCAATAGCACCAATGCCTGGCCAAGAGATTAAAGAATGGAACTTAAAAGCATGGTTAATTAGTTATGTTGTTGTGTTTATCTCATATGCTTATCTCAACTTTACTATATATCTCTGAAAACAGAAAAATATAAATAACAACTTCATGTGATTTTAATTAATGAAACAGTCTCAAGGTTCTCTTTTTGTTTTAATCGGTTTAGTAATTCTTATTGTGGTTGCTTTTGTCTTAGTTAGAATAAATCAAACACCATTTCAATATGAAGAAATCCCAGAGTTAGCCCCTGTGGAAGAACACATTGAAGCTTGTCTAAAAAGTTCCACAGTTAGAGCATTAGAAAAACTTGGGGAACAAGGTATGATACAGCCAGAATTATATTTGTCATCAACAGATTCTAAAGTTTCATTTTTCTATTTTAGAGGAAAGGAATATTTTCCTGAGAGAGAGAAAATAGAGGCTCAGATATCTGATTATATAGAGGAAGACATACAAGAATGCGTATCTAGTTTTTCTGATTCAAGATTCATAATTGAGCCTAGAAGAAAACCCCGTGCAGGAGTATTATTCAATGGACAAAAAGCTACAGTCACCATGGATTTTCCTGTTAAAGTAACTACGGGAGGACAAGACTATACCATAGGCTGGTTTGAAACAATAGTTAAGATTAATTTTGCTGACATTTATGAATTATCCAGACAGATTCACAGAGACACAGTAGAAAACCCAGAGTGGATTGATTTTGGTTGGTTAAGTAAACAAGACTATGACATTAAGTTGGTAAGAGTAGATGAATCAACCTTGATATATGAAATTACTGATGGTTCATATGGATTAGAAGATAGTCCATATGTATATAGATTTGCCGTGAAATATGACCTATAAGAAAATATTAGCAATAACTGTAATTATTATACTAGCTCTAGCTGTATATGCCCAGGTTGAGATAGAAGATTTTCTAAATCTTAAAGGTGTAAAAGTCACGTTGGGAGACTCAAAAATTGAAAGTGTGGAGCAGGAAGGCAACAAGCTTTTTGTCGAGATAAATGGAAAAATAATAGAGATAGAAAAAGGAGATAAAAAGTATGTTGATGTAACTTCTGAAGATTGTTCTAAATTAGGATTTGTCTATATGCCGGGATATGAGTATGATTTTATGAATGAGACTTCATTGTATGAGCAAGGTTGGGCATTGGGGATAGCCTATTCAAGGAACGATAATTTTGAGGAATCCTTAGAAGAAATGACTTTGTTTGTTGATACTGCACACAAAAACAACCTTAAACCAATTATTAGGATCTTAGGAAATAATTGGCAAGAAAAGGTAATGCCAAGTGAAACAGTTATAAAATTTATTCAATCACTTGAACAATCTACAAACAATGAATTCTATGTTCAGATATGGGACAAACCAAATGTTAATTTTGGTGAAGAAATAACTCCAGAAGAATATTCAGATTATGTTTCAGAAATAGAAAAAGAAACAGAGGTTAGGATAATTAGTGGGTCTCTTTCTCAAGGAAGTTCAAGAATAGGAGATTATAATAGAACACCTTCTGAAAAATATTTGGATGAACTCTTAGAGATTGATGAATTCTGGGATTCAATAGACTATTGGGGCAGCAATCTCTATAATCCAGGAGAAAGAGATGCATGTATTAATGTTACAGAAATAGATTTTTATGATGGTCAGAGAGTATGTACAAACACTAATTACAACTACAGGTATGAGTTAGAAAAAATCAAGAGAGAAACAGGAAAAGACTTCCAAGTAATATTAACAGAAGTAGGATATCCAAACCCAGAAGACAACACCTTTAAAATTAGAGAATTATTAGAACAAGTCAAAGCAGATCCTCTTGTTAAATCAGGCACCATTTTCACTGCAAACGGATGGGATTTCTGGGAATCATCATCTTGGCTCAATGAAAACAAGACATTTAAGCCATTTGTTTTTGAGTTTTCCGGTATGTGCACTAATTAAGTAACTTTTTTATAGCAGTTTAATTTAGCTAGATTCATGTTAGGAGATTTAACTCAGTTGATTCTTGAAGGAATTAAATCACATGGCATTCTCGCTGTTATACTCGGTGTTGTGATTGAAACAATTATAGTGCCCCTACCAAGCCCATTAATTGTGATGGCCGCCGGCTATATCTTGATACCACAAGGTTCATTTTTTAATGTTTTATTTAATGCCTTATGGATATCTCTTGTTGCAGGGATAGCACAAACAATAGGATCTTATCTTGTTTATGGATTTGCTTTTTGGCTTGGAAAACCATTTATACAGAATTATGAGAAATTCCATGGTGTGTCATGGACCGACATAACAGAATTTGAGAAAAAATTCAGAAAAGGAAAAAAAGAAGAGTGGACACTTTTTTTCTTGAGAGCTTTACCTATAATGCCACTGTCTGTTGTTTCAGGTGTTGCCGGTGTTATGAAGATGGATTTCAAAAAATATACCTTTGCAACGTTTCTTGGAGTAATACCAAGGAATTTTGTCTTGGCAATTCTGGGCTTTGCATTTGGAGGATTTTATCATGTAATAGCCCAGAAAATAGATTTTGCTGAGACATTAATGACTATAATATTATTATTATTGATAATCGCTTATATATTTGGAAAGAGGACAGGATTTATAGAAAAAATTAGAAAAAGAGCTCTGAAATGAAATTTAAAAAAGTTATTTTGTCAGGTATAATAATCTTGATAAGTTTTCTTTTGGATGATATAGCAATGCAATTCTTTTCTTTGATTCAACACAATACACTTACTCAAATAATGGGGTGGTTCTCAAATTTAATAACTGTTTTCTTTGTACTAATTGTGATGTCAGGATTTTTCATGTATCAAGAAAGGAAGACTAAGTATATAGTTGTGTTAATTCTTTCTTTCTTTTTAGCTATATTATCATCTTATCTTCTCAAATTCATCTTAATGAGAACAAGACCAGAAGGATTAATTACACATACAATCTCTATTTTTAACCTATTAATAATATTCAATGATTATTCTTTCCCTAGTGCACACACAATGACTGTCTTCTCAGTATTACCTGTGTTAGATTTAGAGTTCAAAAAGATTAAGCCTTTATGGATATTTATCTCTCTAATGATAGCTGTAAGCAGAATTTATTTAAATCAGCACTACTTAAGTGATGTTGTTGCTGGAGCAATCTTTGGTTATTTTTTGGGCGAATTTATTTTAAAGGTGGAAAAGAAAAATGGGTTGGCTAAAAGAATTTTACAAAAAGTATGAGTTTAGGAGAAAGACAGTACATTTTGTCTTAGGATTATTTCTTGTTTTTTTTATTAATTTACAATTTTTGACAAAACCAATTTTGTTATTGCTGTTATCATCAGCTTTTATTATCACATTTGGTCTTAGTGTTTATACCAAATTTAAGAAACCAAAGAGTATCATTTCCTTTCTTAGTCTCTTTGACAAGCCAAAAGATTTAAAGAAATTTCCCGCACGTGGAGCAGTATTTTATTTAGTTGGAGTTATTGTTGTCTTAACACTTTTTGAAAGGCATGTTGCATCTGCCTCTATTCTGATTTTGGCAGTGGGAGATCCTATCTCCCACATAGTTGGAAGATATCATGGCAAGACAAGAATTATTGTGAATAAAAACAAATTATTAGAGGGGACATTGGCAGGAATCTTTTTTGGAACAGTGGCTGCATCTTTTTTTGTGCCAGTTCCCATAGCTTTTTTTGGAGCAGCCTTTGGTATGATAGCCGAGGCATTTGAGCTTGAAGTTATTAAACTAGATGATAATTTCTTTATTCCTTTAGTATCTGCTTCAGTAATGAGTTCCTTAATCTTCCTGCTCTAATGGATAAATTTAAAATAGATTTAGTTTTTCTCAGGTTATAAGGGGCTATGGTGTAGCTTGGCCATAGAAAACTCTGAAGCGTTTTCAGGGTTGCTATGAAGCAACTATCACTGCTGGTTTGGGGCCAGCCAACCCCAGTTCAAACACGGTCACAGACGTTCGGTGCTTCCAAACGTCGCCGTTTGAAAGTCTGGGTAGCCCCATTTTGTTTACAAAATTGGGTCTCCAAAAGATTTAATTTTTTGGTAGCCCCATTTCTTTTTTTTTAATAAATAATGCT
>CAZHYZ010000009.1:0-36466 GCA_964537195.1 uncultured Methanosarcinales archaeon
TTAAAGCATCTAAAATTCCTTTTTTCTTAATTATCTTTTTTTCTTCAACAATTTCTTCTTCGATTTCTTCTGATGGCTCTTTTATTTCTTTTTCACTAGGTAGAGGTTCTTCTCCCGCAAGGAAATCAAGAAATTTTTCAATTATTCCTCTTTTTTGAGAGTAAAATTCTTTTTCTTGTTCAGAAAATTCTTCCTCTTCAGAACTCTTTTTGGTATTTTTTTTCTTAACTGGGTTTTCAGGAAGTTTCCTTTTTTTAAGATAAGCTTCCATATCGAGATTAAAGTCCTTTTGGTCTATGGTAATCACCTGTTATTACTCCATAATAAACAGTTACTATTTAAATCTTTTTCTAGTTAAATTTATATACTTGGGTAAGATAAAAATCATTAATGAAAAGAGGTCAATTTAGTGTTGAGTTTCTTACTGTGTTTGGATTTGTCTTCTTAATGACTATTCCACTTATTGTATTGTTTTTTGATCAGTCTGGTTTAATACAGGATTCCATTGCTTCAAACCAGATTAGAAATATTGCTATTAAGATTACAGACAAATCAGAAACAGTCTATTATCTAGGGGAGCCCTCAAAAATAACTTTAAAGGTACATTTCCCAGAACATATTGAATATGTCAATATCTCAAAACGGTCTGTTATATTCGGTTATAGAACTTCCAGCAATAGTTTACAACAAATAGTATCAACTGCCCGAGTTAATGTAACAGGATCCCTAAGTTCTAGTCCAGGAACACATTATATTGAAATTGAATCAATGGGTGGTGTTGTATCAATAACAGGTTAAAGGCTCAGGTTAGCAGTGAATTTGTTTTAATGGTTATGGTAGCCACACTTATCATGACTGTTTTTTTTGTTGCCTTTTCAGGATTGTATAAAGACAATTTACGTCATAAAAAAGAGATACTTGCAAGGGATTATGGTTTTAGTTTGCAGAATGAATTTTTTATGGCTGCACAAGCCAAGCCAGGTTATATAAGAACATTCACAGTTCCGGAAAAGCTTGAAGGGTTTACTTTTGAGGCCAAGATAATTAATTCTGTTTTGATAATTAATTATACAGAGAGTGTCTTTAGTCTACCAATACCTGTTGTGCAGGGCAATATCAAAAAAGGAAAAAACACAATAACAAAAACAAACCAAACAATTTGTGTGAACTGTTGAAATGATTAATAAAAAAGCGCAATACTGGTACATGGATCTAATTATTGCAATTACAATCTTTTCTTTTACACTTATTATAGCATACAGGTTTATTACATTTGCAATGGCGAACCAGGATGAAAATCTTATATTGAGAGAAGCAGACAAGATCTCTGAAGTTATTGTCAGTGCAGGAATACCAAGCAATTGGACACCAGAAAACGTATTTGTAATAGGATTAACCAATGGTAATAATGTTTTAAATCTGACAAAGGTAGAGTATCTGAAAAATATGACAGAAGAGGATTATGACAATACAAGACACACAATGGCGATTCAATCAGAGTTATTACTTTTTTTTGAAAACAAAGACGGAAACATTACCAAGATAATAGATGAAGAATACATAGGAAAACCAGGGTTTACATTGGATACTGTAAAAAGTCTGAACCCTAAAGATCAAATAACTCTGACAAGATATGTCGTATATAAACACGACGATATTGCAGAGATAGTTGCTCTAAAACTAATGTTTTGGGATGAGAAATGAAAAGAGGGATTTATTTTACTCTGGATGCTCTGTTTGGAGCTTTGCTAATTGGATTAGCCTTAGTATTATCCTCTCAATATTTTATTTCAGAGGCCACACAACCTCAGGTAAACTATTATTCTCAGGATATTGTAAATAGTCTTTCCAACATTAAGATTAGTGAAGTTAATGATACTTATGTCAAGTACTTGATTAGTAGCGGCCAAATAACTTATCTTAACAATACCGTAATAGAACAGATAGGAGAATTCTATGTATTAAACAAGACAGGAATGGCTGAAAATCTTTCTGAAATTGTCAGCAGAAAATTAGTGCCGGAGAAATTTGGCTTTGAGATATTGGTGAATGATGAATCAGTATACCATAACAGCGGAATAACTCAAAAAAAGGATTTGGTTTCATCTAGAAGACTAATATCTGGAATAGAGAAATTTAAACCCTTGAGAGGAGCAACATCAAAAGTATTTTTAGAAGGGATAAATAAGAAAAAATATTCTTCATATGTTTATTTTGGCGGGTTTGTCGGTCAGGGTAACCTCTCAGTTTATCAAAGTCTCCCATCAGACGTGAACATAACAGAGGTTTATATAGAATTTGATTCTGCCTCAAATTTTAAATTTTATATAAATGGTGATCAGTGTGGTGGAGTATATTCTATAGGATCAGGAACAATGACTGCGGACGGTTGGGACATATCTTCTTGCAACAGCAGTCTGGTGCTGGGAACAGAAAATAACTACACATTAGAATTCCTCGGAAATCTTGGGGAATCCTTTGTTGGAGGAGGATTCATCAGAACAATTTATGATACAAATAAGCTCCAACAGGAAAAAGAGAAAACAACAATTCGAGAAAAACTACCAGGGATTAGTGGAATAATAAACCTTTATTCTTCTTTTTATGTTCCAGGATCACTCACAAACATCTCAGTTTATTTACATTATTTTGCAGATGCTACAAACCAGACTAACAACACATTTTATTTTACAATAGGAAACGAGACAATATATAAAGACAATAATTTGACAGGAGAGAAAACACACCTTATTACACCCAACAACATTTCTGATTTTGTTTCTTTTTCATTATTAGATCAAAGAACTGTACCAATAAGAACAGGATTTGAGAATGTTAGTTTTGGTTTCATATATGAAGGAAATGCAGATGTAGCTCTTATTACAGACGTTTCTGGAAGCATGGATTGGAGGATGGATAACAATAATAATGGAAACAAGATAAATTGTGATGATCCAGGCCTTAATCTATCAAGTACTTCAAGGTTGAGTGTTGCTAAATGTTTAGACAAACAATTTTCTCAAGACATAATTAATATTTCAGGAAACAGGGTTGGTCTTGTTTCATATGATGCATCTACACATGGTGGGGAGACAAGATATCCAACCAGGAATTATCTGCTGTTAAATTCAACTATAGGAAGAGCAAATCCAGAAACAGGTTATGAGGCATCCGGTTCAACATGTATTTGTTGTGGAATTAATACTGCTAAAGACATATTGACAGAAAATGTCTCTGTTACAACATTAATTAGCATTAATGAGGCTTGGCTCGTCAACAATTTTAGTCTCAATGCCCCACCCGGACCTGATCCTTCTGGAAACCAATGGTATGACAGAATTTACAGTAATGAATCAGATTGGAATTCTGGAAATGCAATACTGGGAGCAACAAATGGTTATTCATATTCTCCATCTGTTGATACAGAAATAGGCTCTGACTTAAGTGGCAACACACTTTATGCTAACTTATGGGAGAACCAAGGAGATACTCCTGGTGCTCCGAACGATTTTAGTTCTGGAACATTAAACAGTACTGGAAACACATTTGGTATATCAGGCAGCGACGATGGTTGGGACTGGCAATCAGGAACATATGATTATTCGGATTCTGTGAGATTCGATGAAGTAAGTAATGAGAGATTACAAATATATTCATATGACAATAATGATCCGGTTTCGGGCGCTTACGGAATAGAAGTTGAGATAACATCTGAGATGTATGATGTAATAAACTCAGAGAATTCAAGAGCTACATTAAGTTTCAATTATAGATGGGATGAATCAGGAGGTTTTGAAGGATATGAAGACCAAGTATGGATAAAAGGCCGATGGGAAAGTCCTACTTCTGGAAGTCATTGGTTAGGAGAAGACCTTGATGCTAGTACAGACAATCCAGATTCATATGAAGAAATTGATGTAAGAAATGACCCTGATGCAGACATAACAAATGGATATTATTCACAAGATCTTTCAGGATGGATAGAATCTTCTGGAAACTATTATCTCGAACTAGGTGGAAAATTATTAAGAGACTACACAAATGAAGAAGGATATTTCAGATTTGATAATATCCAAATTGAGATATCTAATAAAACAGATCATTATTATTTTAGAAAACACTTTACTATATCAAACATAGATGATGTACAGAAAGGAGTTCTTAATGTTCTTTCAGATGATATGGCAAAAGTATATCTGAATGGTGTTTTGGTTGATAGCGATCTTGAAGAACACGATGCAGAATATTGGAATAGAAGGGGGGAAAATATTGCAGGAGATAGATTCAGGGCAGGAGACAATGTAATAGCCGTCGAACTTTTTAATTCAGAAGATGCTGCCAAGTTTGATTTAGAATTGCTCGGATTAAATGAGTCTCGTGATTTGGCAATGATGGTTATGACTGATGGAGTAGCTAATGAAGATTCTGGCTGCCCACAATCAGGGACTCCAACAGAAGAGGCTATTGAAGCGGCCTGTGATGCAAGAGAGGACTATGGAATCAAAGTTTATGCAGTAGGTTTTAGTGATAATGCAGATGAATCTACATTGCAAGGGATAGCAGCATGTGGAGAAGGAATTTATAGGAAGAGCAACAACATCTCTGCTTTGCAGGAATTTTATAGTGATGTTGCTTCCTCCATTATTTCTGCTAGCAGACATTCACAAACAATTGAAGTAGAGGGCAACATTACTAACAGCATATTATTTGATGATTCTTATATTGAACTAACTTATAACCCAGTTATTCAGCCCCCCCAATTTGGTGAAATATCTATTGTTGTTGAAGAAAAAAACTTTGATAACTGCACATTTGATGTATATATACCTCCAGATATCCGTGTTTCAGATGCGAAACTCACATCTTACTCTGCAGAGCATTGGACAGATGCACTTATTGTGAACAATAACCAAGTTTATAATCTAAGTACTTACTCACCAGATTATACATCGTTGGGAGACCCCTTCTTGGTTAATATCCCTGTTTCTACACTACAACCAGGAAACAATACTCTTAATATAAGAACAGGAGATGCTCCTGACAATTATACAGAATGTTCAGTAAACAACACTTTTATTTATACTGCGCAAATAAAAGCATCAGTCTCATATAGTGATGTGTTAGAAAAAGCAGTGGGTTGTTCCTGGTTGGTGGAATTTGAAGACGGGGATAACACCACTGTAAATGTCCCTCCAGATTATGCAGGGGCGAAAAATTGTTATTATACTCCCACACAAATTTCTTATGATGCTAATGACACCTATGATGATGCCATGTATAATCTATTAGATAATCTTGATTTTGATGATGACGGCAGAATTTATGTTAATATAAAAGAGAGCAATCTTGTTGTAGGAGCAATCTCTGTTGGAAAAATTCCTTATCCCTGGGGACCTGCTATTGCAGAGGTGAGGGTGTGGAAATGAAAAATAAAAAAGGAGTTTTTTTTACATTTATTTCTATTTTTCTGATAATTCTTATCATAGCAATTGTAAACACAAAAGAAGCATTCAGGTACAGAGAAAGAAGCAATGCTATTTCCTCAAGGATAATTACTATGAATAATTTTGTAGAAGATTTTGAAAGAGATATACAAAGAGAGATTTTTATAGGAGGATATAGATCACTAATCAGTATGAATTCCTATGTGAGACAGATACAGGGACCTGTAACCAATTTTAAAGAAATTTATACTGAAATTCTTGTAAACGGGACAGCAAATGGCACTCAAATGGATCTGATGGTCCAAGAGGGACAAAAAGCAAGTATTAAGGGGTGGCAGGAAAGAATCAACGAGGAAGCCGCAGAAATGAATATAGTAGTTGATACCCAGGTGAATAATGTTGAGATAGAACACATAAGTCCTTGGGAGGTCCAAGTAACATTAAATGCAACAATAGGCATCTCAGACATAATGGATTTGGCATCATGGGAGTTTACAAAAGAATACAAACAAATTTTTCTAATACAGGGATTCGAAGATCCACTATATACAATTCACACATATGACAGGGTAACAAATTTAGTTAATAAAACACCCTACACTTCATACATTGGACCAAACAATGATACAACAAACTTAGAACAGCATTATATAGAATCTTATTATGTTGAATCATCAAACGCTCCAAGTTTTCTAATGAGATTTTCAGACAACTTATCTTCA
Organism: uncultured Methanosarcinales archaeon; assembly: GCA_964537195.1. Classification (GTDB taxonomy): domain Archaea; phylum Nanobdellota; class Nanobdellia; order Woesearchaeales; family GW2011-AR15; genus CAZHYZ01. Next base: position 6,167 of record CAZHYZ010000009.1, read on the forward strand.
AGTCCTTTTGGAATAGAGAGCATGGTAAATGTTGAGAAATTATATGCCCAAGACCCATTATTGTATGAAGAAAGATCCGTTATTGATTATATCTATTTCAATAATAACATAATCACTTGGGACGAATATTGTAACTTTACAGACATGAGTGATGATGTGAGGCCTTGGTTCAGGATTGATGATACAGACAATCACCTGGATGACTATGGGCTGGCAGATTTAGAGAAAACAGGGTGTTAGAATGATAAGAAATAAGAGCAGAGACAAGGTTCTATGTAAAGAAAAACATGTTCTGAAATCAATGTTTTCAAAAGCTATTGGTTTAATGTTTCATTTTAAAATCAAAAATACAGGTTATGTTTTTGTTTTTTCTAAACCAAGAAGACAATCTATGCATATGTTTTTTGTTTTTTTTCCCATAGATGTGCTTTTTTTGGATAAAGAAAAAAAGGTTGTTGAAATAAAGGAAAATTTTAGACCCTTTACTTTTTACAATTCAGAAAAAAGAGTAAAGTATGTTATAGAATTAGCTCAAGGAGCAGTGAAAAAAAGTAAAACAGAAGTTGGGCACAAGATTATTTTCTAGATAAGAAGACCAAATATTCCTACAAAGAGATTTAGCATTCCAACATATACTCCATAAGCAACCGGGATAAACATTAAGACATACTTGAAACCGGCTTTTATGCTACCTTCTCTTAGATCTGCTATTATCATTGAAGACATTGAAGCAATTACAACTACAGAGATTTTTGAAAACAGAATGAAATCTTCTGGGTTTATACTTTCTCCACCAATTGAAAAGGGAAGAAGATTAGATGAACCTGTCACGGCTAGTTTTTCTCCTAGTCCACGAATGATTTCCATCAGGTTGAATGAGAGTGCAAATAATGTTGGGCTTATTACTAATGCAGTTAGAGAGATAAAAATAATATAGCTGGTAACAGAGGCTATAAGTTCTTGTCTTAGGTAATATGCTTCTTTTACATTTTCTACAATCTTATCAATCAACTCTGCAATATTGCCTCCTGATTTAAGTCCAACAATAACCATGTCCATGCTCTCTTGTAATAATGTTGAATCATACTTTCCAGCAAAATCTTGTAATGCTTCTTCAGTATCATCACCGGCCATGACTCGTTTAGCTACAATCTCAATTTCTTTTTCTAAAACACCAAATTCTGGTTCAACAGAATTCCAAAGTGATTTATCAAAACTCATTCCAGCTCTTAGATTAATAGAGACTTCTTCAAGAAAATCAGGCAAAACATTTTCTATTTCTCGTGTTCTTCTAAATATAATGAATTCATAATAAAACCAAAAGAGCAATATCACTAAGATAATTAAACCAATTTCAATTATTAAAAAAGAGATTACGCTTACAATTGCTAAAATTGTTGTTTCATAAGAACTGAGATTTGGGAATATTAGAAAGATGTAGATTAGTATGTTAGCTAAGAAAGTAAGAAGAAAAGTCATTCCATATCTTTTGTATGGTACATTATAACTTCCTGTTTTCAATATAATTTCCTTTAGTCTGTGTTCTATTTTTCCAGGGGTTACTGCTTTTCCTATACTCTCTAATAAAGTCATTCCATCACCCCTGGTTTTAAGGACTTAAATCCGAGTATGAAAAAAATCTGGATTACTAAAACAACCATAGCAAGGAAAAGAAGTATTCTTTTGTCAATTATAATGGCTCCAGGTAATAATGACGAGGCAACTACAAGCATAGCAGTTCCTAATGAGGGGACAATAGTTCCAATAATCATATAAAACATTGACATTGGGTTTAACTTTTTTCCATACGCCTCAATTTGTATTAAATGTTGTTTTGTGATATCTTCTAATGTGCTCTTAAGACTTTTTTGTATGTCTGCTCCTGTTTTCAATGAATTCTGTATTTCTTCAAGAATTTTTGTATATGCTTTAGATGGGCTGTATTCTATTGCTTTGTCTACAACATCTTCAACAGGGACCCCCATAGTAATATCAAAAACAATTTCTTTAAAGAAAACAGCAGAACTAGTAGATAGCTCAGAAACACTTTCTAGAGAGTTAACTAAAGACGAGCCGCTTTCCAGTTTTAATAGCAAGTGTCTTGTAGAATATAATAAATCAGATTCAAGCATTGCTTTCTTGCTTTGCAAACTAAAAGTAGGAATTAACTTAACTAAAAAAAAGAAAGCAAGAAATGAAAAGAGAAATATAATTCCGAGAAAATAATATTCAAGATTAAGTTGTGTGAATATGAAAAAGAAAAAAACAGTCAACAGAATAGCCCCAATAACACTAGATATCAGAATAAGTCTTGTAAATTTTTCTACATCATAACCTATGTGAGATTTCTTCAGTACTTTTTCAAATTCTTCAGAAAACAGTCGGAGAGTCATTTTATTCAATTGAAGTATATTCACTATTTTTTCTGACTAAGTTTAGGACATGGTTCTTTTCAGTATAGTAGTCACTCATGATTAGACCAATCTTATTTATGTCTGTTATGTCTTTTGAGACAAGCCATTTCAAGACTTGGGACTTTTCATTTATGTCTTCATATATTTGCTTTTGTGACATTCCAGTATACAGATTAAGGGTTCTTATGGTTCTTTGAGGAGGATTAATTTGTTTCATTGTATTGTTCATTTCATCATACTGCATTAACATGTTTGGATTGCCTACTTCATCTACTTCTGCTATTTGGAAAGTTCTTCTTTTTCCAGTTCTTCTGTTTCTGTGTTGGACAACAAAAAGCCCTACACTTGTTAACAATCTTTTTGGAAGGTTAATAGGGGGATTTGTTAATCTAGCGTATGCTTCATCGACATTACTTGCATGAAATGTACTATAAACACTATGCCCCGTGTGCATAGCTTCAAACATAACTTCTAATTCTTTTTCTCTTCTTACTTCACCCACAATTATTCTGTCGGGCCTCATTCTTAACGTATTAATCATACAATCCAACATTGTTACTTCGCCTTTTCCTTCTGGATTTGGCAGACGAGATTGCATAGGTACCCAATGTAAGTTATCTGGTAATCTTAATTCTCTTGTGTCTTCAATTGAAATTATTCGTTGATTAGGGGGGAAAAAATTTGATAATACATTTAGAAAAGAGGTTTTTCCGGATCCAGTTCCACCAGTAACTAAAACAGAAAGCTCATATTGTATGGCTTGCCACAACAATGCAGCAGAAGTATAATCAATTGTTCTGTTTTTTAGGAAAGAAGTGATTGTCCACGGCGTCTTTGAAAACTTTCTTATTGTTAGGGTATTGCCTTTTGTTGTTATAGGAGCCAGAGTAGCATTTACTCTGTCTCCTGATTCAAGGTGAGCATCTAAAAGGGGTTCTAGCAATGAAATGCCTTTGTCAACATTTCTTCCAATAGATGTTGCAAAATGCCTTATTTTATTTTCATCTTTAAAAACAATGTTTGTTTTTAGCCAACCATGTTTTCTATGATATACCCAAACAGCGTTTCCTGCACCATTAATCACTACCTCCTCTAAATTATCGTCTTTGAGAAGGAATTCAATCTCAGACAAACCAAGACTGGTAACAATAATATAACTACTAATTAGAGAAGTAGTGCTTTCATCTAAGTCAGAAAATTGGCTTTTTAGGACCTTGTTTAACTTCTTTTCGAATTGTGTTTTTATTTCTTTTTCACCCTCAGTACTTTTTTTCTTTGTAAGTTCAAAACTTAATCCTGTAATAATGTCTTCTCTTATTCTTTCAATTATTCTCTTAGTCTCCTCAGTTATGTTTAGTAATGAGAGGTAATAGAAGGGTACAGGTTTGCCTTTCTGACTATATATATGTATCTGTAGAGGTATCTTATTTACTTCAATAGTGTAAGAATCAATAGCTTTAGTTTCCAATCAAACCCCTCTTTTTAAAAGAGTAAGTAGCTAAAATTGTTTTTAAATGTTTCTACTTAGAATAGAATTGGACCCCAAATATGAAGCATAATAACAATTACTATTACAACTACTGCAAAAAAAACAACATGTCCTGGCTTGAATTCAACCTTAGATCTAGAATCTTCAAAATATCTTGTAATTCCTGCACCAGATCTTGGCATTGTTATTTTGTTTTTCTTTGCCATGATTCGTTGGAAAGAAGTTTGATTTAAATAAATTATGGGAAAAAATAAATATTCTATATAATTAAGTACTCCTTATGTATGCCAATCTCTTGACAGCAATAAGATTTGTTCTTGGTATTATTATGATTATTTTTGCATATCAAAATAAGGTGTGGCTTTTTCTGGGATATTATTTGCTTGCACTGATTACAGACATCTTTGATGGTTTTGTTGCTAGAAAATTCAAAGAAGTTTCAAACTTTGGTCAGAAATTTGACATACTTGCAGATAACTTTATTGTGTTGTGTCAAGTTATTTCATTATATTTCTTGTCTAAGGAATCACTTTTCAAATATTGGTTTTTGTTTTTGGCCCTGGTCTTTTATTTTGGGATTATTCAGCTGATAGCTTATATTAAGACAAAGAAAATGATTTTTATGAGAACATATGCAGCAAATGCTGCTGCTGTTTTATTTCCTTTTGTTATTTTGTCTCTGATCTTCTTTGATTCTGAGCCAGCAGTTTACTTTTATATTATATTAATGATATATGCTCTTACTGAAAAATTGTTTTTGCACTTTGGAGGAAAGAAGAAGAAAACCTTTCTGAAGGAAAAGAGTGTTGTTTTATTTTTGGTAATTGTATTGTTGGTTTCTATTTTGATATTCTTTGTTCCTCTGTTTAGAAAACCAACAGTCTGTTTTGAAGACGGTTTTTGTATTGAAGTAGAAATTAGAGATACACCCAATGAGCGTGCTTTGGGATTGATGTATAAGGAATCATTAGCGGAGGATGAAGGAATGCTGTTTGTTTTTGAAAAACCAGACAAATATACTTTCTGGATGAAGAACATGAAGATTTCTATAGACATGATATTTATTAATGAAGATAAAGAAATTGTTCATATTGTTCATAATGCTACTCCTTGTATTTCTGAGAATTGTGAGTTATATCCTACACCCGTAGCTGCAAAATATGTTGTTGAGACAGTTGCTGGGGTTTCTGAAAAACATACTTTGGAGATGGGGCAGGGAGTTTCACTGGACATACTAACTTAGTTCGTAAACCACAGTTCTTTGAACACTGGACATTTCCGTGTGAGGTATTTAAACTAATTCTGCAAATTTTATTTTATGATTAGGAACACGTATGTAATATTGCCCAGAATAGGAAAATTAAAAGAGAAAGCTATCAAAAAACAAGGAGTTAGTGATTGGGACGACTTTCTTAAGAAAGACATTAAAGGAATTTCTGATAAAACAAAACCCTTCTATGACAGGAAAATCAAAGAAGCAAAGCACGCATTATATTCGGGCAATTCCAGTTATTTTGTTGATAAATTACCTAGTATGGAGACATGGAGATTGTATAAACACTTTAGAGAAGAGTCTGTATTTCTTGATATTGAGACCTCTGGTTCGATGAGAGACTCTTACTTAACAGTTATTGGGTTGTTTGACGGCTTTGATACTAAAACAATGGTAAAGAATGTTAATTTAGATGTTCACAGATTAAGGAAGGAAATAATGAAATATAAATTAATTATAACTTTCAACGGCACTTCATTTGATATTCCTTTCTTAGAAAAAAAATATCCGGGATTACTCCCTAGGGTGCCACATATTGATTTAAGATATCTCTGTATAAGGGTGGGATTAACAGGCGGGTTAAAAGAAATTGAGCGAGAACTAGGTATAGAGAGAAACAAAATTATTGACAGATTATATGGTGGAGATCCATTAAAACTATGGAGGATGTTTCTTGGTTCTGGAGAAAGACGTTATCTAAATTTGCTTGTTGAGTATAATGAGGAAGACATAATTAATCTGAAAAAGATATTAAATCATGTTATTGAGAGATTAACTAATCACTAAATTTTTAAAAGAACTTTTTCTTCATGTTAACATGAGATTTTCAAAAATCGAGAAAGAGCACTTGTTGAAATCCTGGTTAGCAATCAGCTTTGCTTTTGCAGTAATTATTGGAAATGTTTTTTCGGCAGAGTTTCTTATATATTTCTTTATATCCTTAATCACGGTGGGATTGGGTTTTTTGTTGCATGAGATGGCCCACAAATTTGTGGCTCAGAAATATGGGTGCTGGGCAGAATTTAGGGCAGATGATAGAATGTTATTGTTAGCAATATTCTCTGCATTTCTTGGATTTGTATTTGCAGCTCCAGGTGCAGTTTTAATATCTGGTCGTGTTACAAAAGAGAAGAATGGAAAGATTTCAATAGCAGGACCTTTAGCTAATCTCTTTCTTGCTTTCCTATTTTTATTTATTAGATTTCTTATTAGTTTTTCATTTCCTATAACTGGAATTCTTGCAGTAGTATTAGATTATGGATATAGAATAAATGCTTTTATTGGATTATTTAATATGATTCCAGCAATGAACTTTGATGGGGCTAAAATATTAAGATGGAATAAACTAATATATTTTATCACTGTTGGTGTTTTTTTGGTTCTTGTTTTTGTGTTGCCTATTTTTTTATTTTAATTTTCCACCCGGAAAAATTTAAATACGCGGAGAGAGTAAATCTAATAAAATGAAAAAAAAATCTCAGATTACTTTATATTTTATACTTGGTTTGCTTATTGTTGGAGTTGTGGCATTAGGATTCTTCTTTAGTACCAAAATGACAATTGAAGAGACAGAACAACAAGAACAGTTAGGTTTTACACAACAAGATTTGGAAAATGTTATAGAAAGTTGCATACAGAGCATTATGTTGGAAACAATTGATAGTTATGGACTTTGCAACACTGAAGACTATTTTAAGCAGGAGATAAATAGAAACTTAGCATCCTGTATTGATTTTTCAAGCTTTAGAGATAGAAGCTATGAGGTCCTGGCAGAAAATACACCAGACCACATCAATGTTGGGATAACAGAGGAAAACATAATTGTGAGAATTAAGTATCCAATAGTACTTTCTAGATCATGGAGCAAGATTAGTTTTTCAGAAAAAGAATATTCTCTACAAAGGGAAACAAGTGTTTTGCTTAGTGAAGGAAAAACACAGAATGATGTTGTTTTAAAATCTAGAGATAATGATTTCCAGTTGAAAATACCTAAAGGAACAGAAGTAAGCTTTCCAAACAATGAAAACAGGATTTCTGTTTATATGGAAGAACAATGTCCAGATGACCCCTCTGTTTTGGGGGAAATAAATTATCGTTTAAAGCCAGACAACACCGAATTTTCACCGTTTGCACTAATTACAATTAAATATGAAGATGAACAGGTTTCACACCTTGCGAAAGAAGAATCATTCAAGATAGCAGTAATAGAAGACAACACTTGGAAATTACTGCAGAGTTCAGCCGATTCCCAAGATAACATAATAAAAGTATCAGTAGCTCATTTTTCAGATTATGCAGCTAGCTGTCTTGGTTCTAATAAATATGGAATGCAACTAATATCTCACGACACATATACAGAAGAACAAGCAGAACTAATTCTTGATAGAGACCTTTCTTGTGTAAATGTCTTTAGTGGTTCTTGTGGGTTTGTAAAATATATTAGTTATTTGGAACCAGACATCCAAAATTCCAACGAACATTATAAGAACGTGGTTTCTAAGATTTATGATAAAGAGCTTTTTCCCCTTCTCACAATAATGGAAGAACCCTCTGAGGGAGGAATTTATAGTCATCCTGGAGATTGTACTGAGATTGATGATTGTCAACATGGGGAAGATAAAAGTGGAGATAATAAACCAGTTTATTCTTATACAGGAACAGCTCAAGATATGCTTAATTTTGTAGATACAATTCACTCTGATAATCCACAGTGGCCTTTGTTTATAGAAATATGGAATGAACCAAATTTAGCTAAAAATTGGAATGATGTCTCTTTAACGGATTATCAAATTGAGGAATATGCACGTTATTTTGTTACAATGGCTACTTCTGTTAAGAGTCTTGATCATTCAGATTCAATAGAAATAATGCCTGCAGGTTTAGCTCCAACTCTTGGGCAGAAGGTTTGTGTTGTTGATACATTATATATTAAGGATGCTACTAAAGCAGCAGAGATGGCTGCCGATGATTTTATAGAGGCTTACTGTGAAGATTTAGGCATGTTGCACGGCGGCAATAGTTATATGGCAGGAAATAAGAATATGTGTCAGCCATCAGAGTTGCAAGATCTACCAGAACCAACTTCATGTAATCCTGTTTGTGGTCCAGGAGAAGACCCCTCTGATGACAATTGTTTTGAAACCGATGCTAAACGTCAGAAGTGTATTCAAGATGAACAGAGAGATTTTGTTCTCAAAATAAAACCCTGGTATGATGTTTATGTAGAAAAAGAAGTAGATGCAGCATTTGGAGGAATTTCGATAGTTTCTGGCACATATCAGGATTATGAAGATGCAAAAAAGATAAAGGAAATTATTGAAAACAAGTTCAAAAAATACTGTTATGAGAAAATAACAGAAGTTTCACCAAACGAATTCTGGACAAAGATGATTCAATCACAACACGGAGGAGATGTCTGCAAAATGATGGATATGTATGCAGACCACAGTTATCCTTCTTCCTCAGATTTAGATACATATCCGGGAGGAAGTAATCCGTTTGGGATGGAATCTTATAAAGAAAGATTTGAATTAGTTAAGAACTTGTGTCAAGCAAATGGTGATTTCAATCTTCACTGCATCTCTGCAGATGAAACAGACACAGACAAAGAGGGCATAATAGATTTGGAGGACAATTGTCCAAATGAACCTAATGAAGACCAATTAAACTGGGACCATGATGATGAAGGAGATGTTTGTGATGATAGTGATGGAGATGGATATCTTGATTCTGAGGATTTATGTCCAAATGATGATTCCCAGAATGAAGGGACAGACACGGACGGAGATGGCTGGGCAGATTCTTGTGATAATTGTCCATATGATGCAAATCATGATCAGAAAGATTTAGATGAAGATGATATTGGAGATGTTTGTGATGAGCAAACAGATTCTGATGGTGTGCCCAATATAGGTTATCCTCAGAAATGCTCTGTAAATGATGAAACAAACATAATTACCGAATGTACAGACAATTGTCCTTACAATGATAATCCTGACCAATTAGATGAAGATGGGGATGGCATTGGAGATGTTTGTGATAACTGCCTAAATGTAGTTAATGTTAATCAGGAAGACAGGGATAATGATGGACAAGGAGATCACTGTGATGATTCAGATGGTGATGGATTCCATGATAATGAAGATCTTTGTCCTGAGACATATAGTGAACAAAACTTGCCAGAAGTGTGTCAGCCTCAAGATTTGTGTATTGGAAAAATCATGATAACAGAAACAGCATGGGCACCACATCATTCAACCAGACATGTAGACAGCGATGATTTAGATGTTGATGATTATGTTTCTCAGATGCAACAAGCATATGATAAATGGGGGGATGATGAGAATGTTCTTGCAGTAATCCCTTTCCACTTAGGAGAAAGAGACCAATATGTTGATGAATTACTTACAAATTATAGCTGGGTAGAAAAGATTTGCACTGATGAATGTGTTGGAAAAGAGATCTTCAATACTATAGGTGAAATTCAGAACCCTATTTTTGAATGTGGTGTGCCAGCAGGGCCAGAAGGACCATGTACAGAGCATGTTGTGGAAATTTGGAACATGGGTGCATATGTAGGAAAGCCAAGGACAATGCAATATAAGTGTTATCCTTGTGAAGAGAAAGTTGATGGCAAATATGAATATGGTGAACCTCCAAGTAAACCTGAGGAAACACACAAAGTTACTTTTGCAAATGGAGAAGTCCATACTTATGAATATTTTGGTATGGATGAATGCTTTGGAGACGAAAAGATAGACCCTGGTACAGAAATTAAATTAGGAGAGACAACTCCAGTTTGCCAGGATATAGATGGAACACAAAGAGAAGCACTACCCTGTAAAGAACTTGAGATTGATGGTCAAGATTATGTTGTAAAACTACTGTGTGACAGAGGGCTTGATGCTATCGAAGCCCGTTATTCAATATGTGGTACAGTAGAGCAATGTGATTATAATGCAGGTAATTGTTGTGACATGGAGCAGACAGAATTTGGACTGACAACCAGTTGTAAAATTCCAGAAGCAAATTCTTAGATATAATCAATTTATTTCTCTTTTCTTAATTTCTTGATTAAGCCAGTATTCCCACTCTTGATATATTTTTTTATGATCAAGTTTTCCTGTTTTCTGTTTTACCCGGTCATTTATAATATGATAAATATCATTTGCTTTTATAACAAAGGGTGCTTCTAACATCTCGGGATCATTCCTCTTCTTTGCTATTTCTAATAAAGTTTCTTTTATTTTTGCTCTTGTTAGGATGTCCTGCCAAACAGCATCCCAATTACCAGCATAATCAGCTATCTTTCCTGCGACGGTTTTTAGGATATCTGAACCTCCGTTTACAAGATCTTGCGTTGGCACTAACTCATCTTTCTGCGCATCATATTTCATCAAATCTACAAATCCTTTCTCTGCGAGAGGATCTTCTTCCCACGTTTTCTGCACTTCAGTAATCTGAGTGATTCTTCTCTTTTTATGCAATCCGTCTGCCGTCTTTATTGGAGTAGCGACAATTATAATATCTGTAGCTTTGAAACTGGTTTTTGGAACACCAATATCATTCACTACACGATCATATAAACCATATGGTGAGTCTGCGTGAATTGTTCCTGCCACAACATTTGCTGCAGCACCAACCCTCATAGCTTCATAAAGAGAAACAGCTTCTTTACTTCTTACTTCTCCAATTATCAAAGAGGAGTCACCCAATCTTAGGGTAGCTCTTATGCCTGTAGACGCATCTACTTCTGATCCTGTTTGTGTTAAGGAACTAGCAACTTTCATGGACTGTATATTAAATCCCAAGTCCCTCAACTGAGGAACAGGCAACTCCAAGGTGTCTTCAATAGTAATTATCCTATAACGCCTCATTATTTCTACCATTAGTGAAGAGAGAAAAGAGCTTTTTCCAGAGCTTCTTGTACCACAAACCATCATTGTCCTTGTACCATCTATTAGGAAACTTAGAAGTCCTGCAGCAAGAGGATTAATCATTTTATTCTCCATAAATAAAGGCAAAGTCCAAGGTCGGTCTCTATGTCTCCTGAAAGAAAATGCTAGTCCTGTGGGATTTAATGGTGGATTGATTGCAGACACTCTTGTTGATGCACCAGGCAATAATAGTTCCGTATCAAGGATTGGATTTGCCTCATCTAATGGTCTTCCAGAAGTCATTCTTAATTTAGAGGCCCAACTTTCAGCTTCTTGATGTGTAGGAATTATATTTGTATAACAATCATCATATTTTCCATGAACTATAAACATAGGTATTCTTCCAAGAGGGCTATTGATGGAGATGTCTTGTATGTTCTCATCTTGTAAAAGTACTTCAATAAGACCAAATCCAACAGTATATCTTACAAGAATGTGTGTTAGTTCTTCCAGACCCTCTTCTTTTAGAGCAATTTTTCTGTAATTTGCAAGTTCTTCAAGTAAATCTTTTCCAACATTAAAAAAAACTTCCCTCATCCTTTTTGGATCAACAAAATCAGATTTCTTTGGTTTGTGCTCTGCCAGGATATTACGAGCAGTATCTAGAAGTTCATATTTTTCCTCTGATAATCTAAATTCAGGAGGCATCATGTGATATAATGTCTGGACATTATCTGGAAGATTAAATATGGTAATCTCAGTATCATCACCAATAGTGTAACTATCAATCTCCTCCCCGTTTTTAGGGTATGAAGCCATTAACTTTGTATACATAAAATCTGGTTTAATAGTTGGATTGAATATTCTTCTGTAGACGTCTCTTTCTCCTATCTCATAGCCTGCAAGATATGGTTTTGAAATAATCACTAATTTAGTTTCTTCTAATAGTCCAAGAAGATAGTCAATTACAGAAATATAATTTATAAGACATTTGTTTGTATTTTCATCGGCGCTCTTCTCAAGAATTATTTTTTCTCTTCTCCTTATTCTCTTTAGTTCAACGTATGCTCCAAGCGGGTCTTTGATAAGAATATTAAATACAACATTTCTCAATTGTGTATACCACGAATCAGCATATTTAGAACATGCACCACCCATGGTCAAAGTGGTTCTGTTAAATTTATCGCCTTCTCTTGATAATCTGGAGTAAATTCTGGCAACCTCATTCAACAAGAGGGTCTGTTGATAATCATATTCATATTCTCTTTTCTGGAAAAACACAATCTTTGTAATTCCTGATGTTTGAGCCATTCTTTCTATGACCTTCGACATAGTAAATTCAGAGTCTTCAATGGAAGGTACCATAGAACTTTTTGAGAAATCTGCCCTTAACAGAGTCTCTTCTCCAACTCTATCAATAGAAAACTCGATATCTTTTGCAACGGTAGGATTAGTCATTTTTGAAAAATTTTATATACATAGTAGGGGTTGTATATAGCATATTGTTGTTGAATTTAAATAAATTACTCTTTTAAAATGGATAATAAAAAAACGCAATCTCAAACAGCACAAATCCCCCCGGAATTATCAAAAGAGATAGATGAGATTATGCGCAGATTACGTCTTTTGGAGGAAAGATATTCGGGTTTGAGGAAAAAAACACAAGTTACAGAGCAAAATATGATTAAAGATGCCAGGGAAATCTTTAAAGAATTAAAGGTTCTAAACGATACAATTACTGAGGTAAAGGGAGAGTTTTCTGAGATGAATGATAAGTTGTTAAAGCTTAATGATGAGATTCAGAACGCAGTAAAAAAAACAGAATTCAATGTATTATCTAAATATATAGATTTCTGGCAACCATTAAATTATATAACAAGAGATGAGGTTGAGAAATTAATAAGAGAGAAAAAATAACGAAAGTTATTTATATCTTATTTCACTAGGTAATGTTTAAAGATGACACAAGGATCTCCTATTAATGATATTCTGCAAATGAGACAACAAGGTCTTTCAAACAATCAGATAATACAAAATATGCAGAGACAAGGATATACAAATACACAAATATTTGATGCGATGAATCAGGCCGATGCTAAAATGGCTGTAGAAGGCACTCCTGGAACAATGCAGCCAGCACCAACAAATCAACCAGAACAGGAACAAGTATTTACACATCCACCTGAAGAAGTAAGTTCTCCCTCGCCACAAATCCAGATGGGGGCCCATGATTATTCAGGCACAAGTAGTCAAGTGGAAACCGAGGAGATAGTTGAGGCAATTATAGAAGAAAAGTGGGAAGAACTTGTAAAAGATGTCAATAAAATAGTTGATTGGAAAAACAAAGTAGAAAGTAGATTGTCTGAATTTGAAATACAGATAGAGAACTTAAAACAAAATTATTCGGATCTGAATAAATCAGTAATTGGAAAGATAAATGATTATGACAAACACATTTTGGAGATAGGTTCAGATATAAAGGCCATGGAAAAAACTTTTTCAAAGATATTGCCCAGTTTTACTGAAAATGTTAATGAGTTATCAAGGATATCTAAAAGATTTAAAGGTGATTCTAAATGAAGAAAGCACAATTAGCAGTTGAAACATTATTAATTTATGGTATTGCAATACTTATCGTCATGTTAGCAATTGGAGCATTGGTTAGTTTTGGTGTTTTAGATTTAGGAGGACTATTGCCCGATCAATGCCAGATATCTGGTGAGTTGAGTTGTGAGAATTTTTTGGTTAGAGAAAACGAAGTTCAGATTGAATTATTGAATAATTTTCAGAGGAATATTGAGTCCATGAATGTTACAATAATTGGAGAAGGTAACAACGAAGGACTATGGAATTGTGAATGGGGCGGTCATGGTTTATTGACTCAAGGAGATGTTTCTGCGCCTATAAGAATTCCTTGTCAAGTAGCAGTTCCAGCAGGGAAAAAGATAAATGGTCAAATAAGAGTAAATGTTACGCTTGTCAATTCAGATATTGACAGACCACTTACAGGAAGAATTAGAGCCCCGGTTACTTAACGACCAAATCTTCTTTTTCTTTCTTTGTACTCTTTTATACACTTTACAAAGTCTTCTTTTTCGAATTCGGGCCACATCTTTTCAATAAATAAAAACTCAGAATATGCACTTTGATATGATAAGAAATTTGAGAGTCTTTTTTCTCCTCCTGTTCTTATAATGAGGTCTGGTTCATTATCCATATAAAGATTTTTTTTAAAGGTTTCTTCATTTATATCTTCTATATCTATCTCTCCTTTCTTAATCTGCTCAGCGATCTTCTTTGTAGCATCTATTACTTCTTCTTGTCCACCATATGCCATAGCAAAATTCATAAAATACTTGTTATGGTTTTTTGTTTTCTCCATTATTATTTCCATTCTTTTTCTTACTTTTTCAGGAAACATCCATAGTCTTCCTATACACGTTATTCTTATTTCGTTTTCATAAATCCTCGGATCGTCCTCTAATTTGTCAAAATTCTGGACAAAAATATCCATAAGATAATCAAATTCTTTCTTTGGTCTATTGAAGTTTTGAATAGAAAAAGTATAGAAGGTAACTTCTTTTATCTTATATTCTTGACACCAGGAAAGAACCTTTTCTAGTTTCTCTGCTCCCCACTCGTGCCCTTTCCAAGGTTTTACCATTAATCGTTTAGCAAACCTTCTGTTCCCATCCATGATTATTCCTAAATGTTTAGGAATATTCTCAATTTCCATTTATGTAAGAAAAAACACAAGAATTATAAAAATTTTCCCCTCCTAACTAAAAAAAAGAAGTAAATAGAGTGTTGCTGTGATTATTATCCCTGCATATATGAACCAAGTGAATATTCTTACGATTTTTTCTCTAGGATAGATGAAAGCAATAAAAGAGAGTATGGTGCAGAAAATAAGAAAATCAAGTATTATTCTGGAAAAATTTCCATACATAATTGTTATTAATAATATTAAAAGCGAGAACATTAAGGCAGTTCTTTTTCCGAATTTGACAGCAAAAGTCATATCCTTAGCTTTTTTATCATATTTGTAATCCAATACCGTGGTGAAAGTATGAAAACCAGCAACACATAGAGCAGAGAACAAAATTTTGTTATCAATTTGGTATAATGTTTTTCCGTAGCTGAACCCTATTAAGAAAACAGAAAGAACAATTGCTCCGTTGGAAAAGGAGTCTAAAGGTGGCCTTTTTTTTAATCTAATAGGTGGTGCAGAGTAGATGTATGAAAAAAATAATAGGCCAGATACTCCTATTATGTTTGTTATGTTTTTTGTCCATAATGAAATTGACAACAAAAGTATAGATGAAAATAAGGCAGAGTTTAAGACAAATTTATGGTATTTTGGTTTTAATTTTATTCCTTCTATGTGTTTTTTCCTCGGATTCATTTTGTCTGATTTGTAATCATATACGTCGTTTATACCAAAAGTGATAACCCCTGCAGGAAAAGTTAAAAGAACCATTTGCAGAAATGCCATTGGTGTTATGTTTCCACCAGAATAGACAATACCTGCTAAAATTATTAATGGCCCAGATATCCATATGATTGGTCTACTGACAGACAACAAGAGTTTAAATTTATTCATCAACATATTAAAATTCATAACCTTTATAAATTTCTATCTTATTCCTTAACCTGTTATGTAAATGAGTCCTCTTACGAGAATCTCGATGAGTTTGAGACACACTTACATAATACAGCCCGTCATGAGAGTACCTGGTGAAGCTCACGACAAAGTCAAGCTATGAAGCCGGGAGTTAGTGTTGCGGGCGACAAACTTTATAATCACAGAACAAGTACTCACTTTCATCATTCATTATTCACTGTAAAAGTATGGAGTTACTTGTTCTTAGGCTCAGCATAAGAAGGTGCATTTCATGTTCATTTATTCACTCACACAAAATAAGATTAAACTAGCGAGTATTACTTCTTGTGACTGGGCTTATTAAACTTAAAGGAGGAGATAACAATGGGGAAAATAAGCCCTGTATCAGCAAAATATATTATTCATGCAATTATAGATATAGATGGTGTCGTTGACAGACCAGATGTTATTGGTGCTGTTTTCGGTCAGACAGAAGGTTTACTAGGAAGCGAACTGGAACTAAGAGAACTACAACGCTCTGGTCGTATTGGTCGTATAGAGGTTGAAACAGAGACTAAAGGCGGCAAGACAACTGGATCAATAGTAATACCTTCTAGCTTAGACAAGGCAGAAACCGCCATAGTTGGAGCAGCAATGGAGATAATTCAGAGAATAGGTCCATGTAACGCCAAAATAGATGTAGATAAAATAGAGGACGTAAGGATTTCTAAGAGGAACTTTGTTGTTGATAGAGCAAAGGAACTATTGAAAGATATGATGGACAATATAATGCCTGATTCACAGGAGATTGCAGATGAAGTTGCCTATTCTGTTAGGGTGATGGAAATCCAAGAATATGGGAAATCAAGATTGCCTGCTGGACCAGCTATTGAGGATTCGGACGAGATAATAGTTGTGGAGGGCAGAGCAGATGTTCTTAATCTGTTAAAGCATGGATTTAAGAATGTAATAGCAATGAATGGGACATCTGTTCCTAAAGAGATTGCTGATCTTGGTAAAAGAAAGATTATCACTGCTTTTGTTGATGGAGACAGAGGAGGCAATCTGATAATACAAGAACTATTGGGCGTGACAGAAATTGACTTTGTGGCCAAAGCTCCAGATGGTAAGGAAGTTGAAGAGATTACAAAAAAAGAGATACATAAAGCTTTGAGAAGCAGAGTTTCGGCAGAACAGACCAAATTAGAAATAGGAAGCAGCAAAGCAGTAAAAAAGCCAACAACCTCTACCAAGAGAACTATTTCAAAAACAACCACAACATCAACAAAAAAAGCTAAACTAACAAAAGAAGAGAAAGATGCATTTAGTGAGATGATAGAAGACTTAATTGGTACTAGGGGAGCATACATCTTGGATCAGAAGATGAATATTCTTGGTAAAGTGCCAATTTCAGAGTTGCAATCTACACTGAAGAGTCTGAACACTGGTGTTTATGCAGTAATATTTGATGGTGTGATTGATACTGAGTTGTTGAAAACAGCAGAAAATGCCAATGTCACCTTTCTAATAGGAATGGATGACAAAGTAAAAAGTAAATCATCAAAGGTTTCACAGTTAACTGTTGATGACTTTTAAAATTAATTTTTTTTATTTTTATTCTTCTTGTTCTAAGAAATTAACGATATTAGACGACTTCCTTAGACCATTAATGTGTTCAGTGTATGTTATCTGTTGTCTCTCAGCAATCAGCGTTTGATTGATTTGTTGATATATGCCCTCTAACGAAATGTAATCTTCAAGTATTACTTCATGAACGTTTATTAAGTGATATCCAAAGACAGTTTCTATTGGGAGTGAGACTTGTCCTTCATTGAGTGAGAAAGTAGCATTCAAAAAGGTCTCATCAAAAGATGTTTCTTTAGTTATCAAACCAAGTTTTCCCTTTGTTTCCGAGCTGATTGGTTCATCTGAATATTGTACAGCAATATCATTAAAGTTTGTCT
Organism: uncultured Methanosarcinales archaeon; assembly: GCA_964537195.1. GTDB lineage: Archaea > Nanobdellota > Nanobdellia > Woesearchaeales > GW2011-AR15 > CAZHYZ01. Next base: position 23,786 of record CAZHYZ010000009.1, read on the forward strand.
TGTTTATCATCAATTTAACATCTAATGCCTCTTCTAGGGCTTCCTCTTTGCTTCTATTAGCAACGCATCTTAGGCTTTCATTATGACAAATAAGAATGTGACTAATGTTTCTTGTTTCAGGTATCTTGAATTGTTCTTTATTAGTGTAATAGAAATCTTTTATGTCTGTATCTGAGATGGATATGTTATTAAAAACAGTTTCATCTAAAACTTCATTTATAATCATTTCTTTTTTGTAGAATTCTTTTAAATCTTCTACAGAAAGATCTCTTTCTGCTAGAGTTTCTTCAAGCTGCGCCATAGTTACTTGGTTCTCCAGTAATAAAGAGTTAATCCTATTATCTACATCTTCATCACTAACAACAATTCCCTGATTTTCTGCTTCTTGAAGTAATAAGGTTTCATCAATTATTTGTAGAAGAACATCTTGTTCACTCACAAAAGCTTGGTATTCTGCTGGAAGCAGTTTGTATCTTTCCTCAACTTCAGACAAAGTAATCTCTTGTTCATTTACTACTGCAGCTAGTTCAGAAGGTTTTTGGAAAATTTGATTATTAAGATTAACAATCTTTTGTATAATGGCCGGGGTGTCTTCAGTTATTTCCATAGAATTTATGTAAATCATAAACCCAGTTAAGGAGATTACCAGTATTAAAAGCACCGTTAGAGACAGATTGATTATTTTTCTAGTTCCTATTTTCTTTTCTGCTTTTTTTCTTAATTCTTTTTTCTTTGGATCAGATTTCTTCTTCCTCTTTTTTGGTATTTTCTTTTTAGAGACTTTTTTTGCCATTTAAACACCCCATCCACCATAAAAAGTATAGTATATAAAAAGATTTTGTTTGAAACAACAAATTATATAAAGTATGTTTTCCTTAGTAAAAAGCATGTATGATATTGTAATAGGGAGAAATCAGGACGATTTCAATAAATATGGAACAAAAGGCACAATCTTTCTTGGAAAACATTATGTGAAGATGGGCCAAGTTACAAGCTTGTCGAATAAGATTTATTTAGATGTCACACGTAGTCATGTAGTCTTTGTTAGTGGAAAAAGGGGCTCTGGAAAATCTTTTACAATGGGTGTGATTGCAGAGGGAATTAGTGATTTGCCTGAATATATTAAACAAAATCTTTCTGTAGTTATATTTGATACAATGGGAATATATTGGACAATGAAATATCCAAACCAAAAAGAAAGAGACCTATTGGAAAAATGGGAAATCAAACCCAAAGGATTGGATGTTTCTATTTTTACCCCAAAAGGTTATTTTGCCTCTTTTAAGGAAAAAGGCATTCCTACTGATTTTCCTTTCTCTATAAGACCTAATGAGTTAGATATAGAAGATTGGAGCATGACACTAGGTGTTGAAAGAAAGACAGAGGAAGGCACACTGATTGAGAAAATCATTACAGATTTAAAAGATAAAGACAAGAACTATTCTCTAAAAGACATAATTTCAGGATTAGAAGCTGATGAGACAGCATCTAAACGAGCAAAGGAAGCAGCCATAAATTTGTTTTTAAACGCAGAGAATTGGGGACTTTTTGATAACAAAGGAACACCCCTGAGTTCAATTGTTCAGGGAGGAAGGGTATCTGTCCTAGATGTTAGTATCTATGCAACAATGCCAGGAGGATGGAACATCAAATCTTTGGTGGTAGCACTTGTATCTAAAAAATTATTTACTCAAAGAATGGTCTCAAGGCGTGACGAAGAATATAAAGCAGTACATGAGTCCGTGCATTATTTTGCAGATGAAGGACAAAAAACCCTGGATTATCCAATGGTTTGGATGATTGTAGATGAGGCACATGAGTTCCTACCAAAAGAAGGAAAAACACCAGCCACAGATGCTCTTGTAACCATATTAAGGGAGGGAAGACAACCAGGAATCTCTCTTATTTTAGCAAGCCAGCAGCCGGGAAAAATTCACACAGATGTTATGACACAATCTGATGTCATACTAAGTCACAGGATTACCTCTAAGATAGATATTGATGCCCTTGGTATGCTAATGCAATCATATATGAGAAAAGGTCTAGATCAGTACATAGATGATTTGCCAAAAGAGAAGGGTGCTGCTATTATTTTAGATGATAACAATGAAAGGATGTATCCTATGAGAGTAAGACCAAGATTTACATGGCACGGTGGTGAAGCCCCTGTTGCTATACCTTCTGAAAAGAAAATATTTAGTTTTGAATGATGAAAGTTTTTTAAATATGTTCTCTTTACCTCTCTTTTGGGTGATTAATTATGACCTTCAGCAAATCTTTTCCTAAAACTACGGATAGAAGTACATATCCGGTTTGGGAAGAAATCAAGTTAACAGAAGTAGAAGAAAAAGAACAGGAATTACTAGCGAGAAAAGAGAATATAAAAAAGATGCACGAGTGCATAAATGATTCCAAATCAATTATCAAAGAAAAACAATTAAAACCTTTTCAGACAGACATGGTTAATATTGCTATTGCTTTGTTTGAGAAAAGAGCATCTCATGAAATATATTATAAAGAAAACAAAGCAAAAGAAAAATTTGACCAGAAATTTGGTTAGTCCTTCTTCTTTTTCTTCTTTGTTTTTTCTTCTAATTCTATGAATACATCCGGATCTGCATTGGTCATAGAGACTATGGATGCAATGAACATGATAATGAATATTGCTGCAAAGGTAACGCCCCAGTTTTCTGATTCTGGATAAACATACATCAAAGATATAAGAATTCCTAAAATAGAGGTTGCCATAAATCCACCTGTTAATGGAGCAAATTTGAATTTTCTTTTTTTCATTGAGAAACACCTCTTTTAGATATTTGTGATTTTGTTGTATATAAACATTTTCATTAAATTTAAATATCCCAAATACAAGAACTATGTTATGGCATATGCAACAGACATTATCGGAACAAGTTTTGACAGGACAAAGGAATTATTTTTTCCAATAAGGCCGAAATATTGGCTTAGGATGGGTTTCATCAGCTTATTTGCAGGACAAGGCTCTGGTGGAAATTTTAACGGCTCAAACTACTCTAGACCTGGTTCTGGTGGCCCAGGAGGCAGTTTTTCTGATGCTGTTACTAAATTTAATACAGAAGCATTGGCATTTTTATCACAATATGGATTTGTTGTGGGTATTGCTTTTGTCATATTTTATGCAATATCTTTGTTTTTTGTATATATAAACAGCGTATTCACATTTATGTTCTTAGATGGAGTTGTGAAAAAAGATATTAAAATCGGAAAATCATTCTCCGATAACAATTCATCAGGAACAAATCTTTTCTTTTTGAGGTTTATTTTAGGGATTGTCTTTTTATTAATTATGTTATTGATACTCTCGCCATTACTAATAGCTTTTATTAGTAATCAACTGGCTAACTTTAATCTCTGGCTACTTATTCCAATGTTTTTAACCTTTTTTGTGGTAGCAATTTTATTTGGGCTTTTTTGGTTTTTTGTTTATGACTTTGTTGTTCCTATAATGTATTTCAAAAAACAACCATTTTCTCCAGCATGGAAACATTTCAAGAAAATAGCTCTTAAGAACAAGTTAGAGATTTTCCTTTATTGGTTGTTAAAGATTGTGTTAGGAATTGGTGCGGGAATAATGTCATTGGTTGTATTGCTTTTAATAATTCTTGTTTCTCTGCTCTTTGTAGGGCTTGGAGTTTTGATGTTTCTTGGATTGAAAGCACTTGCAGGAGTAATGTTTGCAACCATCATTATGGTCATTCTTGGAGTATTGTTTTTCTTACTCTGGATATATGCTATCTCTGTTGTGTTGGTACCAATACCTGCTTTCTTCAGGATATATTCTCTAGAAATGTTGAAAAAGCTTAAGGCTATTTAACAAACTTTATTTTTTTTATTTCTTTTCTTGCTTTTTTAATTTCCTGTTCTAAATTATTCATGAATTTAGTTATGTCTTCACAAGCAATTTTCTTTAATTCCCCGGTTGTCATTTTGCCTGATTTGTATTCATTGTATATCTTTTCAAGTTGTTTATCGTCGTCTATCAAATGTAATTTCATCAACTCAAAAGTCATGTCTTTCTCTACATCTGCTCCAAGTTTTCTATGCTCTTCCAAGGTGTCCCGACCACCAGAAACAGCCCTCTGTATCTTTTTACATGCTTTTTTTGGATCTTCAGGAAGTTCTATCATGCTGTTCGGCATGGATTTAGACATCTTGAAATGACCATTAAGTGCCGGAGTATATTTGTGGAAGGTGGCTGCAGGAGGATAGAATTTTTCTCTTTTCATTTTATTTACAATATCCCTTGTTAATAATATATGAGGACATTGGTCTGGTCCAACAGGAATTATTCCAGGCATTCTTTTCTTGAACTGAGGATATAATATGTCTCCTACTTGTGTAAGTGCTGCAAAGATTCTCTCAGGACTTGCACTACCATACAGTGCTTCAAATTGTGCCTGGGTTACTTTTTTTGAATATTTATATGCAGCATGCATTACTTGGACATTATCAGATTGGAAATAGAAGGTGGTCTTCTTGGGATTAAGACCAAGTGCAATATAAGCAGGGATATGAAAATCTAATGCCCTCTTTCTTGCTTCTTCTAAGGAGATCCCTCTTGTTGCTTCAGCCTCTAAATCAGCTATCAGTATGTAAGTATCTGCACCCTGTTTCTGGAAATAAGAAATCATCTCAACAACCATCTTGTTGCCAAAATGTATTTTCTCAGCAGAGGGCATTATTCCACTTAAAACATAGAACGGTTTTTTTTCCTTTATTGCATTAGCTATCTCTTTTACTCCTATGCCTGAGAAAACTGCACCACGTCTCATTAATCTGTTTGGTTCAGGAAACAAGTTTGCATTGAATTTATCTAAATGAAAATCCTTTATTAATTTGTCATAGTCCTCTATTAAAGTAGAACCCCATGGATCAATAATTTTTCTCATCTTATCTTTTTAATTTAATTTATTATTTAATTCTTTCTCTCTCCGAAAATACCTCTTCCTGTTCTTATCATGTTGCTTCCTTCTTCTATTGCTATTCTGTAATCATTAGTCATTCCCATTGATAAAACTTCAAGATTTGTTTGGTCAAACAACTTTTTCATCTCCTTAAACAAAGGTCTTGCTTTTTCTTCATTGTTAAAATAAGGAGCTAGACACATTAATCCTTTTAATCCTATGTTTTCAAGTTTCTTAACTTTTCTAATAAAATCAAGTGTTTTTTCTGGTTCAATACCGTATTTTTGTTTTTCTCTACCTATATTTACTTGGACCAGAACAGATTGTGTTTTGTCAATCTTTTTTGCTTCCTTGTTTATTTTTATTGCCAACCTTATAGAATCAAGGCTCTGTATCATGTCAAACATAGGAACAGCAGATTTTACTTTATTCCTCTGTAGATGTCCTATAAAGTGAAATTCTACATTATTTTCTTCAAAAAAATCTTTTAGCTTAGTGTATTTTTCTTTTGCTTCACCGATGCGGCTCTCCCCAATTATTTTAATTCCTGCTTTGACTACTTTCTTTATATCATCTATGGATTGTTTTTTTGTAGCTGCAACTAATTTTACATTACCACTTTCTTTTTTTATCCTTCTTACACTGGATAGTATAGTCATATTTCATTTAGTAATGGAGAAGAATTAATATTATTTACCCAACTCAAGAATTTTCTTAACAACATCCTTTGCTACAGTCCTCTCATGAGGAAAAGCCGCTATTGTAATATCAAATCTAAAGCAATGTCCTGATTCAGTTATACAGTATTTTCCATCAGGAAGTTTTTCTTTATCTAATCTCAAATAGAAATGTAATTCATCATCTAATCTGGATTCTATCTGTCTCCATAGTAGGTCTTTTTGATCTTTGTCTAATTTATCCATCAGATTTTTTAGAACTGTGTTTGTATGTCTTTGAGCATCAACAGAAACAGTAAGAATTTTTATCTTATTATCTTCAAAACCATACGCATTTTCTTCTTTGATTTTTATTTTCTCTTTTTCAAAGTCAAAGGGAAATAACTCTCTGATTTGTTCTTTAATCTTTTCAGTGTCTTCTCCTTCATCTACTCTTGAGAAAACCCTCAGTTCAATATGGTGGGTTAGTTTCATATTAAGGAAAATTTATTAATCTTATTTAAAACTATACCCTTAAATGAAAAAACACGTTATATTTACATCAACAGGGCCAAAGTACTTTGATTTTCTTTTTAATCATTGGCTTAAATCACTTAAAGACAATGTTAACTTAGAGAATATTGATGTTGTGGTTCTTGATTATGATTTAAAAGAAGATCAGAGAAAACGATTAGAAAAACAAGGTGCTATATTGTTTAAGTGTAAAAGAGATTTTCGTGTAAACAACATACGATTTAGAGACATGGCCGAATATCTTAAAAAACACAAATATGACCAAGTGTTATCAACAGACGGAGGAGATATTGTCTTTCAAAAGGACATCTCAACTATTTTCGAAAAAAACAAAAACAAGTTTAGAGCAGTATGTGAAGAGATTACAATTGATTTGGATGATTTTTCTCTTAATCATCTTTTCAAAGATTTCTTTTATGAAAAAGACATAGGAAAAATTCAAAAGGTGATAGAAGGCAAACCCATGATTAATTGTGGGGTATTATATGGTCCAAGAAAAAAATTCATGGAACTTTGTAAAGAGACAATGGAACTCATAAAAGACAAAAACAAATTTGGTCCAGAACAAATAGCAATTAACTATATATTGTATAGAGAAGGATTTTTTAGGCTGGATCCTAAATATAATTTTATGATTGGCAGAATAAATAGGGTGTTTCATGTAAAAGACGGACAAATCCTCTTTGATGATAACAAACTAATTCCTGTGGTACACAATGTTGGATATTCTTCTACTTTTAGAGCAATTAAGAATTTTGGGTATGGGAAAGACTTCAATAAATTTAATCGTCTAACTTTCTTTGGCATAAAGAACTTCATTAAATTAGTAAATTTTATCCAGAAGATAAATAAAAAAGACTAGTTTTTCTGAGGCAAAAATTTTGACATCTTACCTTGAATCTTATCATAATTCTTTTTTAATTTAGAAAGAACCTCTTTTCTCTTAAATTCTTTTGTTGTTCTGAGTAAAGACTCAATTTTATTATCTAATAAATCAAAATCATTTATTTTGAATTCAGTGTTCTTTAGAGTTTTTTCATACTTTTTTAGATGAGATATAAACTCTTTTAGGTCTGTAAGATTGGTCTCTTTAGAGAACATTCCATATCCGCTTTTCATTATATAATATCCATTGATTTCTTGCTCAGTCTGTTTTTTAACAGGGACAGAATAAACGGGCTTTCCTAGATAAACTGCCTCACTAATTAAGGTGAATCCACCATTAGTAATTACCCCTCTGCACGATGCTAAATCTTTTGCAAATTCTTTTACAGAGGGTTTTTTCAATATGAGATTATCTTCTTTTTTGTTTTTATTGAATCCATAAACAATAAATTTCTCATCAACACTTTTCAATATCTTGAACAGTTTTTTATTTGATGTAGATGTCTGATAGACAAGAAAATGGTTTCCTTTTCTTGGGTTAGATTTAACAATCTCATCCCTTATTATTGGTCCTATTAAAAAAGTGTTGTGTTTATACTTTTTCTTTATTGGAACATTAAATATACTTAGAACAAAATTATAATCTCCCAGAATTCTTCTGAAATACTCTATTATTTTCAAAGGAAGTTGTTTTTCAAATTTCTCGTCTATTTTACATTTTGAAAAAAACCCTTGGTTATCTATAGCTATTAATGGAATTTTTAGAAAGTTAGCTAAACTTGAAGAAAAAGGTTCAAAATCTGTTACAACCAGCATGGGAGAATATTCAAGAATTTTCTCAGTTATTATTTTGTGATTATCAATTAAGAGAGATTTTGTCTTTTTTCTTTGTTCTAGAATTGTTTTTCCAATTTTGAATTCATTTTTTTCATACACAAAATTAATTCCAGAAATCTCGACAATTTCTAGAACGTCTTTCTCCCCTTTGAACCTTTCTCTGAGATAATTAACTGCTCTGTCAAAAGTAAAAATAACTATTTTATGTCCTTTTTTTAGAAGATGTCTTATCACAACTTCACTTCTGGTAGAGTGTCCCATCCCTTCTCCAGATAAAGAATAAAATATAACTGCCATTATACAAAATAATCTTTATTTTAAATATAAAACTTGCTATTAAGAAACAAAAAATATTAAAAACCACTATCTTTTAAGAGAAATAATGAAACATGATTTAAGAGTAACCTTGATGTTGATAACATTATTTCTTACGGCACAAGTGATCGGGTTATATTTACTGAATCTTAGCATTTATTCAATTGAAGTCACAGATGCAGGAACAATAGAAGTAGAATACACAGAACCACTAACTGGAAGACCGGATTTAGAAGGACAGAGTTCTTTTGTCTATATTCTTGCAATGATTTTATTTGGGACACTGCTTGTATTGGGCTTAATTAAATTTAAACTTTTCAAGATATGGAAAGCATGGTTTTTCCTGGCTGTTTGGGGAGCTTTAGCTATAGCATTGTCTGTTGTTATCCCAGACATTGCAGCAATAATCGTTTCATTAATATTGACAGCGTGGAAGATAATCAAACCAAACATATTTGTACACAACATAACAGAAGTATTCATGTATGCGGGCATAGCAATAATGATATCTCCCTTATTTACAGTATATTGGGCTGCTCTGCTTTTAATAGCAATATCTATCTATGATGCAATTGCAGTCTGGAAATTAAAACACATGATAACAATGGCTACAGAACAAGCAAAAGAAAAAATGTTTGCTGGGTTAATGCTTCCCTATACAAACGAGGGTAAAATATCTATCAGTCAAAAAAAGATACCAAAAGATCTTCGGGGAGAAGAAATAAAAGGAGAAAGGATAAAATCCGCCATTCTTGGAGGTGGAGACATTGCTTTTCCAATGTTGTTTGGGGGAAGTGTTATGACTTGGTTGATAGAACAGGGTCTATCAAAAAACATGGCATTTTTTAATTCTTTAGTTGTTGCTTTTTTCTCAGGCGTAACTTTATTGCTCTTACTTATCAAGAGTAAGAAAGATAAATTTTATCCTGCAATGCCTTTTATAACTGCAGGATGTTTTATTGGTTTTCTCGTTGTGTTTTTATTAAACTAATTTTGCAGCTACAGCACCTGCTCCAATTAACCCAACGTCCTGATTTAGGACAACACAAACATTAACTTTTCTTAATAATGAAGTGTAGCGCCTGTGTTTTAGGAATTCTTTTATGAAAGATTTTTTTAGATAAGGTTTAATTGCACCAGAAATTCCACCCACAAGAAATACTTCAGAACTTATTAAATTAAGAGCACTATCCCTAACAAAGCGTGCATAGAACTTTGTAAAAATTCTCAAAGTCATATCACATAATTTGTCTTCAGAACTATATTTAGCAATTAATTTTGCCTTGTCTACTGGCTCTTCTTTTATCAGTTTCCTTATTTTCATATTGACTTCTAGATTTGATTTGATTTCTAGGTGGTCGTATATATCTATCAACCCTCTTCCAGAAACAACATCCTCATAATAAATCTGTCCGGTGTATTTGTCTTTTAGATAATCCAATAATGCGTAATCTCCTATGTCTTCTATACCAAGGGTTGTTAGGCCACCCTCACAAGGGTGCACCTTTTCATCAATAATATATGCTTTTCCAAGTCCAGTTCCGGGACCAACAACCATCTTCACCTTGTTACCAAAACCTTTGCCAGAATTTAGAGTTAATATATCGCTTTTTTTAAGATAATTAACACCATAGCCAGCAGCACGGAAATCATTCATTAATTCGATTTCTTTTAGATTGGTTTTTTTCTTTAGTGTTGTGACATCAACAGATAAATCAGCGTTAGTTAGAGAAGCTTTCTTACCTACAATAGGTCCAGCAAATCCTATTGCTGCAGATTCAGCATAAGATTTAAAATCATTTATAACTTTGCTGAGATCCTTGACATCTTTTGTCCTGTAGTTTTTGTGTTTTTTAATCACTGGTTTCTTTGCTTTAACTTCAATTAATGCAATTCTTAAATTAGTACCACCAACATCAAGTGCTAAAAATTGATTTTTTTCTGTCATATAATTTTCAAAGAAAAAATGATTTATATAATTTATCTTAGAAATGCAGGAAATTTGTGTTTATATTCATAATAGAATATCATTACTCTAAATCCTATTGCGATAAACGTCATTATAGTTTTTTGTAGTAAATAGAATAGGACAATCTGATGTGCTATAGGTATTTCAAGCCCAAAAGAAAGTACCAAAAGATAAATTCCAGATATAAAATCACCATAACTTGCAAAGTCTTTTGAAAACAAGACGAACAATGCACCTTTGATTAATAAATAAATCGCAGCATATAATAGAAATGTTTTGGGCAATATGGCTGCAAACATTAAGACTAATACAGTTATTAAGTCAAGTTTTCCTAATGTTGCAAAAAGCATGATAAAATAAGTTTATGTTTGTCCTTTAAATAACTTTTGTTAATATCTCTTTAATTTGCTTTGTCTTACTGTAGCAGAAAAAGACATTGGGTTTATAGTCATTCCATCTTTAGCAGCAATTATCTGGACACCGGTATTTTTTTGTATCTCTCTTACTTCATAGAGGGGGTCTGCCTGAAGCAGCTTTATTCCAAAGCCAGTTATGACTGCTAATTGTGGTTTAACATGATTTATAATTTTTTCAGCATCTTCTGTGTTTAAATGCTGCTCTCTTTTTATGTTTCTTGGATCTGGTACATTCAAAATCAGGATATCTGTCTCTTCTAGTTTAGTAGGGAGCTCCGGATAAAATCCTGTATCTGGAACATATGTCAAATTAAATGAATCCGTCATAAATTTGTATGCACATATCTCTTCAATAGCTTCATATATATTAATTATCTCAACATCTATGTCTGCAACACCGAGCTTCTTTGTTTTACCAACAACAATTACTTTTTCCAACATATTCTTGTATTTTTCATTAAGAAATGCGTTTTTTCCAGTAACAACTTTTAAAGGACACACCAATACTCCCCGTTTATCTAGGCCGTCATGGGTCATTGCACTAATAACTGCATTAACATCATTTGCATTGAAGAGGTTGTTTGTGGTAACAAAGACTGCAGTGTTTTCTCTTAAATTAAATCCTGTCAATTTTGCCATGACTAATGAGCCAGGTCCAGGATCAATATGAAAATTAGTGTTATGAACATTAAGAATTATTCCACCGGAACTTCTAATTTGCTTTCCTATTGTAATTGCATCTCCCCCCGTCCCCAGAAAGAGGATACGTGCCTTCATACTATTTATGAATGATAACAAATATAAAAATCTATTTGTTGAAAATATTTTTAACTGTGTATTAATATCTAAGACCAATGAAAATTGATTTTGAGAAGATCCTTGATGAAGTTTTTGAGTTTAAAATAGGAGAGAAAGTTGCAGTTATATACGACATTCCAAAAGACAAAGATAACAAAGAATGGCAAGATAGAAGAGCAATTGCCCAAATATGGCAAATTGAGTTATCTAAAATTACAGATACGGAATTAGCTTATTTTATGGCAACAAAGTCCCATAATGCAGACCTTCCTGAGGATTGTATAGTGGGGGAGAAAAGGGTTCCTTTCTCTGACTTTATTTCTGAAAAGGATATTGTATTTGCATTAACAGAATACTCTACTACTGCACCTTTATTTAACTATGCAAAAAAATATGGGATTAGAGCAGCAAGCATGCCTCAATTTAATAAAGAGATGATACCTGCTCTTGAGCTTGATTTTGGAGATATTGCAGAAAAAGTACATAAGATATACTCTATATTAGAAAAATCAGATGAAGCAGACATTATTTTCTCAGTTAAAGATAAAGAGTATAAACTACACTTTGATTTACAAAATAGAAAACCAAAGAAGGATGATGGTTTTTGTCCAAAAGGTCATGTTATTAACTTACCAACAGGAGAAGCTTTTATAGTGCCTTTTGAAGGTAAAGAAAGTAAAACACACGGAGAATTACCAATTGAGACAGATAAAGTTAGAGTGTATAAAGTTAAGAATAACAATATTGTTTCGGGTTCTGGTGAGTTGGTGGAACGGATTAAACAAGATCCTGCTGTCGGCAATATTGCAGAACTTGCATTCGGAGTTCTTGGTTTATATGGGATAAAAAGCTCTGGCAAGATTCTTTTGGATGAGAAACTTGGTCTGCATATTGCTCTTGGAAGAAGTGAACATCTAGGAGGGGAGACAAGTCCTAAAGAATTTAAGAAGGAAGAGAATGTCTGGCACCAGGATTTTGTCTATACGAAAGAAATGCAGCCGAATGTTAAAATAAAAGAAGTAAAACTAGCCGGCAAAGTAATAATGAAATATAATAAATACACTATTTTTGACTGAATTTATATACCTGTATTTTTGTAAAATTTTTCTCTAGTATAATACCATAAGAAGAATTAATGTGTTGAATAAGACGTTCGTCATATTGATTATGCGATAGTACTAGCCACATATTTTCATATTCTCCCAACATGGGAGAGATTCTTTCTAAATCACTATTGTCCAATTTTCTAGTAGAGGTAGTTAACACATAGGTTGTGTGATTTTCTTTAGTATAATATTGATACATCAAATCATCAGTGAAACCAGGAT
>CAZHYZ010000010.1:0-34203 GCA_964537195.1 uncultured Methanosarcinales archaeon
TTGGTCCGGTTCTGAAAGTTACTTCTAGGAAGAAACTGAGTACACCCCCAAAAGTGTGTATGTTTAGCCCTTAGTCCAAAACATGATAAAAGATAAGCTCTCATCCACAAAGAAGTATGGTATCATTCTCCTAGTCTTACTTATAATTATTTTTACTAGTCAGATATTTGGTGTTCCAAATTTCACAGGTTCTGTTCAGATTGATCCAGAAAACGCCACAAGCACGCAAAATTTAGAATGTTCTTGGACAGTTACTGGAGAAGAAACAATTAATGTTACTTGGTACAAAAATTCAGTAGTGTTTAACTCATCAACATCTGTGACAAGTCCATGGAAATTACCAAAAATTCATACAACAAAGAATGATAAATGGAATTGTACTGTAATTGCTATTAATACTTCTTCTGCTCCTTCTGAAGTTCTTGATAGCGATACTGTACTTATTGATAATTCTGCCCCAGTCTCTAGTTATATTGGAAATTCAACAGGACAAGACATAGGTTCTGTAGAACATATTCTTGAAGGAAAAGAATATACTTTCTGGCATGTTGCTAATGATCCGGATAATGATGGTCTGACATATCTTGTAATCCAATCTTCTTATTGTTCTGTCAATTCAGGAACAGGTGAGATTACATGTAATAGTACATCACAACCAAACTTAACAACAAAGGACAAGTTTGATTTCCTTGTCACTGATGGAGACAAATATTCAGGAGAAACACTTTACATTAATGTTACTCCAGTTAATGATAGACCAGATTTTTTAGTTCCTTTGGAAGATGAATCAATTGAAGAGAATCAGACCTTGCAATATAAGTTTTCCATGACTGACGAGGAGAGTAGCAGCGGGTTTACGGTTAATATTAGTTCAAATTACTCAGATAATAGATTACAGAATATTACTTTTGATACTATAGAGTTTATCATACAATTTAATACAAATAGGACAGCTGATTTTGATGATAGGGGTAATTATACAGTATATATTACTGCATGCGATCCTTTGGATAACAGCTTGTGTGTTGATGGAAATTTCAACTTAGAAGTTACTCCACTAAACCAAAGACCAAACATAACCAATATAAGTTATCAACCCAGAACTCAAGAACAGAACTTCACACTTTATGTTAATGCTACTGATCCAGATGATTCAGATACCTTAACTTTCTCAGTTTCTTCTGGTTGTGGAATTAGTAATCCCTGGAGTATCCAGACATTGGATGGTGGACCTTCAAATGCAAGAGGTATAATAAATACAACATTGACGAATGATCACATAGCATGTAAGAACATCACAATTACTGTTGAGGATTCTGTGGGTCAGACAGATTCAAGAGAGATTATTTTATTGATTACTAATGTTAATGATTATCCTATAATCTACAACTATAGTTATTATGACAACACACAAGGTAATAAATACATAAAGAACCTGACAGCTTATACAAATGTTTCTTTCCAATATAAGATAAATGCAACAGACCCGGATTTGATAACAGATAGTAATGAGTTTGTAACTTTCTATGATAATAGTAGTAATTGTAATGGCAACTGTCCTTCATTATGGATAAACTCAAGTGATGGTACAATAAGATTCATGCCTAATATAACCTCACTACAAGGCCAGAGTTCTAAAATGTATCATTATGAAATAAACGTGACAGATTTCTATGGACTTAGTTATGTTACTATAATGAACATAACAATATATAATAATACACCACCTTATTTTAGTCCTGATTTAATTGATAAAACTGCTTCAGAGAGAGTTGTATTTACTTATGATATTGATGCATATGATTATCAAAATGATGTAATAACATATGAAGATGATGTCGGTTTATTTGAGATTAATCAATCTGGGGTCATCAACTTCACTCCTGTATGTAACAATATTGGGAATTATACAGTTACTATTACAGTTACAGATGAAAAAGGAGCATTTACAGAAGAATCATTTGATTTAGAAATACAGAATACCCAAGATGCTCCTCAAGTTGCTGTGATTCCAAACTCAACACTAATAGAAGAGAAACCCTTTTATCTGGATGTAAGTTCTAGTGTTACAGATTTAGATATTGATTGTTCAAAAGTTGAGGACAGTGTTAATTATTCTTCACAATTCTTATTTGGAAGCACATTATTTGTTATTAATGAAACAACAGGCATAATATCCTATACACCAAACACAAGTTCAGATGGGGGGTATATTGTTGAGGTAACAGTTACAGATACTTTTGGACTTTCAGACAGTTTTAAGCTTAATCTGACTGTTGTGAATAGAACAAGACCACCAGAAATTCATAATATTACACCATATGGATATCCTACTGTCTTCAATTGGACAGATGTTTCTGATTTGGGAAGTAACTTCACTACAATTAATGTTTCAGAAGGCACTACAGTTGTATTTGACCATAATTCTACAGACCCAGAGAATAATGACTTGTTGTTTAATTGGACAGTTGATGGTGTAACTGTGGGAACTGAAAAGAATTTATCATATTATTTTGATTATTCAAGTTCAGGATTGAGGGACATTGTACTAATAGTTTCTGATGCTATTAATGGAACAATAGATCATAGTGTCAACTTCACATGGAACACTAGTGTTCGAAATTTTAATAGGGCACCAAGAATAAATGACAGTCTACCAAATGTCAGGATAAACAGAACAAAAGAAATAAGTGATTATCTTTCTGGAGGATTAAGCGAAACAAGATTCTGGGATCCGGACGGGGACATATTAACCTATAATTGGACATCTTCTTCAATAGTAACAATAAATAGAAATGGAGACGATGTTACTTTTACTCCAGAGCAAGTAGGTGTTGCATATATTTACTTTACAGCATCAGATGGATTTTTATCTGTTACAAGTAATAATGTGACTGTAAATGTTACTTCGGTTCCAGAACCTCCGCCAGCTTCTAGCAATGATAATACTAGGACTTCTACCAGCGATACACCAATACCTTATTCAGTTATTGAGGAAGTAGAGAAAGAAAAACAAGTTTATTTAGATATTTTGGTTCCTCAAGTAGTTACAGTTTATAGAAACAATACTGTGAGAGAGGTAATTAAGATAGTAAATAAAGGGAATACTACCTTAAGAGGGATTTATTTATCAGCAAAGACAAATTTCACTGATGCTGAGATTTCTTTCTCGGATGATTATTTCCCAGAATTGTTACCAGGAGCAGAAGAAAAAACTGATTTAATTATAACAGCATATAAATTAATGAATCATTATGAGATAGTATTATATGCGAATGTTACTGATCCAGAATATCAGGATAAAGCAGTTGTATATGTGAATGCAATAGAGAAGTCCAGAGGAAACCAATCTGTTACTTCAACTAAGATTACATTTGCCAGAGATTTATTAAGTAGTAATCCGGAATGTCTTGAACTAAATGAATTCTTGAAACAAGCACAGGCCCACATGGAGAATGGCCAATATGATAAAGCATCAGACATACTTGATTCTGTAATCCAGGGTTGTAAATATCTTGTAAGCCAGAGCAGATTAGAAGATGAAAGTCCATCAGGATTTGCTATTGCATTAGACTTAGAGAAAACGCCCTATATAAAACCAATCTTAATAACATTTGTTGTTGTAATGGTTGGAGCAATTGTTCTTACTATTAGAGCTAAGAAGATTAATGAGCAAAAAGAGGAATAATAACTTTTGTAAGTGATTTGTGAACATATGAATAGAATTTCTTTTTCAATTTCCAGGGGGATTTATTTATAATGCTTTCATAATCAAGAAAATCTGGGAATATAATAACAAGATTCTTGGTGTGTTTATGAGCCACATGTAAGAATTTTTCATAAATCCCAAGAATGTCTTTTCCCTTAGAACTTTTACCATAAGGTGGGTCTGTTACAATGGCATCTGCTTTCTTTGATATCTCCAATGCATTTTTTTGCTCTATTTTGAGATTTTTAATACCATAATATGATAAATTTTTTTTAGCTCTCTCTAATTGTTTCTCATCTAAGTCATATCCAGATACATTAAACCCCATGATTCCAGCTTCTATTAGAATTCCTCCGGATCCACAGAAAGGGTCTAATATGTTCCCTTTTGTTAAGCCAGTTAAGTTAATACAAGCTTTTGCTAGTCCAGGATTAAGTGAAGTAGGATGAAGTTCAGGTCTTAAATGAGCTTTTCTCTTTAAAAAGGATTTGTCAACATCACTCAAATGCTTACAAGCAATAATCTTTTTTTCTCTTTGAAAAAACTCAATCTTTGTTTTTGGATTTTTTAGATTTACTTTTGGTTTTTCTAAAGAATTATAGATTATTATAGACAATTCTTTTTCTAAGAGATTATCGCCATGAAATCTCACACAGAAGTCTTTTTCATATACTCTTCTCCAATTGAATTTTTCAATATTTTTTTTCAGATTAGTTTTATCACATATGAACAGAAATTGATATATTGAATGACTCATTCCTAACCGTTTCTCAAGATTAAGAGATGTATCAATTATCAATAAATCATCACACATCTTAAAATCACTTTTCACTAGACTTAATACTTCTTCTTTAGCTAGTTCAAGATTTTCTTTTGAGAGCAAGATAACTTTTTTTGATTTGTTTTCCATACCTAAAATACTCCGTATTTTCGTTTTGCAAATATTGTTTTATTTGCAATAATGAAAAAATATATAAACTGCCCTTTAATAACTTTTCTTATGAAAAGAGGGAGGCCACCAAGTTCTGTCATTCGAGAGAATATTAAAGAAATTTTATTCTTCTTAGGTAAAGGTTATGGATATGATATATACAAGATTTATGTTTCAATCTTCCCCAAAGTTAGTATGAGGTCTATTTATTATCATCTAAAAAAAGGAATAGAGCTAGGTGAATTTGAAATAGAAAAAATAGAGAAAGAGATTGGTGATTATTCCTGGGGAGAGATGGCAGAGAAGACATATTATAAATTGGGAAAACTGTCTAAACCAAAAGGTGATTCCAGGGTCAAAAAAGCTATTGAGAAAATAAAAAAAGATGGTGAATAAACAACTTTTAGACTATATAGTGTCTGTAAGAGAAAAGGGGTACCAAGACGAAGCAATAAAGGCTCACTTGATTAAGTATGGATATGCTTCTGCAGAGGTTGAACAAGCTTTTTCTCAAATTGATTCTACTAAGAAACGCTCAGGAAAGCACAACATTATTCTTTTTGTTTTAATAGGAGTTTTAGTACTTGGAATTCTTGCTGGAGGATATCTTTTCATTACAGGGTCTTTATATTCCTCTTCACAGGTTTGTGAGGGTGTATCAATTGATTTATATAAAACGAACGAGCAACCTGTAATCTGTTCAATTGACGAATCTAGATTGCAGATGATTATTGAGAATAAAGGAGAGAGACAAGTGGATTTTGTCGAAATCCTAGTTAATACAGATAATGGAAGACATAAAGAGACATTAGATAATCTCTTTTTTCCTGGGGAGGATTTGATTACTAAAGTAATTGATATAGATAATCCTGGCGTAGTAAGGGAAGTAAAGATTACTCCAGGGATTATTGAAGATAACAAAAGATATACTTGTAATAGCAATCAGAAATCTTTTACTGATATTAAGAATTGTTAGACTCGTTAATCTTTCTTAAGAGACCCATTACTGCAAAAGCCTCTCTTTTCGATAACATTGCCTGATTAAATAGGCGTTTCCAGGTTATTCTCTGTGTTTCCTTCTTTTCTTCAGTTGAGAAATCTAATGAATCTAATAAATCATCTAAAAGCATCATTAATATTTCTTTGTCTTGTGAACTTGCAGGTTCAATATGTTCATTAACCTTTTTTTCTCCAAGTTTTTTATATAATTCATAGAAGATTATTATTGCGGCATGACTTATGTTTAGAGCAGGATATTTTTTTGAGCTAGGAATTGTTGTTATGATGTCACACTCTTTTATTTCTTCATTATTTAAGCCAGAACCTTCTCTTCCAAAGACTATTGCTACTTTCTCATTTTTTACTTTTTCGAAAAGCTTATCTGGGGTAACAGGTGTTCTAGGGATGTTATAATCTCTTCCCAGAACAGAGGTAGTCCCTATTACAACATCAAAATCATTTTTTAATTTCTTAAAATAATCATATGGTTTTGTAACTGATTTTTTTAGTATATCTTTTGCATGCTTGCTTGTTTTTAGAGCTTTTTCATCTTTATAATCACACTGAGGATCAATCAAGATTAATTTAATTAAATCAAAATTCTTCATTGCTCTGCATATAAAACCAATATTTTCTGGTGTTTCTGGCTGTAGTAAGGCAACAGTTATCATCTTAAAATAAACTTACTAAGAAATTAAATATTCCTGTGACTATGCCTGTAAAAAACTGGATTAATAATATCCCCAGTATGAATAACCCAGCAAAGTTAATGTATTTCCATATTTTTAATGATTTTTCTTTATTTTTAACAAGTGCATCAATATTCAACTTAAGCATCTTTGCACCATCTGTTATGAAGATGGGGAACAGATTAAATAGACCAATGTTGATGCTCAAGAATCCGGTCCACCAAAAGAATTCAGCTAGCCACAGAAACAATTTGTGTAATGGGTTATATATCTCTTTATTTGGTATTATCTTGTCTCCATAAACAAGAATCCCAAGATAAGATTTAGATTTATTGTTTGGGTGTGTGGTTGTGGTTAAATTATAACTACCTTCGTTTGTATGTATTGTAATATTCTGATAAGGTTCAATGTTTTCAAGAATAAAATTTAGTTTCGCCACATTTGTTATATTTTGATTATCTATGCCTGTTAAGATAAACTGATTAGGTAGTCCAGCAGACGGAGCTGGTAAGCTCTTATTTTGCATTAGTCCAATTATTACTCCTTCATTTGTTGTGATAGTTGCATCAGCATAAGAAACACCTAACAATAAGACTATACAAACAGCAGTTAATATGAAGTTAGCAAAGGGTCCAGCTGCAAACACAGAATGTTGTATTTTGTGTTTTTCTTTTCCAAGTGCTTTTTCGTCAAGTTCTACAAATGCAACAGGCAATGGTCCAACAACTCCAATTCCAGAACTTTTTACTTCTTGTTTATGGGCCTTAGCCACAACGCCATGAGAAAACTCATGTACAATCATGATTATAAGAAGTGCAATCCAGCCAATTATAAGTGGAATTTTTATTCCTGTTCCAGGAATCTCAAATCCAGGTAAAGCAGGCCCAGCACCCGCCACACCAGGTTTTCCAACAATAATGTCTTTTACTAAGGGGAACAATAAATATAGGAAAAAGAAAAAACCAATATATGCGAAAACTATGCCTATATATCCGTATGTCTTTACAGCTTTTCTGTGTTTCTTACTCAGAGAATCCATCCATTTTAGTCCTAATTTTGTTTTAAGTAAATAAGCAAGACCATCTTTTTGGAATCTTTTTTTATTTAGATACACTATAATTACAATTAAAGAATAGAAAATTATGACACCCAAATATTCATTGAGAAAAGACAATAGGCTCATTTTTTCCTTAGTGGTCTAAATTCGTGTCTTCCACATTTCTTACATGTTACTTTGCCAGCAAGAATTTTCAAATGTGAAGCTTTTGTTTTTGTTTTACACTTCTTACACACAAAAATTCTCTTGAACAGTCTTGCGTCAGCCTCTGGAAATTTAACCAAATTAATCACCTTTTACCTGTTTCATTACTCTTTCTCCTAAAATATCCCAATATAATACACTGTTGCCTTCCTTAACTTTTCCTTTTAACTCGCTTGGAATTTCTAAATCAAAAGTTTCATATGTTTGAAGGTCCATTACATTGGCTTTCTTTCCACTAGTTGATAAAACCTGGGCATTTAGTTTTTCTATTATTGGAACATCAATATTGTCATGACCGGGCATTACAGTTTGTCGTTTTTTATCATCTAGTATCCCCACAGCTTCTAATCTTACTTTTGCGTGTCCGTGTTTACCAGGTCTTGATGTTTGAGTGTTAGTTACAGCGCATGCTGCACCTTCTAGAACAACATAACTTCCTTTTTTTAAAGATCCCACATGTACTTGTTTGGTTCCTGCCATTTTATCACCTTTCTCTGAATTTAACTAATATTTATAAAAGTAACTGTGCGGTTTATAATTTTTTCTGTTAAAATAACTTTAATTTATCCTTTATCCTCTCTTTTCTCAGGAATTTTTTTAGTTTTTTTTCTATATCTCTTGGTTCAAACTTTTTTTCCCAGTCCCTAAACTCCTTAGAATGATGTATTGTTCTTTTGCCTCTCTGTTGATATTGAAATTTTTTATGCAACATTTCATGATACATTACATAATCTAATAACAACGAATCTTTTTTTAGTACTTTTGATATTCTAATAGTGTCATTACTATAATCATATGTTCCAAGTGTAGAGAAATTATTACCTGCAAATTCTAAGTTTGGTTGTATTATCATTCCGTTAAGATATTTTTCATTCATTCTTTGGAAAGAATCTTCAAGGAGTGGGTGAGTTTTAGTTTTAGGAGTAACTGTAGGAATTTTTTTTAGGAAGATTTCGTATAACTCAATATTTATTGTTTTAATATTAGTATTGTAAATCTTGTTGAGAAGAGATTGTATTAATCCAATCTGGATCTCATCACTTATTTCTTTCCAGTTATAGCTTAATCGGAATTCTTTCTTTCTTTTTGAATACTTTACATTTGCATTATAACCTTTAAATGCCTTTGAATACTTTATTTTAGCTTCAAAATCAATATCTTTATCAGGATATAGCTCTGTGAAGGCTTTTTTAATGAGGTGGTTCATTATATTACCCAAAGAAGATTTATTATATTAATTTAACTAGAACTAAGTCTTAATCTCATATCTCAATATAGCAGCTATCTTTCCCAGGTCTTTTAATTGAGTTCCTTCTCTTGTTTCTGTAGATATTATTTCCACTTTTGAACTGAATTCTTCTGCAGTATCTTCAAACTCCTCAATCTTATTATCATCTAGTTCCTCACTTAACAATAATTTATCTACAGCACCAAGTTGCAACACTTTTCGGACTTGTTGTTCACCATATGCTACTTCTCCAGGAGTCTTTGCTAATTTGTTGAAAAATTCCTGCATAATTTGTTTTTCTTGACCGATTTCTTCCTGGGCAAGTTCATTCTGGCTTTTATCAACTAATTCCTGTAATCCGAAATCACCAGTATAACTTAAATCCTTAATGGCAACAATCTTCTTTTTTATCTCTTCATTTAGATAGTTAGCATCAACAAAATCATTTTTTGTCTGTCCAGGACCCCCAATAAGAATTCCTTTCAAATCTTTTCTACCATAAAAATCATTTTTTACATATTCTCCTAATTTGCTGAAAAATTCTTTTGCTGCACCTTCCCTTAATCTTTCAAAACGTGCAGAACTCTGTCCTCCTGCTCTTGTTTTTCCTGGAACAAAAGATGTTGTTTTTGTTAAAGGCACAATTGTCTTTCCTTTTAATAGAGCAATATTACCTTCTCTCTTATCCATTACAATAAGGCCGTAAGTATCTTTTTTTTCAGCTATCTCTTTTAATGGATCAAGCATAAATGTCTTGTCACACCTATATAATCTGAAATTCAACGGATCTGGTGGCTCTATACTAAAAACTTCAATATCCTGGTCACCTTCTCTTTCAGAAACATTTCCTGCAAATACTGCAAGACCATTAGGAGGAGTTCTCTTGAATAATTTTAAATGTTGGAGCATTCTTTCCAGAGAATCAGTGACATTATTACGGGTGGTTGAATCTTTAATGTTTGAGGCAGTTCCTTGTTCTTGGGCAAGATGATTTGTTATTTTATTAAGATCATAGCCGGCCGGGACGTAAACAGAGACAAGCTCAGTATGTCTACCTTTAACTGGTTCAAGTTTCTTAATGAACTTGTTCAATTTCCTTCTTTGTTTGCTTGTAATAGCCATGTTCTCCTGGAAAGCAGTGTGTTTTATAAAGATTTTGCAAGAGGAAAAAAGATTTATAAACACAATAAGGTTTCTCAGCCATAATGTCAAAGAAATCAAAGAAGTCAAAGAAATCTGAGAAACCAAAGAAAGAAGATAAAAAAGGGTTCATAAAAAAACTAGAAGATTTCTACATAAATGAATATAAGAAATTATTCTTAATTCCTATTATATTGTTTCTTTTAGCTGTTTTTATAGTTGCAAACACATATATTACGACAGGAGATTTCATCAAAAGAGATGTTACATTAAAAGGAGGCATCTCATTAACTATTGATACAACTTATAATAATATAGAGGAATTAGAAACATTTCTTAATGAACGGTTTCCAGACTCTTCAATTAATATGAGGCTTGTGGAATCTGGTGGAGAGATAACTGGACTTATTATAGAAGCTTCTGATATCCAGAATACAGAATTAATTGAGGCAGTAGGAGAAAAAATCGAACTCACAGAATATAGTGTTGAGACAATGGGGTCTTCTCTTGGAGAGAGTTTCTTTATTGATATGTTTAAATCACTTATAGTTGCTTTCTTATTTATGGGCGTTGTATTTTATTTTTATTTTGGAGAAAAAAGTTCTATGAAATGGCTCTTACTTTTCTTATCTATAACTAATTTCACTTTGTTGTTTTCATCAAACACACTTGTTTTTATAATTATTACAACCATAGTTGTTGTTTCAAGCATATACATCTATATTAGATATAGTCTTCCAACTTTAGCAGCATTGATATCTGCATTTTTAGACATATTCATTACTTTAGGAATAATGGACCTTATGGGAGTAAGACTAACAGGTGGAGGAATTGCTGCATATCTTATGTTAATAGGTTATTCTATAGATACAAGCATATTATTATCAACTAAATTATTGAAAGAACAAACACCTTTAAGAGAAGCAATCTTTGGAGCCATGAAAACTGGTTTCACAATGTCTGCTGCAGGAATAGCAGCAACTAGTATTTCTTTTTTCCTGACAAATAATGTTACTTTAAAACAGATTATGCTCATACTTATTATTGGTTTACTAATGGACTTAATTACAACTTGGATAGGTAATTTAGGAATTTTACGTATGTATTTAGAGTGGAAAAATGGGAAAGATTAAGAAAATATTTAGCAATGGGAGAATCTGGATATATGTAGTTTTTTTTATCTTAACAATCTTTGCAATAAGTCCACGCCCTTGGAACAATGGTGTTGCTATTAGAAGTGTAGAGAGAAATAGTACAGCATATAACTCTCAGCTTTCAAGCCCGGGAGCAAACACAAATCCCATAGCCAGAGAAAGAATTGTAAAAATCAATGGCGTTGACATAGATTCTGTTCTGGAATTTGAGAAATTAATCCAGACATTGCCTCATAACTCAACTATGACAATCACTACAGAAAAAACTTCTTTCTGGTTTTTTGATAAAAAACAAAATTATATCTTGAGTTTTAAAGATCCAGAATCCCTTGGTCTCAAAGTTTATGATGCACCAAAAAACAACATAAGATTAGGATTGGATTTACAGGGAGGAACTCGTGTTGTTCTGCAGCCAGAAAAGCCAGTATCTGCAGATGATATGGATATAATCTTGAGGAGTATAGAGCAAAGACTTGATTTATTTGGTGTTAGTGATACTGTAGTAAGGCCTATTTCAGATTTATCAGGAAATCAATTTATTTTAGTAGAAATTGCAGGAGTTAACGAGGATGAGGTTAAAGAACTTATTGCAAAACAAGGTAAATTTGAAGCAAAGATAGGTAATGAGACTGTGTTTTTGGGAGGAACTGATGTAACTTATGTTTGTAGGACAGCACAATGCTCTGGGTTAGACCCAACATACGGCTGCAGACAAACAGAGGAAGGCCAGTTTTGTAGATTTAGATTTTCTATTACATTATCTTCAGAAGCTGCAGAAAGACAATCAAACATTACGAGGAATTTAAATGTGGTATATGAGGGCAACCAAGCTTACCTTTCCGAAAACCTGGATTTATACCTTGATAATAAGTTAGTAGATAGTCTAAGAATTGGATCAGAACTAAAAGGTAATGCTGTAACAGAAATTTCTATTAGTGGTTCTGGGTTTGGAAGGACAAGACAAGAAGCATTAGAAGATACAAACCAGAATATGAAGAGACTTCAGACGATTCTTATTACTGGAAGTTTGCCAGTTAAATTAGATGTGATTAAGACAGATGAATTATCACCTTCTTTAGGAAGAGAATTTTTACAGAATGCTATGTTAATTGGAATATTATCTACATTAGTAGTTGCAACTATTGTTATCATCAGATATAGAAAAATTAAGATTGCTGTTCCAATAGTTATTGTAATCACATCAGAGATTTTACTAATATTAGGAATCCCTGCTTTAATACCTGTCTTAAGACAGAATTTAGATATTGCAGGTATTGCAGGAATTATTGTTGCTATTGGTACGGGTGTTGATGATCAAATAGTTATTACAGATGAAATCCTTCAGGGTGGAAAAAAGAAGAAAGATTATGAGACCTGGAGTAGTAGAATTAAGAAAGCATTCTTTATTGTTATAGCAGCATATGCAGCTACAATGGCATCAATGGTCCCATTGCTTTTTGCAGGAGCTGGATTATTAAGAGGATTTGCCATGACAACAATGATTGGTGTCACAAGTGGAGTGTTAATTACAAGACCAGCATTTGCAGAGATGATGAGAATTATTCTTGAAGATTAATCCTTTCCAATAAATCTTCTATCGTGTGTATACTTTCGTCTTCAAATCTATGTGTTCTTTTACATTCTTCACATTGAATTGTTATATAGTTTGAAAATCCATTACTATGAACACACCAATCATAATGATCCAACTCAGAGTTACAGTACATACAGTGCTCCAGAATTCCGTTTGCTTTTGCTATTGTTTCAGTTAGGATATGGTCTCTCAATTTATCACTTGGTTTCTTTATTTATCCATCTCTCATAATCTTTGTTAACCTTATCAATCTTCCAAGAATATATTCCTGGAGTATCGTATTCATGCATGTTTTTTACAACGTTATCAATCTTTTCGAAGTTGTCATCTTTTGTCTTAGCAAGAACAACAAATTCTACATCTTCTTGAATCTCTCCTTCCCACCAATACATGCTTTCTATGGGAAAAATATTTGTGCAAGCCACTAGCTTTTTTTCTAATAGATGACTAGAAATCTTTTTTGCTTCACCAGCATTTCGAGTTGTAATATATACAATCCTCATTAAAATTTTGTAAAGATAAATGATTTAAATAATTTTTGAAAATCCTAATTCAAGTAAAATTTATATACTTCCATATCCAACGTTAGAATGTGGACCCGTTAACATTTTTGGCTAAGATTACAATAGTAATGCTTCTTGGTTTAGTAGTGGGTCTAATAGCAAAAAGACTAAGAGTTCCTTCGATGCTTCTACTTATATTAACTGGAGTCATATTGAGTAACATTTATGTTGATGGTGCTCCACTGTTACAATTCTCAGAGGATTTTCTTATTAGTGCAGCCATACTTGCTTTAGTGATGATTGTATTCAAGGATAGTTCTAATTTCTCTCTTAATGATTTGGATACATATTCAGAAACAGCATTGAAAATAGCTGTTTTGTTCTTATCTATAAATATGATTTTCTTGAGTGTATCTACATATTTTCTATTTGGGAAAGCAAGTATGATAATGAGTCTTTTATTTGCTGCAGTTATGTCTGGCACAGATCCAGGGGCGGTATTGTCTTTATTCCATACAAAATCTAATAAGATTACAGAAATCTTAAAATTTGAATCTGTTATTAATACACCAATTATTGTTTTGATTCCATTTATTATATTGGATTTAATGGAGATTGACACAGGAATTCTTACTTTCGCAGATCAATTCTTACCTTTTTTACAACAAATCATTACAGGCATTGGTACAGGGGTGGTAGTTGGTCTGATAGTTTTTAGATTTATGAGGAGATTTTACTCAGAGAAACTTTCTCCACTATCATTAATTACTGCGGCACTACTAACTTATGTATTATCAGAGAATCTTGGAGGGAATGGTGTATTAGCAGTCACTACTTTAGGAATCTTCTTTGGAAATGTAACTGTTAAGAAAAAAGTTGAATTACAGGAATTTTCTTCTATGTTGTCAAACGTCCTTGAGATACTTGTTTTTATATTAATTGGGTTTTTAGTTCCTCTTGAGTTGAATCTTGGTTTTTTCTTGAAATCTGTTGTGTTATTTTT
This sequence comes from uncultured Methanosarcinales archaeon, assembly GCA_964537195.1. Lineage (GTDB taxonomy): Archaea > Nanobdellota > Nanobdellia > Woesearchaeales > GW2011-AR15 > CAZHYZ01. The sequence continues at coordinate 14,212 of CAZHYZ010000010.1, forward strand.
CATAATGATATTAATAAGATTCTTCGCGATACAACTTGTATGTATGCAAGACCACATCAACATGAAAGAGAGAATATTTATGGCACTTAATTGTACAAAAGGAATCGCTGTTGCTGTTGTTGCATTTATAGTAAGCAATTATGTTCTTCAAATTCCAGTTGTCCAGAATGGTGTTAGAATAATAAACAACGTACCTCTTATGAGTATCTCTGGAGCTGATATGATACTTAACTTGATGGTTCTGTTTATATTATATAGTATTCTTTTGGCCTCAATAACAGCTAGGTTCTCACAACACTTTATAAGGCTAAAGGTTGAGGAAGAATGAATTTATTATTTCTCATGGTAGAACGCATAACTTATTACAAGTAGGCCCCATAGCAGGACAAATACAATGATAGCTATGACCTCAATAGGAACCTTTAGAAAAAGAAGTATTCCACCCAGAACCAAATATGCTATTAAATGAAGACTTATTCCTTTTAGAAGGATTTTATTTTTTTCTTTGTCTTTCTTTGTCTTCTTTTTAGCCATGTAGTATTCTTTGCAAACATAATTTAAATATTTTTCTAAAAACATACAATTTAAATATCTTGCAAAAATACATAAAAACAATGAGAAAAGTACTGCCTGCTAAGAGAACAGAGAATATTACATATGCTATTAGAGATGTTGTTGTTGAAGCACAAAAACTTGAGAAACAAGGCAAAAAGATTATTTATCTTAATATTGGAGATCCTTTAAAATATGATTTTTCTACTCCAAAACATATGATAAAGGCAGTTGAAAATACTTGGAAAATAAGCTCTAGTTATGCAGACTCTCTCGGATTGATTGAAGCGAGAAAAGCTGTTGCTAGAGAAGCTGATAGATTAAAAATCCCAGATGTAACAGAAGACGATATAATAATAACTTCTGGTGGTTCAGAAGGAATAACTATGGCTCTTGGTGCCTTGATAAACAAAGGAGAGAATGTCTTGACTCCAAAACCAGGATATCCTTTGTATTCTGCAGTCATTAATTATCTACAGGGAGTGTTAAATGAATATAAGCTGGATGAAGAAGATGAATGGCAACCAGATATAGAAGATATTAGAAAAAAGATTAATGATAAGACAAAAGCAATTGTGATAATAAATCCTAATAATCCTACAGGTGCAGTTTATACAAAAGAAACCTTATTGAAAATTATTGATTTAGCAAGAGAACACAATTTATTATTGTTGTCTGATGAAACATATGATAAACTTATTTTTGATGATTTAGAATTTAATTCTGTAGCTTCCTTAGCTGAAGACGTCCCAGTTGTAACATTCAACACATTATCAAAGAATTATCTTTGTCCAGGTTGGAGGGTTGGGTGGGCAATTTTTTCAGGACCTAGAGAAATAATCTCGAAATATGCAGAATCTGTTAAGCAATTAGCAAGGGCCCGTTTATCTATTAGTAATCCAATGCAACACGCTGTTAAACCAGCATTAGAAGGTCCTCAAGACCATATAAAAGAGATGATAGACAAGTTGAGAAGAAGGAGAGATTTAACATTTAAGAGACTTAATGAGATAAAAGGCATAAGCTGTGTCAAACCAAAAGGAGCCTTCTATGCATTTCCTAAGATTGAACTGCCTGTTAAATCTGATAAAGATTTTGTTTTAAATCTTTTGAATGAAGAAGGTGTATTATTTGTTTTTGGATCAGGATTTGGTAATATGGTTGGAAACTATTTTAGAGTTGTTTTTGCAGCTTCTGATGCAGCATTAAAAGAAGGATATGATAAGTTAGAAAAGTTTGTAAAGAGACATTATTCTTCCTTATATAATTAAGACAGCCATTCTTCTCTTGTTTCATATAATGTGTCTGCAATTTCAATTTGTCCTTTTGCTGAAAGGTGTATTGGATCTCCTGGAAAGAATAATGAAGTTATAAAAGAAGGTTCATAATTAGACTGTATGTACGAATTTAAATCAAACACTTTTACTCCTTTTTTTTCTGCTTCCTCTTTTATTATATACATCTGTTCTGGGTCCCCATATTCAGTATTAATTGGAAAAAGTATTAAGACCAAATCAAAATCATTTTTTTTGCTGATTCTAATTGTCTCTTCCAATATGTTGCTAAGCAAGCCTTTATCTATCTCGTAATAAAGGTCTTCATCTACTTTATTATTAATAAGAAGATATCTATAATATCTATAAATATGAAAATCATATAGTTTCCTTCTAATTCCGTCTTTAATCTCATAGTATTCTTTATAAAATGAACCTTTTTTGTTCTGTTTAATTACTTTGTTTAGATTATCCAACTCACCACACATTAATTCTAAATCATTATAGGTTATTTGAAAAACAACCAAATCTGGATTATATTCCAAAACCCGCTCTTTTAGATATTCTTTCTCTTGAAGAATGTTATATCCACTAACCCCCGCGTTTATTATTTCATAATCGGAGAGTTTTCTATCAAGTCTTTCTACAAATCGTTCAGAAGAATTTTCACTTCCAATACTCTCAGTTACTGAGTCACCAATAAAGAAAACCCTCTTTCTTGATGGACTAGTGTTTTTTTTAATGATTACTTTATACCCGGTCCTAAATTCATGTCTTTCATCTGTGAGTGAGGGGACATATATTAAGTCTCTGTTATCAGATAAATTATAACCCTTTTTGAGATCAACAATTTGAAAGTTTGGTGTTCTATTAAATACTCTTAGTCCTATTTCAATTAATATGATTGAAAGAAACAGATTAAATAAAATTATTAGGATAATTCTTTTGTAATTAACTTTCCTTTTGCTCATTTATCAAGTTTGTTGTGTTAACCAGACATAAAAATATTTCTTTATATAAAAATTATAGCTGAAAAGATTTTTCTCTTAATTTCTCATATGAAAACTCCATTAATGTTTTTAGATTCTCAATATCTTCAATATTATATCTTATTAATGTGTCAAGAGCTTTTTCATCCTTTCTTTTTTTGTATCTGTACCATAATTTAACAGCATCCCAACCAGACATACCATTTAAGTCGGAGTTTCTTTCAATATTTAGAGATTTCTCGATTTTTTTTAGACCACCAGAATAACCCAAATATTTCATAGCAAATCTTAAATCAACGTGAAACTGATTGAACTCAATATCCTCAATCTTATTCCTTATAAAGGGTATATCAAAACAATAACCATTAAAAGTAACAATCATAGAATATTTTTTTATCTCTTCTTTGAAATCCTTTAAATTCTTTCCTTGGACAAAAACTTTTGATTCTTGACCATCATAGAGACCAATAACAGTTATTTCATCTCTTTGTTTATCTAATCCCGTAGTTTCAATGTCAAGATAGCCACACTTATCTTTAAATTCATGAAATGCTCTCCAATGATATCTCTTCAATAATTTTCTTGCAAAGAAAGAATGATCTTTTTTCTCCAGTTTGTCTTTTGATAACTTAAGATGTTTCTTTATTAGTCTATTATTCCTAACATAAATATTTTTTTCAAGAAAATCATCCCATGTCATTACATTCTTTTTCCAGAGTTCTCTTTCTGTAGTTTCACCAACATAAGGGATGTGTAAGAATGTGTTCATTAACATATTGCAAGAAAAAAATTATTCATTTAATAAGTTATTGTTAAGATTAGTTAGTGGTAAGTTTTCTTGTGTTCTAAAGAACACTAGACATTTCTGCACAACAAATATAAACAGAAAACTAATTACTTATGCTATGACCTACAAATTCACACCTTCTCAGATAGGATTATTAGATGAGTGTCCAAGATGTTTTTGGCTTGATCATAAAAAAGGTATTAAAAGACCCCGGGGAATATTTCCAAGTCTGCCAAGTGGTATGGATAAGATATTAAAGAATCATTTTGATGAATATAGGAAAAAAGGAGAACTTCCTCCTGAATTGAAGGAGTTAAAAGGTGTTAAACTGTTTGAAGACAAAGAATTGTTAGATAAATGGAGATCTAATTGGAAAGGAATGAAATATGAAACTGATAAGTATATCTTGAAAGGAGCTATTGATGCCTTGCTTGTTAAAGGAAAAAAGCTGATTGTACTGGATTATAAAACAAGAGGATACCCCCTAAAAGAAGATACACATATACATTATATCAACCAACAATCAATGTATAATTTTATATTGAGAAAACTTGGATATGAAACAGAGGATTATTCTTATCTTTTGTTTTATCATCCAGATAAAATCATGGAAGAAGTATTTCTCTTTCATAAGGATTTGATAAAAATAAAGACTAGTGTAAAGAAAATAGAAAAATTAGTCCAAAAAGCCCTAAAAGTATTAAAAGGCCCAATACCAAACTCTGCAAAAGACTGTGAATATTGCCAATACAGAAATGTAAAAGTAGACTCAACTTTGTTAGATTATTAGACAGACTCAAACAACTTAATAGTTTTTTCTTTCATAGCTAAGACAAAAGGTGCTAATTTTGGTCCCTTCTCTTTATTCAATAAAACAAGATAAGCTGCTTTAAAGAAATCTTTTGTCTTTAAATCATACTCACGCATTATATTGTAGAATTCTTCAAATAATGTTTGCTCTGTCCATTTTCCTTTTTTCAAGATCTCTGCAACTTTATGCAAAGCTTTTTTCTGATTACTACTTAACTCAACTTTAGGAACTTTCTTCTGCACTTCAAATCTATATCTCTCAGATGCAAATTCCTCCACCCATTTTTTTGCAAACCTCAATCTTTCTTTTACATGTTCAATTTCTCCTTTTGCAGCATCCTTGTATATGTGCTCACTTTCTTTTAGATTTTCGATAATATCTTTTTCATCCTCAAATATCTGCACAAGCATAGAAGCATGAATAAAAGGTATTTGAGGAGGCATTCTCTTTGGAATCTCTCCAACATGACTTAGTTCATAGATTCTTTTTTGCTTTGCGTTTTCTTTTTCACCAAGATCTTCCTCTCCAAAGTATACTCTCTCCGTTCTGTCATATCTTTCATATAATAATATCAAATCATTTGACTCATAAGGCTCAAAGTCAATGACAGCATTAGGTCTTGTTCTTACAAGCAAGAAACGCAACATCTGTGCAGGAGCATAATTAGTTGATTCTGCAAAACCAAGTCCATGTCCTTTGGATGTAGACATTTTTTTTCCACCAACTGTAAAAAACTCATAACCTTTTCCTGTGTAATAGCCTTTACTTGGGTAGGGTGGAGGAAAATCTAATACATCCACTGCAATTCTGCATGCAGCAGTTCTAGAGCCACCTTTTGTGAAGTGATCTTTACCAGCTGTTTCAACTATTACTCCTTTAGAAGGCCATTTTGCAGCCCATTCTATCTTCCATGGGAATTTCCCATTCCTATTATACGGGGAAATCCAACCTTTGTTACCACAACCAGATGCCCAATCAACCACATCATCCCTACATTCAAAATAAACTTTTTCTTTTTTTGAGTCCCATTCAAGTGCAGCTGTAGTTGCTATTTTTCCACATTTAGGACATCTTACATTAAAAGGCAATCTGTTGGCAAAACCAGCATTTTCTCCATATAAATCAGCATATATTTTCTGTACTTTGTGTGTGTGGTCTAATATCTTTTTTATTGCTTTATTGAAAGTACCTTTTTCATATTCTTCACCGGTGCTTTCTAACTCAGCTTCAATACCAAACTCTGGAAATAAGTCAGTACATTGTTTGAAATAATAATCTCCAAAATTTTCATAACCTGGTTCAGGACTTGGTATATCTCTAAATGGAACACCAAGATATTTTTTGTATTTTTTCCTATCTAAATAACTTGGAATTTTATCCATAGGATCATGGTCGTCATTACTTAATACAAAAAGAGCATTTTTTCCCTTATTACGAAGGGCCTTTGCAATAGCATCATGTATTACCCATCCCCGTCCAGAACCAATATGGATTATTCCAGAAGGAGTTTTTTCATCATATACAAAATAACCATTTTTATTAACTAGTTCTTGTAAGTGTTTGTCTTTCTCTACTCGTTCTATAACTTCTTCTGCTATTTGATCTGCCCAATGATTAATCTCTGACATAGAATTAATGAATGACGTTGTTTATAAAAAGATTACTGTGTTCACATTAAAGAAAAAATAGTTGGTGCTACTATTGTGAAAATCCAATAATTCCATAATACATGGGTTATAAAGAAAATTAAACTAGAGAGAAATTTGCTTCCCATCAACATATAAAGAGGTAATATAATAAAATCATAAATGAGTGTCATAATAATTCCAACAAAGCCTAAAGGATAATGATTAAAAAAGGGAGCTATAAGCCCAACAAGCGGTAATACTAATATAGAGATAAATGAGCTGGGTTTAAACTTTGCAGACAAAATCAATCCAGAAGTGATGGTTAAGAATCCAGTCAATGCACCAATCCCCCGACCATATTTAAGAGAGGTTAATACAGTTGCCAAAATACATAATTCCACACCAATATGATGGCTATATCTAAAATATCTAGAATGGATTAAAGATAGACTTCCCATAATAATTAATATTACAGTAATAAATAAAGATTTGAAATTTTTAATTATAAATAGAAACGCAAAAAAACTAATTAAGACCAACAATAGCTTCTTTTTATCTTTTGTAATATTAGTTAGAAGACTATTAGCTTTCTTTAGAGAAGTATAAACAAAATTATTCTTCATAAATTAGTGGGAGAGAAGGAGATTATTTATTCTTTTCCCCAACTTCTTTTAGTAGGACCTCGCTTCTATTTATTTTTATTACTTTTGTTTTAACTGTTTTACCTAAACGGGTTTTGTATATTATTTCTTTCCCTCTTTTTGGAACAGCGTCTGCATCCCTAAATCTTTTAATTGGAACACGATAAATCTTGTCTTTCATTATGAGTCACCTCGACCGTCTGTAAAAAAACTTTCCTTAGCTTCAAGAAAAAACAAAGGTCTTTTTATTTTGACTTCCTTTCCAGATACATTCAGTTCTTCTACAATATGTTTTTTCCTGGAAATTTCTGAAATCATTTTTTCCTGTTCTTTGTCAAGTTCTTTATTTTTATGTTTATATTTGTTCTCTTTAATAATCATTTTATAGGATTAGTACCAAATTGCAGAACCGGGGATGATTAATAAGTGTTTCGTTCATTAATTTTATATACCAAAAACCATAATCTATTTTTATGATTACCACAAAAGAGATGAAGGAACTTGAAGACATATCAGAGGAGAGCGGCATATCAAAACTACAGTTAATGGAGAATGCAGGATCTGCTTTGTTTCGTGAGATTAAAAAAAGATATGAAATTAAAAAAAAGAAGACAATTGTTGTTTGTAATCAAGGTAATAATGGTGGAGATGGATTTGTCTTAGCTAGATATATGAACCAGAATGAATATGATGTAAAACTCTATTTTATAGGAAAGAAACAGAAGCTTAAGAAAGAATCTGGTTTCAATTTTTTATTGTTGAAAGAGAGATTTCCAGATATCTTTGTAACTGAGCCAAATTTCAAAGACTATGATGTAATTGTAGATGCTATCTTTGGAACAGGCATTAAGGGAAAACTAAGAGAACCATTCAAATCAATAATAGAAAAAATTAATTCTTCTGGAAAAAAGATAATATCAGTAGATGTTCCTTCAGGTATGGACCCAGATACTGGGACCTATGATGTTTGTGTGGAACCAGATTTAATAATCACCTTTCATGACATTAAACAAGGTATGATGAAGGTAAAAGAAAAAACAATAATTGTTGATATAGGAATAAGAAAATAAAAAAATTAAACTTTCTTATTCAATATCATCTGAGTTGGGAAAGGCATTTCTATTTTGTTCTTGTTGAACTCATTTAATATTAACATATTAACCTCTGTTTGTGTTCCTAGTATGTCAGCGCCACTTTTTATATAGTATATGACTAAGAGGTTAAAACTGAAATTACCAAACTCATTAAATCCAATGTATTTGTCCTTTAGGACATCCTTGTTTTTATCAAGGATACTCTTTACAATATCCATTGCTTTCTGAATGTTTTTTGGAGATGTATCACAAGATATTCCTAAGTTGGTTGTAATTTTTCTTGATGGCTCTGAAGAAATATTCTCAACGGGGTTGTTAGTGAAAGTTGCGTTTGGCATTGTTACTAATCTTCCATCTAATTGTCTTATTTTTGTACTTCTTAATCCAATTTCTTCAACTTTGCCATCAATTCCATCAATTTTAATTCTGTCTTTGACTTTGAATAGTTTCTCTGTGAATATAGAAACTCCACCAAATATGTTTGCTACTGTGTCTTTAGCAGCATAAGCAAGGGCCAAACCACCAATACCAAGTCCTGCAAGAATTGCACCCACATTATATCCAGCATTATTTAGGGCAACAATTATACCTAAGGCCCAGATTATTCCCTTTACTCCCTGTCTTAAGATAGGGAATATTTGGTCATCAACATGAGTTTTAGATTTTTCTGCTAGTGGAACCATATATTCTTCATATAATGCTTGGAATAGTCTGCTTAGCAACCAAGTAATATTTATCACAATGAGAAATTGAAATCCATTGTCAATGAATGTTCTAATTCCCTCTGTGAAATTAAGCATTCCCAAAGAGAACCAGATACCAGCAAGAATCATGGCAAAGACTAATGGCTCCTCAACCATGTCTATTATTATATCATCTATTTTACTTTTTGTCTTTGTAGTAAATGATTTTATTATTTTTGAGGTAATCCAGTATAATAATTTACCAACTATGGCCACTCCCAAAATAATAGAGAATGCTATTAACCACTCTTGTACTGTATTACCATAATATGTTTTTGTTAATATTTCCTGAAACATTTTATCTCCCTCCGTTTTTAGGATTCATACTTCTTTAGTTTTTTGTAGTAATTTAAATATTTTATTTTTATTTTCATTTTCATAGCCTTATCAAAATCTAATTTATATATTTCTTTGTCAATATCAATTTTTGGATAATTGACAAGGTTGCTCTTAAACTCTCTTCCAGATTCCTTTGCTCCTTTTTCTATTAATATAGATGGCTGTTTTCCAAAATATTTTATTGCAGGTAGTTTTGTAATGGCATTTGCTCCTGCTTTTAATAATACAGGAACTTCTTCCATTCTATCTGTCCAAGATCCTGCTATTATCTGTATTTTTGGAAACTCTATTCTTGTCTTTGCTATCCATTCTGAGTAATACTCTGTAGAAGGACCTTCTTTGTATTTGGTGTTGTCATGAGGCACTAGTCTGTAATAATTTATTCTGTCTACACTCCATTTCTTTATCAGGTTTGAGAGTTTTGGAAAATCATCAAAGGTTTCTCCTAATCCAATAATTATTGTGATTGTTTTTTTAAGATCATATTTATCACATTGTTTAAACATGTCCTCTATTTTATCTAATGGTTTGTCAGGTACAATTTCATCTCTATCGGAATGAACACATTCTACTGTGCCCGTGATACCTTTTGTGTATGGGAGGAGTTCTTTTATTTGTTTTTCATTAAGGACACCAACATTAAGCCACTGTGTCTCCCCAGTAATCTTAACTATTCCTTCTAAAACTTCTTTCAACTCTGGAACTGACCAAGAATATATGCCTCCAGAAACAAATCCTATCTTCCAATTACATATTTTTGCAATTAAGGCCTCAGCATATATTGAGGAAAATCTTCTTCTGGCTTTTCTGGGATTTTTTATGTTATCTTTTATACCATGCATATAACAAAATTTACATGTTGGAGTAGCACAATACCAAGATATGAAAATTGCTCTCTCAAACCATGTTGCAGGCGGAAAATTTTCATTATACACCCCACTGGCTCTATCTAATAAATTTGTCATAAAATAAAAGAAAAAATTTATATTTTTAAAATTAGTTAATAATCTTCATTGTTCCATATCGACCAATGTTGAGTTGTTTCTCCCCTTGCCATTCCTTTACATAACCATTTTCTATACTGATTTTGTCACCAACATTCACTTGGTCGATTTGGTCATCCCACAGAGTTAATTGAGTTTGTCCGGAATCATCCTCTATAATTGCTGTTGCAACTCTTCCTGGGTTACCAAATCTTGTAAACTCTTTGACTGGACTTTTTTCAACAACTTCTGCTTCAACATTTACTTTTTTCTGATTAACTTCTAGTTCTGATATTTTCATATTAATCTTAAAAAAGAGACCATTTAAAATACTTTCCCTATATGATATAAAAAATTATAAAACTACTGGGGGTTTTCTTTTAAAGATGCAGCTAAAAGATTTATTAAAAGAACCAAAACAAAGAACAATTTTAGATTTAGATATTTTAAAGAAAAAGTTTAAGATAGATAAAAAATATCTTCTAATACCTCTTTTTCTGATAATCTTTTTTTTGATTGATAAAAGATATTTTGTTTATGGATTTTTAACAGTGTTTTCTGGTATATTTAGTTTCTACCATGACAAGATTAATAGGACACCAATAGATTTCAAGATGCCTCTCTTTTTTGGGATAATAATAACAAGATATTATGGACTGCATTTTACATTAGTTTTCTTTATTCTTAGTGATGTTATTCCCAGCTTACTTGGTGGAGGGAGAATTCAAGGTCCCACTTTATTCTTTTATGCATGGTATTTTATCATTAATGCTGCGGTTTTGTTGTTTCCTCAGACAAACATAATTGTAATTGGAATTATTCTGGTGATAGTGGAGTTTTTTGGATCTATTATTATAAAAAGTTTTTTTGGTATTCCTGGTGCAGTGGCAATAGTAAGTTCAGTGCTTAGTGTCTTAACACGTGTAGTATATTTTTTAACATTGGGAGAAGTTTTTCAGTTTTTATTTAAATTGATATAATTTTTATATTCCCACTTATTACAATTATAAGGTGAAAGAAAAATGAAGATAGGTGCAATGAATAATCCACAAGGAAATTTGTCTGAAGAGTTAGATTTTATATTTGAAAATTTCGACTTTCTTGATTTAACTATAGAACCGGAAACTGCATATCCAGATAATATCGATGTCAAGAAGCTAAAAAAGAAAATCAAGGGAAAAAAGGTAATTGGTCATACTCCTTGGAATTTACCTATAGCTAGTCCCTTTAAGACTGTGAGAGATGCGGCCTATAAAGAATTCATAAAATGTCTTGATATATTTGAGGAATTAAATGTCAACTTAGTTAATGTCCATCCCTCTCTTCCAGATGACAATCCCAATCCTGAGTCTGTTTTACAGCACAATATTGAATTTCTAAAAAAAATAATAAAAAAAGCCAAGAAAAAAGATATTACACTAATGCTTGAAAACACAAAGTCAGTTTTTAATGAGATATCTGTTTTAGAGCAAATCTTAAATGAAGTACCAGGTCTTAAACTACATTGGGATGTTGGTCATGCTAATCTGGGTAATCAGGGAGAACAAAAGACAAAACAGGCCTTTGAAATTTTTAAAGATAAGATTGTTCATGTACATTTCTCAGACAATAATGGTGTTGAAGATCAACATTTACCAATTGGTGCAGGCAACATTAACTGGCCGTTTGTTGTTCAGATTTTAAAAGAGAATGATTATAAAGACACAATAACATTAGAGATACATACACCAGATGTTAGTTACCTTTTATTTAGTAGAGATAAATTGAAATTCATATTAAAAAATCTACCAAATGATGAGAAAAAATGAGCATAAATTTTTATAATACATTAAAAAGAAAAAAGGAAGAATTCAAACCAATTGAGAAAAATAAGATTAAGATTTATTCTTGTGGTCCTACAGTCTATAATTATGCACATATCGGAAATTGGCGTTCATTCATATTTTCAGATCTGCTTAGAAGATATTTGAAATACAAAGGTTATACTGTAGTCCATGTGATGAATATAACTGATGTGGATGATAAGACCATTAGAGACAGTAAAAAAGAAGGAATCTCTCTTAAAACGTTAACAGAAAAGTATACAAAATACTTTTTTGACGATATGAACACCTTAAATATAGAAAAAGTAGAGTATTATCCCAAAGCAACTGAGTCTATCAACGAGATAGTTAGTATTACTAAATCGTTGCTGGATAAAGGAATTGCATACAAGAGCAAAGATGGCTCTATATATTATGGTGTTTCTAAGTTTAAAGATTATGGAAAATTGTCTAAAGTGAAATTAGGAGAATTGAAGTCAGGTGCAAGAGCATTGCATGATGAGTATGAAAAAGAAGAAGCTCAGGATTTTGCATTGTGGAAAGCTTATGATAAAGAAGATGGAAATGTCTTTTGGGAGACAGAATTAGGAAAGGGACGCCCAGGGTGGCATATTGAATGTAGTGCAATGTCAATGAAATTCCTTGGAAAGCATTTTGATATTCATACAGGAGGAATAGATTTAATTTTTCCTCATCACGAGAATGAGATAGCTCAAAGCGAAGGTTATTCTGATAAAAAATTTGTAAATTACTGGCTCCATTGTGAACATCTTTTGGTTGAGGGAGAAAAGATGTCTAAAAGTAAAGACAACTTTTTCATATTAAAAGACATACTCAAAAAAGGATACTCTCCCAAAGCAGTGAGATGGTTATTGATGACAACTCATTACAGACAGCAACTTAATTTCACTTTTGATGCTCTGGAGCAGGCAGAGAACACAATTAAGAAATTTAGAGAATTCTTGAACAAATTAAAATCAATAAAAGGCATAGATCATAATAAAAAAGTTGATGAAATCATCAAAAAAACTAAAGAAAAATTTGAAAAATCTATGGATGATGATCTTAATATTTCTGGCGGAGTGGCAGTGGTATTTGAGTTTATGAATAATATAAATAAGATAATGGACAAAATTTCTAGACAAGATGCTCTTAAAGCATTTAATATGATGGTGGAATTCGATAAAGTTTTCGGAGTGATGGAATTTGAGGAAGAGGAAATTCCAAAATCAGTTATTGAATTAGTGGAAAAAAGGGACAAAGCCAGGGCAGACAAAAACTTTGAATTAGCAGATAAGTTTCGAGAAAAGATAAAGAAAAAAGGCTATTATGTGGATGATACTAAGGAAGGAAGTGTTGTGAAGAGGATTTAAACTTCATAAGTGTCTGAGGATATACCGCTAAAATCACTATCTCCTTTCCAAGTTCCTTCTTCGGGATTAATTTTTTCTATAATTGGTGCAGTTCTATAATTACTTGAATTCTCACCATTGAGATCTCTTACTACTTGGTCAGCTCTATGTGGAGAGATCCCTCTTAAATTTGGATTTTCTCTATGATATACTATTTTTCTTGTGGAGCAAATTTCTTCAACTATTAATTCACCATCATGTGCCAGGTTGTATATTATAAACATTATAGTATTGGGATCCCTTTGTAAGTCCATAGTTTCAGGATCTAATGGGACTTCATAATGTTGTGCAGCTTGGCATATGCTGTCCTTTGCACTGTTGCAAATTAAGTAGAGTTGATTAGTACTGGGATTTTTAAAAACAGTATTTTCAATAGGAAACACGTCTGACTCAAGGTAAGTATCTAAAAATCCATCAATTCCGTTTAAAACTGGTTTAAAAAATTCTATCTCTTCCTTTGAAAACCAAGTTAATCCTGTTGCTTTTCTTTCTACTTCTTCTTTTTGGAAAAGATTAGGATTAGCACTAACTCTATCTTCTAGAGCCATACATAGTTGACTTCCTGGAAATCCTAAATTAGTTTCTATTTGTGTTTTTATTTGTTCAGGTATTTGGTAACCATCTCTCTCTGTTTCCATATTTTTTCCTCCATCAATATTTCTACAGTATTTATTTACTTATATTTAAATTCTTGGAAGAGAAGAGAATAAAAAATACAAAATTTTAAATAAATAGATAGCATCTTATGCACATATGAACTATATATTGTTTTTTAGTGAAGCAAGTCAGCAGGATATAGAGGAGATAGGTGTTAAAGGAGCAAATCTTGCTTTTCTCTTTAAACGGGGATTCAATGTTCCTCCGGGGTTCATTATCTCGAGTAAACTATTTGAATCGTTTGTTGGGAAAGCAGACGATACAAATGCACCCGAGATTCAAAGAAAACTGGAAGAAATAGAATTCCCTGAAGATGTTAAAGAAGAAGTTCTTGAAGCTTATTATAGTTTAAGTGTAGATATTAATTCAGATGCAAATTCTCTATTAGAGACAAAAGAAGTTTTTGTGGCTGTAAGGAGCTGTTATATTCGAGAAAGAGGAAAAACTCCGGGATTAAGTCAAAAGACAATACTCAATGTTAAAGGAGAAGAACGTTTGTTTAGAGCAATATTAAATTGCTACATTTCTCATTTTGATTCTAAGTTAGTGGACTTTAGAAAACAAAACAACATAAATCCAAAACCCCCCGCAATCATTGTGCAAAAAATGATTAATGCTCAAAAGTCTGGGGTTGCTTATTCTGTGAATCCAGAGACTGGTAAAAATGAAATTGTGATTAAAGCATGTTTTGGTTTGGGAGAAGGATTAGTTGGAGGCAGTGTTTTTCCAGACACGTATGTTGTTGATAAGGATACATTAACAGTGCAAAAGACAGACATTGGAGAGAAGAAATATGCTTATGTGAGAGACATTGAAACAGAGAAAACAACAAAACATAAGCTTGGCAACAAATCTGTTAAGCAAGTACTTTTTGATCCGGATATTGTAGAAATTGCCAGACAGGTTAAGAAGATTGTTAACTCTATTGGCAGACAACAGAAAGTTGAATGGTCTATGAAAGGTACAGATTTGTACATATTACAGACAAAAGGTATTGAGATGGAACAAAAAGAACCAGAATCTGTTGAGATGGAAGTATATGATAGTTCAGAGGCTGAAGAGCCAAAAATCATTGATATCTCTGAGGATGATTTTGAGGATGATTTGATGGTATTGGATGAGATTGAGAAATATGAAGAAAAGCTTGAACAAAAGAAAGACGAAGACACACTGGAAGAGGGCGAAAAAGAAGAAATTAAAATAGAAGAAGAGAAAGAGACTCCAGAATATTCTTTTGGTATAACTAGTATGGAAGAGAAAGAAGTTGAGGATGAGATTGTAAAAGAGGAAACTGAAGAGAAAATAGAAGACCAATCTATCTTCAGTTCTTATGGTGGATTAGAAGACTCAACAGGAGTAAATAAATACTATGATTTAGCAAAATTAAATGCTGGGAATATAATTGTCTATTGTCATCTTGCAATTAAAGAAAAAATGAGACAGAGACTGAAAAAATATGTAAAAGAAATCCCAGAGGATTTTGAAAAACTACTGAATGAATTGCTTGAATATGAAACAGTTCAGAATGAAGAAGAACTTATAAAATTGGCAGAAATTAGAGACCAATTCATAAATAATCTAAGATATCCTGAGCCGGATGAAGTCCAATTAGCTTTAAGATTAGTTAAACAAGAATAATCACTTCTGAAATTTTACCATACCTGCTTCAGACATAAAATCATGTACATCAATCACTAGTCCTAGAAATAACCCAAGTGTTACGAGTATATTACCAAAACCAATCCAATTAAAGAATAAAGGTATCAATAAAGTCATTGTAAATAATCTGAAGAAATCATCTACAACAAATAAAACTTTAAAGATTCCATGACCCCTCCTGAAGAGGTGTCCAATCATTTTACCAAATATTTTAAATACCATTATCAAACTGAAGTCATAAATAATTTAAAAATCTATCCACAAAAATAAAAAATACTTTAGATGTGTTTAACTTACAACCCCCGTTTGAACTTGCTGTTCAAGCACTTTATTATAAAGATCCATTATTTTAGAATAATATTTTTCTTTTTCTTCAGGAGGCAACTGTACATATTTTTGTTGTAATCTCGAGTATAATTCTTGTGAACTTGATAAATCTCCACTGATGATTGTGTTTTCAAATCTATGGATTAGTTCGTCTATATTTTCATTTCCACTTTTTATTGGGTGTTCATACATGTTTTTATATGTCTCTTTTGGTTTGAATATATCCAATATCTCTGGATAAATACTCTCCTTTTCTTCCTCGTTTAATTCCTCAAATAATCTCTGAACTTCTAGATAGACATCTCTAGATCTGGCTCTCCTGCCAGAGTTTATGAAATCTTGTGCCTTATTTAATAATCTTAATATGTCAAGAATCGCTGGACTTCCTGGCTCTACCTCAGGAAAATGATGTGTTACTTTGAATTCTTTGAAATGTGTTGGTTCTTTTAATGTATGACCAAGTTCATATATCGAGCCGAGTTTGTCTCCAATTTTTTCATCTTCTGTTTCTGTTTTTCTCAGTTTTCTATCAACACCATACCCTCTTTTGTTAAGTTTTTCTTCAATTTTTCTAATAGCACGCTTTTCTCTCCTTATATTTCTATCAATATCCTCCTTTAACATCTCATAAGATGAGATTCTTTTATCAAGTTGCTTTTCCCTCATATTAAGTCTAAGATTATCATTCTTTAAGTTGAATGAGAGTCTTTCAATATCTTTCTCAATTGATTTTAGCTCAAGTTCTTTTATTTCTAATTCTTGTTCTTTTTTTCTGGCTGTGTTTTGGGATTCTTTTACTCTCTGTCCAAAAGTTATTAAGTGTTTTTCTCTTTCTTGTAGATTTTCTTCTTTTTTCTTTAATCTCTTATCTAGTTCTTCAAATTGGGGTCCTTTCTTTTCAAAGTCTTTTTCAGTTTCATCAAATAGTTTTTTCTTTTGTTCCATATCTTTCTTGATGTCATCTTTCTCTTTAATGAGGTCTTTATGTCTTTTTTCCTGTTCGTGTAGTTTTTTATCTAGTTCCTTGTTTTTCTTTTCTACATCCCTTAGCTTTTCATTTACGCCTTTAAGATCTCTAATTGCAACAGACAAATGATTAGTGATTAATCCAGAGACAAGTTTTGCATATCTTCTCTTTTCTTTTAACAAGTTTTCTTCTTCTAAAGACAACTTATTTTCTCTGTTTTTATAGAAATCTTGTAATTTCAAGAATGAATCTTCTTTATCTTCTATTTCTTTTCTTAGATACTCAATTTCCTTTGCAGCATCCTTATACTTCTTTTCTAGTTCTTTCTTTATTTTTTTAATTACCTTTTCTTTTGTTTGTATAAATTCTTTCTCATTCTTTATAGCCATTTCATCTTTTCCCAATTGCTTGGTTAATTCTTTCTGCTTTTTCTCCATCTCTTTTACTGCTTTGAGGCGTTCTTCAACTTCTTTTTCTTTTTTCTCTAGCTCTTCTTTCTTTTTGGAGAGTTGAGTTAGTTCTTTGTCTATGTTTCCACTGAGTGTCTTGAAGGCAGGCAGTTTGGTTCTTCTTTTCAGAATTTTATTCTCTTTTTCTAGTATTCCCTGTTCTTTTCCGATCAATCCAATCTCTTCTTTTATTTCTTTTTTATTCCTCTCCAGGTTTTTTATTATTCCAGAAAGATCTTGTTTGAACTTTTCCTCTTTTTTCTCAATTGTACTTGAAATCTTAAACTTCGGAAGTTTTTTTTCCTTAGAAACCGATTTCTTTTTTGGTTTTATTTTAGTATTTGTTTTTTTACTGATATTCTCCTTGCTTTTTGTCTTTTTATTCTTAAATTTCTTCTTTTTTGTTACTTTTTCTGGCTCTTTCTTAATTTTTGCTTTTGTTTTTTTCTTTAAGGCTTTCTTTGGGTTTTTTGTTTTGACGACCTTTGACTTCTTTTCTTCTATTTTTTCAGGCTCTTTTTTTATCTTCTTTGGTTTGGCTTTTAGTTTTTTCTTAAGTTCTTTTATGTCTTTTTTATCAGGAAGTTTGCTTTCTCCAACAGTAAAGCTTTCTTTTGAAGATTCTTCTTTAGTTTCTAGCTCTTCAGTTGGGGGTTCAGGAACAGGTAGTTTGTCTTCTTCTTTTTCAGGAATCTCAATTACTTCTTCTTTTTCTACTTCCCTTTTTGGAGGTTCAGGGACCTCTAATAGAGGTGCTCCTGATAGAGTATTTATAAGTTCTAGAACCAAGTTAGATGTGTCCATGAGTTTTTCTTTTGTTATTTTCTCTTTATCAAACTCCATATCATTCATAGAATCACAGACACTGTCTACCCTATTTTGGATATTTGAGTCAAGATTCATCTCTTTTGTTTCAAATTTTAAATCTTCGTATGTGAATTTGTAGTGCAAATTTAGGCTCTTCTGGAAAACAGAATTAACAATTTTACCTAATTTTTCAAATTCTTTCTCAGAATCTTCTGTATTACTAAGTTCATTCTGGAAATTTTTAATTCCATTATTTAGATTTTCTCCTTCTCGTTTTTCCAAACCATCAGAATGCTTAATTCGTGAAAATAACCCCATAGAGAGACTATATAAAGTATCCTATATAAATTTTACTAAATATCAAGAAGATTTTTTTTGGCTTGAAGATTACGGAAATCCGGATCAAGTATCAAGAATATGCTATTGTCATAATATTTTTTTAGTATAGGGATGCCTTTTCTAATCATATTAGAAACTATCTTTTGGGCTATTTCTTCAGTATAACCTAAGGACCGAGAAATTTCTCTATAGTCTAACAGATCTCCTGTTCTTGAATAAAGAAGCAAAAAGATTTCCTCTTCTTTTGATGTCAAAATTATATTTTTGTATTTTTTTTCAACAGGGATATCGTCAGAATTTTTGAGCATGAACTCAATATTATCTAAACGCTCATTTAATTTATTAATCTTGTTTTCAATCTGCATAATATAATCATAGTTAGAATTAATCTCGTTTGTATTTTCATTAATGGTTTCTAGGTGATCATTCATCTCTTCCTTAATCTTTCTAAATGCAGCAATTATCTTCTTTTCCTTTTCTCTATTAAAGAATCCTATCTGGATCACCCCGGAATTCTAGGATTATGTCATAAATTTATAAATATTGTTGTTTTGCCTTATATACATGATAAACTCAAAAAAACAACTAGCAGTTACTTTATCCAGATTAGAGAAGTTTGAAAGACCGTCTCTTAAACTAGAGCAGTACCCTACGGATTCTGAAATTGCAGCGGGGATAATTTGGTTTGCTTATCAGAGAGGAGATATTAAAGGGAAATTAGTTGCAGATCTTGGTTCAGGTACAGGAATATTGGGGATAGGTGCCATGTTGTTTAATCCTAATAAGGTTTATTTTGTTGATAAAGATGAGAGGTCTATGAAGAAATTGCAAGAAAATCTACAACTCATGGATATATCTGTTGATTACGAGACTTTTGTTACAGATATTAATAATTTTAATGAAAAAGTTGATGTTGTGATTCAGAATCCTCCGTTTGGAACAAAAAATAAACATGCAGACAAAAAATTTCTAGAGAAAGCATTTACTATTGCTAATATTATTTATAGTTTTCATAAACTCTCAACAGAAAAATTTATAGGGAAGATAGCAGAAGATAACAACTTTAAGATAACAAATAAATTTGAATTTGATTTTCCGTTAAAACAGACACAATTTTTTCATAGTAGAAAAATTCATAGAATTAAAGTTGGATGCTGGCGTTTAGAGAAACTTTTATAAAGTGTGTTTTATTTAAAAAGACTGAAAAAGAGGTGTATAGGGTGGATAAAAAATCAGCTAATATTCTATGGTTTGACCAATTAAGTATAGAGGATGTTCCTTTAGTGGGTGGAAAGAATGCGTCTCTTGGAGAGATGTATAGAAACCTAACAGAGAAAGGTGTTAATGTTCCAAACGGTTATGCTGTTACTGCAAAGGCCTATTTCTATCTTCTAGAACATGCAGGTATTAAAGATAAAATCAAAGAGGCTCTTTCTGGTCTAAATACAAATGATGTTAAGAACCTAAGAGACAGAGGCATAAAAGTAAGACGATTAATAAAAAATGCAAAGATGCCTGATGATTTAAGAGAAAAGATAGTTGAACAATATCATAATTTATCGAAAGCATATAATACCAATGATGTAGATGTTGCTGTTAGAAGTAGCGCAACTGCTGAAGATTTACCAGATGCAAGTTTTGCAGGGCAACAGGAAACTTATCTTAATGTTAGTGGAGAAGAAGAATTGATTAAAGCTTGTATGAAATGTTT
>CAZHYZ010000011.1:0-34099 GCA_964537195.1 uncultured Methanosarcinales archaeon
TTTGTTATTAACTATTTTAAAGTAGAGTTATCTAGAATGGAAAAAAAAGTAATAATCTCAACAATCATCATTTTAGTTTTTTGTGTTTTTTCCTTTTTTTATAATTACTCTGTTTTAAACATGGATGACACCCCACTCGATTCTTCAGATCTTGTTGTGTACAAAGTAAGTGTTACTATTTATAACTCTATTAAAGAACAGGATTTAAGGAGTTTTTATTATACTTATGTTCATGAATTTTCTTACAATAATTCACCTTTACTTGTTTTTCAGACAATTCCATTCTATGCAATTTTTGGAGTGAGTCAAGATACTGCAATTTTATCCAATATTGTTCATATTGTGCTTATAGCATGTTTGTCCTATCTGTTGATAAGAAAATTAACAAAAGATTATATTGGACTCCTTACCTCAATATTATTTGTTTTTTTAACACTTATCTATCCCTTTTTAAGAACATATAATCCTTTATTTGTAATGTCTTCCATGTATTTTTCAAGTATTACTTTTTTATTACTATCAAATCACTTTAGGAAAAGACCCTATTCAATATTATTGGGGATATCTGTCGGACTTGGATTTCTTACAGGATATATCTTTTTAATATTTATCCTTCCTCTTTTTTTAGTATATATTTTATTTTATTTTACAAGGAATATAAAAAAAGGTTGGGACATACTATCAAGAGATCAATCAGTAAATATTGGAATAGCTTTTTTGTTTGTTCTTTTACTGGCTGGTTTGTGGTATCCAATAAAAAGTAACTACCTCTTCTTTAGCGTGTTTCAGCTTGGAGGGATTAAATTTCCTTTATTCTATCTTGATAGTTTAAATACTATTTTTACTCAACCCATAATTTTTCTATTTATATTATCTTTTTTCTTTATTTCTCTAAAAGTTTATTTTAAGAAACCCCTTTGGGCATGGATTTATGTTGCTTCAATCTTTAGTTTTCTAATTTTGTTAATAATTTCTCCTGAATTAGTGTTTGAATATTTTATTGTATTCTTTCCTTTAATTATCTTCTTCATAGGAATACTCATTAATGACATAATAAAATTAGTAGAAAGCAGGTTGTCCACTTTTGACGACATCGGGTCAAGAGAATTAATGGATTTGAAAAAACTACCCTTTCCTACATATGAAGAACTTGATTTATCCCAGTATACAGATAAGATAATTGGAATGTCTTTTTCTAGAGGATGTATCGGGACTTGTGCTTTTTGTGAGGACAAACTCTTTCAAGGAAGATATAGGACACGCAATCCAAAAGATGTTGTGGAAGAATTGAAATATCATGTTGAAAATAATGGGATTTCTCATTTCTGGTTTCATGATTTGGCAATAAACGGAGATAATAAAAAATTGGAGGAATTATGTGATTTAATTATAGGAGAAAAATTGGACATTAAGTGGATTGCACTTGCAATTGCAAGAAAAGACACAACAAAGAGATTATTGAAAAAAATGAGAAAAGCAGGTTGTTATACTCTTAATTATGGTATTGAGTCTGGATCTAATTCAGTTCTGAAGAAGATGGACAAATATAAATTATTTAGTGCAAAAGATGCTGAAAGAATTATGAGATGGACAAGCGAAGCAGGTATTAATGTGCAACCGAATTTTATTGTTGGTTTTCCGGGTGAGACAGAGTTAGAGTTTGAAGAAACGCTTGAGTTTATTAAAAGAAATCAACAGAATATTTCAGGTATTACTAATATTAATACTTGTCTTATTCCAAAAAACTCTCCTGCAGGATTGTATCCAGAGAAGTTTGGGATTGTTGGAGGAATTAATGAAAAAAATCAAATGGATTGGGAAACCGAAGAATTAGATTATAAAATTAGACTGGAGAGAGCTAAAAGAACAAAAGAATTAGCACAGGAACTTGGATATGATATCTATTTCACTAATTTGTCTCAACAAGATTTAGATAATATTTGATATTGGAGTAATAGACACAGAAGAACTCATGAAAAAATGTATAAATAAAACTTTATTTGTTAAATAACTCAAAAAACAAAAGAGATAATTACAAGATGATAAAAAAAAGGCCAGAAGATGAAAAAGTAGCAGTTTTAACAATCCCTGGAGATAAAAAGGATTTGGCTAGAGGAATCAATGAATTATTAGATGATGATAAAAAAAGAAAAAAATTAGGGGAAAAAGCGAGAAAAAGAGCAGTTGAAAAATTTGATTGGTCTGTAGTTTCTAATAAACTTTTAGAGAAATTTCAAGAATTGATTAAAAACAGATAGATTTTAAGATGGGAAAGCAAATTAGACCACCGTTTATACAAGTTGATTTTCAAGTTAATAATATTTGTAATGCTAAATGTGAATTCTGCAAAATATGGGAGAATAAAGACTATGGTTCTAAACCTATATCTGCTGAGAAATGGATTGAAACAGCCAAGAAACTTAAAGATTTTACAGAAATTGAGTATGTGTGTATTGCTGGTGGAGAGCCTTTTCTTTACAAAGATTTGTTTAAACTAATAAAAGGATTAAACAAATTAGATATCAAGACAACTTTAGTAACAAACGGTAGTTTGGTAGATAAGGATATTTGTAAAAAACTTCTGGATTCTGGAATAGACAATATTGATTTTTCCATAGATAATTTTTCTGATAAACATAACAAAGCGAGGGGAATTCCCAGATTATTTGAGAATTGTATTGAATCTATAAAGACTTTAAAGAAACTTGATTCTAACCAAAGTGTAGGTATAACTACTTTAATATATGAGAATAACATTCGGAATATACCTGAATTTGTTGAATGGGTCTTAAAAGAATTACCCGTCAATAAGATTAATTTTCAAGCATATAACCAAGTTGTAAAGTATGAAGGAAAGGATTGGTGGAAAAAAGATCCATTATGGCCAAGGGATAAAGAAGTTGTGGTTCAAGTATTGGATTATCTGGTGAAAAAAGCAAAAGAAGAAGAAAGAATAAGTAATCATCCACTTCAATTTAAGAAATTCAAAGAGTATTTCTTAGATCCTGAGAAGGACATGAAAATTAAATGTCCAGCAGGAACTTTCAATTTTTCTGTTTCTCATAAAGGAGAGATTATTGGTTGTATTGCTGAGCAACCTCTTGGGAACATTAAAGATGGGAACCCTGTTGGAGTATATAGAAATGAGTTTTCTAGAGTAAGAAAAAAAGCCTTGAAATGTAAAGAAAATTGTCATTTTCTAATAAATTGTTATTTTCCTCTTCATTGGAAAAGGTGGGAAGAGATAACAAAAGAGATGGTTGAAGAGGAAGATGATTATAAACCTGGAAAGTTAATGATTCCTCCAGAGATAAGAGAAATTGCTAAGAAAGGCATAAAGGGTTATGATGATATTGTTGGTTATAACTCAGAATTAGATGTTATCGGCAGATATGATAATATCAATAAAAGAAAATTACCTCATAATTATTCAAATAATGTTCCAACCATTTTTCTCTGTGGAGAGAATTCTGAAGTACATAGGTGGGGGGTAGATTTAGATGAGAACGACTTTTTCAAACAAATTGATAAATTAGATGAATTGTCTAGTCAAAGAAAAGAACATCATGTGATTGTTGGAGTTAGGAGAACGAATTTCTTTAAATTAAATAGAACTGTTGAACTTATCAGAAGAATAAGAAACAAAAATAGCAAATTATCTTTTTTCTCTTCTTTTTTTAACGAGTCTAAAAAAAACAAAACAAAAATGCCTGGTGGCAAATATGATTCTGATATCCTTTTGGTTAATGTGCCCTCTGCTGGTTCAAAACATCTTCCAATGTCCTTAGGTTATATTGCCTCATATTTAAAAAAACATAACATGAAGGTAAAGGCAGTAGATATAAATGCCGTGTTACATAGCAATACTCTGAGAGATTTGAATTGGATATGGTATATAGATAATAAGAGACTCTGGAACGATGATAATTTTATTGAAATTTTTTTTAAACTCTTCAAAGAAGAACTAAATAGACTAGTTCATGACATAGTGAACTCAGATATTAAGTTAATCGGGTTTTCTGTTGTTGACTCAAAAGAAAAAATAACAATACAATTAATTAAAAGAATTAAGAAGTCTAGACCAGATATTAAAATTATTCTAGGTGGACCTGTGGCACGCTTACCAGAAACAAGAGCGCTGTTTAAAGAGATATATAAAGATATAACTGCTTTTGTGGTTGGTGAAGGGGAGAAAACAACATATGATTTAATTAGAAAAATAAAATTAGGAAAAGATGTTAGTAATGTTTTTGGGACAATAAATACTAAAAATGGCAATGAGAAGATTAATCCACCTAGAAAAGAAATCGATGCAAAGGAGATTGTATTTCCTACATATGAAGAATTTGATATCTCTTATTACAACAGACCTGTACCAATAGCTTGGAGTAGAGGATGTATTAACAATTGTGTTTTCTGTGTTGAAAGAGAATATTGGAATAAATTTAGATTTAGAGACCCAATTGATTGCTACAACGAATTGGTTCATCATATTAAAAGTGGGAAAAAAGAATTTATAGTATATGATTCTATGATAAATGGTGACCTAATTAAATTAGAGAAATTATTAGATTTAATAATTAAAAACAACCTCAATATAAAATGGAGAGCCAATGTTGTTGCATGGAATAATCTCAATAAAAGATTATTTGAGAAATTAAAAAAAGCAGGTTGTTATGAATTATTATTTGGTATTGAATCTGGTTCTGATAAAATTTTAAAATCTATGAGGAAAGGTTACAATTCAGAACAAGCCTCTAAAATATTGAAGGTTTGTCATGATTCAGGCATTAAAACAACAGTGAACTTTATTGTTGGATTTCCTGGTGAAACAGAAAAGGACCATCAACAGACTATTAAATTTATTAAGAAAAATAAAGATTATATTGACAAAGTTGGAGGTGTTGCAACACTTCAGATTGTTGAAGGTACATATCTTGCAAGGAACAGGACTAAATATAAATTAGACAAAAGAGGGGAGATTGGTAATCTGTGGGAGATAGCCAATAATACTTTTGGTCTAAGAAAGAAAAGAGCAAAGGAAATAATCTCTTTTTTGGATAAATTAGGTATTGAGTATGAAAGAACCAACACTTTAAGAGATACACCAGAGCAAACAAGAAGTAATATTAAAAGATTAAAAAAATATCTAAAAAACAAACAGAAAAACACAGAATTTCTAGGATTATCTGAGTTTCTTATTAATTTTGGTCTCGTTTTCCAGAAAGGAAAGAAAGATTTACCTCCGTTTAGAATTATGCCTCCGAATAATATCAAGAAAAGATTCTATCAATATTTAAGTGAAATTAACAAGAAGGGAAAGACAGAAGGACTGGAATTTAAGGTGGTTGATGATGGACTGGAGGATTTATTAGCCAATATTGAAAAAAATGCAAAAAAAGAAAAATTTGATGAGAAAAAATTCTTGAGATCTCTGGGTCCTATCTGTAAAGATGTTTTTATTGGCCCAAAAGGAATTTTACTTGATATAATGGGAACTTGTAACGTGGATTGTGTTTATTGTAGAAAGCAATCTCCTTGGAATAAGGATTATTGGAAAGATCAGCACAAAGATATTTTTGGAAAATTAGGTGCTGTTTTTATAAAGAATGTTCTATCAGAAGCAAAGTCTATGGGAACAGACATAGTTTATCTTGTTGGAGGAGGAGAACCAACACTACATCCTCAATTTTCAAAGCTTGTTGATCTGATTACTAAATCAGGGATGAAGTTTAATCTAAGTACAAATGGAACAGTCTTGGGCAAATATAATAAAAAGTTGGTTGGTTCGACATGCAAAGAAATTACTATAAGCATGTCATATGGCAGTGAAAAATCTTGGAAAGAGACCCGTCCAAGATCAAATGTCAGACTTCTTCATAAGATAGACACAAATGTACAAGAATTGTCTAATCTAAAAATAGAGAAGAAAAAGAAATTACCTCTTATAAAAGCGCTTTATGTTATAAACAAGTATAACTACAAAGAAATATTAGATATGGTAAAACATGCTAAGGAGATAGGTGCAGATTCTGTGTGGTTTCAGTTAGTTCATCTTGATGATTTCAGTAAAGACAGACTTAAGATGAACGAAAAAGAGATGATGTTTGTAAGAGGAAGTCTGGAAAAAGCCAGAACATTATGTAAAAAATTAAATCTAGAATTCCACCCCTATATTGATTTTGAAATAAAACATTATGATAAGGAAAAAGGAGACTGGTCTAATAAAGGATTGCTTCACCAAGGTTGTTATGTTGGTTGGAGATTTATGTATGTTTCTTTAAGGAGAGAAATCTTTATGTGTTGTGGTTCTAGAATGACTGGATTATTAGACAAATCTGGAAAAAATTTGAGAAAATTGTGGTATGGTGATATCTACAAGAGATATAGAAATGATGGCATTATCATGCATAGAGAAAACCCATTAACATTATATGGGAAACCACTTTATGATGAATATTGTGATTCATGTGACAATCATGATTTTAATGTGGAAATGATAAATAATATAAAAAAATATGATTTAATAAGATTCGTAGAGAGATGATTTACTAAGATGGTAAGAAAAAATAAATTGATGAAATTGATAACGCGTATAAAGAAGTCAAATATTATAAAAGTTAAAGATGAAAAAGTAAGTAATCATCAATTAGTTCCTAAGTCAGTTGATATGAGTGTAACATTTAGATGTAATTCTCGTTGTGTTTTTTGTTCATCTTGGAAAAATAAATCAGTTGACCTTGAGTTTAAATATATTGAAAAATTTCTTACAGGACTTAAGGATTGGCTAGATCCTAAATCATGGATTAATATTGTGGGTGGTGAACCTACAATGAGAAATGATTTAGAAAAAATACTTAGACTATCTACTAATCTGGGTTTAAATTCTATAGTAACTACAAATGGTTATAGGTTGGCTAGTAAGAGTTATGCTAAAAGACTAATTTCAAGAGATATGAAGAAGATTGTATTTTCCCTTGAAGGATTTGAAAAAACAAATGACAAATTGCGTGGAAGGGGTGCCTTTAAAAGAACTATAAGAGGAATAAAAAATGTCCGAGAAATTGATAAGAATGTCAGAATGGTAGTGCAATCAGTTATTACTGCAAAAAACATTGATGAGTTACCTGATTTTATAACTTGGTTATATGAAAAAAAATATACGGATGATTTTACTTTTCAAGCTTTTTCAGATATTTCAAACAGTTCCAAGGAAGATTGGTGGAAACACAGTGCACTTTGGCCCAGAGATTTGGATATGTTAAATAGAAAGATTGATGAAATTATTAAATTAAAAAAACTACATGAAGATGAATGGGTAATAAGTAATCCGATTGATCAACTCCTTTTTTGGAAATCCTATTTTAAGAATCCTAAACAGTTTGCAACAGAAGAAGGTTGCAATATTGGAGATTTTCATATTGCTATGGCCGCAGATGGTAATATACTAATTTGTCCATTTAAATCACCTGTTGGGAATATCAAAGAAAAAGATTTAAAAGAGTTATTTTATTCTCCAAAAGCAAATCTTATTCGCAAGTCAATTTATTCGTGTAATGATGTGTGTCATTTTAGAATTAATTGTAGATACAAACAGTTAAAAATAAAACAGAAGGTATAAACAAAATGAAAAGAAGAGACATTAAGGGTCCTGGAAAATTAATATTACCTCCAGAGATAAAATCTCAAATTAATTCTGAAAAAAATGATCAAGGATTTATTAATTATGAAGAGTATTCATATTTGGACATTATAAAAGATGTGGGTGAAACAAATGAACCAACAGAAGGATTACCCGTAATAATTTTGTATGGAGACACATCTGAAATGCATAGGTGGGGTGTTAACTTAAGAGAAAATGATTTTTTCAGACAAGTAAATACATTGAAGAAGATTATAAAGGAAAAGAGAGAATATAGACTGATAGTTGGTGTCCGAAGAACGAACTTTTTTCACTTAAAAGAAATTTTCAAATTTATTTTAGAAATAAGGAAAGAGAAAATTGGTTTTTTTCCTGATTTTAGTATAAAACCTTTAGGGAATATTAGTAAAAGATTCAATAAATACCTTGGAGCAATAAAAAAAATTGGATTGGGGAGAAATGTTGAGTTTAAGGTAGTTGATTCTCAATTTAAAAATTTTCTAGTTGAAATTGAGAGAGATGTAAAAAAAATAGAAGCAAACATCTTATCTGTAATAGGGGAAATAACTGAAACTAATATACTGAAGAAGAGTGACTTTACTCCTTTCCGTGACGATTTGGAGATTTTTGAAGAATTAAGAACATTTATGAGATTTAAAAATAGTGGAATCTCAAAAATAAAACAGACTAATCAAAACATGGTTTTTTATGGACATACTGCAGAGTCTCATGCTATTATTGGATCTAGACAACAATTTTTTAAGAATGTAAGATTAATTAAAAAAAACTTTAATAATACTTATAAAATTGTCATCGGGGTATCCCGTAATAATTTTCTTAATATCCAAAAAATCTTGGATTTTATATCCTGGCATAATCTGAATTTACATCAAAAAATTATAAAACTTTTAGATCCCATTTACAAAGGATTATCAAAAACACCCGTTTCTTTTCCCAGATTAACACTTGAAACTCTGAAAAATATTAGAAAAATATTTGATAGATATTTATCTACCTTAAATAAAAATAGTCCTGTTGAATTCGAGATAATTGATTGTAAATTGAATGGATTTCTGGGTGAAATAGAAAAAACAGCACAAAGGATTGAGAATAACTTTTTAAGAGCAATGGGTCCTGTTTGTAAAGAGGTATTTACTGGTCCAAGAATGGTTCTTTTTAATCTAAATGGTACATGTAACACAGATTGTGTTTATTGTAGAAAATTCTCTCCTTTTAAAGGAAAGCACGTTTGGAATAACACGAGTAATAGTTCACTTGATCTAATTACAGTTGAGAATGTATTAAACGATGTTAAAGATATGGGAATTGAGAAGATTCTTTTGGTTGGTGAAGGAGAACCAACCCTCTATCCTCATTTTAAAGAAGTTATGAAGAAGATAAGAGAAAATGGTCTAAGCTTTAATATGTCAACCAATGGTTCTATGATACATAAATATCTTGATGAATTGAGTGATGGAACCTGTGATACTCTCACAGTAAGTATGTCCTGGGCTACAAAAAAATCTTTTTCGAAGATTAGACCAGGAACATCAATTAAACACATGGAAATAATAGAAAGAAACGTTAAAAATTTATCTGATCTTAAGAATAAAGATGGCTCTCCAGGGATAGTGCTCTTGCATGCAATTAATGCTTATAATTATTATGATATTATAGAAATGGCGAATCAAGCAGTAAGACTTGGGGCAGATTCTATTTGGTTTCAACTTACTCATCTTGAGGATTTTAGTAGGAAACAACTTTCTTTAAATAAAAAACAGATGAACCAAATTAGAAAGGATTTACTTGAAGCGAAAAAAATTTGTGAAAAAGGAGGAGTTAACTTTGATAAATTTATAGATTATGAATTGGAACACTATCATGATGAAAGGGGAGACTGGTCTGTTAATGCTCTTCTTGAAGAAGGATGTTATGTTGGTTGGCATTTTGCATATATTGATTTAAATGATAGATTAAGTTTCTGTTGTGGACCAAGAAGGATATGGATTTTGGAAAAAAACAGAGGATTTAGACAAGGCTGGTATTCTAATACATATAGAAGATATAGAAATGATGGGATTATTATGCATAAAGAAAACCCAATAGATTTATTTGGAAATCCACTATATGGTCCTTTTTGTCAGTCATGTGACAATCATGATCAGAATAATTATATGATTGGATTAATTAAAGAATACAATCTTCAAAAATTTGTAGAGAGATAACACGTTGAGAATTATTTAACCACATAGTTCCATTTTTTTATTTTATCTATTTGTTTTCTCAATGTCTTTGGTAGGATGTTTGATATCTTCTCAACATTCTTGTGATAAAGTATTTTCTGAAGAAGTATTGATTTGGGGGAGCTTCTTCTAGCATGTTGATAGAAATCAGGTAAATTAAGGGGTGTTTTTAGTTGAAGAAAATTAATGTATTCAGTATATGTCTTTAAAGGATCTTTCTTTAAATCTGACAAATCTCGAATCATAACCTTTCTTTTTCCAAAAGTTGATTTCCAAACCTCTATCTTTTTCCAATCATAATATTCTCTGGCTTTTTTTTTTGTTATTTTTTTATGTGGGTTTTCATTTTTAAAGACATGAATCCAGCTCTCAACTGCTTCTTCAGTATTCCTAGTCTGTACTATTATTTTTGCTTTTGGATTATAATTAAAAATCTCTTTGCATGCTTCTTTACTATGCACATAGTTAACTGAAGCATCTCCAAGATATTTTTCTTTTCTACCTTTATATAAAGAGAAATATCTTTCTTTTGTCATATCTTTTTTCCTGACATCTTTACCCCAATAATGGGGTTCTTTTATATCAGGGAAATAAATGTCTGGATGTTGTTTTAAATAGTGATAAACTGAAGTTGTTCCACACCTTCCGAATCCAACAATAAATAGGTTTATTTTTCTCATCTCTATTCTTGATATAAAATATTTATTTAAATCTTGCTTTTAGACATCTATCAGTTTAATAATAAATAGACCAATAAACTTTATAATATAATATCAATTTACGAATAGAAATGAGAATTTTATTAAGTAATCTTCCATGGGAAGTAAAAGGAAGACAAGGTGTTAGAGCAGGAAGTAGGTGGCCTCATCTAAAAATTGATGAAGAGGAAGATTATATGCCCTTCCCTTTTTTCTTAGCACATTCAACAACACTTCTTAAAAAAGAGAAGATGGAGGTTCTAGCAATTGATGCGATTGCAGAAAATATGTCTTATAATAAATTTTTAGAGAAAGTTACAAAGTTTAAACCAGATTTGTTTTTTGCTGAAGTATCTACACCATCATTGGAGAATGATATTAATATTTTAAAGGAAATATCAAGTAAGATAAATGGAAAAATTGCTATTGCTGGTCCTGATATGAATGTTCTTGATAAGGACTTTATGAAAAAGAATGTTTTTGTTGGTTTTGTTTTATTTGGTGAATATGAATTGACTCTTCTAGACCTGGTAAAAAGATTAAAAGAAAAGAAACTGATCAAAAAAATTGAGGGATTATATGCAAATATTAATGGTAAGATATATGAGAATAAGAGAAGAGAACTTGAAAAAGACCTTACAAATTATGGGTGGCCTGACAGAGAGTTTTTTCCTATTCGAAATTATCATGATTGTCCCGGTTCTATTCCTTATCCAAGTGCTCAGATGACAGCTACTAGAGGATGTCCTTTTCTTTGTACTTTCTGTGTTTGGCCCTCCCAGGTATATGGGGGGAGAAACTATAGGTTCAGACCTGCCAAAGACATAGTTGATGAGATGGAGTATCTTGTTAAGGAGAAAGGTGCAAGATCAATTTACTTTGATGACGACACATTTAATATTGGGAAAAAAAGAGTTATTGAGTTAGCAAGAGAAATTCAGAAGAGAGAATTAAACATCCCCTGGGCTTTTATGGGGAGAGCAGACTTGGTTGATAAAGAAACTTTACGAGAATTAAAGAAATCTGGATTGGCAGCTGTGAAATATGGTGTTGAATCTGCTGTCCAGGAAATTGTTGATGCATGTGAAAAAAAATTGGATATTGAGAAAGCAACCAAGAACATAATATTGACTAAGAAATTTGGAATTAAGGTTCATCTGACATTTACATTTGGGCTCCCTGGTGAGACAAGAGATACAATTAACAAAACAATAAAGTATGTTTTAAAATTGGATCCAGAGTCAGTACAATTCTCCATAATGACACCCTTTCCAGGTACTAAGTTTTATGATCAGTTAAAAAAGAAAAATATGATTGTCTCAGATGATTTCACTGATTATGATGGTAACACACAAAGTGTTATAAGGACAAAAGACTTAAGTCCAGAAGATATTAAAAGAGCGCAGGAAAAGGCATATTCTGTCTGGAGAGAACATAAAGTCAAGAATAAAAGATATAAAGAGAATAATGCTGTTGATTTATTCATTAATTGTTTAAATGAACACGGTCTAAAATATACTCTAAGACACACTTATCAATATATAATAAATAGGAATCACAGTTAGTTATTTTAATAATCTCTGAAGAAAATGACCTATCCTAGTTTTTCCTAATGTGTGTGTTATTTTGTAAAGGGGGTAAGTTATTGAGTTTCTAAATTGGTCTGCTTTATTTTTGTATTTGTATATTGCTTCTGTTCTTCTATCTATCTCTTCTTGTAGTCTTTTGTTTTGTTGGATTAATTGCTCAAAGTCTTCATCTCTCTTTGCAATCAATTTATCTTTATCTATGATTCTTTGTTTCAAAGCTCCAATCTGCTTGTCTTTATCTTCAATCGTTCTTATCAACTCAATTAATCTATCTCTTCTTGAGTCAATCAATTTTTCATATCTGAATTTCTCTTTTGTCTTATCTATGAACGGGCTTTGACAGAATTCATCAATAGGTTCAACGATTTTGTCCCAATCATATTTTTTTATGTAATTATTAATGTTTTTTCTAAACTGAGAAAACTCTTTATTATTTATGCTGAGAATAGTCTTTGCTACCTCTTTTGGAGACTCTTTCTCTATGATAAGACCAAGTTTGTTTTCTTTAATTTCATCTGATATTACATCTCCCCCATTAGTAATTATTGGCAAATTACTTGCCATTGCATCAGTGAATCTTGTTCTGAATGCCAATCTTGTCTCAAATGATTTTTTGTGGTTAGTTAATAACAAGAATTCTGATTCTTCATAGATAGTCGCCAAATTTTCTCTTTCTTCCCAATCAAACAAGAAGGCTTTCTTATCAAGCAGATCTTTTTCTTTTAGATATTTAACAAACTCTTTATATACCTCGGTATATAATCTTGGATTTACATTAGGATTTTTTGCACCTACAACAGCCAGAACATATTTATCATCTAATTTACTAATCTCATAAAATATTTTTGCAGTTTTTATAGGATCTAACCATTCATAAAATGTACCAAGCCAGAGAATTATTTTTTTATCTGGATCAATTTTCATTCTAAGTATATTTTTATCAGATTTTTTTCTGTCTAAATTAACACCATAAGGGACAACTCCAAAATTATTTCTCTTGTTTGAGGGGTTTACCCTTCCGACAGCAGATAAGATCCCTAAGTAATAGTCTCTTTGTCTTTTACTGGCACATAGAAAGTAGTCACCATATCTAAAAGCTATAAGTGTAGCGCTGTAAATATCATTGACGTATCTCTGACGAGGATATAAAAGTTTATTATAATCATGTGTTGAATGTTCAATCATATATGGAGCATAAACATCAACCATTATTGGAATTTTATTGTCGAGTTTATCTAATATTTCAATATTTGTAACCCATTGTGAGATGAGAACAACATCATAATTTTCTGGTGCATTATTTATGATTTCTGTAGAGAATTTTTTATATTCTATTTTGTCAATTTTTTTACTCTTGTCTAGGTTTTTCGGGACAAATGTTACTTTATGACCTTTTTTAACAAGTGCTTTTGAAATATTAACTAGTCTTGTAGAGGGAGCTGAATTATCTTCTTCCAATGAGAATTTCTCATGTGTTAAGACGAGTATCTTTGCCATACAAATGTGCGATATAACTTAATATAAAAAACTATTTTTTTTCTTTTTTTACTCTTTTTTTATCTTTAGAATTCCTATAAATACGCTCTGGAAAAACATTATATGCAATATCATTTAGGTCTTTACTGGCATAGAAGACGGCTCTTTTCTGTCTCTTCATGCCTTCTTCTGTATGGCCTTTACTGTATTCTTTATCAAAGATATCATGAGACATAACATACTTAAATCCTGAACTTCTTAGCATTCCTCTTACACTCTCTTTTCCCGGAATCCACCAGTTTGTTCCGTCATTGTGATAAGTGTGTTCTATAAATAACATCTTGTCTTTATCTTTTACATTTTTTAGGATCTCTGTTTCTAGGATCAATAATTTATTAGTTATGTCTGATATTTTCTCAATTGCCAAGAAAGGATGTTTAAGGTGGTACAATACACCAAAAAACAAGACTATATCAAATTGACCAAGGTCAAAATCTATGTCATATACAGACATTTCCCTAAAATCAACGTCAATACCATATATTTCAGATAATAGCTTTGCCTGTTTAATAAACGGCTTAAAGTCAATTCCAACTACTTTTTTAGCATTTCTTTTTTTCATCTCAAAGCTAAAGAAACCACAATTACACCCTATGTCTAATACGGTCTGTCCGGTTAAATCTTCTGGGATGTTTGATTTAATATGGCCCCACATCTTTTCTGGGTCAATTACTCCAGGAGTTATCTGTTTGGTTCTGATTTTATCTGTTACTTTCATATCATATGCCCAAGGACCAACTTCTTTTAATTTACCCATAATATCTTTTTCTTTGTGTAATAATCTTTTTTTAACTGAAAAAAGGAAGTTCTTTATTCTGGAAAACACTAATTTTTTCATTTTTTCTATTTCTTAATTACAAAAACTTACTTAATCTTATTAATTTTTTCTCAATAGGGTTTAGATTTATCATTTGTCCATGAACAGACAAATTTATTCCAAGGTTATCACAAGTTAATACACACCCATTACCCTTCTGATGCTCATTACCCATGTTTTGAAAATAAGGATTATCTATATCATAATCAATAGTGTGTTTTCTGAACTCACATTGCTTTTTACTATTCCATATTTCTTTTATGCTTTTATCATATATGTTCCCAACAGGTATTTTTATTGCTTTAAGACAAGGATCAACATCACCACTTGCTAATACTCTTAAAAAAGTCCACCCAGCATAACATGGAATTTGGCCGATTATGCTTCTGTCATATACTCCTTTTTCTGTTTCTTTGCTTGAGATCCTTCTGAAAAACTGGTCATAATTTCTGAATTCAATAGGGTGATTGTATTTTTTTTTCCAGTAATAGAATTTAGGCCATATGTTTTTCATTTTTTCTGCTAACCATTCTCTTTGTTTCTTATTTAACATTAGCTGGTCTGTTTTTCCAGGGACAACATCTGTGGGAGTGAAATCAACACCCTGTACTCTTGATTTAAAAGCAAACTCAACCATGTTTTCGAAATCATCGTAATTGTATGTTGATATCACATTGTATATATACAACTCTGGCTTTTTCGAATTATATTTTTTCTTTATTTTGTCCATATAGAGGAAACGTTCATGTATTTTATGGAATTCTTTTTCTGTCTTATTAGGGTGTGTCTTCACATATGCTTTAGGAGACCCCGCCCAGATACTACAATTCATGTTGTCTACTCCTGCCCTGACAAGTCTTTTTATTTTACTTTTTGTGACTAGAGAAAAGTTATTACTCATTTCACATCTCATATTCTTTTTCTTTACATATTCCATAATTTCTACAGCCTTTGGATGCATAAACGGTTCTCCACCACCAGTGAAATAAATAACTCTTACTCCCATGTTATCAAGGTCATCAATTAATTTAATTACAACTTCATAAGGCAAAGAAAGTTTCTTGGTTTCTTCATCCATTGCCAATTCTCCCAACAAAGGAGAATGACACCAGCAACCAATACAATTTTGATTACAAGAATTAGTCAAATCTATTTGAACAGTCCAAGGACCTGTAAGTGGTTTTTTCTGGAGTATTCCTGCAGCTATTTTAGCTTTTTGAACATTGTCTTTTAATCTAGTTAGCATTTTCATTTTTAATAAATGTAAAATTTAGGTATTTGAAAATGACTTCAGCTATTATTTTGTTACCCCGAACATTATAATGTCCGAAGTCATTATATATGTTGCTATCTCTTCTGTCATAGTCTTGTAAATTATAATCTTGTATGTCAACATAATTAATATTGTATTTCTCTAGATGATTCTTAATTTTATCTCTATATTCATAGAAAAATTGACTTTTATTGATGTCAATGTCTATAAAAAACATAGTGATCGGCACTTCATATTCTGACTCCATTTGTTTGATTCTTTTTAATGATACATCAAAGCAATCCCAACCCTCCGGATTATTTTTATATTGATTTAAGATATAAAAACTGAAATTAATCTTTGTACTATCAGGATATCTCATGGGCAAAATTAGTCTCTCTTTGATTATTTTTACAAATTCAAGTGAATTAAAATAATCCTTTCTAGTGCATTGTTCACTATTAAGTATAAATTTTGTATCTAAGTCATTTAAGAAGAAACCAACAATTATGTAATCAGGGTCTAATTCTTGAAGACTATAGTTAATAACTGCTGATTCATAATAAGTATTCATACCACCTAATCCAAGGTTGTAGACTTCAAATTTTTCATTTTCTTCCTTTAATTTTTTTTCTAGTATTTTTGGATAAGAATCTTCCAATAGTACACCCTCACCAAAAGTAAAGGAATCTCCAACAATGACAATTCTCTCAGTATTGTTGTCTTTTGGGATATTAAATTCATAATCACCGAACCCTAACGAGTTGATTTTTCTTGGTACATTTCCTATCTTTATAGTGTAATTAGGTCTGTATTGGAATCCTTTGATTGGACCAAACAATGAAACAGGCAGGTAATCTTTGTGATGTTCCTCATAATTATTGTCGCTGATTAATTCAGCAACAAAAATAAGAAGGGTTGTAGTTATAATTAATACAAATATGTTTGCTGTAATCTCTTTAAACTTTTTTTTTTTCATTTTCTAAATTTCAACATTCTTCTATGTGTTTCAAGGTTCATACCAAGGTTGTCACAACTTTTGTAACAATCAATTTCTCTGAAATAAGGATGATTTTTTTTCTTTGTCTTTGCCATATATCTGAATTTGTTGTAAATGTTTGAGAACCATATATCCCTAAAAGATTTTTTATGTATGTTTCCAAGAGGTTTATTGTGAGCTTTGCAACAAGGTAGTACTTCACCATTTGATAATATTCTCGTGTATGTCCAACCAACATAACAAGGAAAGGTATCAACAATATTAGTTTCATATTTAGTTTTCTTTGATTTTTTTGTAGCCTCAATTCTACGTAAAAAAGAACCAACTCCAAGGACACGGAGATATTCTTGTTTTATTTTAAAGGGCTTTCCACCACTGCATTTTTTACAATTGTTTCTTTTGAAATTAAATACAATTGCATTAAGTGGTTCTTGATAAGCATCCCATCCCCCATTACTTGGTTGACCGTGTGGACAATACATCTTATCATGGGTTTCATCTTCAAGAACAAAATCATCCTGTAATCTAAAACCCTTTGGCAAGGTATTTTTAAAGAATCTACCAAACTCTCTAAATTCTTCTTTATGTTCACTTCCAAGAACTTTTAGATGTCTGTGTCTTGCTAAATCCGTGAAGTACTCTTTTTTCTTTTGTATATTATTAAATTGTTCTTTTATATTTCTTTTATGTTTTTGTTTTAATTTTAGAGAATCACTTTTTCCTTCAACAATATCAATTATCTGGAACTCAATATGGTCTACTTTTGTTTCCAATGCAAAGTCAATCATCTTCTCAATATTATTATAGTTTAGTGAAGAAATTACATTATAGATCTTGACTTGAGGAAGATTATTTTCTTTTTTTATAGAATGAATATATTTTAAATTTTCTTTAATTCTATGAAATGTTTTTTTTGTCTGATTTGGATGTGTCTTTACATATGTCTTTGGATCACCGGCCCACAAGCTTAAGGTAATGTAATCAACATCTAATTTTACTAGTTCTTTTATCTTCTTTTTTGTAAATAGTGTGAAATTTGTGTTTAAGTTAATCTTCATGTCTCTCTTTTTTATGTATTCCAGAATTTTCATAAATTGTGGATGCATAGAAGGATCTCCTTCTCCAGCAAGGTGTATCTCTCTTACACCCATGTCTTCAAATTCATCTAAGAGCTGTTTTATTTTCGCATAAGAGAGTTTTCTTTTTTTCTTTTCACCTCTATATTTGTCCTTTCCCATTAAATCAGAATGTATCCAACAACCAACACAGTTTAGATTGCAATTATTTGTGATATCTAATTGTACAGTTTTAGGACCAAGTTTAGCTTTTTTTTCTGTTCTTATCCCTCTGTAATAAGGAAAGAATGTGGTATATAATCTAAGATTCTCCATAAAATGGTCATATTCATGCCTTAAATAATAATAAGCTCTCCGGATTATATTCATTTTTGTAGATAAGTGCTAGACTCTTTTATTTGTTATGGTCTTAAAATCTTAATCCAGTCAACTTTCTTTGGCAAACATTCTTTATTGTGTAATTTAACCCTTATTTTGTTTGTTTTTAATAAATTGTGGTTTATTTTCATGGAAAAAACAACCCATTTTCTTTTTCCAGTTAGTTTTAGATTGCCTATCTTAAACCAGTCCTCTCCACCGTGACTAACCAAAACATTTATTCTTTCTAGAGAGCCTCTTTGCTTAATTTCGTCAAAAAGTTTAATCTTTAGTACAAGATCTGTCCTATTAAAGTAGATTTTACCTAGATTAAGAAAAACCCCTGTTTCTTCTGAAAATGATCTCCAGTAGGCTTTTTTATTGTTTTTGGAAGGTCTTGAGAAGTTATCAGTATTACCATATTTATTTTTACTTTTTTTCCATTCTCCAAAAGGACCATGTAGTATCTCAGAATTAACATCTCCTAGATTAATCATATCAACATATTTTATTTTTTCAGATATAATCTCTCTAATCTTTCTCTTTTTTGGTTTGTTATTTATTGTTTTTTTAGATTCACCGACCATCCAGGGTATTTCTCCAACATTACTTGCAACAATTGCTTTTCCAGAAGCCATATATTCAACAATCTTTAAAGGAGATTTACATCTTACTTGTTTTGTGTTATCAAAACAAGCAACAGCAATATCTGCAGCTGCAAGTGCTTTTTTCACATCTGAGTTATTTAACATACCTGTGAATGTAATCTTGTCCTCAAGTCCTATTTTTTTAGTTATTTGCTTTAACCTAGGCAAATCTTCTCCACCTCCTGCAACCAAAAAATTTGCTTCTGGATGTTTTTGTAAGACATGTTTTGCAGATTTTATGAATAGTTCTGCATATTGTGCACCATGCAATTGTCCGAGATATAGCACAATCGGTTTCTTAAGGCCATATTTCTGGATTATTTCTTTTTCATCCCATTTCTTTGGATTAAAATCTTTGATATCAGCACACACATTAACTTTTGTGATTTTATCATTATCAACTCCAAGGTCTAATGCCATTTTTCTTAATTCTTCACTAGAAACTGAAATTGAATCAACCAATTTTGGAATGGTTTTCTCCATTATATCAAGATATTTTCCATATAATCTAGAGGGAGGATCCCACATATATATTCCATATTCCCAATCATCCCAATCATAATGAACTGGTTTATTGTTAACATATGCAGAAATTAAAGAAGGTAATGAAGCAATTGAAAAACATTTCTGGAAGTATATTATGTCTGCCCACTTTCCTAGTTTTATCATTGCTATTGTGTTCCTTATAATATGCCACTTTCTTCTGCTGAAAGGTATTGTCTCATATTCTTCTATCTTTTTTATTCTTAATGGTCCACGCTTCTCTTTTGGGAGTGGAAAATATACTAATTTTACATTATGTCCTTTTTTAACAAATTCTTTAGCAATAGAAGTCATACGAATAGTCCAAGGCTCACTAGATGAATAAATATCATGAGGATTTACCATGAGAATATTGAGTTTTTTCATTGTGTAGAGGTTATTCTTGCTTATATTTAAAATTAGTTGATGATTAATTTATTAAGAACCGGGGAATATTTCATGTCTCTTTACTCCTTCCCAGAAAAACAGAAAAACATCAATTGAGATTGTTAAAATAATCAGATATGATAACTTAATTAGATTAAGTAAGTTTTTTCCCATTATTATACAGATTAAGAAAACAAATATAAATCTTTTTTTTATTACCTTAATTAAAATATGAAAAATGTGACTTTCTATATCCCAACTTTAGATTCTGCTAAGACTATTAAAAAATGTATTAATAGCATTAAAGAGCAAGGTATCTCAATTAAGAAGATATTTGTTATTGATGATGACTCTAAAGACAATACTTTAGATATTGTAAGAAGTTTAAAGGTAGAGGTTCTTAAAAAAGAAAAAAAAGGTTTGGCAAATTCAAGAAATATTGCATTAAAGCATTGTAAAACAGAATATGTTGCATTTGTTGATTCAGATGTTGTTTTGCATAAAAAATGGTTAAGTGACATAATGAGTAGTTTTTCAAAAAAGGAAATTGCTGGAGTGGGTGGAAATTTAATAGAGAAAAACACAAAAAAATTAGCCGATAGGTGGAGGTCTTATCATTTAAATCAACACTGGGGAGATAATATAACAGAGCCAGAGTTTTTATATGGATCTAATGTTGTGTTTAAGAAAGAAGCTCTTCTTGATGTTGGTGGTTTTAGAGCAGAGTTTAAAACAAATTACGAAGATGTGGATATTTGTAATAGATTGAAAGAGAAAGGATATAAAATAATTTATGAACCATATGCTTTAGCATATCATCTAAAAAAAGATACAATAATTTCAGTTATGAAAACAGCCAGAAGATGGAGTTTCTATAGTTATCCGGTTCCAAATACTTTTCCTAATTTATTAATTAGATTGTTAATCTACAATCCTTATTGGACTCTTTATCATATTCTTAAAGACATTGTTGGTTTTAGATTACTACAATTTACTTTAACAGCGACATCACTGTTCTATTTTGAATATTATGATATTAAATATTATTTTAAGAACTAGTCACTTTTCTCCAATCTGCCATTTACTATTGAGATGAACAATCCCTATTTCAGCTGATTTTTTAGTTTTGATTTCAAGTAAGTATTTTTTTTCATGAATGTCATAAGGCTCAAAACTGTTGTTTGGATGAATTACAACAGAGATTAGGTATCTTCCTTGTAGTAAGGGTATGTCTTCCATTATGTAGGTAATACTTCCACTATCTTTAATATAAGGTATTTCTATATTATGGATTTTGGTGTTTGGCCCGGAAACATGAGCCCCTTCTTCATGAAATATACCAATGCCAAAAACAGGATTTTCTATTTTTTCTTTTGCTTCATACTCTATCTTGATTTTTAATGTTTCTCCAGTAT
This sequence comes from uncultured Methanosarcinales archaeon, assembly GCA_964537195.1. Classification (GTDB taxonomy): domain Archaea; phylum Nanobdellota; class Nanobdellia; order Woesearchaeales; family GW2011-AR15; genus CAZHYZ01. Next base: position 21,182 of record CAZHYZ010000011.1, read on the forward strand.
AGAAAGAATTTCTTTCTTTATTATCATCATCTAACAAATAAACTTTTTTAATAATGATTTTTTTGTTTTTATTCTTCTTTAAGGGAGTTTCAACCCCAATTGATAAATATGATAGACTCTTTTTTAAATTTTTAAACCTCTCTAATCTTTTTTTATTCTCTTGTTTTCTTTTATTCTGACTTATTTTTAGTTTTATATCATAAATAAGTTTATTCAACTGATTCTCATGGTAGTTCTTAATATTCTCAATTCTCATATTGGATTCTTTTGTTTGATTCTTTGATAGCAATTTCAGATATTCTTTTATTAAATATTCGTAAGATTGGTTGGAGAGAATTTCAAAATTTAAGTCCATGAACAAATAATATAATTTATCTAATATCCACTTTTTTTCTTTCTTTCCTTTAATGTTTCTAAGTTTTTTTTTATATATCCCAATGAACTTTCTTGTGTATTCCATGCTTTTTTTACTGTTATACATTAGATAGAAAAAGAGTCCTGACTGTATCTCAAATTCGCTTTCGGATAATTCACATAGTTGAGTTTTTATGTTGATTGCTTTTTCTATGTTTTTTATTTGGTCTAAAGAAGGATCATTTCTACCTAAATTGTAATCTTCCCACAGATCTTCTACTATATATTCAGAATCCAATAATTGTAAATCAACGTGTTCTATTAAATCAGATTCTAGAATTTTCTTTTTCTGGTTTAACTCATTTAGTGTAATCTCATGAGGATTATTTAAAAATCCGGATAACAGACTCTTCTTCTTTTGGTATGTTTCAAGTTTCCTTATTTCTTTTTTTAATGTGTCATATGCTCGGTATTTTGACTCCAAATTCTCTTTTGATTTTTCCAATTTTGTCTTCTTTATTAAACTAAGATAATCACGAATAACATCATTAGCACTTCCTTGACTTATTATTTTTCCATTTTTTAGACAAATAACATTATCACTAATCTCTCTTATTAAGAATAAATTGTGTGAAACAAACAAAATTGTTTTGCCTTCTTTTTTTAGGAGTTTTATCTTATTTAGGCTTTCTCTTTGGAATTCTTGATCTCCAACAGACAATATTTCATCTATTAGTATTATTCTGGGGTTTCTTGCCATTGCTGTGGAGAAAATTAATCTTGCAATCATTCCCGAAGAATATTTTTTTAACTTGACATCTATAAAATTTCTTAACCCGGAAAAGTCAACAATTTTATCAAAATTATTATCAATTTCTATTCTGGTCATTCCAATGAGGGCCCCATAGAGATATATGTTCTCTTTTCCAGTTAAATCTTGTTTAAGACCTGAGCCAAATTGAAGGAACGGCAGAGTCTTTCCTTTTTTGTCGATTGTTCCAGTATCAGGATGATATATCCCTGCTATTAATCTTAACAGGGTTGATTTCCCAGATCCATTTGGTCCAATGATTCCAAGACATTCTCCTTCTTCAACACTAAGTGTCATATTATCAATAGCAGAAATTTTTTTATTATTAGCTAATGTAAAGAATTTACTTACTTTTTTCAGTTCAATAGCTTTCTTCATTATAGCTTTTCTCCTAGATTAGTAGAATAAATTTTAAACAACCAAAATCCAAAAAACAAAATTAAAGTACAAATTATTATTGTTATCAACGTTTGTGTAGGTGCTATATAATTATATAAAGTCACATTTCTTATATGACTTATTATTCTTGCAATTGGATTAATCATATAGAATCTTCTTAAGTTGCTTGGGATTTTCATTTCTGAATATACAATTGGAGATATCCAGAATCCAATCAAAAGAGAAAAGTTCCAAATATGCTTTATGTCTTTAAATATAAGATATATAGATGATATTATTAAAGAAACACCAAAGGACAATATAATCAACAAAAAAAAGTAGATGAGATTTAATAATGATAAAAAAGTGATAGGAACATCAAAAATAAACAGGAACACAATTAAAACACCAACACTAACAAAAAATTCAATAAGATTAATTAAACAAGCACTTATTATAGGTAGATAGCGGGGAATTTTGTATTGTTGGAATAGATCTCTGTTATTCTTAAAGGAATCCAGACTATTTGTCGTTGAAGATGAAAAGTAATTCCAAACAATAATTCCTATTAAGAGAAAATGCTGATAATAAGGGATTTTCAAATTCATAACTTCAGAAAAAACTAAATATAATGTGGTTAACATTATTATTGGGTTTAATATAGACCAGAGATAACTGAAATATGCATTTTTATATTGGATTTTAAATTCATTGACTGTAAAAGTAAATATCAGTTCTAGTTTTTTCTTTTCAGATGAAAAATCTATTCTAATCCCCCCATACCCTTTGAGTTTATGAATATTGTTGTTATTATTAAAAATATCGACATTTAATTAGTTGCTTGATTTTAAAATAAAGATAAGATTTAAATAATCTCATAGAGTTTTCTCTGACATGAGAATCGCATTGATTCATCCGTCTTTTGGTGTAGTCTCTGTTGTTAATCAGCCAAGTATAAAAGCTGTTGCTGATAATTATGGAGTTTATCCAAATTTAAGTTTGGGCTATGTTGCTGGAGCTCTTCAGGAAGAAGGCCACGAGGTATTGTTTTTGGATTCTATGGCATCTAATTTATCTTTAAATGATGTGGTTGAGAAATTAAATGAATTTAAACCAGAGGTAATGATGTTCTCCCTTACAACATATTTAATTCATGAGACTCATGAGATTATCAGATTTCTTAAAGCAAAGTTTAATGTCCCAGTAATTGTTGGGGGTCATCACGTGGGATTATATCCTAAAGAGACAATAAATAAAGAAGGAATAGATATTGGAATAATTGGAGAAGCTGAAAAGACAGTAGTTGAATTAATATCTGCTTTGGAGAATAAAAAATCTCTTTCAGAGATTGAAGGCATAGTATATATGAGGAATAATAAACTAAATATTACAAAAACGAGAAAGAAAATTAAGAACCTTGATGAAATTCCTTTTCCCGCTAGAAACTTGATGCCGATGGAGATATATTATTCTTTTATTTCTAAAAAAAAGAATTACACAATTATGATGACAAGTCGTGGGTGTCCTTTCCAGTGTAGTTTTTGTGAACAAAGAACAGGAGATATAAGATACAGGTCTCCAAAAAATGTAGTGGATGAGATTGAAGAGTGTGTTAATAAATATGATGTGAAGGAAATTGATTTTTTTGATCCTTTATTTACGATAAATAAAAAGAGAGTATTGGGAATATGTAAAGAGATACAAAAAAGAAAGATTGATTTTATTTGGTCATGTAGGTCTAGAGTTGACACTATTGATGGTGAAATGTTAAAAGAGATGAAGAAAGCAGGTTGTTATAGGATTTATTATGGTCTTGAATCTGGTAGTGAGAAAATATTGAAGAATATTAGAAAGAACACAAAAATTAGACAAATAAAAACAGCAATCAAACTGACTAAGAAAAATGGGATATTGGCTTTTGGATATTTTATGTTTGGATGTCCTGGAGAAACAGAGAAGACAATAAAAAAAACAATCAGATTAGCAAAAGAACTGCCACTTGATTATGCCCAATTTAATAGATACAGTTATATGCCTGGGTCTACAGATTATGATGAGTTGAAAAAACAAATCGGTTTTGATTATTGGAAGAGATATGTTGAAGATATTCAGGAAGAGATGGAATTACCAAGAATTGATTGTGAATTGAGTGATGAGCAACTTAATAAATACATAAGAAAAGCATATCTCCAGTTTTATCTCAGACCAAAAGTTATTGTAAATTCATTGAAGAACACAAGGTCTCTGGGAGAATTGATGAGATATGGCAAGGCATTAAAGAGCATGATATTTAATTGATTTAAGTTCTTTTGTATAGTTTGTATTCAACATATTTTCCACTTTGTTCACCCCAATAGGAATTAATAAGGTCATAATTGCCTTTGCATGAATTCCAAGCGGACAGAAGTTCTTTAATTAGTTTATTTCTTTCTTTATAATCTTCTAACATAGCCTCTATAGGATATCTAGTAACACTAGGAGATGTGATTACAAAATCATAATCACAAACTTGTGAAACACCCTTTTCTGATAGGCATTCTTTCCCTTGCATCTCCCAATAGTCTAATGGAACCGCAATACAAAAAATCAGTGGGTTGACAGAATACCCTAGTGATTTGTATGAGAAATCAAGATTAGAGTATAATAAATACATCGGTTCAGAATCAACTAGTATTAGAACACTTTTATTTCCAGAGATATTTTTTGAATTTTCTAGAATGTCTTTCAATATTCTCTGATCAATACCAGAGTAATTTCTTGGTACTATGAAAGTATCAATTGTTCTGTCAGGAAATATTATATCTGAGTTTTTTTTATGAACATAAGTATTTATATAATTTAATCCTAGTAATAATAGCATAATACCCATTACAACCATTATTCTCAAATAAGGTCTTTTATTACCAAACAATTTGGTGTTGTTAGATACTTCTAATACAGTCATACAAGTAATTATTATCCATATTGGTATGATAGGAAATATGAATCTTTCTGTCATAACAGAGAGGCTTATTGAAATAAAAAATAAGAATACAAATGTTGGTAATATAAAAGACCATCTAACTTTTTCTTTTTTAATGTAATACATAAAAGAAAGGGCAAAAAGTGAGATTATCATTAAATAATATAATATATTGCTGTATAAGAACTTATTAATTATCTCTTTTGAGTAATGGTTATAACTTTCTTTTAGTCTTAATAGGTGGGGCTGAGTAAATTTATTTTCTAATCTTCTGTTTGTCATTATTATGGCTTCTTTTTTTATCTTATCTATGTGGAAAGGATACCATATTAGAATGGAGAATATCAGTATGGATGATACAATCAAAATATTCTTAATCTGTTTTTTATTTATTTTTTTCACTTTATTAAAATTAAAAAGGATGTAGCTTATGAAGAAAAGAATGATATAAAACGGGAAAGTATACTTAGACATCATACCAAGACCAAGAGATAGTCCAAAAAGAATAGAGGGAATTTTTTCTTTGAAGAAATCAGAGTAGAGGAAGCAAGTTATTGAGGAAATAAAGTAAGTTGTTAAAGGTAATACAGGTAGGAATATTCTGGAGTAGCTTAATGTGGAGGGTAAGAGTAACATACCCACACTAGCAAAAAAACCCAATTCTTCATTATAGACCTTATTTCCCAAAAAATATATAGACAGTAATAAGACGAATAGATGAAAACTCTGTGTTATAACAGCGACATCTTCCAGGAGGAGTAAATCTCCCTTCATAAAAATTAGGAATGGCATCGACTGAAAAACAAGCATGGGCGGAAAGTCTTTTGAATATTCATTAAAGAACACATTTAGGAATCCACTTAATTCTCTTTTTTTCAATAAATCTGCTTGCCGCTTGCTTAATTGGAACATATCTTTTGAATCCCACACTAAAGGAATTTGATCTTGTCTTAGAATTATCCAATTTTGAATAGTCCCTAGGAGACACAAAATAAGAATTATAATTATATAGAGTTTGTTGTGTGGTTTCTTTTTTGATTTCTTCATTTTTTTTACTATCTATAATTTTATTATTGACTTTATTTTCTCAAATAATGATTTCTCTGCTAGTCCTATTCCTTTTATCTTGGATAATTCTCTTTGAGAAAGTCGTTTCTTAATACCTTTCATCAGTTCTAATATTTTTTCCTCTCCTTCTCCAATAACAAAATAGTCAGCATAATTTCTATATTTTTTTCTCTCAGTTCTAAGGAAAACACCTTTTCCACCAAAGATTATATTTATTTCAGGATTTGTCTTTTTTATTTCTTTTACTAATTTTTTTGTGTAAATTGAGGTAGCAGTATTTACTGAAAAACCAATTGCTTTTGGATTGTGTTTTAGGAGTCTATTTTTTGCCTTCTCGAAATCTAATTTTAGTTTTTTTTCTATTTCACTAAATTTCTTCTCATCCATCCACAAATGTGCCTTTTCATTAGTCCAGAATTTTTTGTCTTTTGCTTTTCTATATTCGTATATATTAAGATCTTCTATCCCTGTAGCTATTTTATTCTTTCTAAGATATGCTGAAATATAACCCAAGCTCATAGGTGGCATATTAATGCCCCAGACAGGACATTGTACGAGCAATAAATCTGTTTTCATTTAATTTCCCCCCACAAGATATTGAGTGAGAGTAATTATTAATTTTTAAGTTTTATTAATAGCTTAAAATCTACAATTTAGTAAATAAACAAAAAGTATAAATATTCTTCTAAGTAGATAAACTAATGATAAATTTTTGTCTTGGGGTTGATCAGATATTAAAAGAAGAAACAACATTAAAATTCATCATTCTGATGATAGAATACTGTCTGTAATATTTGTAATTATACTTTTTGTGTTCAATATATTTAATGTTATATGGATATTCAATACCCATTCTGTATTAATATATGAAGACACTTTGTTGTTGAGAGACCTTGATTCATTTTACCAGAAATATGTTTTGACTAGGAAGATAGATTTTGGAGAGATTATATATTCTTTTTATCATATCGTGCCTAAATTGATTTTTCTACCGGTATATCTCCTTTTTGGTCCCTTACTTGAGACAAGTTTTTTGATTAATCTCTTTTTTTTTAATTTGTCATTGTTCTTTCTTTTTAAGACCATAAGATTGATTTACTCACAAAAAACAGCATTATATAGTCTGTTTTTTCTTCTGGCATTACCAACAAACATTATAATAACTAGATTTTTGTATCCTGTAGACTTTCTATTTTTTTTCTACTCTTTAAGCTTATACTTACTAATACGTACAGAAAAATTTGCAAAAAGAGGTTATTCTATTTTGTATGGGATAGTTTTAGGATTATTTGGATTAACAAAACATACGGCGTATCCTTATATTCTCGCTCAGTTTTTATTTATCTTATATGAGAATAGAAAGTCTTTTGTAGATTTACTGAAGAATTTATGGGAAAAAAGAAAAGAAACATTGATGAAGTTATCGACTAAGCTCATTTTATTCTTAGTCCTCGTTTTTCTAGAAATAAAATCCCAAATATTTCTCTTTCATAAACATAATGTTTTGAGTATAAGCGTTTCTAATATGCTAATATTTGGGCAGCTGGTTTTGTTTATAATAATAATGTGGTTGTTTTTGAAATTGATAATTTGGTCGGAGAAAAAGAAGATAAATAATATTCTGGACAGCTTAAGTATGTTCTTTTTTGTTAATCTGTTCTGGAATATTCCAAATCTCTTCTTTAGGTTTTTACAAACAGAAGACAAAATTCTTTTATTTAATCATATCTCCTTTGAGTCCTTATCCTATTATTTTGGTTTTTTTGTAGAAAGGAATGGTATTTTGTTATTCATAATTACACTTTTTCTGATTTCTTATTTTTTATTCAAAGTTGAAAAAAAAGAGAAAGACGTGCTCTTTACAGTGTTGATAATTATTCCTTATTTGTTTTATTCAGTCTATCTTGGAAAAGAATATATAGCTCTTTTGATGATCTTTATTCCTTTGTCTGTTATTGTTGGGAGAGCGCTTTCTCAACACAACATGAGAAAATATGCTTCAATCTTTCTTTTTATCTTCCTGTTTTTGGCTTTTTTCTATAATAATCCTTATCAAACAACTAAGAATAGACTTCCTGATATTCTTGGAACTATTCTTGGTGTCAAAGAAGAAGTCCACCAAGAAGGATTCATATCTAGAAGAGAAATATATTATCTTGATCATAATAAAAAAATATTTGAAAAAATTGAAGATTCCTTACCCAATAACATAACTGGAACAGTAAATATATTGGTCTTAGGTGACGAAGTGACTTTTAACCGTGACGTACTAAACCATTATGCTATGATCTATAATCCTTCAATATATAATGTTACTTTATTTTATTCTATGTATAATTATTCTACACCAGGAGGATATCTTAAACATTCAGATTATGTTATTATATCAAGACCCCACCACCTTAATTGGTTTTTCTCAGAGGAAGAGATGTCATCCATAATATCATATGTTGGCAATAATGATTTATATGAATTAATACATAAAGAAGACAAATCTAGAAACATATCAGCCTTTGTTTTTAAAAAGAATAGTTTTTCTAGGTGATTATTTTTTCTTTTACAGTTTTTGAAAACTCTCTATTGAATCTTTCTGTGGGATGTCCATCTTTTATAGTATGGATTTCTGGGTAAAATTCAAATTCATAAATTATTATGTTTACATTTTGATCATTTAATATTTCTATAAACTCAAGGTCTTGGTTTGAATATCCATCATATACACCAGGCATTATAACCACATAGAACTCCCCATTAAATGTTGATTCAAATAATTCCTCTGATTCTTTTATGACTTTCGCAGTTAAATATTTGTGTTTGTATTTAATTTTAGTAGGAATATTTAAATTATTATATTTCACAAATAGAGATTTTCCTATAAACTTATATGAGGAAGAAATTAATTTTCTACCAGAGGTAAAAGAACCCCCTCTCTCTAGTTCATTGTTTTTCAAATAATAATATGGCATATCATAACCCCACTGAGTATATATCTCCATGTCTCCTATTACTCTATTGATATGGTGTGGTATATAAAGATATAGACCAACTTCAGGAGGAATTAATAATTCATCTTCAAAGTCACTTCTTTGAAGCTGAGCAAGCATTTGATTTGGTCCTTGTCCCTGATAAGCATACATATAGACTTTCTTGTTTGTTTCTTTAGACAAATAATATCCTAAAGTTTCATTATCATTTAGTCCGTGACCGAAGGCATAAGAGCCACCAAACAAGACAACGGAAGAATTGCTCATTATATCTGGAGTCATTCTTCTTCCGTACTCATCTAATGAATAAGTTACATTGAAAAGCAAAGAACTATCTCTGTTTTTCTCTATATGATTGAATGTTGAGTTTGGAATACCAATGTAGCCAATGTTTTTGTCATATCTATATATTGTTTTGTGAGGAAAGTTTTCTTCTTTTGAGAATCTTGCTAATATGTATTCAGGATATTCATCTAATAAAATTAAGGTAAAACTAGTTAATTCAATTATTAAAACAACAAGAAGAAACGTGGTTAAAAAAAGAATTAGATTTTGAAGATTCTTCTTGTTTTTTATCCAATGCATATTTTTTCTTGAGGATAAGACAACTGACAAAATAATAAAATAAATAGCAAGGTAGAAAATGTAGGTTGAGACAGGATTAATGAGGTCTTTTAAACTGAACAGAATCAACAAAACGATTATACTAAGTGTTGCAATAACAAATGCAATTTTCACATTTTTTCTTACTTTCATTCTACATGTAGAATAAGAATGTAACTTTAATTATTTTCTATCCCTAGAACGTAATTTATCAAATGTCTCTTTATTTTCCATTATGTTATCACAAGATTTTAAGCAACCAACTTTCTCTATAAATCTTGGATGGTTCTTTAGATCTAATCCTATTTCTCTAAATCTTTTTTGTTTCTCTGAATTCCATATCTCCCTAAAACTTTGCTTTTTAATATTTCCAGAGGGTATCATGACTGCTCTGCAACATGGAGCCACATCACCATTTGCCATTATTCTGGAAAAAGTATATCCAATTGTGCAAGGTATACTCAAAACAAGATTACTATCATATCTCCCAACACCCGAATCTTCATTGGTCAATCTTCTAAGAAAATTATTGGGATTATCTATCTTTAAATCTCCATATTTTTCCTTTTTATAATGTCTTATAATTTTTTCAAAGTTTTCAGTTAATTTTTTCCTCTGTTTGTTATTTAGTAAAAGTGAATCGGTTCCTCCATCAATAGTGTCTATTAGTGTAAAATAGACTTCATCTGCAACTTTTTGTGAGAATTCTACCATTTCTTCTATTTCTTCGTGATTCAGATTAGAGATGACATTTGCAATCACAATTCGTGTGTTCTTCTTATTTTTTGACAAATATTCTAGATTTTTCTTGATTTTTTCAAAAGTTTTCTCTGTTTGATTTGGGTGTGTTTTTACATATGTTTTAGGATTAGAAGACCAGAGACTTACAGTGATATTATCAACACCATTATCAATAAGAAAATCAATTGTTTTTTTGTTTATAAGTGTGAAATTAGTTGTTATTGCTAATTCAAATCCCTTTTTTTTAATAATTTGAATTATTTCCTTAATATTGGGATGGATAAACGGCTCTCCTCCTCCAGTTAATCTGATTTTTTTAGTCTTCATTCTTTTAAGATCTCTGATTAATTTCTTTATGGTCTTATAAGACACTTCTTGTTTGAACCAGTTTTGTGGAGGTTTGTTTTTTAATAATGGAGAGTAAGTCCAACACCCAATACAATTTAGGTTACATTTGTTTGTAATATCTAAGGTAACATATTCAGGACCGTACTTTGCTTCTGGATTTTTGTCTATAATATTTCTAATTCTGATTTTTTCAGGTGTTAAATTTATGTAATTATCACAAAGAATATCTTTTATTTTTTTCCCCTTCTTAATAATCTCTTTTCTTTTATCGAAATTATATCTAATGGCTTTTATAGCTAGGGTTATACTATTAGATATATCTTTAAGAAAAATTTTGTTCTTTCCTTTCAGAATCTGTTCAAACTTTTTTCTATTTGTCATCCTTCTATCATATCCATACCAATTGAACCAGGCAAAATTTAGTATTCCGAGGACTACCGATTTAACAAATATTTTTACCCTAAAAGGATTTCCAAGACCAGATTCTTCTGCAAGTTTACCAAGCTTCTTTTTTCCATATAAAATATTCCTTAGTTCAAGATAATATCTCTCGCCATAATCAACTAGTTTGTCTTTATTTGCATGGATTACAGCAGCTTTTACATATTGTGCTTTTAATCCAGCAACTTTACATCTCATGAAGAAATCATAATCTTCTAAGTAAGTTTCATAGAATTCATCGAAATACTCATCTAAATTTTCTAAAGAAGTTCTTTTTATTAGAAAACACCCACTTATATGGGGATATTTTTTTTCAATATCAAATACAGGATACATTAGTTGATAGTTTTCATAGTTTATTTTTGGAAAAACAATATCTACTTCTTTAATTTCATCTATTAATTTATCAATTGTGGATTTATTGAACCAGATATCACCATCTACAAAAAGGAGATAATCTCCTTTTGAGTTCTTAATTCCAAGGTTACGAACTTTTGCTGCTCCACTTCTTTTTTTAAGTTTAAGTATCTTTACAGTCGGAAAGTTCTTTTTTACAACATCTCTTGTTCCATCTAAAGAGAAATCATCACACAACAAAATTTCAACTTCATGTTTATTAATGTTGTTTGAGGAGTAAATACTCTTAATAGTCTTTAAGATAGTATCTTGGTTGTTATGTGTTGGTATTATTATACTGAGTTTCATTCTTCTATAATCTTCCCTATTTCCACAGCCAATGCTTTCCCAATTATTTTGTGGCCATATTTATTTGGATGCCATATGTCTAAAAACAAAGTACTGTTTGGATGCTTTTTAAGTTCACCCACTAGATCAAAAAAAGATGAAGTGTTATATTTGTTAGGGTATACAAATTCATTATTTATATAACTTACATGTGGAATATAAATAAAACTTGCATTGTATTTTCTAGAAGTCATACTAATATTATTGAAATTATCCCAACCATCTTTATGAGAAACGCGATGTTTTTCTTTGATTTTAAGTGATATGTTTGAATCATAGATTTCATCAGCTATACTATAAATCCCATCTTTTTCGGAACTTTTTTGTTTTAAATTAGCGTATATCTTTTTGTATTCAATCCTCTTTTTTATGTTTCTTGATAATTTATAGATATTAGATTTCTCTATTAATTTAATAATTCCTTTTCTATTTAATGATAAGTAATATTTCTTGTCAGAATATTGAGCAAGACCTCTGTCATTTGCTCCAAAATAAGCAATAACAATGTTTGGTTGAATTTCTTTTATTTCTTTATTAACTACTTGTCTTACCTGAAATGAAGTGTAACCAGGAACTGCTCTATTGTATAAATCAACTTTTAAGTTATAATTTTCCTCAATTAGTCTTTTTAAGATAAATCCATATGTTTGGTTATATTCCACATCCCACCCGAATGTTGTTGAATCTCCAATCAACAAGATATTAAAATTTTCATCAGAATAATTTTCTTTATTAAATCCTATTCTCCATCCATTCTCATCAGTGATATAAGAAACATTATGCTCAAAAAAAGATTGATTTAGATTTTCCCTCATCTTGTATAGATAATATTTGTCTTCTTCAAAAACAGGGTTTGCAAGTACAAAGATCACATCATCTTCCACTCTGTAAAAGGAAGAATTTAGCATATTACAAATTAGTTCAACAGCAATGAACAAAAATAAAAATATTAAGAAGGAGATTAATATTCTAGTTATTCTTTTCTTGTTTTTTGTCATTATTCTATTGGTTGCTCTATCTCTTTTTTTATATTAAGTTTCATTTTTTATAATATTTTATTACTTTCTTAATCTGTTTTTTTACATCATATTCTTTTGCTTTTTTTCTGGCTTTTTTACCGATTTGTTCTAATTCTTTTTCATTTTTTAGAAGCTGGGATATTTTATGTGAGATCTCAATTTCACTTTTATCACACTTATAACCAGCGTCTTTTATATAGTCTGCCAGAGCATTTTTTTCTGAGCTTAATGTAATTAAGGGAAGGCCGCAAGCCATTGCTTCAAAAGACACAATGGAAAAACCTTCTAGTTCGGATAATAATACAAAAATCTTAGATGATTTCATGAATTTGTAAATGTCTTCTTTCTCATTAAAAAAAGGAACAATGTCAACGTTTTTTTCTAGATTTAACTTTCTCCTAATTCTTAGAAGTTTTTCTGTTTCAGGTCCTTCTCCAACAATCAATACTTCTAATCTTGGAAAAT
>CAZHYZ010000012.1:0-26880 GCA_964537195.1 uncultured Methanosarcinales archaeon
TTTCTAAGTCTCCTCTTGCCTTAAAAAGTTCTTCTTGTTCTTGTTCATAGTCTTTCCTCTTATCTTTAAACATATCTTCAGATTTTTTGAATGATTTTTCCCTTTCTTCAAACTTAATAAAACGCTCTTCCAGTTCAATTTTGCTTTGCTCAAGCGCCATCATATCTTGGATTATTCTTTTTCTTCTTTTTTCATAGTCCCTCTCTTTTTCAATGAGTCTTTGACTTTGTTTTTCTAATAGGTTCCTGTATCTGTCAACAGATTCTTTCTGTTCTCTAACTTTCTCCATCTCTTTTTCTACTTCTTCCATTGATTTCTTTCTCTTTTCAATGATTTTTTCCTCTTTTGCATTTAATTCTTCAGCATGTTTCTCTAGTTTCTTTTCTTTTTCTGCTATCTTCTTTTCGACTTTCTTTTCTTTTTCTGTTAATGTTTTGCTCATTTCATTTAATTCTTGTTCTAGTTTGTCAAGTTCTAATTTTTTCTTATCTAGAATGTTTTCTTGTTCTAAAATCTCTTTTTTCTCTTCTTTGAACTTCAATTCAGCCTTCTTGAACTCTTCTTTCTTTTTCTCCCATTCTTTAATGTCCTTATCTAGTTCTTCTTCCTTAACACTAAGTTCTTGGTCTTTTTCTTCCAACTCAAGCTCTTTTTCATGAATCTCCTCAAGAATTCTTTCATTTTCAGAAACGTGTTCAGTTATAGAGTCAATACGCTCAGAAAGCTCTTTTTGTCTTGCAACAAGATTGTCTTCTCTTTCCTCAATTTCATCTCTTTCATTTTCAAGATTTTGTCTTAATTCTTGGAGTTCTTGTCTCACCTTATACATGTCTTCTTCCTGCTTAGATAATAAGGTCTCTTTTTCAATAATGTCTGATTCTCTTTTATTGAGTTCTTTTTCTCTATTAGAAATTTTATCAGAACGAGCATCAAGTGTTTTTTTGGTATCTTTCAAATTGGATTCTTTCGTTTTAAGTTTGTTCTCTAAATCAATTAAACTGTTTTCCTTTTTGTCAAGTTCATTCTCTTTTTTGTGGAGTTTTTCCATTAGTTCTTGATGTTGTGCTATTTGTTTTTCTGTCTTAGCTAGTCTGTCATCAAGTTTATTACGTTGGTTATCGAGATCATCTTTTTTTTCTTCCAATTCTTTATGATCTTCTTCAATCTGATCTCTTATGAACTCAAGTTCTTCTTTTAGTCTTGTGACTTGGTTGTTCTTTCTTGAAACCTCATCTTCTTTTTCCTTTAGTTCCTTACTTCTTTTTTTTAGTTTCTCTTTTTCTACTGCAAGGTTTGTTTTTTCCTTTTCAATGTTCTTACTTTCTCCTTTTAGTAGTTTTCTTTCTTCTAGGATTTTTTTACTTTCTTCCTCATTCTGAAGCCTTTGTTTTGTCAATATTCTAACTCTCTTTTTCAGTGCATTTTCTTTGCTGATAATATTTGACTCCCTTTTATCTAATGATGAAGTTTTCTTAACAGATTGTTCTTCTTCTTTTTCTAGTAGGGCCTGTTTTTTTGTAAGATCCTTCTCAAGTTGATTAACTTTTTTTCTCACATTTGCTAACTCATTTTTTTTATCCTTAATCTCTGTCAGTTCAGTGAGAACTTTCTTTTGTTTCTTTTCCAGGTCATTTTTTTCTTTAGTTAGATTTCTTTCTATTGAGTTTAATCTTGATTCTTTTTCTTTTAGTTGTACTTCTTTTGCATCAAGATCATTTTTTTCCTGATGTGTCTTAACTTCTTTTTTTGAGATTTCTCTTTTCTTCTCTTCAAGTTCATCTTTTAGTTTTTTAAGAGGTCCTTCATTCTCTTTTACCCACAATTCTTTGCTATGTAATTGGACTTTTCTTTTTGTTATATCTCTGCCCATCTCCTTTAGCTTTGATTCTGTTTCCTCTAGTTCATTCTTTTTTGTCTTATATTCTTCCTCAGTCTTTTTAAGAATCTTTTTTGATTTTTCAAGCTCATCCTTAATAGAATTTAACTGAGACTCTTTCATAGAAGACTTTTTTTCAAAAAGTGTAGCAAGCTTTTTTTGCTCTTTTAGTCTTTCTCTTGTTTCTTTTAATTTAGAATTCAGCTCTGAGTTCTTTTTTTCAAGGTCTTGAAAATGCTTTTCTTTATTTTTTAGGGCTTTTTTCTTTTCTTTTATCACACTTTTCTCCTGTTTTATCTCTTCCTGGATATTTTCTATCTCTTCTTGTCTCTTAAGAGATTTTTTGGTTTCTTTTTCAAGCATTGATTTCTCAGATTTAAGAGATTCTTCTTTATCCTCAAGTTGTTTTTGTTGAGATTCAATTCTTTCTTTTAGTCCATCAATACTTTCTTTCTCATTTTTCAGTTTGTTTTCTTTTTCTTTGTATTCTTTCTTTATATTCTCAAGTTTACTTTCTAAGCTTTCTATCTTAGATTCTTTGTTAGATACATCTCTTTGTAATTGAGCTATACTATTTGTTAAATCTTCAATTCTAGATTCTTTCTTTTTGATCTGTTTGGATTTATGACTTAGTTTACCAAGTGCTTTGTGATAATGTTTCTTGTATTCTTTTTTTGATTTAGATTTTTTTGTAACTTTCTTTGGTTTCTTTTTTTCAGATTTCTTTTTCCTAGTGGTCTTTTTAGTTTTTGTTTCTGGTCTCTCTAGAAACTTTCTTTTTTCTTTTTCCAACAATAATCCAACTTCATCCCTGTTGAAATACCCCTCATTGTTTAACTCGTTCAAAAATTTAATCCAATCCTCATGAGAATATTTTCCTTTCGTGTCTTTTACAAACTTCCTGCAAAGATTCATCAATTTTGATTTAGAAATAATATTTATGCCATGTTTTTCTGCATTATAACGTCCTTTTCTGCTCTCAAGAAGCTTTCCAAGCTCAATTTCAGGGATTTTGATATTCCTACTATGGATTTCTTCTTTCAGAGAAACCCAATCATTATGGTCCCAAGAAGCGTCTTTCTCTTCAATAAATTTATCTACCGTCTGTAGAAGTTTTTTCTTTTTACCCATCTTCCCCCTGCTAAGAAAGGGGAGACACTACTTTAAATATATTTCGATTTATTTAGACTGAGAGAATTCATTTTTGGAGTTCAATTTTGTCCGCTATTATCTCTTTTTTGTTATTGTACTCTTCAACTCTTCCATGAACTTCTACATGGTCTCCTCTATTAAGAGAGACATTAGAGAATGCAACTACTAAAATATCTTTTTTTTGAGATAGTGTTATCAAAGATACCTTGTCTGTTTTTGTTATGTCTAATATTTGTCCTTGAACAACAACGTTTCCTGTTATTTCTTCATTTGTGATTTTCTCAATAGTTGTATCATTAATTGTTATTTTTTCTGAGATTATATAAAGTGATATTAAACCAAGAACAGAAACCAATAAGGCTAAAATTAGTAATTTTTTCTCCTTCATAGATGATTTATTTTCTAATCATCTTTAAAATTTTTTCCTTTCCTTTCCAATCAAGTGCTTCTTTAAGGACCTCTTCTATTGTATCTACAGGAATAACTTTTATTTTGTTTAGTTTTTCTTTTGGAATAATAATGTCTTTCAAGTTATTTTTTGGTACTATCACGTGAGTTAATCCTGCTTCAATGGCTGCTTCTACTTTACTAGTTACTCCTCCAATCGGAAGTACTTCTCCCCTGACAGATAAGGATCCAGTCATACCATAATTTTGCTTTACTGGGATTTTTTTTAATGCAGAAATTATTCCTGTCGCAACAGCAATACTAGCAGAATCTCCTTCAACACCCTCATATGTCTGTAAGAATTGTACATATATATCATATTTCTCCCTAATATCTTCACCAAAGTATTTTTTTACAATCGCAGTCACATTTTTTATGGCTTCTTTTGCAATCTCTCCCAATTTACCTGTGGCAATTACTTGTGATTCTTTTCCTCCAAGAGTTACTTCAGATTCTATAGGCAGTATTATTCCTGAAAATGCTGCTCCGCTACCAATGACTGCTAATCCATTGACTCTACCAATTTGTTTACCTTTTGTTCTTATAACTTCATATTCTTTTTTCCTTTCAATATATTTGTCAGCTATCTGTTGTTCAAGTGTTCGTGCAATCTGTTTAGCTCTCCTTACATGGTCAGCATTTACTAATTTAGCTTTTTCTTCAATAGCCAAATCTCCTGCAGCTCTAACAAGTCCACCCAATTCTCTTAATCTGAGTGTAAGTCTATCTTTTCTATTAGCACTTCTTCTCGCCTCTTTAATTATCTCTTGTATTCCTTCTTTGTTGAAATGTGGGATCTTACCATCTTTCTTGACTTCTTGGGCAACAAATATTGCAATCTTGTTTCTGTTTTCTTCAGTATCAGGCATAGTTTCTTCCATGTGTACTTCATATCCATATCCTCTAATTCTTGACCTTAGTGCAGGGTGCATATGTCTTATAGTTTCAACATTTCCTGCAGCTACCATGATAAATGTACATGGCACAGGCTCAGTCCTTACCATGGCTCCAGCAGACCTCTCAGATTGACCCGTAATAGCATATTTTCCTTCTTGTAATGCTGTCAAAAGCTCTTGTTGTGTGGCTGGTTGTAGTGTAGCAATTTCATCAATAAATAAAACACCCATGTGTGCTTTGTGTATCATACCAGCAACTACTCTTTCATGTGAAGGTGTTCCTAAACCACCAGACTGGAAAGGATCATGTAAAACATCTCCTAATAAGGCACCAGCATGAGTTCCGGTTGCATCCATAAACGGAACCTGTTTTTTCCCATAATTATCTACAATTAGTTTTGGTGCTTGAGTCTTATTTTCCATCCTTTTTCCAAAATTCATTGAGATCATAATGCCTACTAGTAAAATCATTAAAGTCACACTTGTAGAAGCATACAGAATAGCGTTTGCTGTTGAGTTTGTTGGATCAAAAATCTGGTTTTTCCACGCCCAATACATAATAAAACCAACAATCAACAAACCGATAATTAAAAAGAAGTTAAGATTTTTTGAAACTGATGTGCTTTGTAATTTTGTTTTTGCAACAAATTCTCTTCCCTCTCCTCCTGGCATTGTTCTTATTAATGGCTGGTTATCATCATTTGGGTTTGGGAAAGATAATATGTCTACAAGTTTCTCTTTAGGTAATAATCCAGCAAGAGCCATTCCAAGCATTGATTTTCCTGTTCCAGGTTCACCTATTAACAGAACATGTCTTCTTTGTTGAGCGGCTTTTTTTATAATATTGACGGCATTATCTTGACCTATGACTTGATCTATTATATTTTTAGAAACATCAATATCTTTAGTTGTTTTAACATTTAGTTTATTAGAATTTTTCTTTTTTTTTTCTTTCTTTGCCATCGAGACTTCGAAAAGAAGTATGATATTTAAATTTAGTGTTTGTTTGCATACCAATCTAGAACTTTTTGTATATCAGATTTATTTATATCTAGAACTTTTTTATCTAAATGATAAATAGTTGAATCAGATGAATCCCATAAAAAAGTTCCTTTAAATTCTGAGGTAGGTTCTATGATTAAATCAGGAGGGATAAAATAAGAACTGTAGATATTCTCTTTTAGTAGGTCCGGGGTAATAGAATCAACATCTTCTTTATCATCCAGAATTTTTCTAATGATAACTCTGCAGGCATCTGCAATTTCCTGTTGACCATCATAATTTATGCATAGGTTTAGAAAGAAATGATCAAAGTCCTCTGTTTCTGTATTTAATTTTTTTAAAGATTCAACAAGCTCACCAGAAAGATCATACCACCTTCCAAAAACATTGATGTTAATCTTGTGTTCATTAGCAGTTTTCAATAAATCTTCACAGTAATTCATTAGTTTTTTTTGATCTAAAATGTCATCTTTTTTTCCTAATGATAATGTCAATATTGGTAAATTATGAGTTATCTGAAGAGAGACTGCTTCCCCAATTAATTTCAGGAATGATTCAAATTTCTCTTTATTTTCTTCTCCAAGAGGGTATAAATTAATAATCACATGTTTTGGATAATCTTTTTTTTCAGGTCCTCTCTGCAATAATGATTGTAAACCTTTTAGATTTATCATGCAATGAGAAATCATTAACGTATTTTTATATGTTTGTACAATCTTTAAATATAAATTGTTCTTTATATATTATAATGCTGCAAGAACTGATAAGTTTTGATTGGGAGATTCCTCCAGAAGGGATGGGATTCGAATTAAACTTTTCAGAATTATTACAAAAAATTCAACATTCTTTAAGTGTGTGTTTAGGATATGAAAAAGGCGACATAATGAATCATGCCAATAGACTTTATATTCAAACACCAGGCATAGTAAGTACCACCCTGAATAACAAAATTAAGATTTCTCAGAATATGGGAATTAATACAGAATTATTTTCATATGATAATATAAATCTAGTGCCTTTGGTTGAGGCCGAAGCTAATTCATGGTTCATTAAATCAATAGATTTGTCTAAAAAAATATTCTTATTAGATAGAGATTCATTAGATCTTATTGATAGATTTAGAAAGGAAACAGAGTTAATAAGAGATACACTATATGAGAGTACAACAGACAAATATACTTGGAGAGCGAGTAATCCTAGATACATACATTCTCTAGCAGAAAACATAAATGATGATGTTGATTTAATTGTTGGGAGTGCACATGGATCAATAAGACCAGCATTGTTGTTGTCAAATCTGATCAATTCAGAACTTTATTTTATAAGAATGTCCAGGTTTAAAATTCAGGACATATATCCTCACATTTTTACTTCAGATATAGCATTTCTTAGGACCTTTGAACATAAAAAAGTCATTGTTTTTGATGAAGATTTGGCTAGTGGTAAAACATTAAAAATAATGACTGAACATATCTCAGAAACCATTAATAATTTTTCTACAGCAGCAGTTATTAGTCATTATTTGAGTTCAACCAAACCAGATTATCTTGGCTATTATTGGTATGATCAATAAGACATTTATTTAAAAGAACACTATTTTCTTAATTCTATGTCAGATTTTTATAATAAAATCATAAAAGAAATAATAAAGAAAAACCCTAATACAAGAGAATTAAATAAATTGAAGAACAAGTTTGCAAGCAAGTATAAATTAGAGAAAATTCCCACAAATGCTGAAATTTTATTGCATGCTTCTCCATCACAATATAAAAAAATTAATCTGATTACTAAACCTACAAGAACTCTATCTGGTGTGGCTCCTATAGCATTAATGACAAAACCACATAAATGTCCACATGGTACATGCATATATTGTCCAGGAGGACCTGGTAGTGTGTTTGGAGATGTTCCTCAATCTTATACAGGTAAAGAACCAAGTACTATGCGTTCTGCTCGTAATAACTATGATCCTTATCTTGTAGTATTTAACAGAATAGAGCAATATGTGGTATTAAATCAAAACCCTGAAAAAGTAGAGATAATAATCCAAGGAGGAACATTTCCTGCTCTTTCTATAAAATACCAAAATGAATTTGTTACACATGTTTTCAAAGCAATGAATGATTTTTCTGATTACTTCTATAAAGATAATGAGATAGATTTTGTTAAATTTAAAAATTTTTTTGAGTTACCTGGAGACATTTATGATGAAAAGAGAATAAAGAGAATACAGAATAAATTATTAGAGATGAAGGGAAAGTCCACTTTAAAAAAAGAGCAAAAAAGAAATGAAACTTCTATAATCAGGTGTGTTGGTTTAACTATAGAAACAAAACCTGATTGGGGACTTCTTGAGCAAGGAAATCAGATGCTAAAATTGGGATGTACAAGAGTAGAATTAGGAATACAAACAACTGATGAAAAAACATTGGAATTTACAAACAGAGGGCATGGATTAAAAGATTCTATTGAAAGTACTCATATTCTAAAGGATTTAGGATTTAAGATAAATTATCATATGATGCCTGGATTGCCCTTATCTAACCCCGAAAAAGATTTAGAGATGTTAAAAGAAACTGTTGAGAATCCTGATTTTAGGCCGGACATGTATAAAATCTATCCAACAATGGTATTAAAAGGTACTGCTTTGTATAAAATGTGGAAACATGGAAGATATAAGGCAATGGATTTGGAGACAGCTGCAGACATTATATCAGATTTCTACAAAGTTATTCCTTATTGGATTAGGGTAATGAGAGTCCAGAGGGATATTCCAACATATGTAACAGATGCAGGGGTTGAGAGGACTAACTTAAGACAATATGTTACAAAAGCTATGAAAAAGAAAGGCATTATTTCAAAAGACATAAGAGCAAGAGAAGCGGGTTTAAAATCCAGAACAAAAAAAATAAGGGATGATGAATTAAAATTGTTTGTAGAAGAGTATGATGCTAGTAAAGGAAAAGAGTTCTTTATTTCATTTGAAGACTCAAAAAGAAAGACACTATACGGTTACTGTAGATTAAGATTTCCTTCCAGATCATGGAGAAAAGAAATTACAGGGAAAAGTGCTATTCTTAGAGAATTACATGTTGTTGGAACAGCTACAGGAATAGGAGATGAAGGAAATATACAACATAAGGGATTAGGTAAAAAGTTGCTGAAGAAAGCAGAAGAACTTGCTGAGAAAAACAGAAAGGACAAGATGATTGTTATTTCTGGTGTAGGAGTACGTGAATATTATAGGAAGTTTGGTTATGAAAAAGAAGATGTGTATATGGTTAAAAATCTGGCATAGTATTAGTTGAAGTTTGTTCTTTTATGATTTCTTCAATCTGTTCATATATTTCTGGAAACAAATCTCCAGAATTTACAGAAGTTGTTACTATAAGATATGTTGGGCCATCTGGTAAAAGAACTAATCCAGCATCAGCTCTAGCACAGTTAGTAAAACCAGGATAACCAAAATAACCTCCTTTGCTCACAGGTTGTCCTCCTAGGTTAAATGCTAATGTCTCAAGATAGTTTTGATTTTCAGGAACCACTTTGCTTAATAACTCAAAAGAAGTCCTTCTGACATTTTCAGGAGCATCATTATAAAGCCACAGGTAAAACTTAGCTAAATCATTTGGTGAATACAAGTTTGAGTAAGATGACGTTTTTTTACATTGGAGCTCAACTTGTCTATAATAAAATGAGGAATCTTCTACTCCTTTAGTACGTCCATAGTTCCATTTGTCCATACCAGATCCATTATGTCTCTGAAATTCAACTTCATTGTAATAATCTGTAACAACAATGTCTTCTATGCCAATTACTTCTCTTGACCACTCATTGAACTGTTCAAGTGCGTTTAATCCATCATTAGGTGTGTTCCTATCAACATAGTAGAAAACATCTCCAGTTGCTGAGTTTGAACTGTAGACAATCATATCATATAATCTGTTTAAAATCCAGTTTTCTTTGAGAAAATCATTATATTCTTCTGGTGCATCTTTTCTGTAATCCCAAAGTTCAACAGGAACTGTTTGATAAATCTCAGGATCCATGTTTAAAAGAGTATACATTAAGAGAGGACCTTTAAAGGTTGATGCTATGGGCATTTGTTGGTCTTCTTGTATTGAGACTAAAATTTCATCATCTGTGATATTGTAAATAAGTATACCTATTTCATTTTCTAATCCTAAAGGATGGCAGTTAGATCCATTTCCAATGATATCTAAAAATAATTGGTTGTAGTCTTTTTCTTCTTCTAGTGTGGGTGTAATAGTATGTATTAAGGTTGGTTCTTGTTTATGTGTGGTTGTTATTTCAGTTTCTTTAATTTCTTCAGTTTGAGGAATAGAATATGTTTGTGTTACTCTAGGAGTATTTGTTTCAGTTATCAATGGAGTTTCTTTTTGTTCAAGTGCTTTGCAAGATCCCAATAAGAAGCTCATAACTAAAAATAAATTCTCGACATTTTTCATTTTTACTAACAAGTAGTAAAAAACTATATATAAAATTATTTGTTTTTCTTTTTTATTCAACCAAAAACTATATAAACAATTTATGACTTTGAATAAGTGGAACTTAAATGGGTCAAATAAGACTGTTGGTTTTGGATGTGTTAAAACCGCATGAACCTTCTATATTGAAGTTATCTTCTGCATTAAGTGATGTAAGGGGTATTGATGGAGTAGACATTACTGTATATGAGATAGATAGCAAAGTAGAGAATGTTAAAATAACTCTGCAGGGAAAAGATATTGATTTTTCCAAAGTCAAAGAAGTTATTGAAGAGGATGGTGCCTCTATACACAGTATTGACAAGGTTTCAAGTGGGGCCGTTCTTGTAGAAGAAGCTTTCACACATATGGATAATCATGGTTAGAAATGAACTTGGAAAAATTCTGGCACAAACTCAACGAATATAATAAAATTGCCAAGATTGCTGAAATTGGTAGAAGATACTTTGCTATGAATTCATTTGATGGAATTCTCACAATTTTAGGAATAATTATTGGTAGTTATGTTGCGCGTATTAAAGAACCACATGTTATAATCACAACCGGAATGGCAGCTAGCATTGCAATGGGTGTCTCAGGAATGTGGGGTACTTTCTTGACTGAGGAAGCAGAGCGAAAGCGTAAAATAAAAGAACTTGGGAAAGCTACATTAAGGGATTTAAAGAAAACAAAGATTGCAAAAGCAGAGAGAGCAGCCAGCATAATTGTTTCATTTATTGACGGTATTAGTCCTTTTTTAGCTGCAATAATTGTCATTATACCTTTCTTTTTTTCATCAACTATACCGATTGATGTTGCATATAATATTTCAATAGGGATAGCTTTTGTCCTTTTATTTGGACTGGGTGCTTTTTTAGGACATGTTTCTAAGGAGAATATGTTTGTTGATGCTTTTAAAATGGTTATAGCAGGAGTAGTATGTGTTGGATTGATTCTGTTGTTGGGAGCACCATCATAAATCTTTTTATTGTTCAGGTTGGCCAAGGTCCAATTCTAGATAATTAAGTCTTTCTGCTAATATCTGCCTAAAATACTTCATAAACTCTTGACCAGGATCTGGTTTTCCCCTATCATATAGAATTCCCTCTTCTGTAATATAAGAATCTTTTTCATAATGTCCAAACACGTTTTCATATCCAATATTGTATTGAATCATTAATTGGACAGTTAAATCAAGTGTATTTTCAACCTCTTTTTTTGGGACATTAGTCTCACAATTATTATATGTAAAATAACTTCCAGCCATTTCTATGTTTATGGCTTCAGGAAATCCAAATGCACCGTAAGAATGTTGTACATATTCTTCAAACATAGGGAGATATTGTGTAATACCTTTTTTATCAACACCAAAATGAGAATTTGAAGATCTTACTTCTGTATGTATTTCTCCATTTCCCATTAGTTCATATCGTTCTTTGACTCCTGAAAGACCATTAAATATTGTATTTCTTGCCCAATTGTTTGGATTACCAAGTTGTCCATCCCAATGTAATATTATAATTTCAGGATCTATCAACATGTCTTTGTAGGGTAACTCTCTGTAATCATCTGTGAATCTCACTTCAGAATAGGGATCACCTGTATTTGATGTTTTTAGACTTGCTAATATGTCTTCTTGTGAGGGAGTAGGTGTTACGGTTGACGTGTGTGTTAGGGTAGGAATAGGAATTGGACTTGGAGTCCAAGTGTAAGTAGGAGTTATCCTTTCTTCTAGAGTTGCACTTGGTTTTATTGTTGCTGTTGGTCTTATTTTCTGTTCAACACAATTTGATGTAATAATAGAAGTTAATACAACTGTTGTGCCTATTAACTGTTTTGAATATCTTACTAATTTATCCCAACCCATTTCTTGTGTGGATAAAAGAGATTTATATTTAAATCTATATAACCAAAGTAAACTTTATTAAATTAAGAAAACTCTCTTCTAATATGCAACTAAAACCCTTTCCAAATAAAGACCAGTTGAAATTCAAAAAAGAATTTGAAAAAAGATATAGAGAATTTCTTGGAGACAGATGGAAAGAATATGTTAAATATACTCTTTCTTTTTTGACAAGATCTATCAGGGTGAACACGTTAAAGAAAGATATTTCTTTGGTTAAGAAAAGATTAAATGACCAGGGATGGAAATTAACTCAGATTCCTTGGTGTAAAGAAGGATTTTGGGTTGAGCATGAGGATGGAAGATTAGATATTGGAAATACTAGGGAACATGTTCTTGGTTATTATTATGTTCAGGAAGCAGCCTCTATGATTCCACCAATTGTGTTGGATCCTAAGCCAGGAGATATTGTGTTGGATATGTGTGCCTCTCCTGGAAGTAAGACAACTCAAATTGCACAAATGATGTGGAACAAAGGATTACTTGTGGCAAATGATTTTACAGGTCAGAGGATGAAAGCCCTTGGTATAAATGTACAGAGAATGGGTCTGACAAACACAGTAATTACAAAGATGTATGGTCAATGGTTCAAGAGAAAAACAGATAAATATGATAAAATATTGTTGGATGCTCCTTGTTCTGGAACAGGCACAATAAGAAAGAGTGTTAAAACACTTAAGATTTGGAATCCTACAATGATTTCAAGATTAGCCTCGACACAGAAAAAATTGATTGATTCTGCTTTTAACTCACTTAGAGAGGGAGGGATTTTGGTGTATTCAACATGCTCAAATGAACCAGAGGAGAATGAAGCAGTTATTGATTATCTGCTTGAAGAATTTGATAATGCAGAATTACAAAAGATTAATATAAAACTGAATAAAAGTCCTGTAATTTTAGAATTTAAAGGGAAAAAGTATAATTCAGAGATAAACAAATGCATAAGGATATGGCCTCAGGATAATGACACAGAGGGTTTTTTCATAGCAAAGATAAAGAAAAAATGAAACTAAAATTTGGGACAAAGCTGATTGCAAAGACTTTTTCTTATAGAATAAACGCTGTTATTGATTCATACATATCTAGGGGTGTCTTACAGAGGATATACGATGAAGAATTAGATGATTACAGTGAAGAAGTTGTGTATAGAATTAATGAGTTTGAAAGAGTTGCTAAAAAAACCAGTAATCCAAGAGCTTTTTTAGTTGGAGTAGCGTTTACACAATATTTTGCTAATGGATATTGGGACATATTGTATCCAAAATTTTTTGAAAGAAGATTTAAGAGATTATTCAATAAAAAAGTTAAGAAAATCCTTTATGAACATTTTAAATCAATTTCTGTAGAGCCATATGCTCTGGGAATATTTAATACTGATTGGTGGGAATATTTGGGAATTATAAATGAATCATTCAGAGATTTGAGAAAGAAATCACTTGATAAAGCTGAGAAGAATCTTCTTAGGGTGCAAAAATTAAATTATACAAGTAAAAAAGAAATTGAAGTAAAAGGCAGCTTAAGAGTTGATGAGAGAACAGCTTTCTTACTTGGTGTTGTAATAGTAAATAAATTAAATAAAATACACAACGCACATGTTGCTTCCATGAGTACAGGAAAAGGGACTGATGAGAAGATAGAACTATTCGGAAGGGTTTCTAAGGAATTTGGTAGGGGGTTCATGGAGTCTGCATTAAATACACAGACTGCTGCAGGATGGTGGGACAAGCAGTTTATTAGGGGTTTTAAGTTAAGATTTAGAGATGTTTTTAGGAGAAAGGACATTAAGAGATTTATTGAGCAGGAAGTTAGAAATTACTCAAAAAGATTATCTTCTAACTAGAAAGCGCAAAATATAAATATGCTATAGCGTATTATCTTCTATAATATTAAATGGGTGATACATAATGGAAGATTCATTTTTACCAACTGAAGAGCTTGAAAAGATGAGAAAAGAGATTTCTTTATTAAAAAAACAACAAGGTCTTGAAGAAACAGATGAAGATAAGATGATGGAAAGCATGAATAATCTGTCGTTTTCTATTACATCTCTCTTGAAAGTATTTAAAGAGGCTTCAAAAGACTTGAAGATGGATACACACGATGCTGTTTTAGTTGGACAAAAGTTAGATAAATTGCTTGATAGAATGGATAAGATAGAAGAGCAGAATGAGAAGATTGCAAAAGGCATTGTAGCAGTAGCTGATATGGTTGAAGAATTACAAGCAGGAGATTTACCAAAAGAAACAACAAGAAAACCAAGTCCTCCTCCAGTAAGTCATAGTCCTCCTCCAATGCCACAGAGACAACAGCAACCAAAGCAATTACCATCATATAATTTGCCAGAACAGGAGAAGAAAAAGAAGGGATTTCTGAATTTTGGACCATAAAATGCTAGACTTTTCACAAATTCCAAAAAAGAAACTAATGTTGTATTTTAGGTATTTAGTTAATTCTGCATCAAATGTTGAAATCGTTGAACATAAGAAAATAGAGAAGCATGAACCTAGGGAGATAGAGCTTAGAATGGAAGATATTCCTGAACAGAGAAAACGCCAATTAGAGCAGAAGATGGAAGTATTCTTTGCAAAAGATCGTTTTAGTCCTTATAGAAATCGTTTGAAGAAAATTAGGAAAAATTTTGAAAGGGCCAGAAAGAAAAAAAAGCCTTCTAAAACAGAAGTTAAGAAAATCCGAACTAAGATAAATAATTGTGAATCTATTCTAAAAGAGATTGAGAAGATGAATCTTCCAGATAATTAAACATCTCTAGCCATCAAAGTTCTTCTACCATTCTTTTTAGCTCTCTCTAATGCTTTTTTTATAATCCTCTCTACTTCTAAATTAAGAGCTGGAAAAAAGTCTTCTGAAATATTGACATCTCCTACAATATCTTTAACTTGTGATTTTGTTACTAAGTACATGATATCACCTATTTGTTCGTAAACCAAAATACATACTTGTTCTTTAACTTTTTATCAAGTCTGCAAAAACCAAATCTTGTAAACTGTATGATGTCTCCCTCTTCCAAATCCTGTAGATTAGACTCACCATAGCCTTTCATAATTGTGTTATCAGGCATTCTAATTTCAACATTGATTAATATATCAGAAGCAGGTAACCAGTGAATAATGTAATCACCTTTATTTTTATATTTTTCATGCTCCAATGAATCAAAAAAGTATTTTTTCTTTTTTACAGTAAAATTAAGGCAATCCATTAATCTGATGAAAGAATTATTTTTTATTTTCTTGTAGTCTTTTTCTGTAATGTAAAATTCATCTGTTGTTTTTAGTTTTCTCATGCCCCTATCAGGATGCTCTGGATGCAATTTTAATTCAACACGCATCTGAGGCGTGTTCATTATCTGAATTTTTTTTGGATTTTCTATGAAAAAGTATCTGTTTGCCTTTGGATCAAGTATAGATCTGTTTAGGGAAGCTATAACTGACCATGCTAGGTTTTTATCAGTACTTGCAGATAGGCCTACTTCATGAACTAAATCATAATAAGTTTCTTTTACAATACCCCTTCTTTTCAAAGCTTTTAATGTAACTAATGATGGATCATCCCAACCACTCACTTTTCCTTCTTTTATTTTGTCTCTAATTTCTCTTCCTTTAGTTGTTGCTCCTTCAATATTAAATCGACCATATTGAATTATTTCCTGTTTTGGTAAATCAAGTAAATCCTTAATATAATCTTGGAGTTCGATACGCATCTTTCCAAACTCTGAACTTCTTAGAATATGTGTAATACCATTAAGAGAATCTAAAACAGAGTTTTCAAAATCATAAAGAGGCCATACACAGTATTTTTTCTTTTGTCTATAATGAGGAGTTTTATTTATCCTGAAAATAACCGGGTCTCTCATAACATAATTCTTGGAACTCATATCTCCAGACAATCTCAGAATAGCTTCTCCTGCTCTATATTTGCCAGAAAGCATGTCTTTCCACATTTTCATGTTCTCTTTTACATCTTTTTTTGTTACACATCCACATACTGTCCCATGCTCTCTATGTTTACTCATGGAATCTCTATCACATTTACACACATAAGCTTTCTTTTTCTTAATGAGTTCTTCTGCTTTTTTGTATAATTTAGGTAGTAAGTCACTAACATAAAGAATCTTATCTGGTTTTATTTTTAGATAATCTTGTAAATCCTCGAGCATTGAATCAACATACTCTTGTGTGGATTTTTCTGGATTTGTATCTTCAAATCTTAATAGACATTTGCCATCATATTTTTTAGCATACATATAATTAATTAAAAAAGACAGAGCATGACCAATATGACTATATT
The DNA here is from genome assembly GCA_964537195.1 of uncultured Methanosarcinales archaeon. Lineage (GTDB taxonomy): Archaea > Nanobdellota > Nanobdellia > Woesearchaeales > GW2011-AR15 > CAZHYZ01. The sequence continues at coordinate 16,069 of CAZHYZ010000012.1, forward strand.
TGCTTGGTTCTGGAGGAATTCTTGTAATAACTTTTCCTTTTTTTGCATTTGGCAACTCTGGAAGGGATTTTTCTTCAATTTCTTCAACTTCTTCTGGAGCTAATTCATCATATTCTTTTTGTTGGTCTTCTAAATCCATCTGATTAATTTTTTTCACAATTTCTTCGACCTTTTTCTTTACTTTTTTCACGTCCTTCCTGAATTCAGGATGGTTTCCTAAAACAGAACCAAGAACAGAGCCAACATTGGCTTTACCATCGTACTTGACAGCATTTTCCAAAGCATAGAATCTTATGTGCTCATCTAATTTCATGTATTAGAGGTAAATCCTGTGTATTTTAAAGTTTTCCTATTGGAATCTTTTATAGCCATCTAGAATTCTCTGTTCAATAGGGTAAATAAGAGGATATAAATCATGATTTTCATTTTCTAGAATAAATTGTCTTGATGTACCTAAATTTAATAAAAATTCATCTAGTAGTCTTTCAGCTTTTTCGTATCTAATGTTTGCTTGTATTTTTTCCTGTGTTTGATCAGCAGATTCAATAAGTGCTAGAATATCATTTAAGTTTGACATTTAGACTACTCTCTTAAACATCTTCTCTATTTCATACATAGAAATCTTGACAAGAATTGGTCTGCCATGAGGACAGGTATATGAGATATCTCTTTTGCTTAATTCCTGTATATATTTCTTTATTTGTGGTAAAGTGATTTCATCTCCTGCTTTTATTGCAGATCTGCAGGCCATACTTGCTATTCTTTTATGGAAAAAATTCTCAAGGGAATCTAGATAACCTTTTTCCAAATCATCTATAAAATCTAAGAAAACATCTTTGTTAAATTGTCTTCCCAATAGAACAGGTACAGTTCTAATTAACAAAGTATTTTTACCGAAATCTTCTATTTGAAAACCAAGCTCTTCTAGGAATTTTTTATTGTCTAATGCTAGTTCATACCTCTCAGTTGTTACTTCTAAAACCTCTGGCTGAAGTAGTTTTTGAACATGAACATCTTTCTCTCTTAATTGATTCATAAATTTCTCATAATTAATACGTTCAGCAGCTGCATGCTGGTCTATTAGTACAAGATTGCCGGGCATTTCTGCTAAGATATATGTTTTATTTATGATACCAAGAATATTCATATCAGGTAGTTTTCTTGTTTTACTTTCTTCTGTATCCTTTACTAGGAGTTTTTGTTCTGGTTCTATATTATAAGAATGTTCTTTGCTCTCTTCAACAGAAAAATCTTTTAATTTCTTTGGAGTCTCTGCTTTTGGAATCAGATCGCTTTCAAGTAGTTTTCCTCTTATTGCAACATATATCTTTTCACATATCTCTTTTTCTCCTTTAATTTTTACTTCTGATTTTTGAGGATGAACATTAACATCAATCATCTCAGGATCTATCTCAATATTTAATATTACAACTGGGTAACGTCCTTTCATCATCATGGTAGAATAAGCTTTTGTTATTGCATCACTTATTTCTTTATGTTTTACATACCTCTTATTGATAAAGATAGAAATGTCTTTCTTTGAACTTCTAGATAGCTCTGGTTTTGAGATAAAACCATGTATATGCAAACCATCATTTCCAAATTTTACCTCTAATAGCTTTTTTGCTATATTACTTCCATATATGTATGATATGTTTGTTAAAGGCTCGCTATTAGGAACGTTTAGGACTTCATTATCATTATGTATTAATCTGAAATGAATTTCTGGATATATAAGTGCATATCTTGAAACAATGTCAGAAATATGTCTGAACTCTGTTGATATATCTTTCATATATTTTTTTCTTGCTGGAGTGTTAAAAAAAAGATTTTTTACCTCAATATTAGTTCCTTTTGGACAACCAAGTTCCTCATTTATGATTTCTTTTCCTCCTTTTATTCTTATTTTAACACCAGTACTTGAGTCTATTTGCTTTGTTGTAATTGTTAATAATGAAACAGCAGCAATGCTTGCTAAAGCTTCTCCTCTGAAACCCATTGTATTTATATTAAATAAATCATTAACAGACTTAATTTTGCTTGTCGTATGTCTTTTCCATGCCAGATTAGCATCTTCTTTTGACATTCCAGTGCCGTCATCCTGGACTTTAATATATGATTTTCCACCTTCTTTTACATCTATTACTACATTATTAGCTTGAGCATCTATAGAATTTTCAATAAGTTCTTTAACAATAGAAGCAGGTTTCTCTATTACTTCGCCGGCAGCTATTTTATTGATTAGAGAATCACTTAGCTCTATTATTGACATTTTACCCCCACGTTTAGTTAATTAAGAATATATAAAAAGGTTTCTGGTAGTTAAATTTAAATATAAATAGTTTTACCACTATTGCATAATGACTAAATACAAAATAGATCTTCCAAGTAATCTTCCACCCGTTGAAACTATAAATAGAATTAGAGCTGTACAGGATTATCTTCAATCTCAGGAACCAGTTCCTGAAAATAAATATAATGGTTTTTGGAATAAAGATGGAATATATGAAATACGTTTTCCAGTATATCAGAGACCGATGTCTCGAGAAGAAAAAGTTATATGTGAACTTCTTTGGAAAGGGGATACCTTAATACTTGATTCAATGGATATGGAAGTTACGGAAGAGATGAAAGAAAGTATTGATGGACTATTGTTTGGTTCTGAATAAGTGAATAAAATGCCAAATATATTTGATAATTTAAAGAAAAAAGCGTATTCTTTAGCTGGAATAATGACAATAGCATCTATGATGAGTACAGCATGTTCTGATGCTAATTCTGAGAAAAATCCAACATCCACATACACACCTACAGTTAAAATAACAGAGACAGTTCCACCAACAGATACAGATACACCTGTGCCACCAACAGCAACTTTGGAGGAAATTGCATCTCCAACACTAGAACCAACAGAAGAGGGCTCTAATATAATTAAAAAGTTAGAAGAAGATGTATCCGTAATTAGAAGTTTTAGAGAACAGAATGATTCTGATTATATTTATAGAATAAACCCTGAACTAGCAGAAGAGTATGTAGCAAATATTTTGTTTTGTGGAAAAAAAGAAGGCAGCGGTCCTCCAGACACATATTTTATACTATCACTTAAGGAAGACATGGGTATTCCTGTAACTGAAGAACCAAGGGATATGTACACAGCAGAGTCTGGAAGAAGACTTAATTCTTATTTGGGATATCCAGATGGTCCTATTGATGGACTTTGGTATAATACAATGGTTCAATCAAGTTTAATACCTATGGTGGAGAATTCTACAGGAATACCAATAGACTATTTTGTTGTTTTATCTTCAGAAAATCTTATTGTAGATATGGCAGAGATATTTGGAGGATTAGATGTAAAAATGGATAATGATTCGTATGATGATAGACACAAAATATTATATGAAGAAGGCAAAGAGTATCCATTAAGTGGGGAAAAACTTAGATACTTTATCATGATGAGAAAAAGTGATGGTGCTGATCAGAGAATGGATAGACAAGTGCTAATTGGAAAAACAATTTTTAGAACACTTCTTGGAGATATTAAATCTAAACCAGTTAATGGGATTAGTGAAATGCTTGATATCTATAAGTTGATTAACCAGTATCAAAAAGACGGAAAATTGATATTTAATACAAGCACACCTGAAGTAGATAGAGATTTTAAAGGAATGTATTTTAATATGGCTATTCCTCTTTTGAAAGATGCAATAGCTGGTAAGATCAATATGCCTGATTTTGAGAAGACAGTTAATATTGGGAGTCTAGGATTGTACCAGCCTTGGGGAGATGATCCAACACATGGTATGAGAGAATATAGGAGTGCTATAGATGAGAAGTTTTTTGTGGATACATTTGTTATTACAGAGTTTAAGCCAAATGGAAGAACCGTAGTTAGAGAATCAAGAGACATGAATTACTTAGTGGATAGTCTTTTTATGTGCCATGGAGGTATTATCTATTCAAAAGCAACAGAACAAGAAGATGAGTATTTTTACTGTGAAACCAAAAATGTAGAATCAGTTTTAAGATATGTTAGAAATGTATATTGGGCTGATTTAAGAGAAAAAGTAGCAGATGCACTTCTAGAGAATTAGTTTTTTCTATTTTAAAATAGTTAACTATTAATATTATTGGATAATGTTATTATGCGATGGATGGGGATTTATTAGCTAATCTAAAGAGAAGAGGATATTCTGCTCTAGCAGCAATTACAATTTTAGCTACTTCACTTACTAGTTGTAATTCTATTAAAAGTAATCCTAACGAAGTAGAAAAGGAGAGAATAGGAACACCTACATTTACCTATGTACCTACTGATACAGAGACACCATTACCACCAACAGATACATTTACACCAGAACCAACTGATACATCAACACCTGAGCCTACTCCAACAGAGGAGAAATCACTGGTTATGGATAACCTTGAAGAAAAAGTTAGTGTAGTTAGAGCAGACAGAGCACAGAATGATCCAGATTATCTTAAAAGAATTAACCCAGACTTAGCTGAGAAGTATGTTGTTAATATTCTCTTTGTTGGTAGAAAAAAAGGAGGAGGTCCTGCTGACATTTACAAAATATTGTCTGTTGAAAGAACTGCTGAAACTGATATTACTACTACTGCGAGAGATTTATTTGTTCCAGAACTTAATAGAAGGATTAACAGTTATTATACGTATCCAATCTCAAATACTTGGCAGAAAGATAATATCCAACCTGTCCTAATACCTATATTGGAAAACATTACTGGGATTCCAATTGATTATTATGTTTTCTTGAATAGTGAAGACTTAGTTGTTGATATGATTGATGTTCTTGGAACAATCGATGTTGAAATCAAAAGAAATTGTGGTATTTATACAAAAAACAAAAGCCCAATGGAAATGACTGGAGCTATGGCAGCCAATTATTTTGTACAAAGATATTGTGATACAGACTTTCACAGAGGAGATCGTCAGACACAAGTTATTGAAGCCATATTGAGAGAAGTAAAAGAACAGATTAAAACAGATACTCTTACTGGTTTGAATAACATTAGAAAGATGTACAATTTAGTAAGGAATTATGAAGAAGAAGGAAGACTTGTTTTTAACACAAGCAGCCCAAATATCGATGAAGATTTAGAGGATATGTATAATCTTGTATTTTCATTCTTTGGTGATGCAGTTCTTGGAAGAGCACCTTTGCCTAGCTTAGGAGAACAAGTTAATTTTGGTACTGCTGGATTATTTTATTCTCCTTTTTCAGGTGATAGAAGATATTACTTGAGTCCCATAAATAATGTAATTGGAGATTTGCCTAAATATAGTGCTGCTAAGATGAGGGAAGTATACTATAAGAGATTAAGAAATTATACTGCTGAGATATTATTGGGTAACTAAATTCTTAAGAAAAAAATGCGTCGGCCGGGATTTGAACCCGGATTGTCGGCTTGCTTCTTTGAAAATGGAAGGCCGAAGTCATTTATGGCGCGCCATAAACCAGTGAATTCCGTAAGGAATTTTAACGCGTAGCCATTAGACCACCAACGCTTAATCAGAGTAGAAATTTAAACTGTTTATTAATTTTGTGATAATAACATTTATAAATCCCTCACATTTTCATAGACTAAATATGGGTAGAATTAAGACATCGCAGATAAAAAGAGTATCAAACGACCTAGTAGATAATCATTTTGATGAGTTTACAGAGGAGTTTCAGAAAAACAAAGAAGTAGTTGAGAAGTATGCAGATATTCCTTCTAAGAAATTACGCAATATAATCACTGGATACGTAACTAGACTAGTAAAATCAAGAGAAACCATATGAGGTGGTAAGAAATGGCAGACGACAACAACATATTCATCGGTGGTAAACCATTCATGAATTATGTTACCGGTGTAGTAATGCAGTTTACAACTAAGAACGCAGATGAAGTAGTAGTCAAAGCACGAGGTAAGTTTATCTCAAGAGCAGTGGATGTATCTGAAGTATCTACAAAGAGATTCCTTGATGGACAAGCAGAAGTAGACAAAGTAGAGATTAATTCAGAAGAGTTCGAAAACAAGGAAGGCAAGCAAGTCAGAGTATCTACAATCGAGATAACATTGAAAAAGAAGAAAAAGAAATAATTATCTTTTTAATCTAAATTTTTATATACTTCTAGAATTATTTCTATTTATACTTGGGCCTGTAGCATAGTCTGGATAGTGCGGTCGGCTTCATCGAAAGAGGCTAGGGACCGATTGACCGGGGTTCAAATCCTCGCAGGCCCATGCATTATCTTTAAATATAAGATGTTTCTCTGCTAATTAAGGTGGTTTGATTGAATAATTTTAAAACATTATTAGATTTGATTGAATGGAATCCTGTGCAAGAAGATGGTTACATTGTTGTATGTATGGCAGATCATGAGAATAGTGTGTTTGATAAAAAAGCAGCAACTGCATTGTATTCTACTTTAGATAAAGCTGTTTTTACCAATGAAATTAAGTCTTTTTTTATATCAATGACAAGGCCAAATGCTAGGTACGGAAACATAGAAGATAAAATGCCTTTTTTGCAGTATGATGAATATGGTGTTATGCAACTTCCAGAAGATAAATTGCCTTTAATGATAAATGTAGGTTTTAATAATGTACCTCTTTTTCCCTGGGATACTTTGACTTTTCCATCACCTTATTTTCCACCAGAAAATTATACTATTGGGGCCGAAATTCATCAAGCACATTTCTTTGAAGAATCTTTTGAAAAAAGGACTGCAAGACAGGGAATAGCTTACCATCTTAAAGTTGGTGATCAATGGGTACAACTTGCAGTAAAAGATGATGTTGGTTACATAGGTTTGAATAATCATGAGTTTGAGAGAGGAATTTTAGTAGGTACAGTAGGTTATATGTCTCAAGGAGTTCCGTTAAAAAAAGTTAGAGTGTCTTCGTTACAAGGAGACCATCAGCTGAATAAAGAGTTATATGACTTTACATTAAAGCCAGAAGCAGTTGAATAATTTTTTCTTTTTTATAATCCCTCTTTGTAACCTAATCAATTACCTCTCACAACAATATTCTTTTTATATTATCCTTTTTTCTAAACTAAAATGAGCCTAGAATTAAGCATATCTGAAGCAGCTGCTGAGCTAAATGTAAGCAGGAAAAAAGTAGCAAGATTAGTGGATTTAGGGTATTTAGACCATTCAATTGGAGAAAGGAGTGCAAAATTAATTCCTCAATCTCAAATAGAGTCATTAAGCAGAGCTTTTGATGCTGTTAATCTTGGAATAGTTCCTGAAGAAATTTATGTTCTTGTTGCAGCAGGCAATTCATATGAAAAAGTTTCAGACATGTTTAAAATACAGCAAAGTTATATAGACTCATTACATGACTTATATGTTTTTGAGAGAGAGCAAGAACTTAAGCCATTTGGTCGTCTTGATGAATTAAAATGTGTTCATTCATATAGAGAAATTACATCTAGGCTAAAAATAAGTCCAGAAAACAGACATCTTCTAAATGAATTAATGAAAGAAACCTGTCCTCTTACTCTTGAGATGAAGAGATTTGGGAATCAGGAATTATTTGGTGAATACAGATCTTTTATTACACAAAATTCTTTTTGGAGATATCTAGGAAAACCCTATCTACAAGAAAGACTTTATACGTCTAGAGACGTAGCAGAAATGTTCAATGATAATGGTGATGAAATCAATATAGCAAGAATAGATGATTTAGCAAGAACAAATAATATTGGATTTAAGCTGATTCCAGAAACAAAGATGAGTGAATATAGATTTTCAATGTGTGATGCAGAGAAATTACAAAACAAGAGATGTTGACACAACTTTTTTAAAGCATATTCTTTTCTCTATTAAAAGGTGGAAAATATGAACTTAAAAAAAATAAATGACGTTACTTATGAAATTCCTAAAGAAGGCTCAATGAATGTTCCTGGAAGACTATTCGTATCAAAGAAATTATTAGAACTAGTTAAAGAAGATAAGTCAATAGAGCAAGTTAAGAATGTAGCTTCAATACCAGGTATTAAAAAATATTCTTTTGCAATGCCAGATATGCACATGGGGTATGGCTTTTCAATAGGAGGTGTTGCAGCTTTTGATGCTGAAGAGGGTGTTATAAGTCCAGGAGGTATTGGTTTTGATATCAATTGTGGTGTTAGATTATTAGCTACAAATTTAACTAAAGAAGATATAGAACCAAAGATTGAAGAATTATTAAATCAAATATTCAAGAGAGTACCATGTGGTGTTGGACGTTCTTCAGATATTAAACTTACAGATGATGATTTAAAAGAAGTAATGCTCAAAGGTCCTAAATGGGCTGTTGAAAATGGATATGGAAATGAAGATGATTTAGAACACTGTGAATCTAATGGAAAATTAGATTGGGCAAATCCCGATAAAGTAAGTCATAAGGCTAAGGCACGCGGTAAAAAACAATTAGGAACTCTTGGAGCAGGAAACCATTTCATAGAAATACAATACGTAGATGATATTTATCAGCCAGAAGTTGCCCAGAAATTCAGTATGAATAAACCAGGACAGGCGGTTGTCATGATTCATTGTGGCTCAAGAGGTTTTGGACACCAGATTTGTACAGATTATCTAAGAAAAATGGAAGATAAATATCCTGATTTAATCTCCAAACTGCCAGAAAAGAACCTAGCTTATGCACCTATTAATTCACAATTAGGCAAGAATTACTTTGGAGCAATGGCATGTGCTGCAAACTTTGCGTGGGCTAATAGACATATAATTGGACATAGAGTAAGACAAGCATTTGAAAGAGTTTATGGGGAAAATGTTAAACTGAACACAGTATATGATGTATGCCACAATATTGCAAAGGTCGAAGAACATACATTAGAAGGAAAGAAATCAAAGCTATTAGTGCATAGAAAAGGGGCAACAAGATGTTTTCCAGCAGGACATCCTGAAGTTCCAAAAGCATACAGAGAGGTTGGTCACCCAGTATTAATACCAGGAAGTATGGGAACTGCTTCATATGTTTTAGTTGGAGCAGAAGGCACAATGGATGTTGCATTCGGCAGTACAGCTCATGGGGCAGGAAGAGTAATGTCAAGACATCAAGCAAACAAACAATTTAGAGGCAATGAAGTAAAAGAGAACTTGGCAAAGCAATCCATCCATATAAAGAGTGCATCATGGAAAGGTATCTCTGAAGAGGCTCCTGGTGTATATAAAGATGTAGATGAAGTCATCAGAGTAACAGAAAAAGCGGGTATTAGCAAGGCAGTTGCCAGATTAAGACCCATAGGTGTTATAAAAGGATAAAATTTATATTGTAGAAGTTAAATAAAAAGAAATATGGTACTTGACGAAATTTCTGAAGTGTTGGGAAAAAGACGAGATGAATTAATAGAGATACTAGACTCTAAAGCCACAGATTTGAAACTAGAAAAACAACACCAAATATATGGTGCAATCAATGAGATAGATTTGTTTATGCAGACACTAAGCTATTATGTAAAACATGGAAGCAAAGATGATATTGGTCCAATAAAATTAGTTAAACCACCAAAGGAACAAAAAGGCCTTTTTACAAAGCTTTTTGAAGAAGTAAAAGGCAAAATAAAGAGAAACTAAGCAGAAAGATTTATATTCTATTTATGACTTGAAATTCTTATATGGATTACTACAAGGGGAATTTGGAAGATGTCTTTAAAGAACTGGACACTTCAGAAAAAGGTATTTCATCATCAGAAGCTAAAACACGTTTAGATAAATACGGTCCAAATAAAATTGAGAAGAAAAAGGGAATTAACCCTTTCATTTTATTCTTACAGCAGTTCAATGACCCTGTTATTTGGGTTTTGATTGGGGCTGCAGCCATCTCTTTTGTGCTTGGAGAAGTAATTGATTTCTATGTTATATTGGCTATATTGATAGCAAATGCTGTAATCGGATTTATACAGGAATATAAAGCTGAGAAAGCTATTGAAGCTTTGAAAAAGATGGCCTCATTAAAGGCTATTGTGTTAAGAGATGGAGAGGAAACAGAAATTGATGCTGAAGAACTTGTTCCAGGAGATATAGTATTATTATCACCAGGAGAAAAAATCCCTGCAGACTGCCGTCTAATTAGTGAGATTAATTTACAGACTCAGGAAGCAGCTCTAACAGGAGAATCAGTTCCAGTAAAAAAAGAAATTGTTGAATATAATGAAGAGAGGGAGATAGGCGACAGAAAAAATATGGTTTTCTCCGGGACTATAATTACAGAAGGTAAGGGAAAAGCTGTTGTTGTTAAAACCGGGATGAAAACAGAACTTGGAAAGATTGCTACATTGATAGAAAGTGCAGAGGATACCCAGACACCCTTACAGATTCAGATGGATCGCCTTGGAAAACTGCTCACATATATGGTATTAGGAATAAGTGCAGTTATATTTACATTATTATATTTTAGAAACACAGAATTATTGAATGCTTTAGAGACAGCTGCTGCATTAGCAGTTGCAGCTATTCCTGAAGGTTTGCCGGTTGTGGTTACTGTTTCTCTTGCTTTAGGAGTAAAAAAGATGGTAAAAAGGCATGCACTCGTCCGAAAATTACCTTCAGTTGAAACTCTGGGAAGTACAACTGTAATATGTTCTGATAAAACAGGCACATTAACAAAGAATGAGATGACCGTAAAGAAGGTTTATGTTGATAATCAAGTTGTAGAAGTAACAGGCTCAGGTTATGAGCTGGAAGGAGACTTTTCTGAACATCCTGAAGATTTAGACTTGTTGCTGAAAATTGGTATACTTAATAATGATGCTAAACTAGAAAAAACAGACTCTGGTTATAAGATACTCG
>CAZHYZ010000012.1:26890-31018 GCA_964537195.1 uncultured Methanosarcinales archaeon
CGGAGATCCGACAGAAGGCTCATTAATTGTAAGTGGAGAAAAAGGCGGCTTTAATCATAGAAATTTAAGAGATGAACATCCAAGAGAAGATGAAATTCTTTTTGATAGTAAAAGAAAGAGGATGACTACTATTCATAAATTTGGAAAAAAGAATTATTCCTATATGAAGGGTGCCCCGGATGTAGTACTTAATCTCTGTAATAGAATAATTGTAGATGGTAAAGTTAAGAAACTAAATTCAAGGACAAAAAAGAAAATTCTCCAAAAGAACGATGAATTTTCACAGGAAGCATTAAGAGTTTTGGGGTTTGCATATAAGGATCTAAGTAAAAAAGATAAGAAAGAGACTTATGAGAAAGACCTTATCTTTGTTGGATTACAGGGTATGATTGATCCTGCAAGAGAAGAAGTAAAGGAAGCTATTTACAAATGTAAAACAGCCGGTATTAAAGTAGTAATGATAACTGGAGATTATCTTGGAACAGCAAAGGCAATTGCAAAGCAGATAGGAATAGAAGGCAAAGCCATAACAGGTAAAGAGTTGAAAGATATAGATTTAGATAAAGAGGTTGATGATATAGGAATTTATGCTCGTGTTGACCCAGAACATAAGATGAATATTGTCTCTGCTTTAAAGAAAAAAGGGCATGTTGTGGCTATGACTGGAGACGGTGTAAATGATGCCCCTGCCCTAAAACAGTCTGATATTGGTATAGCAATGGGTATCACAGGAACTGATGTAGCCAAAGAAGCCTCAGATATGATCTTGACAGATGATAATTTTACCAGCATTGTGAATGCTGTAGAAGAAGGCCGTGGAGTATATGATAATATAAGAAAATACTTCAGCTTCTTAATTTCAGGAAACATAGGTGAGATATTAATATTATTTATAGCAATAGTTGCAGGATTACCTGCTCCTCTTGTTGCTACACAGATATTGTTCATTAATTTAGTTACAGATGGATTCCCTGCAGTTGCATTGAGCGCTGATCCTTATGAACCTAATGCTCTGAAAAGAAAACCAAGGAAACAGGGAGAGCCAATCTATAAGGGATTGCATGCTTTCATATTCTATTATCCTGCTATTATGACTGTTGTGAGCCTTGGAGTCTTCTATTGGTATTTCACTAATTATAATTTAGTTACAGCCCAGACCGCTACCTTCATTACAATAGGCTTTTTTGAGCTATACCAGGCGTTTGCATGCAGATCAACAATATATCCAAGCATAAAAGTAGGACTTTTCAAAAATAAGTGGTTGATATTGGCAGTTATTAGTTCATTAGCTATAATGGGAACTATTGTTTATGTTCCATTCCTGGCTGATAAAATGGACTTGGTTGCAATATCTATAAAAGAGGTGGCTGTATTACTGGCAATTTCCAGTATAGGAGCAATATTTATAGAATTTTACAAGTATTGGAATTCCCATAATATAGCAATAGAATAATGAAACATTTACTGGAAAATCAGCACAACAAAGATATTAGGCAGATTGCATATTTTTCTATGGAGGTTGGATTAAGAGGAGACATTCCAACTTATGCTGGAGGCCTTGGTGTTCTTGCAGGAGATACAATAAAGACATTTGCAGATTTAATAGTACCTGCAGTAGTCATTACTTTAGTAAGTAGGAAAGGTTATTTCAAACAAGAATTAAGAGATGGACAGCAAATAGAACATGATGTTATCTGGAATCCAGAAGACCTCATGAAGAGAGTAGATAGGAAAGTTGTTTTGTCTATTGAGGGCAGAGATGTTGTTATTGGAGCATGGAAATATATTGTTAGGGGAGTAAAAGGTTTTGAAGTTCCTGTTTACTTTTTAGATACAGATATGGATGAAAATCATCCAGAAGATAGGCAGATTACTAATTATTTATATGGTGGAGATGAAAAATATAGACTTAGACAGGAAGCAGTACTTGGTATCGGTGGAATTAGATTACTTGAAGCACTAGGATATAGAAAGATTAAGAAGTATCATATGAATGAAGGCCATGCAGCCTTATTAACATTAGAGTTATTGAGAGAAGCCCATGAAAGAGACGAAGATCCAGATAAGATAAAAGAAAAATGTGTTTTCACAACACACACCCCAGTAAAAGCAGGACATGATAAATTTCCTAAAGAGATGGTCAAATCCGTTCTAAAAGAGTTTAATTTCGAATTAGAGCCTTTTTTTGAAGAGGGATTACTTAACATGACGTTATTAGGATTAAAGAACTCTGAGTATGTTAATGGTGTTGCTTTGAGACACCAAGAAGTATCTAAAAGCATGTTTCCTGGCTATAGTATTGATTTCATTACAAATGGTGTACATTCGGAGACATGGACAAGCAAGCCATTTAGGAATCTTTTTGAAAAACATATTCCAGCATGGAAACACGATCCCTTTAATTTGAGATATGCTCTCAGCATAAACAGAAAAGACATCTGGGAAGCACATATGGAAGCTAAGAAGAAAATGATAGATAAGATTAATGAATTAACAAATGTTGGAATGGAATATGATGTTTTCACAATAGGATTTGCTAGAAGAAATACACCTTATAAGAGACTTGATTTGTTTTTTCATGACATTAATGAACTTATAAAAATACATGATACTGTTGGGAAGATACAAGTTGTCATGGGAGGCAAATCACATCCGAAAGACCAAACGGGAAAAGATATTATCAAGAAGATTGATGATAACATAAAGAAGCTTGGTGGCAGAATAAAAGTAGTTTATTTAGAAAACTACAATATGAGTCTAGCAAAATACTTGATATCTGGTGTTGATATCTGGATTAACACACCAAGGAAACCACTTGAAGCTTCGGGCACAAGTGGAATGAAAGCAGCTCATAATGCAATACCTCACTTTTCTGTTTTAGATGGTTGGTGGATAGAAGGTCATGTGGAAAATGTTACTGGTTGGTCTATAGGCAGAAAATGGAAACCTAACCAGAACATAGAAGCTATTTCTAATGATGATGACGATGCTAAAGATCTATACATTAAATTAAAAGAGATAATACTCCCTATGTATTATAATGACTGGGACAAATGGACAGAAGTTATGAGGCATTCTATTGCTTTTAATGCTAGTTTCTTTAACACGCATAGAATGGTCCATCAGTATGTCTTGAATAGTTATTTTCATTAACCTTTCTTAGAAGCATCCAATGCTTTCTTAAATGACTCCGGCAGATCAATCATATATTTGCCTTCATCTAACTTATAGATTAAAGGTCTGTCTTTAAATAAATTAACAAGATCAAGCTCATACTTGCCAGGTTTTAGTACTCTAATTGCTTCTAAATCCAATACAACTGGTTTATCTGCATCTTTATCTATTCCAATTAGGTCGAAAACATCGCTTTCTATTTGTTTCTTCTCACTTTTACTTAGTTTATAGCTGGCCTTTTTTATCTCAGCCAAACGTTCTTTTTTAACAAAGAAGAACAATTTACCTCCACAATCACATCCTTTTAGAATCTTTTCGCTACCATCTTCATAGAATTTTCCGCATCTTACGCATTGGTGTGGCATTTTTCTTCAAAAGTGAGCTTTATGCTCGCTATGTTCTTAATTATTTTTTCTTCTTTTTTGATTTCTTTGTTTTTATCTCTTTAGTTAAGAGTTGAATTTTATCTGGGTCTTTCTTTATCTCTTTTATTATATTTGCAGGCCCTATTATGGTAAAGCCTCCCTGGCTACCTAATAAAAATCTAATTAGGGCTTTTCTTATCTTTCTATAAAATGACAGATCTTCCCTTTGGGGATTTAATACACCAAGTTCAATTCCTGTGAACTTCTCGTTAATCTCTTCCATTGTCTTTTTTATTAGTTCTGCTTCTTCTTCATCTTTCAATTTACCTTCCAATAGAATGATTTTCTCATCCTTTACAATCTCAAGAAGTTTTTTAATTCGCTCTTCAGAACTAAGATTAGCAATTTCTGTATATTGAATGAATTGTAATGTTAACATTGTACAACCTCTTTTTTATCCGGCCATATTGAGTAATTCCTCGTAAAAGTCATCCATATTATCACCATATTTAGCAGAGATGCCTATTACATTGTATTGAGGAAATGCTGCTTTGGCCTTTTTTATGTCTGCTTTTTTTAAATCTACTTT
>CAZHYZ010000013.1:0-29728 GCA_964537195.1 uncultured Methanosarcinales archaeon
CAAGTAAGTTAATCAGGTGGGTTTTTCCACCAACATCGTGTACCATAGATACAGCTGATGTATCAATTGTAATTCCTCTTTCCTGTTCATCTTCGTGGAAGTCTAAAACTTGAGCTTTTCCTGCTAAATCCTCTGACATCATACCAGCTCCTGCTAATAAATTATCTGAGAATGTTGTCTTTCCATGATCTATATGAGCACAAATAGCAATATTCCTAACAAATTCTGGTTTGTGCATGACTTTCTTTACTTTTTCTGCAAGCTTTGCCATCTAATCACCTAGTATGTTTTTCATGATTTGCTTCATAAGAATGAAGCTCTTCTTCTGTAAACCACAGACTTATTTCCTTTTCTGCATTCTTTTTTGTGTCTGAGGCATGTATTATGTTTTTCACTGCTATGCCCTTCTTGTCAGCATATACATATGAAACATGAGCAAAATCTCCTCTAATTGTTCCTGGTTGTGCTTTTTTTGGTTCAGTAGCTCCAGTCATTTTTCTTACTATCTCAACTGCGTGCACTCCTTCCACTACAAAGGCGACAACAGGACCTTCTGTAATAAACATCTCTAAAGATTTGTAGAAAGGTTTTTCTATGTGTGCAGAGTAATGTTTTTTTGCAAATTTTTCATCTACCCATTGCATCTTCATTCCTACTATTTTAAGACCAGCATTCTCAAATCTAGTAATAACATTTCCAATGATCCCGCGTTGAACAGCATCAGGTTTTAATAATACTAATGTTCTTTCAATCATGTTAAAACACCTCCTGTGTTTTTACATTTAAAAATTTTTTAATTTTCATTTTTCTGATCACTTTTCGTATTTCTTAGACCACCGTGTAGTACGAGGTTTTCTTTTTAACTTAAGCATATTTTTTTCACACTTACTTGAACAAAAATAAAGTAATTTCGCGTCCTTTTTTACATACATCTTTCCAGTGCCTTTTGAAATTGGATTACCACAAAAACTACAACTTACCATCAGTTTCCACCCCTTCCAGATCTATTTAATGGACGTGCTTCAATTTCTGTTTCTCTAAGCATCAAGATGTCTCCTTTTTGGACTGGACCTCTAACATTACGTCTTATTACTTTGTTTTGATCACGACCATCCATAATCTTACATCTCACTTGAGTGACTCCTCCCCTAGTACCTGTACGGCCAATTACTTCCTTAACACTTGCGGGCCATGCTTTAGTGAAAGTAACCTGCCCTTTACTCTGGGAGTCTTCCTTATCCTGCTTTCGACCCATTTTTCTACGTGCCATATTTATTCACTCTTAAATTCGCTTAATAAATCTTTAGCTTCTCCTGCGTCTGTAATTGCAACAGCTGATGTACCCACTTGGATACCTGCTGCAGCTCCTAATTCTTCTTTACTTGGAACTTCTGCAAAAGGAACCTTTTTCTCCTTACATAAAATTGGTAAGTGCATTGTAACTTCTGGAGGATTAACATCTTTTGCTACAACTACTAATTTAGCATTGCCTCTCTCAATTGCTTTTGTAGCTTCATTAGTACCTTTCTTAATTTTTCCGGTTGTTCTTGCAACCTCGACTGCTTCATATGCTTTTTCTGCATTTGCCATATATTTCACCTTTTCATATTTTAAGGTAACCAGAATAAGTTACCCTCTCTCGGGTGACATAGTCACCGTCATAAATCATTAGGTATTCTCCTGGAAAAAGTTATGCTTTAAAAAGTTTACTGTCTGTAAAAGAGAAAAAACAAAGCTTAAATATAAACTACTTCAACCAACAAACATGGTTGATTTTAATGACTTAGAAAAAGAAATCCAGGAGAATTATCCAAAATATTTTACTTGTAGAAGGGAAAAAGAGCCTGTTCTCCTAATGAATGATAAAACTGACTATGAGTTTAATTGTTATCTTTCAAATATTAAAGAATATTATTTGGGTTTTGTTGGTTTAACTGTTGATAATATTAGTGGACAAATATTACTTCAACAAATCAGACCACTAAGAAACATATCTAACATGGAAAACAGAGGTATAGGTACACTAGCATTGATTTATAGTCTTAGAGAATTACAAAAAGAAATACCTGAAATCCAAAGATATGATATTCATATTCCCAGATTGCCTTCAAGGTCATTTATTGGCTACTTAAAAAGACTAAATTTTAGTGATGACTTTTTTTGGGGAAGGAAAGATGTTTCTTATGATGACTTTACTCAGAACATAGAAAGTTACGCCAAATCAAAGAAAATAATTGAATAGTAAAAAATTATTTATACTTGTATCTGTAGAAATATAATATGAAAAAGCTCTTGAAAGCTACTTTATTAGATTTGCTGGGTGCGTTTCTGTTTATCGTAGCTGTGGGCATTCCTATTTTCAAGATAATTAGTGTTTTATTTCCTCTTTCTGTGTATTTCTACACGTGGCACAAATATAAGAAAATATTCTGGAAAGCCTATATTATTTCTATCATAATTCTGGGTGTTTTAATATTTGGTAGTATTTTAATCCTGATGCAAACAGAATACAAGTATGCTACCTCCGTTGTAGTTATGAAATATGTGCTTAGTTTGTTGAGTTAATTAGAAGAAGATTTTAGTCTTTTGCTGTAATCCTGAATGTCTTTTTCATACTGTTGAATCATACTTAAAATGATGCCATAATCCACTAAATCTGGTGTATCATCTTCCAAAAACACATCAAATCCTTCATAATCATTAAACCTAAGAAAGGTGTTATGTAAAAGATGATGTATCCGTCTTGCAACCTCTTTTTTTTCACTTGTAGTTATGGCCTGAATAAAATCTCTTTCATGTTCTGGTATCTTATGATATGTAACAACTAATTTACCAATACCCTCTGGTGTCTCTAGCAAATAACCATTGATTTCTCCTCCATAGAGTGGATTGTCTGCAAAAGTCTCAATAGAACCAACACCTCTCTCTACTTCAATCAAATCAGACCTATGTGTTATGATCCCGACTAAGCCGTCAAGTTTCAATCCTGGCCCAAGATATTGATAGGTACTGTATATCAATTCATGATTATAGTCTTCCTGATAATCTGGAAGTATTTCTCCTTCTTTTTCAAAAAATTCTGTTGGCATTTTAAATCACACACGTAATTTTACCGGGTCGTAAAGATAATTTATTTTTAAGCATTCCCTTAAATTTAAATTTAAGAACATTATGTTCCAAGTTATGGATAAAATATTCGAGGTAGAAAAAAAAGCCTGGCCAATTTCCGATGATGAATTTGAAAGAGTCCAGCAATTTCTTCAAGAAAATGCTGATTTTTTAGAAGAAAAGATGATGGATTCATATCTGCTACTGGGACCAAATCAAGAATATTTACGGATAAGATATGCAAATGGCTTGGTCATTGCTACACTTAAAGGGAAAATAATTGGTGAAGCAGCAAGACCTGAATCAAACGAAGTTATTGATAAGACAGAAGTAAATTCTTTTCTCAGAAGACAAATTGAAAATGTTGGATTTGATAGTTGTCTTTATATTATGACGCAGAGGACAACCTATAAAATGAATGGTCTGAAAATTGAGTTAGATGACAAAACATATTTTGGGAAACTAGTTGAAGTTGAAGCCTTAACATATAATAAAGAAGAGTTAGATGAATTAACTAAGAAAGTTGATGACACTTTTAGACAAATGGGACTAATTCCTGTTGATATTAGAGAGTATATTGGATATTACAACAAAATATATGATATGAATAACAAACCTATAGGAGAATATTTTAATCTATTTTCTCCACGGCTTCAGTAAATAATTTTAATCTTCTATTATGGTGTAATAAAGAATCTTCCAGCCATAGATACAATAGGATACAGTCGTAGCCAATTAAATCACTTTCTATCTTATCAAATCCTTTAAAGGTAATTGTGCCAAAAACCTCAATCATTGTGGGATCATACTCAATTACATCTTTAGCCCTTTCTTTAATCAGATGACTACTATTATATACTAAATCAACCAGATTACTCCACTTTCTTAGATTAGTGGGTGGCAATGACTGACCATCTTCTAAACTAATATCAAGAAGATGATATACTAGGGCACTTGCCATATGAAGATTGTCATGATTTATCTGAGCCGCAAAATTCATTCTTTGGTTAATAACTCTATGGACTGGTTCATTTTTATAAAAAATCCTATTCATAAGTTCATCCATACTCTTATCACTATTTAACATGTCTTCAATTATTTCTAGAGGATACTGAATTTTTATTATAGGTACTACATATTCCATAGCCTAAACACATTATTCTCATTAATATTTAAGTTTATTCATTAGTCAACTTTAAATATAAACTACTTCTCCACCTTGCTATGATGTATGAAGCTATAAGACCAATATATCCACAACGTGATCCTTTATTAGTGGATGTTATGGAGGCAATTTCTCAACATCCTGAATGTTCTTTAGTTCCTTATACGGGAGATAAAAGTTTAGACAAATATATCAATGAAAATCCAGATCAAACAGGTATTGGGATTATTATTGAAGAACAGAGAAAAGGTTTATTCAAGAGAGAACACTCAATCAATATTGGTTATATAAAGGAAGGAGATGGTTTAATTTCAAGATTTAAAGGAAAGGAGTTTTATTTTTTCAGAACTGGTAATGACAAATCGAGAGAGGTAAGGGGAGGTGGGTGGGATCCTCAACTTACAGAGCTTGGGAAAAATAAAGGAGTCTATGTTGCTTTAGCACCAATTCCAGAATTATTAGAACAAACTGTAAAAGATGTCTTTAATAACATGGAAGGTAGATGGCAACATTCTTTTAGTACTCAACCCTTATCAGAGCGATAATTAGATTTAAATATAAGATACTTTAACTACTAAAAAATGATACAAGGCGAAGGAGTTATTCAAGAAGAACCAAGATTATATTATAGTGATAATAAGTTAATCAATGCAATGCACGATAATTTTCATTATTCTGACCATTTTGTTTTATTTCCATACACAAGTGAGACAGACTTACAGGAAGAGATTGAAATAGCAAGTGAACTAATTCGAGATATTAATGGACTTGGGTTGATTATTAGAGGTATTGACACTGGTAAAAAACATAAACAAAACATAGTCACAGCCGGTTTTTTGGATGAAAGGAATCCTTCAATTTCTACATATAAGATAATGGTTTCTTATCATTTCCCAGATAATAATGGGACGCAACTTGTAATTAACCATTGTAGTCCAGGAAGTGAGCCAATTACATTCAATTCTGAGTATTTAGACAAAGGTCTTGATATTCACGGTATTCTCGGTCCAACATATGAACATATCCAGCTTGAAATGGAAAAATCCCGTGACCAAGTAGGATTCAGAGAAGTCTACAGATAGTATTAGATTTTTTTATTATTCTTCTTTTTCAAATATCAAAACTTAATACATCTACTACATGCAGGAAGCAATTCTTTATGAATTCTTTTTCTAAACTCTATTGCTTTCTTGCTATTCCAGATTTCTTTGAAGTCCTTCTTCCCTAAATCACCATAACTATATTTGTAGTGCTGACAAGGATAAACCTGTCTATCGCTTCCTATATGAACTCCAACTTGTAAAAAGTGGCATTTTCTCCTTTGCTTGAAATCATCAGAATACCATTCTTTAATCTCCTTCTCACTTAGATAGGGATGAAAAAAAAGGTCGATTTCTGGTTTTGATTTTTTCACTTTCCTAATCTTTTTAATCAACAACCGAGTATCTATTTTATCATATTGAAAATTTGATAATAAAACATTTTCATGCATCTTTTCAATTGTTTTTTTATACTGTTCCTTAGTAACGTAGATTAAATGACTAAATCTTATACCATTAACCCCGATTTCTGATGCAACTTCAATCATGTTCTCAAAATCTAATTCGTCTGAAATAGGTACATTAAGCAATACATACGTTCTTTTTCTCTTTTTACAGAAATAAGATGCATTCTCTATTAATTTCTTATATGCGTGTTTATCTCCCACTGTTTCTGAATGAATCTTTGAATCACCAAATAAAGAGAAAACAATTAAATCAACTTTCGCCTGAATCAACTCATCTATTTTTTTATGAGTTAAAATACTCCCGTTTGTAACCAATCCTAAATAATGTTTTTTATCTTTTTTTAATATTTCGATAATCTCAACCAAGTTTTTATTGAGTGTCGGTTCTCCTCCAGTAAGAAAGAACAAGGTTCTTCTGCCTCTGAATGTTTTTTGGATCTTTCTTATATCTTTAATATTGAGCATGTCTTTTTTTTTATTTAACTCATCCTTAACATAACATATTTTACAATTAAGATTGCATCTTGAAGTTATCATCAAATTAATATTTATAGGCAAATCTAAATCAAATCTGCCTAATGAAGTCCTAATATAAGAAGAAAAAAATCTCCTTACAAACTCTGGAGTAAGGAAAAACTCGGGCAGATATCTTATGTTCTGATAAAGAGATTTAGTTTGATTCAGCATTGAAATCCTTAATTCTCTCAGATATATAAATTATGTGTTGAACAGATAATTCAGTGAAAAAAGGAAGAAATAATAATTGCTTTCTAGTTTTCTCAGCCTTTGAATTTTTAACATAGGAGTTTATGAAACCAAGAGAACTCTGAATTCCATTATCTAATAAATAACTTGATAGTTTAAAAGGTTTAGGGGTTAGATAAAAAACTCTAAGGTTTCCGCTTTTTTGGTTAAGTTTTTTAGAATATAACTTTGAAATTTTTAATTTCTTTTTCAAATCTTTTTCTATCGTTTCTATATTCTGCAATCCAACAAAAGCCTGTAATTGTGAAACTCCATAACCAAAATTTCTCACAAATACTTTTTGAGTTAATTTCTCCTTTCTAAAGTACTTGTCAACTTTCTTACCAAATAATCTCATAAATGGATATGTAAACACATTAAATATAATTGGACTTGTTGAAAATCTAACTAATTTAAGTTTCAACCATTTTTTAAACAATTGAATCTTTGAATGTTTTCTTAGACTCTGAGTTTTCTTTTTTATATTTTTATAATAATTTAGGTTATCAGTTAATATCATTCCGCCTCCCAAGGTTGTAAAGTCCTTAAGCAATCCAAAACTAAAATAAGATAGCTCTCCAAAACTGCCTAAATTCTTACCTTTGTATTCAATTCCAAGAGATTGTGCAGCATCCTCAATAATCATAATATTGTTTTTCTTGGCAATATTCAAAATTTTATGAACTTTGGCTGGATTCCCAAACAAATGTGACAAGAGAATTAATTTTGTCTTCTTGGTAATCTTTGAATTAATTAAATCTGGATCAATGTTATATGTCTCATCAATGTCAACAAAAACTGGTTTTAACCTTAACATATTAATTACATCAACAACCTCTTTGACCATTAATGCAGAGATTACTATCTCGTCTCCTCTCTCCAAATCTAATTCTTTCAAGCATAAATAAAGTGAGAAAGTACCAGAATTTGTGAAGATAGCATACTTTCTTCCAATATACTTAGCAAACTTTTTCTCAAAAGATTCAATTAGTCCTTTCTTATCTCTAGATAAGAATTTAAAAAAATTAATTCCTAATGAGGGTCTTAAGACAGGAATTTTATTCATGGTGATAAAAATATATTTATACTATAAGTATGTTATGTTTACAGAAATGAAAAACTTGCTGTTTAAGCTCCATGTTCTATATACTAAATTTCTATTGAATTTCATAAATACATTTAATATAGATGGAATTATCATTAGAGTAAAAAAAGCCGATGTCGCTCTTCCTCTTATTTTCTCCAAATCAATTGTTTATAATGTAAAAGGAAAGTCTGTCTTGGATTTGGGAACTGGCTCTGGAGTAATAGCACTTCATGCAAAAAAAGCTGGTGCAAAAAAAGTTGTTGGTGTTGATATAAATAAAAATGCAATTCTGTGTGCAGAGAATAATCTAAAGAATAATTTTTCAAATAAAGAAAATATTGAATTCATTCAGAGCAACTTATTTTCTAATGTGAAAGGAAGATTTGACCTAATAATTACAAATCCTCCTTTTTTAAATGAATCCGCCAAATCAATTCATGATTATAAGTCCAAA
Organism: uncultured Methanosarcinales archaeon; assembly: GCA_964537195.1. Taxonomy (GTDB): domain Archaea; phylum Nanobdellota; class Nanobdellia; order Woesearchaeales; family GW2011-AR15; genus CAZHYZ01. The sequence goes on from CAZHYZ010000013.1 coordinate 8,066, forward strand.
GGGAAAGATATTCTTGAAAAAATCTTGATGAATTGTCATAAATACTTAAAAAAAGATGGAGAGATTAGGATATTGTTTCCAAAAAACAAATCAAAAGAAATTAGACATCTTGCCGAAAAGTATAATTACAAAGTTATTCAGAATTCATATAAAACAAAATATATCTGGTACCGCTTTTTATTCTATTTTTTCTACCAACCGAGATTCTACTTATATGTTTTGAAGAAATGATTAAGTCTTGTATACTGTGAGATTAATCCTATCTGTATATAAATCCACATCTTTTTTCTTCCAGTAGTTGAACATTCCTGGTTCACGTTTAAGAAAATAAACATCATATCTGTTCACCACTTCATAATCAAAATGACAAACATCACAGATTATATAATCTGCATCTGAGATATTTGAGGTTACTATATATGAAAACCTAGAATCATGTTTTGAGTATGTATAATTTATGTTTAACACATCTATGAGTGAATTTCCAGCATATGCATTTCTCCCATTTGTTAAGTTGATACAAATTCTTGAATTTTCTGGTAAATCCCTAAATAGGTTATAATCAAAGTATTTTATAAGCTTACCATCATTACGATCTAGACCATATAAACTAATAGATTTATAATTCAGGACTAAAGAGGGTATAGAGAATAAAAATGAAATTAATATTAGTAACAAAAATATTTGGTTCCTCTTAATATTCAACTTTTTGATTTTTTTAGTATTCTTCTTAACGAAATACACAATCAAGTTATAACATAAAAACAAATATACAAAATAACCAGGTAAAAAGAATCTGAACTGTCTCTTTCCATTCAAAATATTAAAGAAAAGAAAGTTGTAGATATCATTAGTTAAAAAAAGCACTATAAAAAATTTATTTCTCTTCTTGATTAAATCATAAATAACTGCAAAATATAAAAAAGAATTTAGAAACCAAGAAGGAAACTTGTTAATAATAAAAAGGTCAAAATGACTGTGTTTTTGAAAAAAATAAGTAGAAAGGTTTACCAGATTATCTACTTTTGTAGTGTCTAGAAAGTTTGAATTTAACTCCTCATAACCAAAATCATTTTTAAATTTACCATAAACATACATGTCATTGAATAATTTCTCTGTTGAAAAACCAAAAGCAATGCCATGAAACAATAAAAAACCAATTAAACTACATCCTATAAAATAACTAATCCTCTTATAATCTATTTTAGAAATAAACATATAAACAACTAAAACAGAGAGCACAATGGGAAAATGTATATAAGCTATGTTCCGTGATAAAAACATTAGAAAGACAGTTAAAACTAGTTCAACATAATTATTCTTTTTCTCTTTGATAAACTTATACGCTGCTAAATAAAATAATGAAGTAGCAAAAAATGAATGCAAATCTGCATATGGACTTATTAGCAATTCTAGAAAGAAATAACTGGACATTATAAACAAAATGAAATAAAACGCATACTCTGTCTTGAATACCTGCTCCAAACTTAAGAACAATAAATACAATAAAATAAGATTAGTAAGAATGGCCATACTTACATATCTTACCTGTGTAATCCTGTCAAAAATAACCAAAGGTAAACTCCTCAAAAAAATAATCTTATTCGGCCAATCAGTAGAAAAAAAAGTGTAAGATTCTACAAAACCAGAATTTCTTAAACTATCAAGCATCAAAACAGTAGTTGCATAATATTGGTTATAATGTATTGAATAAACTCTATAGACACTAAATAAATGCGTGTATACTCCCCATAAAATCAGACAAAGAAAAAACAAGATAATGTGATATTTCTTGTCCTTAATTTTCTTTTTGATTTTTCTGAAATCAATTTTCTTCTTACTCTTAAATCTACTCATCAAGAAATATATCCATTATTCAAGAATATAATTTTATCGGTTGTACTCTGTACACTTTCACATCATAACTAATCCCTGTTTCAGAATTATTTAATTCATAATTTTTAATTAATTCATAATCATAATCACAGGTATGACATATTAAATAGTCTGCTTTAGAAAAATTATAAACTAACAGGTATGAAAACCTCTGATCATGTTTTGAAAATTCAAAATAGGGTTTTTCAGTTGACCGATAATAATTTTGTCCACAATATCCTAAATCATATGCTGAATCTCCCTCAAAATATATTGAGGAGTTTTTCACAAGATTACTAAAAATTTTATCGTGAAAGAATTCTGTATTCTTTGAATCTATAAAGAATAGGTAGGAAGATAAATCTACTGAATCATAACTTCTTTTTAAAAGAGGTATTGAAGATAATACTGAAAATAGTGCAATTAACAAAACCACATGATTCCATTTAATATTCAATTTTTTTATTTTTTTATTTATTTCACTAACAAATTCTCTTACCAAATCAAAAAACAAGACCAAATAAATGAAATATCCTGCCAAAAAATATCTAAGAACAAATACTGAATTAAGAATGTTAAATAATAATACAAAAAAGAACTCATTTGCAAAAAACAATAATACAAAAAGTGTGTTTCTTTTCCTAATAAGACTATAAATGACTGAAAAATACAATAAATAATTTAATAAAGAGACAGGAAACTTATTCAAAAAGTCGAAACCAATATGAATATTATTCTTTAAAAAAGATTTTGATGTCTTAAATAAATTCTGAAAAGAGAGAGTATCAATTGTTGTTTTGTTTTCATCCCCATGACCAAATTGAAAAGACATCATCCCACCAACATCAAGATTATCCACCAAGCGATGAGATGAAAATCCGAACCCAATACCAAAAAATAATAAAAAACCAATTAGACTACTTCCTATAAAATAACCAATCCGATTATATTCAACTTTGGATATAAGCATATAAATAACTAAAAATGAGAATATAATCTGAAAATGTATATAAGCTATATTCCTTGATAAAAACATTAGAAATACGGTTAAAACTAGTTCAACATAATTGTTCTTCTTTTTCTTAATAAACTTATACGCTGCTAAATAAAATAATGCCGTTGCAAAAAACCAATGTAAATCTACATATGGACTTATCAATGTTTCAAGAAAGAAATAACTCGACATTATAAACAAAATAAAATAAAACGCATACTCTGTCTTGAATACCTGCTCTAAACTTAAATATAATAAATACAATAAAATAAGATTTGTAAGAATAGCCATCCCTACATATCTTGTCTGTGTGATCCTATCAAAAATAATTAAGGGAAGACTCCTGAACAAAAATATTTTGTTTGGATACCCATCAGATAAGATTTGATAACCTTCTGCAAAATTGCCTTCTTTTAATTCTCCAAGCATTATAACTGTTGATGAGTACTGATGATAATGATTAAATGAGTAAATCCTATAAAAACTAAACAAAGAGGTATATAATTCTAAGAAAATCAGACAAAGAAAAAACAAGATAATGTGATATTTCTTGTCCTTAATTTTCTTTTTGATCTTTCTGAAATCAATCTTTTTCTTAATCTTAGATTTGCCCATTAACAAATATATCCTTCTTTCAGAAATATAATTTTATCGGTTAAATTAGGTTTTGTACACCTTTACATCATAACTCATTCTATTCTGTGCATTATATAGATAATATTTATTATATAGTTGATAATCATAATCACAGGTATGACATATCAAATAATCTGCTTGTGATAAATTATTAACAAGCATATATGAGAACCTTGAATCATGTTTTGAGTAATTAAAATATGGTGTCTGGAACATTTCTTCGTGTGTTTGTCCAGCATATAACATCACATTATCTAAGAACGTCTCCATATAAATAGTTGAATTTTCTGGAAGATTAGCAAAGATCTGATTATGAAATAATTCTGTATTTCTAGAATTATAATGAATATTATATAGTGCTACATTACTATAATTGTAATTTAAAGAGAATATTGAGAATGAAGCTGAAAAGAGTATAATAATCAACAAAAATTCATTCCATTTAAATTTGAATTTCTTCATCTTCTCTTGTATTATATTGACTAATTGAATAATTAAATCAAAAAACAAATACATGTAAACAAAATATCCTGATAAAAAAAACCTATAACTAACTTCTGCATTCAATAAATTAAAAAAAACGATGTTGAATGTCTCATTCGCAAAAAATAAGAGAATAAAAAATGAATTCCTTTTCTTAATTAGATTATAAATAACTGCAAAATATAAAAGATAGTTTAAAAAGAGAAAAGGAAACTTATTTACAAAATCAAAATCAAAATGACTGTATTTTTGAAAAAAATAAGTTGAAATAATCATTGTCTGTCTCCCAGGTGAATTATCAGAACTATTAGGTAATTCCTCATAACCAAAATCTTCATAAAACTGGCCTCCAATATTCATATCAAATAATAATTGTTGAGGTGAAAATCTTGCAACAATACCAAAAAACAATAAGAAACCAATCAGGCAACACCACACAAATAAGTCTATTCTCTTGTATTTAAATTTCTTAATAAGCATATAAATAATTAAAAATGAAAAAATAATTGGGGAAAAAAGATAAGAAGTATTCTTAGCTAAAAATATCAACAAAACCGTCAGAACAACCTCAACATAATTCTCCTTCTTCAATATAATAAACTTATACGCTGCTAAATAAAATAATGCCGTTGCAAAAAACCAATGCAAATCCACATATGGACTTATCAATATCTCTAGAAAAAAATAACTTGACATTATAAATAAGGTAAAATAAAATGCTTTCTCTGTCTTGAATACCTGCTCCAAACTTAAGAACAATAAATACAATAAAAGAAGATTTGTTAAAATTGCCATACTTACATATCTTACCTGTGTAATCCTGTCAAAAATAACCAATGGCAGACTCCTAATTAAAATTATCTTGTTTGGGAGACCATAAAGAAACATATTATATGATCCTAAAAAATCGCCAGATCTTAGTTTTTCAAGCATCATAACTGTATTTGAATAGTAATTATAATGATGAACCGAGTAAACCCTATAAACTGTAAATAAGTGCGTGTATACTCCCCATAGAACAAGACAAAGAAAAAACAAGATAATGTGATATTTCTTGTCCTTAATTTTTTTCTTAATCCTTTTATAATCAATCTTTTTCTTAGTCTTAGATTTACCCATCAAGAAATATATCCATTATTCAAGAATATAATTTTATCGGTTAAAAATAAAAAAAGTAGAACTTAAGGCTTGTATACCTTCTGGTCACTGTGCATTTGATATTCTTCCTGTCTCTGAAGCTCTTGTGCTACATATGAATCGTGGTACTCTTCTGAAACATCTGATACTTCTTTTGGATTCAGCTTCAGTTCAATCCCAAGCTCCGGATCATCCATAATATCTCTCATATCATCTTTTGTATTTATCATAAATCCAGGTAAAAATATCTTATTTAAATACTTCTTTCTAGAAAGATTTATATATAACTTGTAATTACTTTGTAAATACTATGAAACCTGTCTACTTTGTAAATAAAGTCATAAAACAAGGAAATTCACTTTGTGTAAGAATACCGAACCAGATAGTAAAAGAACAAAACTTAGAAAAGGGGGATGAAATCTTAGTTAACATAAGTAAAGTGAGTTACGAATATGACCCAGATGCAATAGAACATCTCTTAGAGATATCAAATAAAATACCTGCTCTGGATAAATATTCAAAAACTCAAAAAAGACTTTTTGTAATACTGAATTTTGATTATCTGGAAAACTTAGATAAAAAAGAAAATTGGTTTGGAAAAAAAAACAAAGAATTTGGTAAAGAGTTCATGGATATATTCTTAGAATTTGAAAGGACATTCCAAAAAGAGGCATTTATAGAGGAAGAGGGTGTTTACATCCTTAAGGAAAAATATCGCTAATAAAGCTTATTCATGTAACTCTGTGCCCATCTCTTTTTTACATCTCTGTCGTATTTGTAGAAAGTCATGTACTTAAATACAGCAATATCTCTCACGATAGCAACAATATCACTTCTATCATTAGTCAATACCATCCTAGAGACCTTGTGTTTGTTAAAAGCATCAACAAGTTCATCTATTTCCAAATTTTGAGATGCTGTTATTATGGGAGAGCTCATTATCTGGCTTGCATTAGTTTTTACAGGATCTTGATTACTGCTCATCTGCCTTAGAAGCTCATTTACAGTGATTATACCTACAGGTTTATCATTCTTCCTTACAATAATAGAACCAATATTGTTGGTGTGCATCTTCCATGCCACATCAGCCAATTTATCATTATGCTCACAAAAATATACTTTTTTTCTAGATATATCATATGCCCTTTTAACAAAACCCAATGCAACCACCCCATTATTATATGATATTGTATGATAAAGTAATATATAAAATTATCTCGAACTAATTACAAAACTATTTAAACACGTTTAATTTTTTTCTTTCTATGAGAAGAAAAACAGGAACAAAATATGATACAATTAAGATACCTGAAGGCTTGACAAGAAAGATAGATATTTTAGTTAAAGATAGTAAAGGTGACTTTACTTCAAGAACAGATGTCATCAAATATGCTGTCAGATTATTGTACAGGGAAAAAAAAGAAGGTAAATCTGAATTTGAGAAAGAAATCTCCAAGTAGTCTTTCTCCTAAATAATCTTCTTACAAAAGTTTTATATAAATCACTAAATATCCAATTAACATGGCAAGAAAACCAGTCTCACACAAATATGATACTTGTAAAATACCAGAAGGCCTAACAAAAAAGGTTGATGAACTTCTCGAGATTGATGACAGCTTTACCTCAAGAACAGATGTCATTAAACATGCTGTAAGATTATTATATAGAGCAAGAAAAGAAATCTAGTATTCCCAAAATTTATAAATATCTCTTTGTTCCAGAAAATATTATGTCTAAGAAGAAATCTGTACAACCTGAAGTCAATATTGGGTTAGTAGGACATGTTGATCATGGGAAAACAACATTAACAGAAAGATTATCAGGAAAATGGACAGACACCCATTCTGAAGAATTAAGACGTGGTATAACAATAAGATTAGGATATGCAGATAGTGTCTTTGTGAAAACAAAAGAAGGTTATATAACAGAGGAAAGAGCAAAAAAAGAAAAGAAAAAATATGAAGTTCTAAGAAAAGTTTCTTTTGTGGATGCTCCAGGTCATGAATCTTTAATGGCAACAATGCTAGCAGGTGCAACCCTAATGGATGGTGCATTGTTATTAATAGCTGCTAATGAGGATTGTCCTCAACCTCAAACAAGAGAGCATTTAATGGCTCTTAAAATTATTGGTATAAAGAATATAGTTGTCATTCAGAATAAGATTGATCTTGTTTCAGAAGAAAAAGCTAAGCTAAACTACAAAAAAATTAAAGAGTTTTTGAAAGACACTGATTATAAGGATGCTCCAATCATACCTACTTCTGCACAACATAATGTTAACACAGATGCTGTTATCGAAGCCATAGAAAAAGTTATACCAACACCAAAAAGAGACAGTAAAGCTGACCCACTGATGTTTGTGGCCAGATCTTTTGACATAAATAAGCCTGGACAAGATATTGATAATTTGAAAGGTGGTGTTCTTGGTGGTTCTTTAAAACAAGGAACTTTGAAAGAAGGAGATAAAATTGAAATAAGACCGGGCCATGTGTATGAAGAAGCAAACAAACAAGTATGGGACCCTTTAAAGACAGAGATAAAGAGCTTAATGACAGGAGGAGAAAAGACAAAGGAAATCGGTCCAGGAGGTTCTATTGCAGCACTTACAACTCTAGATCCTGGAATTGTAAAATCAGATTCTTTCACAGGAAGTGTTGTTGGATATGAAGGGAAACTTCCTCCAGTCCATAAAGATTTGAAATTAAAAGTAGACTTGCTTGAGAGAGTAGTTGGTGCAAAAGAAGATCTTGAAGTTGAGCCTTTGAAGATGAATGAACTTCTAATGTTAAATGTTTACTCAGCAGCTACAGTTGGTACAATTACAAAACTAAGTAAAGACCAAATTGAATGTAAACTAAAATTGCCTGTGTGTGCTGAGCTGGGAGCACGTGTTACAATTTCTAGGAGAATGGGTACAAGATTCCGTCTTATAGGTTACGGAGTAATACAAGAATAATTCTTTTTTCATGCATAATTGTTTATCTTGAGATTATGAGGTCTGCATGGCTTAGTTGCCTAGGGCACGGCCCCTTCTTAAACGTTTAGCCTCCCTCTCAAACAGACCAATTATGCTTAATATATAATAGAATTTTGTTACTTAAAAATTTATTTACACAAGTTTTATATTACTCAATCAAATCCAAAATCCCATGACTCCTAGAATGCCATCTATTACAAGATTATTTGGTATTGAACTTGAATTTATGTTATTAGATAGACAAGGAGAAGTATCTAACACAGCAGATCAATTAATTAAAGATCTAAAGAAAAAATTACATGAAACAACAATTGCTAAAGAATGCAGTCAAGCATGGATTGAGATTGTTTCATTCCCACATAGGTCTTCTAAAGAAGTTTTCTCAGGATTCTTTAAAGACTTTGAAAAAATACTATATGAAGCAGATGTAAATGATTTAAGGCTTTTTTACTATGGTACTTATCCAGGAAAAAACAAAGGAAAACTAAGATCTGATGCAAGATATGAGTCACAAAGAAAAATACGTGGCAATGAAAGGATGTCTATTGCATCCAAATGTATTGGTTTTCATTTTCACTATTCACTTCCAAGGAATGTCCTAAACAAAAATATTCTCTTTTTTTATCCAGATTTAAACAGCAGAAAAAAGAGACAGGTTCTTAATCTACACAACTCTTATGTTGCTATTGACCCTGCAATCACCACATTTATGCAATCTAGTCCTTATTATGAAGGAAAATATTATGGAAAAGATGCAAGAATGATGCTATATAGAGATGATAGAATATTTGGGTTAAAAAACAAATATTACTCTGGTTATTCACAGTACAAAAAACTAAATAATTACCACCCTAGTTTTAAAGAGTTAGCTGATACAATTAAAAAAAGAGCAGAAGATTGGAAAAACATACTAACTGAGCATGAGACTTCTTTCAAAGACTTCACAAAGAAAGGGAGAAAACCCTCTTTATTAGATACATGCTGGAAACCTGTTAAGATTAGTCCACATAGTACAATTGAATCTAGAGGAGCCGATATGAACTCTTTAAACAAAATTGTAGCAATGTCCAGTATAATGAAACATTTTTCAAAATACATACAAAGAGAAGTAAAAGAAGTAAAACCATCTAGCATTGGAAATGAAGAACCATTTACTTATGAAGAAGGTTTTCTACATGTTCCTCAAAGAGAATATATAGATATTTTACAGAAGAGTTCTGCCTTTAATGGATTCGAAGACGAAAATGTCAGGATGTACTGTAAAAGCTTGTTGAAATTTGTAAAAAGTATAACTTCAGTCGAAAGCATGGCTCCTATACGTGTTTTCAATAAAATGCTCAATGAGAAAAAGACAACTTCAGATGAAATCATTGATTTTGTGAAAAAGAAGCAAGGAAAAGAAAATTACAAAACCATTGAACAAGAAACAGCTAGAGACTTAGCTTTAAAAAGTTCTCAGGATTTATATAAAGACTTAATAATAACAAAAGAGATGGCAAAACAGAATCTTATCTTCGGTTAATCTCCACAAGAGCACCATTTCTAATGGAAATCCAATTTTTATCTTTCATTGTTGGTAGTATCTCTGATGAGATTATGGTTTTCTCAGAATCTCTTAATAAATTCATTGTGTAATAATCTGGATATTTGCTGAAATTTGATCCTATGTAGAATTTTTCTGGTGTTGCTAGAAAGAAATTAGCTGAACTAAAATCTTTAAGAGGGTAAAAAGGATTATACTTTAAATCTCCATAAACAAAATCAGAATAAATCTTTTTAAAGAACCATAGTGAATCAGAATTGCCGTTTATAGGAATTTTACTATTTAATTTAATATCCTCATGAATTGTTCCATTGTGTGTAAATATATACTCTCCTTTATCATCCTCTAAATAAAATGGTTGAGTATTGTCAAAAGACACTATTCCTTTAGTAGCTCTTCTAACATGTATAATCAATCCTTCTGTTTTAAGAGTACGAAAATTCACCAGATTTTTATCATCATATATTGCATTTATTGATTTATAGGTTACCCATCTACTATTATGATTTAAGTAAGCTAGTCCCCAACCATCAGAATGCTTAAAATGTCCGTGTTCAGGATTTCTTTCATGCAACTGATTTAAGCCACGAGCCATTAATATCATATCATCTATTATAGCTTTAGTGTTTATTTTTCCAAGACCAATAATCATCCTACACAAGATAATTCACCAAGACACATAAAATACCAATTAGTATATTAAATACTATATTAATATATAAAACTATCGACAAATTCCAAAAGATGTCTGTCATAATTTATTTAAACTGAATTAATATTAACTAAAGCATGACAAGTTATGATGATGTTGCAAATAATTTGGTTCAATTTAAAGAAAGAGTTATTGATTTGGAAGATAAATTCAATAAGGTTGAAAGATTTATAACAAAAAAAGAACTCCAATGGCACAGTAATATTACTGAGATAAAAAGAATATTGAGAAATTCCCGCAACATGCTTGAGAGTATAAAAAAGGTGGAACAACAAAGAAAAAAAGACTTTATAAATCTGATAAAAGACTTTAAAATGACAGCTACAAGAGATGAATACAGGAAACTAGAGACAAAAATAAATCATTGGGATATTGAAAAATTTATTTCGAGAGATGAGTTTGAGAGATTACTAAACCTTTAAAAATATAAAAAGATTTTTGGTTAAGGGGGTAAGATGGGTATTTCTAAAATAAAGAAAAGAGATGGGACCATAGTAATGTTTAAGAAATCAAAGATAGCTGCTGCAATAGAAAAAACAATGCTTGCTGTGGGAGAAGATGTTCCTGGTCTCCCAGAAGAGTTAGCAGAAAAAGTTTATTCTGAAGTTTTAGAAAGCCAAGTAGAGATTCCAAGTGTAGAACAAATTCAAGATATCGTTGAGAATGTTCTTATGAATGAAGGCCTTTCAAAGATGGCCAAAGCCTATATTTTGTATAGGCAGAAAAGAACTGAGCTTAGAAAACTAAAGAAAAATATTCTTGGAAGGATGGATGATTCAAAATTAAGTGTAAATGGATTACTAATTGCAAAGAACCGTTATCTCCATAAAGAAGCCGGTGTAATTAAGGAAAGCCCAAAAGATATGTTCAGAAGAATAGCTAAAAAGATTGCCTCTATTGAGAAAGACAGAGAAAAATATGAACAAGAATTCTTTGATATTATGTCTACTTTAAAATTTGTACCTGGAGGAAGAATATTGGCCAATGTAGGGAATAGTAATATGCTCTACAGCAGTTATGTTCTTCCAATAAAAGACAGTATGAAAGGTATCTTTAAAGCATTATATGAAAAAGCCCTTGTTCAGAGACATGGCGGCGGTACAGGATTCTCATTTTCAAGACTAAGACCGAAAGGAGCTATATTAACAACAACTGGTGGAGTTGCATCTGGTCCAATTGAATTCATTAAACTATTTGATCATGCTTCAGAATTAACTGTACAAAGCGGAAATAGAAAAGCAGCAAACATGGGCTCTCTAAACGTAGAACATCCAGACATTATACAATTCATTACAATGAAAGAACGAAATGAAGTCAAGAACTTCAATATCTCTGTTGAAATAACTGATAAATTCATGGAAGCTGTCAAAGAGAAACTAACTTATGAACTTAAGGACCCTTCTACAGGTAGAGTTATAGATTCTGTAGACAGCAATAACCTTTTCCACCTAATAGTCACAATGGCCTGGAAAACAGGTGATCCAGGTATTCTGTTTATAGACAGAATAAATAAACACAATTCTTTAATTAGAGTTGGAAAAATAGAAACAACAGATCCTTGCGGTGACCAACTATTATTGCCACATGAGGCAGGCAACATAGGTGCAATTAACTTATCAAGGTTCACCAGAAACAAGAGAATACAATGGAAAGAAATGACCGAAGTTACTAGGTTAAGTGTAAGATTTTTAGATAATGTTGTTGATGTTAGTAGATTCCCCACAAAAAAAATAGAAAAAGTCACAAAGGAAACAAGACGCCTAGGCCTGGGTGTAATGGGCTTTGCAGATATGCTGTATAAATTAAGAGTTCCATATGATTCTGAGAAAGGTATTGAAATAGGAGAAAAAGTAATGAAGCACATAAAAGAGGTTGCTTATGATGAATCAAGGAGATTAGCAGAAGAAAAAGGTGTATTTCCACTATGGGAGAAAAGCACTCACAAGATAAAAATGAGAAATTCTTCATTGATTGCTATATCTCCAACCGGAGCAAGAAGTATTTTGGTTGATGCAAGTGCAGGAATAGAACCAAACTTTGGGCTTGGATATATAAGGAAAGTCTTGGGAAACACAGAAATTTTACACATAAACAGGGTATTAGAAGATGTCTTAAAAGAATATGAGATAGATTCAGAAGATGTAATAAGAGAAATAATTAATTCAAACTCTCTCCAAAACATTAATCTTCCTGAAGAACTAAAAAGAGTCTTTGTTACAGCATATCAAATTAAACCAGAATGGCATATAGAAATGCAGGCTGCATTCCAGAAACATGTTGATAATGCTATCTCAAAAACTATAAACTTTCCAAAGAAGGCTACAATTGAAGATGTAAAAAAAGCATTTTTAATGGCATATAGTTATGGTTGTAAAGGACTTACTGTTTATAGAGAAGGCAGTTTAAATGAAGAGGTTATTAAGCTAGGAAATGCCGAGTAGGATATATACAAAAACAGGAGATAAAGGAGAAACATCTCTTTGTAATGGTTCCCGTGAATCAAAGGACTCTAAAAGAGTAGAAGCATATGGAACTGTTGATGAAATTAATTCTTTTATTGGCCTAGTTATAGTCAAATTAGATCACAGACATAAAGATATTAAAGAACACTTGATACAAGTACAAAATGATTTGTTGGCTATTGGAGCTAACTTAGCTTATCCTGAAGATCTTAATCAGTCATCTCTAGAAGGAAAAAACATAGCAAAGAAAATTCCGAGGATAACAGAGGAAATGATCAAAAGACTTGAGGAGTGGATAAATTCATATGATGAAGAACTTCCTGAGTTAAATAGTTTTATATTGAGTGGTGGAGGCACACAACCAAGTGCATTATTGCATGTGTGTAGAACTATAAACAGGAGAGCAGAAAGAAAGGTTGTTTCTCTGAAAAAAGATGAAGAAGTAACAGATAATGTTCTCAAATATCTAAATAGATTGTCAGATTATTTGTTTATGGCTGGTAGACTTGCTTCACAGAGACAAGGTCAAGGAGACTTAAAATGGACTCCTAAACTTGACAAGTATATTGAGGGAAAAAAATGAAGCAATACCTTGATTTATTAAGATATATTCTGGAGAATGGCGTTAAGAAGGAAGATAGAACTGGCACAGGAACAATAAGTGTATTTGGTTATCAGACAAGATATGACTTAAGTAAGAGTTTTCCTCTGTTGACAACAAAAAAAGTATATTTAAGAGGAATAATACATGAGCTTCTCTGGTTTCTGAAAGGAGATACGAACATTAGATATCTTGTACTGAATAAAGTAAACATATGGAATGATTGGCCTTTTAGGAGATATAAACAAAGTTCTCAATACAAAAGAGAAACAATAAAAGAATTTGCACAGAAAATTGCTGATGATGAAGATTTTGCTAAAAAATGGGGAGAACTAGGTCCTGTTTATGGAAAACAATGGCGTGATTTTGAAGGCATAGACCAGATTAAATGGGTTGTTGATGAAATTAAAAGAAACCCAAACTCAAGAAGATTAATTGTAAGTAGTTGGAATCCTCCTGAAATTAAAGAGATGACAAAAGCAGGATTACCACCTTGCCATACATTGTTCCAGTTTTATGTTAATGATGGCAAATTATCTTGTCAGTTATATCAAAGAAGCGCAGATGTTTTTTTAGGAGTTCCATTTAATATTGCATCCTATTCTTTATTAACAATGATGATTGCAGAAGTAACTGGTCTAGAACCTGGAGAGTTTATACATACTCTTGGAGATGCACACCTTTACTTAAACCATTTAGAGCAGACTAAATTACAATTAAGTAGAGAACCTAGAAAACTACCAACTATGAATATAAAACAAAGAAAGTCAATATTTGATTATAAATTTCAAGACTTTGAATTACAGGATTATAATCCTCATCCACCAATAAAAGGCCTTATAGCGGTGTAATAAAAAATGAAACTATCTATGATTTGGGCAATGGACAAGAACAACTTAATTGGAAAGGGTTCAGAGTTACCATGGCATCTTCCTGCTGATTTAGATTATTTTAGAAGAACAACTTCTGGTAAACCTGTTATCATGGGCCTTACAACTCATCATAGCATAGGAAAAGCCCTTCCTAAGAGAAGAAACATAGTCATGAGTTTTAATCAGATTGAACTACCTGGCTGTGAAGTTGCTACTTCAAAAGAAAAAGCTCTTGCATCTGTTGAAAAGGAGGATGAAGCATTTATTATCGGAGGTAGATCTATTTACAGATTATTCTTAGATGATGTGGATAGATTATATGTTACAAGAATAGAGTATGAATTTAAAGGAGATATTTATTTTCCTGAAGTTAATTGGGATGAGTGGAAATTAATAAAAAAAGAAAAAGGTCCAAAGAATGAAAAGAATCCTTATGACTACTATTTCTGTATTTATGAAAGGAAATAATTTTTAAAGCTGTAAATTATATTTCATAATAGGGTGAAAATATGACAGCCGAAGATTTGATGAATACTGATTTTATTACAATCAAACAGGATAAACCTGTTTCAAAAGCATTACCTAAATTAAAAGGATATGGTGATGTGATTTTTATTGAAGATAATGGAAAATATTCTGGTGTTATAAGTCATAAACAAATACTACTTTCCGGCATGGACCCCAAAACTGTGAAAATTAAAAGAATAAAAACAAATGCTCCTATTTTAAATAAAGACACCTCAATAGCAGAGTGTGCAAGATTGATGATCGAGAGTGATTTAATGAAATTACCTGTCCTGGGTAATGATAAAATTTTGGGAGTTGTTGATGACATGAATCTTCTGAAATCATTGCCCAAAGACATTTCTAATGATAATATTAAAAATTATATGAGCTCAAATGTGATTACAGCATCTTCTGAAGACGCTGTTTCATCTATTATAGGAAAATTCAGAAAAGAAAACATATCTAGAGTTCCTATAATGAAGAATAATAGGTTAGAGGGGATTTTAACTATGCATGATGTTGTATATTCTATAAAACCGAGACAAAGAGCTGATTTCGGTACTTATATGGCTGAAAAAGATAAGCATCTTAATTATTCTGCAAGAGAATTAATGCGACGTCCAGTAATAACTGCTTATGAAGATGATAATGTCGAAAAAGTTGTTGATCAGATGATTGAAAATGACATTAATAGCATAGTTATATTAAAGAAATTAGAGACTTATGAAGAATTAGCAGGTATAGTAACAAGAAAAGATCTCTTAAGACCTATAGCTTTAGGTGCAGTAGGAAAAGTGCCTCCAGTAATAAATGTAAAATCTAAAATCGAAGATTTAGATAGAAAATTAATAGCAGATATGGTTACTGATTATACAGAAAAGAATAAACACTTACTTAAGCGGAGCATGTTCAATGTCCAAATAGATGAACATACAGAGAAACAGGTTAATAAAAAGAAATTGCATGCCAGATTAAATGTGCAGACGCCTGCTGGAAGATTCTATGCTACCGCAGAAAACTTTGGATTAAACAACACTGTAAGAGATGTCCTAAAAAAGATAGATAAGCAAATAGAAAAAAAACTTGATATGGAAGGGCTTACTAAAGAAAAAAAATTCAGAATGGGTGGAAAAACAAATTAAAGAAAAAAAGGAAAAAATTATTTCTTCTTTTTCTTCTTCTCTTTTTTATCCTCTTCTTCATCAACTACTTCTGCATCAACTACTTTCTCATCTTTGTCTTTCTTCCCTTTACCAGATGCTGCCTGTTGCTGAGCTTGCTGTTGAGCCTGAGCTGCTTTCTGATACATCTCTGTAGACATTTCTTGAACTTTTTTGTTGACTTCATCAAGTGCTTTTTTGATTAATTCAACATCTTTCTTCTCTGGCTCTAGTAATTTCTTAAGTTCCTCAACATCTTTCTTTACATCATCAAGTTTCTTACCATCAACCTTGCCCTCTAGCTCCTCAAATAGCTTTTCAGATGTAAATACTAAGGTATCTGCCTCATTAATAATTTCAACTTCTTCCTTTCTTTTTTTATCTTCATCTGCATGCTTCTCTGCTTCTTTCTTCATCTTTTCTATCTCGTCATCGCCTAATTTTTGTGTTGCAGTTATCCTTATGCTCTGCTCTTTCTTAGTACCAAGGTCTTTAGCAGATACATGGACAATACCATTTGCATCAATGTCAAATGTAACCTCTATTTGTGGTATTCCACGGGGTGCAGGTGGTATTCCTACCAAGTCAAACTGTCCAAGCAGTTTATTATCTGCAAACATAGGTCTTTCACCTTGACCAACCTTAATTGTTACGGCAGGCTGATTGTCTGCAGCTGTACTGAAGATTTTACTCTTCTTTGTTGGAATTGTTGTATTTCTCTCTATCAGAGGAGTAAATATTCCTCCAAGAGTCTCGATACCTAATGTCAAAGGAGTAACATCTAACAATAAGACATCCTTAACATCCCCTGATAAAACACCCGCTTGAATAGCAGCACCCTGTGCCACACATTCCATTGGATCTACTCCTCTCTCTACTTTTTTTCCTACTGCCTTTTCAACAAATTTCTGGACAATAGGCATTCTTGTAGGTCCTCCCACCAAAATAATCTTGTCAACATCATCTGCACTTAGTCCTGCATCTTTCAATACCTGCTTAACTGGTTTATCACATTTCTTGACAATAGGATCTACAAGTTTTTCAAGTTGAGACCTCTTTAATTTTGTCTTAAGATGCAATGGTCCCTTATCATTTGAAGTTATAAAAGGCAGATTAATATCTGTCTCCATCACTGTACTTAATTCTATTTTTGCTTTTTCAGCTGCCTCTATGAGTCTCTGCATAGCAACAGGATCTTTGGTTAAATCAACATCTTTTTCTTCGTTGAATTCTTTAATTAAGTATTCTGTTACTACTTCATCCATATCTGTACCTCCAAGCTGTGTATCACCGCTTGTAGATTTAACTTCAAATACACCATCGCCAAATTCCATTATTGTAACATCTAATGTTCCTCCACCAAGGTCAAAAACAAGAATTTTAAGTTCATCATCGTTTTTATCAAGACCATACGCTAATGATGCTGCTGTTGGTTCATTAACAATTCTAACAACTTCAAGACCAGCTATTTCTCCTGCGTCTTTTGTTGCCTGTCTTTGATTATCATCAAAATAAGCAGGCACTGTAATAACTGCTTTTTCGACTTTTTCTCCAAGATAATCTTCAGCATCTTTCTTTATCTTCTGTAGAATAAAAGCAGATATCTGCTGTGGTGTGTATTCTTTACCATTAATCTTGTATTTGTGATTAGTACCCATCTTTCTCTTGGCTTTTGTTATAGTCCTCTCTGGGTTACTCACTGCTTGTCTTCTTGCTGGTTCTCCTACCAAGAGTTGCTCATCTTTTGTGAAAGCTACTACACTAGGAAATGCTTTCCCATATTGGGTTGATCCTTCTGCAGATGGAATTATCTTTGGTCTGCCGCCTTCAAGTGCTGCTGCTGCACTATTGCTTGTTCCTAAATCAATACCTATAATTTTGCTCATTTTCAATCATCCTCCATTTTATTATCATAATCATCTGTAATATTTTTTCTAATTTGTTCTACTCTCTCCTCAGTTAATATCCTTCGACTATTCTTAGTTGCCTGTTCATAAGGAACTATCTGAGTTACTTCTAATAATTTAACAAGAAGATTTATGTTAATTTCATCTCTGTCTTTTACACTTCCGATTGCCTCATATAAGCTCTGATCTGTTGTAATTAAATCAACTTCTGTATTTTTTGTAGTTACAAGAGTATGAAGTTTATCATCTCCTGTTAAATACTTAAATATAGCAGCTGCCTTAAGGAACATTTTTTGTTTATTTGTTTTCATCCTTATCATCCTCTATAATGTCTTTTACTTTGTCTTCTTTTTTTAAATCTTCATATTTCTCAATTCTTTCTAATTCCTCTTCACTTACAATATCTTTCATTTCCAAACCAAGTGTTTCTCCTCCTGATTCAACATAAATCTTAAATTCCCTTATTGAATCTGGATTGTCTTTATCAAGGAAATAATTAATATCAAACCATTTGATTAAATCAGGACCATAAGATTTGCAGCTCATTGCAATCTTACACTCCAATGGTTTTACAGGATGGATAGTACATCCTTTGACTTTGTCAAAAAACACACATTTTCCATATGGTTTATCTTTCCTCAGTAATTTTGGTCTCAATCTTTTTGTACCAAATCTCTCGATTTCCTCCATATATTCCTCTTTTGTTTTTTTCTCACTTATCTCCAAAAACTCTGCTATTTTTTTTAAGTCACCTTCAACCAATGACCCTGAGCCATACTCACAGGAGTTATGACATGCTGGACATTTACATGGATGAATTAGTTTCTCAATCTTTTCTAGTGAGGTGTTGTATGTTATCATTCACTTACCTTTACTTTTGAATGTCTTATTACTCTCTCTTTAAACTTATATCCTCTCTGTAGCTCCTCTAAAATTGTATCCTCTTCTTTGTCTGATTTTTGTTTTATCAAAACTTCATGAAGATGAGGATCAAACTTCTTATTTTCAACATTTATTGGTGTTAATCCTTGTTGTTTTAAGATACCAAAAAACTGTGCAAATATCATCTCCATTCCATCTTTAAACTTATCAAAATCTTGTGAATTCTTCAAAGCCAGTTCAAAACTATCTAAAACAGGCAATAATTCTTTAACAAGAGAAGCATTTGCATATTCTGTGTTTTGTCTTGATTCCTTTGTAATTCTATTTTCATAATTAATCAGTTCAGCTCTTGTCCTCTTGACCATGTCAGTTAGTTCTGCTATCTCTTTTTCCTTGTCTTCTAACAATTTCTCAGAGTCTTTTTTCTCTGGGTTTTTTTTCTTCTCTTTTTTCTTAGACATTTTTATCACTAAAAAATAAAATAAAAAAGGGCTTTACATCATACCGCCCATTCCACCCATGCCGCCCATGCCGCCCATTCCTGGAGGCATCTTTGGTGTGTTGTCTTCTTTTTCAGGAAGATCTGTAACAACAGCTTCAGTTATCAAGAACAATCCACCAATGCTGACAGCATTCTGCAGAGCTGTTCTTGTGACTTTTGTTGGATCAATAACACCAGCTTCAAACATGTCCTCAAATTTGTCTGTTTTGGCATTATAACCAACATTATCTTTGGCTTTTTTTAATCTATCAACAACAATACTTGGCTCTTTTCCTGCATTCTTAGCAATAATCTTTACAGGATCAAGTATTGCCTTTTTGACAATCTCTACTCCCACTTGCTGTTCCTGTGGCAATTTCATTGTTTCAAGAGTCTTTACAGCCCTCAACAATGTAACTCCTCCTCCTGCAACAACACCTTCTTCTACTGCAGCTCTTGTAGCATGCAATGCATCATCTACCCTAGCTTTTCTCTCTTTCATCTCTGTTTCAGTTGCTGCTCCAACGTTGATGACAGCTACTCCGCCAACCAACTTGGCAAGTCTCTTCTGCAGATCTTCTTTATCGTACTCAGACTCTGCATTTTCTATCTGACTATGCAATAGACTGGCTCGTGCCTTGATCTTCTTTGAGTCTCCCTGACCACCAACAATTACTGTCTTATCTTTATCTACCTTAACTCTTTTTGCAGTTCCTAAATCAGATAAAGTCGTCTGCTCAAGCTTCATGCCCTTGTCTTCAGAAATCAAACGACCACCGGTCAATATAGCAAGGTCTTCAAGCATCTCTTTTTGGTCATCTCCAAAACCTGGAGCTTTGACTGCTACTGCTTTTAGAGAACCTCTTATAACATTCAATACAAGGGTTGCAAGGGCTTCTCCATCAACATCTTCAGATACAATAACAAAGGGCCTTCCTTCCTGAGCTATCTGCTCTAAGACTGGAAGAAGTTCCTTCATTGAACTAATTTTTCCATCATACATCAAGATATATGGATCATCTAACTCTGCAGTCATTTGGTCTGGGTTTGTAACCATATAAGGAGATACAAATCCTTTATCAAATTGCATACCTTCTACAACTTCAAGGGTTGTCTCAAAAGCTTTAGCTTCTTCCACAGTAATAACT
Organism: uncultured Methanosarcinales archaeon; assembly: GCA_964537195.1. GTDB lineage: Archaea > Nanobdellota > Nanobdellia > Woesearchaeales > GW2011-AR15 > CAZHYZ01. The sequence continues at coordinate 28,443 of CAZHYZ010000013.1, forward strand.
CCACTGATACCAACCTTTTCCATTGCATCTGCAATTAGTTTACCAATTTTTTCATCATTATTTGCAGAAATAGTTGCAACTTGTGCAATCTTTTCTTTGCCTTTAACATCAATACTCTTCTCTTTCAAATAAGCAACCACTTTATCAGCTGCCGCTTCAATACCTACTTTTATATCTATGGGACTTGCACCTGCTGCAATATTCTTTAGTCCCTCCTGGATAATTGCTCTTGCCAAAACAACTGCTGTTGTTGTCCCGTCTCCAGCAACATCTTGTGTCTTCTCTGCAACTTCTTTAATTAATTGAGCACCTATATTCTCAAATTTATCTTCAAGCTCAATCTCTTTTGCTATTGTAACTCCATCATTAATTATTGTTGGAGAACCAAATCCACTATCCAATGCAACACATCTTCCTCTTGGTCCAAGTGTTACAGAAACAGTGTTTGCCATTGTAGTAACTCCCTTCATCAGGGCTGTTCTTGCTTTTTCATCAAACATAATTTGTTTAGCCATTTCTATCCCTCCTTAATTAACTATTGCTAGGATATCTTTAATATCCATCACAATATGCTTCACTCCATCCAGTTCAATATCTGAACCTCCGAAGTCAGAATAAATTACTTTGTCACCAACTTTTACATTAACCAATTTGCCATCTCCAACTGCAAGCACCTCAGCTTGTTTTGGTTTTTCTTTGGCAGATTCTGGTATATATATTCCAGATTTTGTCTTTTGTTCAACTTCAATAGGTTTCAACAAAACTCTATTACCTAATGGTTTTAATTTCATATTTATCATCCTCCTATAATCTTTATCTGATCAAAATAAAATAAAAAAAGAAAGAATTTTACTTGATGTCAATTTTCCTTCCTTTCTTCTCTTCTTTATGTTTTTTAGGGAGTTCTATTCTTAAGACTCCTTTCTTGTACTCTGCTTTTGCTTTATCTGAGTCTACTTCTTTTGGTAGAGGCACTCTCCTAAAGAAGCTCTTTGACTGCATCTCATAACTGTATGAGTCTTCTTTTCCTTTTTTCTCTTTTTCAACTTTAGACTCAACTTTTACAGTTACATTATTATCCTGGACTGTTAAATCAATTTCTGACTTATCCACACCAGGAATCTCAAAGCTTAGTACTATATTATTCTCAGTTTCATGAAGATTACATATTGGATATCTAAATCCTCCTCTCTCAACTAGGTCTCTACCACGTCCTTTATAACCTAATCTTGGTCTTCCTCTTCCCCACACGTTACTAAACATCTCGTCTATATCTTCATGCATCC
>CAZHYZ010000014.1:0-13651 GCA_964537195.1 uncultured Methanosarcinales archaeon
GAGACTTTTGTTTCCCTAGAAATTTCCCTCAAGTAAAATTCTTTATCTTCATTTTTTAAAAAAAACTTTAGAATTGAGACAATCTTATTATCAAATAATTTTTCTATTAACTCGGGTGGGTCCATCTGTTTTCTTTGTTTCATCCCAAATATATAAATCTTTTTATTTTTGAAACACTGTTTCATTTTTGAAACAATAGACATATAACAAAATATTTAAAGGAGATATACCTAAGAAATTACCATGGCCGAACCAGATATAAAAGACAGTGTCAACCCAGAGAACATAAAGATGAATGTTTTTGAAGCCATAGCGACGAGAAGATCTATAAGAAAGTTTACTTCTCAAGATGTTCCAATGGAGATTCTTGGTGTTGTTTTAGATGCGGGAAGATATGCTCCCAGCTCTGGAAATCTCCAGAACTGGAAATTCATATTAATTAAAGATCCAGAGAATAAACAAAAGGTAGCAGAGGCTGCTATGCAACAAATGTGGATGGCTGAAGCACCATTTATTATTGTTGTCTGTGCAGAAACAGAAAAGATCAATCAATTCTATGGTATTAGAGGAGAAAGACTGTATTCTATACAGAATTGTGCTGCCGCTATTCAAAACATGTTATTAACTGCACACTCTCTTGGATTAGCCAGTACTTGGGTCGGTGCATTTGATGAGAATATGTTGACGAGAGCACTCAATCTTCCTGAGAGTGTACGACCACAGGCCATACTTCCTATTGGTTATCCTGATGAAGTTGTTCCTGCTCCTACACACTACACATTAGAGAATGTTTGTTATTTTGAATCATATGGAACTCGTATAAGTAATATTGAAAGAGTACTGCAAAACCCACTTATTTTTGACAAGATCCAAAGAGTCATTTCTGGTCTAGTAGATGCTGGAAAAGATGTAGTAGAGAAAAGCAAGAAAAAGAAGTAATTATATTCTATAAAATATATTTATTAATACCAAAACATTTATATAAGAGTTCAGATAATAAAATAGTATTGGGGTTGTTTGGCTTATAACTCTAAATAATTGGCTTTAGTCGAGAATTATTGGTTAACTAAAATTTGGCTTAAATTTTGGCTTATTCTAAGTAGAGTATACTACATACTGATATATAAAGATTTATTTACTTTGAAATATATATTTCAGTAAAGGAATACTCAATAGTACACAAAGACAAAACAAGGGGGTATAAGAAAAATGGACTACGTTGTGGACAACGCATTAAAAAAATCACAAGGCCAGAATTTTGACGGCCTAGACGTCCATCAAGCCACGATTAAAGTTATTGGCTCTGGTGGCGCAGGTAACAATATGGTAAATTGGCTCTACCAAAAAGGAGTCAAAGGTGCTGAAATTTTAGCATGTAACACAGATCAACAGCATCTTAGTGTCACTGAAGCTGACAGGAAATTTCTCATAGGACGCGAAACAACTCGTGGACTAGGATGTGGAGGTTTCCCTGAAAAAGGAGCTGAAGCTGCTCAAGAGCAATTAAATGAAATAAAAGAAGCTCTAAAAGGAGCAGATATGGTTTTCGTTTGCGCAGGAATGGGCGGTGGAACCGGAACAGGATCAGCACCAATAGTAGCTGAAGTAGCTCGTGATTTAGGAGCAATTGTAATCGGAACAGTTACAATGCCTTTCAAGATTGAGAGAGCACGTGTAGACAAAGCTGAATTCGGTTTACAACAATTAAGACAAGTATCAGATACAGTAATCGTAATTGACAATAACAGATTAGTACAAATTGCAGGAAATCTGCCAATCAGACAGGCCTTTGCAGTTGCTAATGAATTAATAGCAACAATGATAAAAGGAATTGTTGAAACAATTGCAATGCCATCTTTAGTAAACTTAGATTACGCAGATGTTAAAGCAATAATGACTAATGGAGGCGTAGCAGCCATCGGTGTTGGAGCATCTGACACAAATAATAGAGTTGAAGAGGCTGTTAAAGGAGCTTTAAGCAATCCGCTACTAGATATAAACTACGAAGGAGCTACTGGAGCATTAATACATGTCTGCGGTGGACCTGATTTAACACTTGATGAGATCAATAACATCGGTGAACTAGTAACAGAAAGCCTAGATGAAGATGCCAACGTAATCTGGGGAGCACGTGTCACAGAGGATATGAAAGGAAAACTAACAGTAATGACAATCGTTACAGGCGTGAACAGCCCATGGATACTAGGCAAGTCCGATACGACACAACCAAGTAGACAAATGATGGAAGTGTCTGAGGAATTAGGTATAGAGATTGTAAGATAAAGATGAGCACTATCAAACTCAAGATCACCCCATAGTCTTTGTGTGGTGCCTTCTTGCCTCTATCTGTGAATCACCCCCGAAGGATAAGCGATAGAGGCATTTTATTTTTTTTCTCTTCCCGTGGGGGAGAGAAACTTTTTCTTTTTTCTTTGATTAAATATTTAAAATAAGCATGACTTCTCTTATCCATGACATTATACATGATAGGCCTTGGCTTAAATGATGAAAAAGACATTACTGTCAAAGGTCTTGAAGCTGTAAAGAAATGTGATTATTTGTTTTTAGAAGATTACACTTCCATGTTAAATACTTCTCTAGAAAAACTTGAAGAATTTTATGGAAAAGAAGTTTTAGCTGCAGACCGTGATTTGGTTGAGAAAAGAGCAGATGAAATTCTAGATAAAGCTGTTAAAGAGAATGTTGGTTTTTTAGTTGTGGGGGATGTTTTCTCTGCAACCACACATGTTGATATGTATTTGAGAGCAAAAGAGAAAGATATTGAAATCAAGATAATACATAACTCATCTATATTGACTGCTGTTGGTGTTGTTGGTCTGGAATTGTATAAATATGGAAAGATAACCTCCATGCCTTATTTTGAGCCATCATTTAAACCTAAGACACCTTATAATGTGATAAAACAGAACAAAAAGCAAGGACTTCATACACTAGTCTTACTTGATATAAAGAGAGATAAAAATAAATACATGAGTGTCAATGAAGCTATTTCTCAGTTATTACATATAGAATCTGAAAGAGAGGAAGGAGTCTTTACTGAAACTCTAAAAGTAGTTGGATGTGCTCGCTTAGGTAGTGATAACCCAGTTATTAAATATGGAACTGCTCATTCTCTTGAAGAGTATGAGTTTGGTGCTCCACTTCACTGTTTAATTATTCCAGGAAAGCTGCATTTTATGGAAGAAGATATGATTAAGCTGTGGAAGTAAGAAAATTATATAAATTGCCCGTATTTCTCAGAGGAATATAGCCCCGTAGTGTAGCGGTCAATCATCCTGCCCTTTGGATGCCAAAAACATGCATTTTTGTATGTCTTTTAGAGGCAAAAGACAGGCGGGGACCCAGGTTCGAATCCTATATGGCGAAAGTCCTGGCGGGGCTACTTTTCTTTAAGAATGAGAGAGAAACCAAGAATTGACATTCACGGAATGACTACGAAGGAAGCTGTCCCTGTATTAAGACAGACTTTAAAAGAATTTCACTACAGGGGTTTCTCTGAAGTACATATTGTACACGGTAAAGGTACTGGGAAATTAAGGGCAACAGTAGAGGCTGTTCTTGAGCAAATCTCTTATGTAGAATCATATAGAGTAGGAGATACAGAAGAAGGTGGTTCAGGAGTAACTATTGCACTATTAAAAGGATAAACTTTTTAAATCAACTATAACTCCACTAAGATACAAAAGATAACATTGTTGTAAAACTTTGTTATGCTGGAGGATTCGCATCAGACTTATTCTCCAAGGTGTTATTATGGCAAGAATGCATTCAAGAAGAAAAGGTAAATCTGGCTCAAAAAAACCACTTAAAAAAAGTCATAGCTGGATGTCTTATAAACCAAAAGAAATAGAGCTATTAATAGTTAAGTTTGGAAAAGAAGGTAACACTCCTTCACAAATAGGTCTTATACTAAGAGATGTTTATGGAATACCAGATGTAAAGACAATAACAAAAAAATCAATTACAGACATATTAGAAAAGAGAAAATTACTAAGTGATCTTCCTGAAAATCTAACTGCTTTACTGAAAAGAGTAATTGATTTACAGAAGCATTTAGAAGAAAACAAGAAAGATCTTGTAGCCAAGAGAGGATTAACATTAACAGAGTCTAAGATAAGAAGGCTCGTTAAACACTACAAAAAATCAGGTAGACTTCCTCAAGATTGGCATTATAATCCAAAGAGAGTTAATCTGTTGGTAGAATAATTTTCTATCTCGTGATAATAGTGGAATTCAGAGCACAACTAGAGAAAGCAGCATCTAAACTTAATTCAATTGGTAAAGATGAAACTATTAGAGTGGTCTCTCATCTTGATGCTGATGGAATATGTAGTGCTGCAATTGCTATTAAGACATTAAAAAATGAGGGATACAAATATGCTCTTTCCATAGTTAAGCAACTTGCAGAAGAAAATTTATTGGAATTTGCCAATGAAGATTATGATTACTATATATTTACAGATCTTGGTTCTGGACAGTATGACCTCATCCAAAAATATATTGGCAAAAAACAAATTATAATCTTAGACCATCATTCTTTTGATAAGAACCTTCTTGATAAAATTCCTGAAAATATTATTATGGTTAATCCACATATTTTTGGCATCAATGGTTCGAAAGAAATCTCTGGAAGTGGCGTTGTATATCTTTTTTCTGAAACAGTAAATGAAAAAAATAAGGAGCTAGCACATTTAGCTATTGTTGGAGCAATTGGTGATATGCAAGAGAAAGAGGGATTTATTGGTTTAAATAAAAAAATATTAGAGACTGCCATAGAACAAGAAAAAATTGAAATCAAACGCGGTTTAAAATGGTTTGGCATTGAGACAAAGCCATTATATAGATTAATAGCATACAGTACAGAACCCATTGTGCCTGGTGTTGCAGGTTCAGAAAGCAAAGCAATCCAATTCTTAAAATCATTAAATATTGAACCTAAACAAGGCAACAAGTGGACAAAATATAATGACCTAACAGAGAAACAAAAAGAGAGATTTGTCTCTGCTGTCATAATGAAAAGATCTAATGAGGAAAATCCTCAAAAAGTGATTGGAGATAGATATATTTTATTAGAGGAAAAAGAATCAAGCCCCACAAGAGACGCAAGAGAATTCTCGACATTGCTTAATTCCAGTGGTAGAATGGATAGGGCATCTTATGGAATTGGCGCATGTTTAAATGACCCAAAAAGCAAAAAGAAAGCAATACAAACTTTAATGAGATATAAGAAAGAAATTGTCTATGCTTTGAAATGGTACGAAGACAATCCAAAAAGAGTTATCAAAGGAGAAAATTATATAATCATCAATGCGGGAAAAAAAGTACTGCCCACAATAATTGGAACTCTGGCTTCAATAATCTCTAATAATCTAGACTTAGAGGAGAAAACAATTATATTAAGTATGGCAAAAAATGATATTAATACAACAAAGGTTTCAATTAGGATAGCAGGAAAATCAGATTTAGATTTAATGAAGATTATTAAAAAAATAACTGAAAAGGTTGGTGGTCAATCCGGAGGACATAAGAGTGCTGCTGGTGCTATAATCCCTTCTAAAGTAGAAAAACAATTTATCGAAGAAGCAAAAAAAGTATTCAATCAGATAGAAGATTATTGATCTTATCTATATTGTCTGCAACATCTTTCCCTTTCTTTGTTAGACTAAGCAACTTTAATCTGCCTTGTTTATTAAACTCTACAAGACCTGCTTTGTGCATATATTTGAGAATTTTTACAACATGTGAATATGTGCAATCAGTAGCTTTCGCAAGATTTGAAGCATAAATCTCGCTTTTAGAATTTCGCCTCATCTCCAACAACATGGCTGCTGGTTTTTCGCGAAAAAAAACACTGAAGATTTTTTTCTTTGCCATTTTAGTAGTTAAAACAATTTGATTTTAAATATTTTTTCAAATCATTAATTTATATAGTCTGGAATATATATTAGTTTATATATTTAGTGGTATTCATATTAGTAAAATTAAATGAGCTTTTCAAGTTCATCATCTGTTGCTTTTGTTCCAGGTTGTATTAACTTGACAGTCCAAGAATATTGATTATAAAGGCTGTAGACAAGAAGTGTAATACAGATAATAGCCATGACATAGTTAAGCACAGGATCTATAACAAATACATTGGTTCCCGCGCCCTTACCAACCACAAGGTCATATGCTATCTTGAAGAACCAAGCAGAGGACATTGCACTTAACGGAGTAAACATCAACAACGCAGCTATTGATATCTCAATTCCATAAGCTATTGACTCAGCAACTAAAGGAGCCTTCTCTTCATTATAATTAACAAACATAGGTTGTGTTAATTCTTTAACATTATAATGAATCCCTTCTGTAACACCCGTTAATACAAGTGCAAGACCAATTAGAAAAGAAATTGCAAAAATAGAAATTTGTTTTTCAAAATCTTCCATAACATAATATTATATCGTGTTCTTTATATTTTTTTTCAAAAAGTTTATATAATCTATAGTCCAAGATAATAATGTGATCCTATATGGCAAAGAAAAAATCAAAGAGCAAAAAACCAAAGAAAAAGTCCAAGAAGACAGTAGTACACCATGTGCATAAGCACCTATCAAAAGAAGTAAGCATCTCTGTGGGTGTTGTAATTTTGCTTCTAATATTGGTGTTAGTTAAGGTTCCTTATGAAGCAAGAGAAACTTACACAGAGTATGAACCTTATGAAGTTGAAGTCCAAGAAACAGTACAAAACATGGATGATCCGAGAGAGGAAAGAATCTGTACTGAATCACCAAGCGAAGTAAAGATTGAGGTGGATCCATTATCTCCTTATATAAAACCATTTGGACTTAATGAACACAGATGTTATGCAAACTTCAAAGTATGGAACCAAGAAGATACTGGTGGTAAGTGGACTTACCAATATGTTTTTGATGTAAGTGGAAAAGAAGTTGTAACAGAACCACAAACAAAACCAATTGCAAAGTATTCATCAGTCACTTTTGAGTTTGAGTCTGAGGAATGTCAAGAAGGAGATACTGTTACTGGAACATATGAATTGGTAGAGAGTCCTACAACAGAAGATTGTGAGTATGTTACAGTTTATCCTAACGTAACCATAACAAAGACTGTCACAAAACAGAAAGAAGTTGAAAAAGAGAGGGTCATGACAAAGAGAGAACCCCTATGGCAGTTGATAATAGGTTATAACAGACACGAAAAAGCTTAACTTTTTCTTTTTTATTTTATTTTGGTAAAGAATATATAATTATCCTGGACCAAGATAGATAATATTAGAATCAAGGCTTCCATAATCCAAAAGAATCTGAAGTAAGGAAACATTTTCTCTGAATGGACCTATCTCACCTGCCCTATCCATAAACAAAATTGGATCTGTTTGTGTAACCACAGCCATGTGTCCATAGTCCGGAAAAAGAGCTAAACAACCAACCTCTGGTTTCTTTATCTCAGTAAGTTCATAGTTATCAAGAATTTTATAGGGTTCAGTGTAAACGTCTTCATCAATTAACCCGGTTAAAAATAAAGCAGTTCCATAGCAATTTACATTTCCGGATGAGTTTCTTGCAATCTCTATTCTTTCTTTTAAATCCATTTTAGAAAGCAGAGTTAATTTATTTAAAAAAGTAATTGAATTAAGTTGGCTTTTCAATAGACTTAAATATAAGGATTTTCTACACGAACCAATGATACAAACAAAAGAATCACAAAGACCAGCATGGCAGTATTTTATCAACGTACTTTTAGAAATGCATGAAAGAGATATTTCTGATTTCGCAATTGATGAAGAAGTGTGGAGACAAGCATTTAATTCTGCAATTGAAGAGTATCGTATAGACCATTTAACCTTTGGAGTTAGTCCGGGTCCTGATGCAGACACACATATGGCACTTCATTATCTTGATCAAGCAGAAAGTGAGTCTGCGTTCATAGAGCAAACAAGAGAAGATAAATACCAAGTTGTGAATGTCCAAAAATTGTATCGTCATGTTCACAACCAATCAATTGAAGACCAAGTCCATTACAAAGAAGTAGCTGAATATATTTGTGATAGGATTCTCTAGCTTAGGATAATTTTTTATAAGGAGAAGAATACATCTAACTTCATGACTAAGGTAATTTCTGGTTGTGCAATTATTGAAAGAGAAAAGATACTCTTACTCAAAAGAAAAGATCACAAGCATTATGAACTACCTGGCGGAACAGTTGAAAGTGGGGAAAGCTTTAAAGAAACTGCAATAAGAGAAACAAAAGAAGAAATTGGTTGTCTCCCGATAATAGATGAATATTGGGGTAAAGTTGAATTTAAGCATCAAGATGAGGTATATAAAAGTCATATATTCTTAGCTCATCTTCCAACAGAAGCAACACCAAAGATTATAGAAAAAGAAAAGTTTAGTGAAATGAGATGGGTTCCTGTTAATAACCCCGACAACATAATCCTTGCTCCTAATGTAAAATTATTTCTGGACCAGAAGGCTCAGAAGGTACTGTAACTTTAAGTTCATAGAAGTGGGCTTTTTCCAAACACAAAGACTGACCTATTCATTTGTAATAGTACAAATACCATTGATACATTTTAATTCTTGTTCGCATTTCATAAAACACATAGGTCCAAAATAAAATGTACACCTTTTAGCTTTTTTATCTAAATACTTAGACCAGTGAATTTTATTTATTGGAACACCACAGTCACAAGAACATTTAACCATTGTTGTAACACAATCTTCATCTACTGTACATTTTTTGTCTTCAGGGTTAATAGTTATTATGGTACGTGGATAAAAATTCATTATAAAAAAAACTGCAAATATGACTAACAATACAACAACTACACCCACTATAAGTCCAATCTTTTTCCAATCCATATAAACAATCTAAGAAACACAATATAAAAGTGTTTCTAAAGACATAATTTCTCCGCTAAAAAAGGATGCTCCTGTGGATACTAGAACCTTTCGGTAACATTAAAGGGGGATTAGAATTCAAAAGGGTGGGATTAACTTTAAATATAAGATGTTTCTACGTGATTATTATGAGTAATGAAACAGAAGATTTGAGATTTGCAGTTGGTAAAGTAGAACCTGTTGTTCTTGATTATCTTGTCCCATTTGAATTATTTTCAGAAAAAAATGAAGATTCTAACTTTGAAGATATTACAGATGATATTATGGATATTATGAAAAAATTTGCCACATGGATTGATCCACATATTAGAGATGTTTTCATTGATGACGAAAAGTATCAAGATTTTTCTTTAGTAGATTATTTAGATACACGTCTTGCAGAAGACCAATATTACATCCATGAAAGCACAGAATACCCCAGGTACATTATTACTCTGTTAGATAAGATTACAAACCACTTTAATGGAGAGACTATTGATCTCGGTAAAACTGTTCCTTTTGTTGACATTTATTGGGGAAAACTAGGACCTGAAAAACTAAGATACTGCCCACAACTTTCTCCAAAAGAACATATTGAAGAAGCATGGGATGATTTAGGTGAAAGTTTAGTTAAAGGAGTAAGCATATTGAGGTATGATATATCTCAAGGTGTTGATACTCTTCATAGGTTTGGTGGTGTTGCAACTAGGCTGCGTGATTTAAATGAATTTGACAGAGCATGTAGAAAAGCAACATCAGATGAAGAAGGGATATTTGAGATGTACCCTCTACTACTTCACAGTATTGATGTAAAAAGATTGAATGAAATTAGACCTAGATTTTACTATTTGAATCCTGAAGCACTTTAATTGTTATTCTATTCGTTTTTCTCACCCTTACTTCATCTTTTTCTTTTCTCCGCTAAAAAAGGATGCTCCTGCGGGGACTTTCAACAAGCTTAGATAAACCTTTGGTTTGGACATGTGTGACTTAAATGCATGCATTTAATGTCGTACCTGTTTTCCCTCAAGGCTTTTTCTAAAAGGCTTGATTTGAACCCCGGTTACAAGATTTTCACAATGCGTACTATCTTTAGATAGTACCCGTTTCGGCGCCAACTGACGCTTACGCTTGCCGCAATCTTGCGTGCTTTATCGCCGTTAGTATCGACTACACTACAGGAGCTTGTATGTAGAAAGTCTCAACTGATTTAAATTATTAACTGGCAAGTTTTATATATTTGTATTATAAAGTGTGAAATATGTTCAATATTGTTGAAGAAAACATATCAATAAAAGCATTGAAAAAAGAAATACACACAGCATTAATATCTGACATTCATCTTGATGGTAAAAGATCAATTAGAGAATTAGAAAAAGCCATCAAAAAGATAAATGAAAGAAAAGTAGACATAATATTCATTGCTGGTGATTTCATATCTTATGGAAAGAGATATATAGAAAGATTAGAACTTCTCTCAAACCTTAAATCTAAATATGGTGTCTATGGTGTACTTGGCAACCACGATTACATGTCTAAATTGTGGAAAATAGATAAAAAGATGAATAATCTTTTAACAAAGGGTCTTAAAAAAAACAATGTAATAATCCTAGATAATGAATCTACCTTACTTAAAATAGGAAAAAATAAAATTAATCTGGTTGGATTAGACAGTTACAAATGGAGTCTTCATAATGTAGAGAAAGCATTCTCAAAAGTAAATAAGAAATATCCCACAATAGGTTTATCACATAACCCAGAAATAGTAATGGATCTTGGAGAATATAAAGCAGACCTCCTTCTTTGTGGTCACACACATGGATTTACAATCAGACTACCTTTGATAGGTCCAATTTGGCAACCGAAAAACAAACTAGGCAGAAAATATGACATGGGATTAAAAGTCTACAAAGGACAAAAACTATATATCTCTGCAGGTCTTGGACAAACAAAATTTGAACCAAGAATTTTTAACAGAAGTGAAATCAATTTCTTAACCTTTAATCCTAGCTAATGTGGAAGGTGCTCTTCTTCCAACAACAGGACCATCCCAAACTTCAAAACCTGCTTTCTTAAGATTATCCCTAACAACACGTGCACAAGAATATGTTGATAGTATTGCACTTTGTTTCATTCTTTTCTTAATCTCTTTAAAAAATTCATAAGTCCACAATTCAGGATTTTTAGGTGGAGAAAAAGCATCCAAAAAAACAGCATCAAACTTACCAGTTACTTTCTTGATTGTTTTAGTAGCCTCTCCCAATTTAATTCTAAGAAAAATGTTCTTGTCTTCATAATTATAAGTTTCTGTCAGAGGATCATATTCCAACCTTTCCAGAGTAAAAAAATTCTCTAAATTTGGATTAACTTTTTTTACATAGTCAACAACAGACTTATCTTTTTCTAAACTAATAACTTCAATCTCTGCATTTTCTGAAAGAGCAGTATCAACAGCAGCAATTGCATTATAACCAAGTCCAAAACCAACATCTAAAATCTTAATATGACCTTTCTTAGCCAATTCCCTTATCTTACAAGGCTCTACAAATTTCTTCTTAGCTTCTTCAACAGCACCAGACCTTGAATGATATGTCTCGTTATAGTCCTCATTATAGAATGTTTCAGAATCATCTCCTGTAATAACCTTCTTCATAATATAAAGAATCTAAATAAGATTTAAAATGATTTAGGTAAATAATCTTATTAACCTTGCACCAAACGTTAAAAAGAACAATAAATTAGATACGAACCCTAAAACATGCTCGAATATTATTTCTTGCGGTGAAATATCCAAAAGCATATTAGCTATTAAACCAACGACAAATTTAATTGTGACAAGTATTATTCCAAACACAACAAAGTTTACCCCTTTTGTGATATGCATAAAATAATTAATGGCTATAGTAAGAACAAAAGAGATAAATGTGTCTTTATCAAGTCTTGCTGTGTATATATCAACAAAAAGCGTGGGCAAGAACAACATAAAAAGTGCATAATTAAATCCCAGCAACTTAGTTATTATTAAACTGGAAAAAACCTCAGGATCTGGATTAAATCTTATAGTAGTCATGTTTGTCTGGTAATTAAATATAGTAGAAAAGATCATGACGAATAAGAAGAGAAGAAATTTGTTTTTTGCAAATATACTAAAGAGAAGTAAAGCAAGAATAACCACATAACCTATAATAATATATTTATGAGGAATTGGTTTTCTTTCCTTATATTTGATGTTTCTTTTTGCTTGTTCAGCTTCTCTCATAAAGTATAATAAGGTCTGGTTAATATTAAAATATATCGGAAATCTTTTTATATTCTAAAACTGTTTTCTAGATTATGTCATTAAAACAAGTAACAATAGTAAGACAAGATTTGAAATTGCCAAAAGGAAAACTTGCTGCTCAGGCAGCCCATGCTTCTGTAGAGGCTGTTCTAAGAAGTGACAAAGATAAAGTAAAAGAATGGAGAAAATCTGGAAGTGCAAAAATAGTTGTAAAAGTTGAAGATGAAAAAGCTCTCCTTCAATATAATCAATTAGCAAAAGACTCTGGTTTAACTACTGCACTAATTACTGATGCTGGAAAAACAGTGATAGCTCCTGGCACAAAAACTTGTTTAGCAATTGGACCTGATGAAGAAGAAAAAATTGATTCTATAACTAAAGAATTAAAATTAGTCTAGATATTTTCTGGATTTACTCCGATTTTTCTAATACTACAAACCTTCATAACTTTAATTTCATGGTCCTTTAGTTCTTTGATCATTTCTTTAGATTCAGAACCTGGATTAAGATAAACTTTTTTTATTTTGTTTTTAATGATATCCGGCACTATTTTTATTCCTACTGCTGGTGGAACATAAATAGAGACAACATCTACTTCAAGTGGTATTTCATTAAGAGAAGGATAACATGTAAGGCCTTCGATTTCTCTTTCATTAGGATTAACGGGGAAGACAACGTGATTTTTTTCTCTATACGCTCGAACTGCTTTGTTACTAAACTTCTTTCTGTTCTTTGAAGCACCAATAATAGCAATTTTCATGGTATCTCAGATTCTTCAATGGATATTAAATATTTCTATAGAAAAGTTTATATACTATTTTCTTACAAAATATTACATAAGAGATTTAGTTAGATTTTAGACTGAATTTTAAAACTTACAAAATATGACAAATAATCTTACTGAATATGACAAAGAAACTTTATTTTCTGAGTTTCAATCCTTCTTAAAAGAAAAATCTAAGGAAAAAACCATTCCATTAAATATTCTCAACAAAAAACTGAGTCCTTTTGAAACAGTTGTTAAATTCTTTGTTGAAAATGAAAAAAGAGGTTATGCTGAGATAGGCAGAATTCTAAAAAAAGATAGACAAGTGATTTGGACAACATATCAAAGAGCCAAAAAGAAGTATTCTAAAAAGTTCAAAGAGTTTGATTCCAAATATTTCATTCCTGTCGAAGAATTATTTTCTGATAAATTCTCTGTTTCAGAGATTATTGTTGCTTATCTTAAGTCTCTCAACTTAAAGAATTCCAAGATTGCTAAGATTATGAAAAGAGACCCGAGAACAATCTGGACTCTCTATAATAGATACAAGAAAAAATGATACAAAAGATTAGACAAAGAGAAAAGAGAAGAAACCGGTTAGCTGTAGTAATAATGCTCTTTGTCTTGGTGGGATTAGGATTCTATCTAAGAAATCCAAGCTTTACTGGTTTTGTTATAGGTAATATAACTAACACAAGTAAT
>CAZHYZ010000014.1:13751-29096 GCA_964537195.1 uncultured Methanosarcinales archaeon
CAAATGTAACAACAGAACAGAATATTAGCTTAAACCAGAGCAATGCTATTATTAAAACAACTTATTCTAAAGTTGAAATAAATAAACCAGTCAAATGGACTCAGAAAATTAACACTTCAACGGTAAAGAAGTATAAACTGCCAGAAGATTCATTTAATGTAATGGCAAAAAGTTTTGATCCAATAAAAAAAGAAATTGAGATAGATAAAAATAAAGAAATTGAAGAAATAGAATTCTTTACTGATGGACCAGAAGTAAAAGAAGAAATAAAGGGAAAATACAAAAAACTAATCACAGTAACAGCAGACTATCACTTTGAGAATGTCACAACATATACAAGTATAACTGAAGCAAAAAAAGATTCAATTAAAGTATACTGGATAAAAGGGAATAAAAAAGAGCTCTTTACAGATGTTGAATATATTGACACAAATAGTAATGGTTTAATAGACAAATTGCAATGGATAATTCCTCATTTAAGTGAACAAACTTTTGAGATTTCTATATCTATACTGAATCCTGTCGAATATCTAAAAGATGGAGACACTTGGACAGTTATTTTCAACACTACTGGAGAAGCTGATTTAATTATTAACAGTACTAATGCACAATGGACAGAGCTCTTGATGGATAATGAGAACACATTTGATGAAATGCAATTCCTGGATTTAAAGTGTGGAGATAACTCTTTGAAAGATTCATTAATTGTCCAAGCAGACAATGGTCTTGAGTATGATTATAAGGATATAAATCCAAGTAGTTTCTTGAAACCTATTAAATTTATTGTGTATAATTACAGTTGTGAAGATTTAGGATATTTCTCAAATTACATGCACAAAGCTGGTTATGCAACATTGATGTTTACTTATAGCAATGAAAATATGACTA
The DNA here is from genome assembly GCA_964537195.1 of uncultured Methanosarcinales archaeon. Classification (GTDB taxonomy): domain Archaea; phylum Nanobdellota; class Nanobdellia; order Woesearchaeales; family GW2011-AR15; genus CAZHYZ01. Next base: position 14,640 of record CAZHYZ010000014.1, read on the forward strand.
TAACAGATTACGCTTATGATCCAGAAACAAATGTCACAACTCCCAATATCATACCGAGCAGTCCAACAACAACAGATACTTTAACATGTAATTTTACAGCATTTAACTCAACTAATAATATTACTAATTGGTATGTTAATAATGTGTCATTAATAGACGTATTGATGACATTTGAAACAGACCCCTTCTCATATGATACTGGTAATAATATGACTGATTATTCAGGAAACGGACATCATGGATCTTTATCTGGAGCGGGAGCCAGCCCAATATGGAATCCAACAGGTGGAATAATTGGTGGAGCATATAACTTTCCAGGAGGAGGAAGTAATGAAAAAGTAATCGTTGCATCTGGTTCACAGCCACCCTCTCAAGTAGGAACAATAGAAGCATGGGTTTATCCAGAGACTTATCCAGGCATAGTGGATGTATTGGCAGATCCAGGCACTGGCAGTGGTGACTTTAGATTCTATGTTAATTCTGGTGGCAATAGTTTATATGGATTTTTTATAAGTCAGGAAAGAAGAGTATCTACATCAGAATATCCTGCAACTGGAACATGGACGTTTATTACACTAACATGGAACGGAAGCGGAACTTATCTCTACTTCAATGGTTCATTTATTGGAAAAAACACAGTCGGTGCTGTGCCTGCATTTACGGGTAACGGATTACAAATAGGCGGTAATATTAACAGTGGTGACTGGAACTGGGATGGATATATAGATGAAGTTCGTGTCTATAATAGAAGTTTACCACAACCAGAAATAAAACAACATTATAACTTAAACTATCACATATTAAATGCTAGTGAGACAAATACAAATGAAGAGTGGTTCTGCTCTGTCACACCACATGATGGAAGATCAGCAGGAGATAATAAAAACTCCTCTTCAGTTATAATACAAACCACAGATACTTCACCTTCAATATCCTCTGTTGCTATCAAACCAAATAGCGCAACAACAGCTACCAACTTAGACTGTAACGCCACAATAACAGATCCTGATAATGCAACTGTAACTGTAGAATATTGGTGGTATAATTCATCTAATTTTGTCGCTGGAGGAAATACAACTGGTATAACTATAGACACAAACTACAAAATCTCTACACTTGGCTATGAAAACACAAGTGATGGAGAAACATGGAACTGTACAATAAGGGCTTATGATGGTACTGATTATAGTAGTAAAGATTCTGATAAAATAACTATAAGTTCTGGTCCTGGAAATAGCCTGTCTAATTTCACATCAGATCCAATTATTTCTCCCACTAGTCCAACAACAAACGACTCTCTAACATGTCAATATAGTGTAGAAGACACAAATGGAGACCCTGTTGTCAACATAACAAATTGGTTTGTTGATGATGAATCATTAACATTACTTTATCTGCCATTTGAAGGAGGCACAAATTCAACTTATGCAAAGGATTATTCTGGTTTTGGTTATGATGCCAGCAGTACAAGCTCAGGAACAGATCCTATCTGGAATAGCTCATTTGGTTATTATGGGAATTCAATAGAACTCAAAGGTGGAAAGTATTATACTACATCACAAACCTTGCCATCGTACAATGGCTCTGTCTCATTATGGGTTTATCCAATTTATGACCCTGTAGGAGATAATGACATTATTGGAGCGGGTGTTGGAGGAGATGATTTCAGAATGTTATTAGGTGGCTCTGGTTCCAATTATTATGGATTCTATATGGACAGTACGGATTATAGAGTTCTAACTGGATCAGAACCTGCTATGAATCAATGGACATTACTAACTTTAACATGGAATAACTCGGGCATGTACCTTTATTTTAATGCAACAAAAATAGGAAGCCAAACAAGTAATGGTGGTCCGCAATTATTTGATAGATCGGGCTTAGATATTGGTGGATTCGGTACTCAGAGCACAAAATGGTACGGTTACATAGATGAGTTACGATTATTCAACAGAACATTATCTGAAAGCCAAATAAAAACAATGTATGAAACAGGATCTTTTGACAAAATCAATCATACTGAAACTAAATTAAATGAACAATGGTACTGTGAAGTAACTTTAAATGATGGGAATGAAGATGGAGAATATATGAAATCTAGTTCTGTTACTATTTCAACACCTGTAACACAAAACTTTGACTTTTCAGATGATCCAGTGATTACTCCTGCCAATCCACTGACTTCACAAGAATTAATATGTAATTTCAACACAACAAAAAGTGGAATTAATATTACAAATTGGTATCTTAACAACGAATCTATAACAAAACTACTGTTGCCATTTGAAGCAGATGGCAGCAACAACATGTCAGATTACTCTGGTAATAACAATGATGGCTCACCAGGGGGAAGTGGAATGGAGATTGTTTGGAAACCAAATGGAGGAATCAAAGGTGGTGCGTTTGATTTTAATAACGCAGGAGTTATCTCCACAAATCAACAACCGCCATCTCAAGAGGGAACTGTTGAAATGTGGGTATATCCAGAAACATATCATGGTATACTGGATATAGCTGGAGACTCAGGTACAGGTTCTGGTGACTTTAGGTGGTATATTAATACAGGAAGCAGCAACTTATATGGGTTCTGGATTGGCGGTGAATATAGGGTGTCAACTAGTGAAGAACCTCCATTGAATCAATGGACACTAGTAACATTAACATGGAATTCATCTGGAACTTACTTATATTTCAATGGAACTTTCATACAGAAAAAAACGCCAGGGCCTCCAGCTTTCTCTGGATCAGGATTAGATATAGGAGGAAATAGTGGAAGTGGTGACCAAAACTTCAATGGAACAATAGATGAGGTCCGTGTCTATAATAGAAGCTTGTCTCAAGCAGAAATAATACAACATTTCAACCTAGATTATCATAAACTAAATGGGAATGAAACCAACCCTAATGAAGAATGGCATTGTGAAGTCACCTTAAATAATGGTACAACAGATGTTGCTTCAAAGAATTCAACAGGTGTAATAATTCAACCTCCTGATACTTCTCCATCAATAACAGATGTAGTTATTAAACCTGATGGAGCAAATAGTACAAAAGATTTAGATTGTAATGCTACAATAAGTGATCCGGATAATTCAACTGTAACTGTAGAATATTGGTGGTATAATTCATCTAATTTTGTCGCTGGAGGAAATACAACTGGTATAACTATAGACACAAACTACAAAATCTCTACACTTGGCTATGAAAACACAAGTGATGGAGAAACATGGAACTGTACAATAAGGGCTTATGATGGTACTGATTATAGTAGTAAAGATTCAGATACTATTAAAATTACTTCATGTACAAATCCATATGATAATTTCTATATAAACAGAAATGTAACCTTATGTTACAATTCAGAGTATGAAATATCTGATAATGGAGCAGAAGGAGTCTTAATTGTGAACACATCAAATATAGTAATAGATTGTAATAATACTTTGATTAATGGTACTGGGTCATATAGTGGTTATGGAATATTTAATGATGGGCACGATAATGTAACTATAAAAAACTGTAAGATACAAGGTTATTATAGTGCTCTTTATTTCTCAAACAGTTCTGGAAATACAATACAGTACAACAACTTCATGCATAATAGAATAAGGACAAGCTCAGGTGATGGCGGTGACTTCCTTTCAGTATGGGGTGGTGCTACAAACACAGACGACAACGGTGGGGGAATATTCTTCTGGAAAGTCAACAACACTTTAGTAATCCACAACAACATTTCTAAACAACAAAACGGAATACAATTATTTGAGAGCCACCACAATGACATCTTAAATAACAATGCCTCATATGTAGAGGGGTGGGGAATTCACTTGTATAATTCAAGTTATAACTTAGTTAAAAATAATACTGCAAATGATGCTTATGATAAAGACTCTGATTATTGTATTAATGTACAAAATAATGGTTGTGATGCTGCCGGTTTGCTGATTTTGAGAGATTCAAACAACAACACTATTACTTATAACAAATTAAAAAGAGGAGGAGACGGATATTTTGGAGCAGGTGTAAATTCAGATGCTGGCTGGTTTGGTACTGACAGGAATTATGTTGCCCATAATGATATGTCTTATGGATGGCACCATTGTATTGAGCATACTTTTTCTAGGCACAATATCTTTGAATACAATAATCTATCACATTGTATAAGAGCTGGTTTATGGTTAGGATTCTCACAAAACACAACCGTACAATACAATACAATCTATAATGCATCCGGAGCAGGTAATTATGGAGGTATAAATACAGACAGAGGTATAAATAACACTTATAGATACAACAACATAACTGATAGTAATTATGCTGGAATCTATTTATACAATGGTGGTTATGATGCTAGCACGGGTGTGGATGACAGTTTCTATAACACAATTAATTACAATAGAATAATCAATATTAGTGAAACCGGTATAAGGTTCAACAATAACACAGATTCACTAATCTCCAACAACATACTTATTGAAAACTATTATGGAATTTACCTCATATTAGAAAATAATAATAATCTCTTTAAAGAAAACACAATATATATTGCTTCAGATGATAGTTGGGGAGTAATAATACAGTCAAGTTATAACTCTACTTTCAAAGGTAATAACATAACAACTGTAGCAGCTCCAGATAACGCATATCGTATAGATGGTTCCGATAACATTAAGATCTATGATGACATATTAAACGTACCTGCTAGTGTAAAGGATATTGATATAACTGGAGATTCTGATAATATCTGGGTTATAAATACCAGTCTTGATGAAGATGATATTGGAGCAGACGCAACTTCAAGCATTTACATTGGATATTATTTAAGTATTAATGTCACTGGCAATACAGGACCAGCCAACAACGCTAATGCTACTGGATGGCAAAATGATGGTTCTGAAGCATTCTCCAATTTAACAGATGCACAAGGGCAGATAGAAAAAATTGAGTTGATACAATTCAGAGTAACTAATAATGTCTATAATTACACTGATTATTCTAATTACACAATAAATATTACATTTAATGGTGATACACAATCTCAGAAATTAAATATGAGTACAAATAGAATCCTAAATTATGATTTTGCTTCTCAACTCTCAATAACTTGGGTACAATCTTTATCTGCTCTACCAAATGAATCTACATCAAGAACTGTTTGGATAGCATTTAATGCCACAGATATAGATGGATTATCTAATTTAAATGATTCTACTGCAAAAATTGAATTATCTTTACCTGGAGAAATACAGAGAAACTCAACTTCATGTAGTGCAACAGATGGAACTAATAGTAGAATGTATAATTGCTCCATATACATGCAATATTATGACAAAGATGGTTCTTGGACTATAAACGCCACAATAAAAGACAAATCAGATGAATCTGCACATAATGACTCAGAAACATTCAGATATGGAAAATTATACTCTGTAAGAGGCAATAAAGATGGCATAACTTTTAGCTCTGTAAGCTTAGGAGAAACTAGAAACGGAAGTAATGATCCTCTCTTATTAGACAACACAGGTAACCAAAACTTTACTGAGATTAAAATAACTGCGTATGATTTAAGAGGAAAAACAACAACTTACCAATATGTCCCTGCAGAAAATCTTTACGTGAATACAACAAAGGATGCACTAGGTGAAACTTTAGTAAATGCTTCCTCCATTACTATAACCAATGCTGCCCTTACAAGAGACATCAATGCACAAGATCAAAATATTTCAATCTATGTCTGGGTAAGGACACCAAGTGTTGATTTAAGTGCTCAAGAGTATGTCTCATCAAATCCATGGAGAATTAGACTCTTTGAGTAAAAACCGAAATGTTTATATACAACAGATACCCAAGTATACAATATTGTATATTAATTTACAATGAATAAAAAGATTGCCACGACGAGTGGATTAATAACCATATTATTATTTACTATTATTCTAAGTTTCTCAATAATGTCAACTGTTGGTCAACCAACAAACGTAACATTTCAAGTTAACTTAACTTTATCTGGAAATTCAAATCCAACAATAACTTGGGTACAATCTGGAATAAGTGCAAATCCTGTAGAAAGCGGCACAAGAACAGTATATGTTGCTTTTAACGCTTCTGATAATAATGGACATGCAGACATAGACTATTCAACAGCACAGATAATATTAAGTAAAGTTGGAGAACTTGAGCGAGCTTCCTCAATTTGTGACAATTTCAATAATGACAGTCTTGTAAAACAATTTAATTGTACTATCACACTTCAATATTATGATAGTGATGGAAATTGGCAGATAAATGCCTCGGTTCTAGATACTGCTTCAGCTTATGATGATGATACTGCACAAACATTCTCATATGGTGTCTTATATGCCGCTCGTGGAAATAATGATGGAATTACTTTTGGCTCTGTAACTTTAGGAGCAACAGAAGCTGCTGATAATGATCCACTCTTATTAGACAACACAGGTAACCAAAACTTTACTGAGATTAACTTAACAGCTTATAACTTAGAAGGACAAGGAGCACAACCTGACCAATATATAGATGCTAGCAACTTGTTTGTAAATGCAACTGCTGACGCTAAGGGCCAGGCATTATCAAACAATACACCAATAACAATACCGGCTGCTACATTACCAAGAGATATTGGCGGTTCTGATAATAATGTATCATTATATATCTATGTTGATATTCCTGCTGCAGGATTAAGCAACCAAGATTATGTGTCTGGAAGCCCATGGACAATCCAAGTCTTTAGCTAAACCAAAAGTTTATTAAGTTTTTAATTCTAAATTTTATCCATGAGAGTCACAGCAATACTTTTCTTAATAATACTATTACCTTCTGCCCTCGGCTATGGTCTGGCTTCAAGTTATCTAGAAGATGATACAATGGTATTGCTTCCTGGAGAGATTAGAGAATACCAAGTAGAGCTACAGAACAATGATAAAACAGAGGTAGAATTTAGTTTTGTTTTAGATAGTGAAATTGTTACAATAAAAAACCCTCAAGAAACATACCTTGTTGGTGGAGACAATCCTATTAAAAAACTAACTCTAATAGTAGAAGTTCCAGAGAATGCTCCACCAGGAGAAGAGTATATTGTAAGTTACTCTGCCACCCCTTTAAAATTTTCTGACAAGACAATAAGCTTAAACATAGAGTTTAATGATCAGTTTACAGTACTTGTAAAAGAATCAGAAATATCAAGCCCAATAGAAAACAAAACAATAGAATATAGTATTTTAATAGTAATATTAATAATCTTCCTGGTATCTTTAATACTGGTATTTAGGAAAAACAATTTGTTGTCACAAAGATTTTTAAAAAAATGAAAAAGATAATTTTTTATTTAATAGCTTTAATTTTACTAAGTTCTTTAGTTCTTGCTCAAACATCTGATTTCAATGTTTCTTTACGAATAGTGGGTGAGAGTTGTTTTGATGGTATTCAAAACCAAGGAGAAGAAGGAGTAGATTGTGGCGGTCCATGTGCTGCTGAATGTGACACTGGAGATGATGATGGATCAAGCGGAGGATCTTCTGGACCAAGCGGAGGAGCTATTGTAACACCGCCCGAAAAGAAAGACACCTTTAGAAAATATTATTTCATAATTAAAGAAAATGAAACAATTGTAAATGAGTTTAACAAATCAAAACTTACAGTATATAAGGTAGAATTTAAATTTCTTAATACTGTAAATAATGTCACACTCGAGATTAAAAACGCAGATAAAGATCTTCCTGTGGATAAACAAACTATTTCTGATTTAACTTATCAGTATTTTAAGGTGTCTGCAACAAACGTAAAAGTACAAGATATTGATTACATAAAGATGTGGTTCAAAGTAGATAAGAAGTGGCTTACAGAAAAAAATACAATTGAAGAAGTTTTAATGCTAAATTATAGAGATGATTGGCAAATTCTTCCAACAACATACATTTCAAATGATACAGGTTATTTCTATTTCAAAACTAATAGTTATACATATGGTTATTTCTCAATTATAGGAAAAGAACCCGAAGAAACAGTTATAGAACCAGAGCCAAATATCGAAAACCCACTGAAAAAGTTCGTACAAGAACCGATTCATATTCCACAAGAACCGTTAATCCCTGAAGAATTCATATCATACATACTATATGGGGTAGCAACAATTTCTCTCTTGGGTGCAACAACAATTATAGTTAGAAATATTGTGTTGGCAAAATTTCCTTCCTGGTTCCATAACAAAAGAATTGATGGTATGAAGGATAGAATAGAAGAATATAAAACAAGAATAAAAGAAATAGATAAAAGAATAAAAAAATTATAGATTACCACGTAACTTTTCAGCTGCCAATATTCTCCTTATTGCTAAAATATAAGCACCATTTCTCAAATTAGTTTTATTTTCGTTGGCAGTTTCATATACTTGGGTAAAGGATTTTATCATAATCTTTTCTAATTTCTCAATTACTTCCTCTTCTTCCCAGTAATAATTATATAAGTTCTGGACCCATTCAAAATAACTTACAGTGACACCACCAGCGTTTGCCAATATATCTGGAATTACTGCAATATTGTTCTTTTCTAATATTGTGTCTGCTTCTGGCGTTATTGGTCCATTCGCCAACTCAACAATAACTTTTGCTTTGATATTAGCAGCGTTGTCTTTAGTAATCTGGTTTTCTAATGCTGCAGGTACCAAGACATCCAAGGGTAATTCTAATAATTCTTCATTTGTGATATCTTTAGCAAAACCTTTCACAGACCTATTCTGTTTTTTATATTCTTGGACTTTATCTATATCAAGACCATTTTCATCATAAACACCACCTTTTGAATCACTCACTGCCACAACTTTATAATTCCAATTACTTAGAATTTTTGCCATGAAACTACCTGCGTTCCCAAATCCTTGTACTGCAACAGTTGTGTTTTCGGGCTGCATGTTTTTTAATTTTGCATATTCTCTTAAAACAAAAGCGCCACCTTGTGAGGTTGAAAATCCTCTTCCCTTAGAACCTCCTAACTCAACTGGCTTGCCCGTAATCACCCCTGGAGCATGTTTTCCAATAATTTTTTCATACTCATCCAACATCCATGCCATTATCTGTGGATTGGTATAAACATCCGGAGCTGGTATGTCTTTTGCAGGTCCAATATCTTGATGAATTGCTCTAATAAAAGCTCTTGATAAGTTTTCAAGTTCTTCCTCAGATAATTCTTTTGGATTTACTTCAACACCCCCTTTTGCTCCTCCATAAGGAATATCAACAACAGCACATTTCAATGTCATCCAGAATGCCAATGATTTGACTTCGCCCAAATCAACTTTAGGATGATATCTTATACCTCCTTTAGTTGGACCACGAGCATTATTATACTGTACCCTATATCCTTTAAACTTTCTCTCTCCTTTATCCAACTTTACATAGAAGTCTTTCTCTATAATCTTTTTTGGAGTCAATAATAACTCGACTTCTTCATCTGTGAGATTAGCTATTTTTTTTATTTTTTCTAATTGGCTTTTTACATTATCAAATACATCCATATTATTCACCAATAAAGAAGAGAATTAATCACATTTATATAGCTTTTTCAAAAGTGGATAATACTAATCAAATAAATCACCGCAGCAAGTACTGGCCCACATATAGATGCCACAATCAACCCTGTCTGAACCATTTCTTTTCTATTAACTTGTCCTGTTCCATATATTAAAGAGAAAGAAGGCATAGCAATGGGTGTTAATGGAGCAACTGCTGTAGCCATTGCAGCTGTCATTGCTAACAATATAGGATCCATGTCCAGTAGTGAAGAAAGATTCATCAACACAGGAACAAGTATAATTGTTGTTGATGAATTAGTAACAAAGTTTGCCAGTACTATTGATAACACTACAACACTTAGGATAATCATCCAATTAGGGAAAACAGAAACAACAGTAAAGAGTTTATGTGCTGTAAAACTTGCTGTTCCAGTATCAATCAATATCTGACCTAAGGTCAATCCTCCACCAACTATAAGAAATACTTCCCAAGGAATTCTTCTTACGTCTTCCCATTCAAGCACACCAAAGGTAAACAACAGAATAGCAGCTGTCAAACCTATTACTTCTGTCCTAAATATTTCTGGGTATAAATTCAACCACAAACCAATCTGTTCTCCAAATAACCATATGAAAATGGTTGGGAAGAATATCAATAATGTTTTTTTCTGAACATGATTAAATTTAAGTTCTCTTGCCTCTTGAGTTATTGCCGTTATTTTTATTGTCTCATCTCCCACGTTGTATATCCTAAGGAAAACAACATATGCCACAATAAAAACTATAACAGCTGCAGGGAAACCTATGACAGTCCATTGGAAAAAAGAGAAATGCATCTGATTATTTAGGAAAGCTGCTGTAATTGCATTTGGATTGCTCCCTATTATTGTACCAAGACCACCAATTGCCGCAGAAAAACCAGAACTCAAGAGTAACATTCCTGTGTAATTTCTTTGCAACCTATTATTAACTTCAGCTGATACAGACAATATAACTGGAATTAACAAGGCAATTGTTGCTGTATTAGACATCCACATCCCAAGTAATGCAGTAATAAACATTGTTAAAAATAATAATCTTTTAATTTTTCCCTTAGAAACTGACAATACTTTTATTGCCAGCATCTTATCTAATTCATGTTTTCTAAACGCTTGAGCAATAATCAACCCAGACATTAATAGATAGATTATTGGGTTTGAAAAAGAAGAAAAAGGATTCTGTGAATCAACCACACCCATTAAAACAGATAAGACAGGTATCATAAGGGCTGTTACAACAATATTGATTGATTCGAGTGCCCATAAAAGAGATATACACAAGAACAAGGCAACAGCCTTTTTTATTTCCGGTTCAACCTTCACGGGTAAGCTCAGAACAATAAACAAAAAGGTAAATGGAATTATAATTTTAACATACTTCTTTATTTTTCTAGGCAGCCACCCGAAAAAGAAATCCTGGGTTATCTTTTCTTCAATATCTACAAAATAATGCCAACCTGTTGAAAATAATTCTGCTGTCCTCCTAATGCTTCTATATGGTGTGCTTGGCTTTACTATTTTTTGAACTTCTAGGTTTCTAGATATGTCTTCTTGAACTTCATCTATGTGCTTAATAAACTCCTTGTCAGTATCAGAAGTTTCATGAGTATTCTCTGTTTTTTTCGGTTTTTCTTTTTTTTCCCCTTTTTTCCCTATCTTTTTCTTTTCCTCTAGTTCTTTTTCTACATCTTTTTTTTCTTCTTTAACAACTTCTTCTTTTCTCTCCTTAATATTCTCCATCGTAGAAACAATAAATTCGCTCTCTTCGGATTTAGATTGTTTAGGTTTTATCTCTTTTTTAATCTCTTCTTTTTTATTTTTAGAACTCATTATTATTCTTATTTAAAAACAGATTTAAATATGTTTCCAACAATTAAACTAGAATTTTTATTAAATCCACCATTCTTGAAGAAAAACCCCATTCATTATCGTACCAAGATAATATCTTCAGGAATTTGTCTCCTATCATCATTGTAGATTTCGCATCAAATATTGCTGAATGTGGATTTCCAACAATATCCTTACTTACAATTTCATCTTCTGTATATTCTATAATTTTTTTAAGGTGATTTTGTGAAACGCTCTTAAACAAGTTGTTTACTTCTTCTACTGTTGTACCTTTTTTTAGAATACAAACAAAATCAGTGAGTGAACCATCTGGTGTAGGAACACGCATAGCCATTCCATCCAAGCATCCTTTTACTTCTGGAATAACCTCTTCAACAGCACTTGCAGCCCCCGTAGTTGTTGGAACTATGTTTTCAGCAGCTGCTCTTGCCCTCCTCAAATCTTTATGAGGTCCATCTAACAAATTCTGAGTACTTGTATAACTGTGGATGGTTGTCATAAACCCGTAATCTATCCCGAAGTTATCATTCAATACTTTCACAACTGGAGCTAGTGAATTTGTTGTGCATGATGCATTACTAACAATATGGTCTTTTTCTTTGTTGTATGTGTGTTCATTTACTCCAAGAACAATTGTCTTCACAGGTTCATTACCCTTTGCAGGTGCTGAGATTATAACCTTTTTTGCTCCTGCTTTAAGATGTTTTGAAGCTAATTCTTTTGTTCTGAAAAACCCTGTTGATTCCACTACAACATCTATATTAAGATCTTTCCATGGCAATTTCTCTGGATCTTTCTCACTTAGTACTTTAATTTTTTTATTATTTATAATAAGAGAGTCTCCATCAATCTCAATACTGCCAGAAAATTTTCCATGTACAGAATCATATTTGAACAGATGTGATAATGTCTTAACATCTGTAAGATCATTAACAGCTACGAACTCTAAATCAGAATCATTTATTCCTATTCGTAGTATTTGTCTCCCTATACGACCAAACCCATTAATAGCAACTTTAATCATGATACACACCTCATTATTTTTCTAATAAAAAGTTAATTAATTTAACTATTTGTTTGATTTCTCTTCAGTTTCCAAGACATTAAGAATTGTTTTAATGACCGCATCTGGTGTAACAGATAATGATTCAATACCACACTCAACTAAAAATTCTGCATATCCTGGTATGGATGAAGGAGCGTCTCCACAAAAGCCCATATGTTTTCCTTTTTCATTGGCTATTTTAATTACACGGCTTATCAACTGTTTTACAGCTTCATTCCTTTCATCATAGATTGGGGCAACAAGTTCAGAATCTCTATCTAGTCCAAGTGTTAATTGTGTGAGGTCATTGCTACCTATACTAAATCCATCAAATATGTCCAAGAATTGATCAGCTAATAATACATTGCTTGGTATTTCACACATAGCATACACTCTTAGATTGTTTTCTCCTTGTTTTAATCCGTTTTCTTCCATTACTTTCAATACTTTTTTACCCTCGTCAACTGTTCTACAGAATGGCACCATCACAACCACATTAGTTAGGCCCATCTCATCTCTTACTTTATTTAGAGCCTTACATTCAAGACCAAATGCCTCTTTGTAATGCTCATCATAATATCTAGAGGCACCTCTCCAACCAATCATTGGATTGTCTTCTTCTGGTTCAAATTGTTTTCCACCTATTAGATTAGCATATTCATTACTTTTAAAATCACTCAATCTTACTACAACATCATCAGGATAAAATGCAGCTGCTATTCTTGCCACACCATAAGCAAGTTTATCAACAAAGAACAGGCCTTTATCCTTATACCCTGCAGTAAGTTCTTGTATCTGGTTTTTTACTTTTTTACTATGAATTTTTTTATAATGTAATAATGCAAGAGGATGCACTTTTATGTATGAATTTATGATAAACTCTTCTCTAGCTAAACCCACACCATGGTTGGGCAAGTGACTTAATTCAAATGCCTGCTCAGGATTACCAATGTTCATCATAACTTTAGTCTTTGGAGTTTTTAATTTTTTCAAGTCTTGTTTAACAACATCAAACTTCAATATCCCTTCATAAACCTTCCCTTCACTGCCTTCTGAACAATCCACAGTTACATCAGTACCTTGTTTAACATCGTGTGTTGCTGTCAAAGATCCTACCATACAGGGAATCCCAAGTTCTCTAGAAACAATAGCAGCATGGCATGTTCTTCCTCCTTTGTCTGTTACAATTGCTGAGGCAATCTTCATGATTGGTTCCCAATCTGGATCTGTCATTTCTGTTATTAGAACTTGGCCTTCTCTAAAATCTTCAATATCTTTTACGTTTTCGATGACATTTGCTTCTCCTTGTCCAATTTTTTCTCCAACAGATCTTCCGGTAACAATTAATTTTCCTTTGTGTTCTCTAAGCACATACTTTTCCAAGACATTTTTGTCTTTCTGACTATGTACTGTTTCAGGTCTTGCCTGTACAATAAATAATTGACCTGATTCACCATCTTTTGCCCATTCCATATCCATTGGTTTAAAGTGACCCACTTTTTCTGAATAATGGTCTTCAATTATACATGCCCATCTTGCTAATGTTAATATCTCATCATCATTAACAACAAAACTATCTCTATCTTTTTTAGGAACGGGAACATTTTTTGTGGGGCTTGTCTTGCTGTCTGTATACACCATTTTTACTTTCTTCGAACCAACTTCCTTACTAATTATAGCCTTTTTCCCCTGCTTCAGAGTAGGTTTAAATACATAAAATTCATCTGGGTTCACAGCACCTTGGACAACATTTTCCCCAAGACCATACGCACCAGTTATAAAAACAACATCCTCAAATCCCGACTCAGTATCTATAGAAAACATTACTCCTGAAGAAGCTTTATCTGCTCGGACCATTTTTTGTACGGCTATACTTAGTCCAATAGAGAAATGATCAAACCCTTTATCCACTCTATATGATATAGCTCTATCTGTAAAAAGTGATGCAAAACATTTCATACAAGCTTTAATCAATTCTTCTTCTCCACTAACATTAAGATAAG
>CAZHYZ010000015.1:0-26677 GCA_964537195.1 uncultured Methanosarcinales archaeon
TGGATCATTTCTCTCTGCAGCTTTGTAAGCTATTTCATACATATCTTTGAAAGTTCCCACTATATTTTTTATTAATTCACTCGTTGAAACATCTTTTTCAAACTCCATACTATAAAGAAATAAAGAACTAATTTATATATTTTACTACTTGTTGGTAATTATTTTCTAATAAATTCTAAAACTTCATCTCTTTTTTCTTCCATTAATTCTTTTGTATTTGCTTCTAGATTTAATCTCAGATAAGGCTCTGTATTAGAAGGACGGACATTAAACCACCATTCATCATATTCAACAGTAATACCATCTAACCAAGACACTTTAGCATCTTTATAATGCTCTGCAAGTTCTTTCATCTTGCCTTGTTTATCCTCTACCTTTGAATTTATTTCTCCAGATTGGAAATACTTTTGTAATGGTTCAATCAACTGAGAAAATGTCTTATTCTCTTCATCCATCAACTGCAATAGCTTTGCAATGACAAAGAAAGGTGCTTCTGCATAATAATCCTCCTGCAAATAAAAATGACTAGAAAGCTCACCTGCAAAATAAGCATCTTCTTTTCTCATCTGGGTTTTTACAAGTGAATGACCAACTTTACTTCTTCCAGGAATGCCACCATTCTCTTTTATCACGTCTCCAACAACTCTTGAACATCTTACATCATACAAGATTTTCAAACCAGGCTTTTCTTTTAACAGAGCTTTAGCAACCAAAGCAACTACCAAATCTGAAGGAACAGTCTCTCCATTCTCATTAATAAACCCGGCTCTGTCTGCATCACCATCAAAAGCAACTCCAATATCAGCCTTCATACTCTTGACAAGTTCCTGCACATCTCTATTATTCTCCTCTTTTAAGGGGTTAGCTTCGTGATTTGGAAACTGTCCATCTAACTCAGCATAGAGATGTTCAAATTCACAATTAATACCTTTAAAAAATTCTGAAGCAATTGGTCCTCCAATTCCATTGGCAGTATCAACAGCTATCTTGAATTTTTTTAATTTACTGAAATCAATATAAGACAAAATATGCTCCAAATAAGGATGAAAAACATCAAGTTTCTCTACTTTACCTTTTTTCTCTGCCATTTCCTCAGGCAAATTAGAAATCATCTCACCAATCTCATAAATACCTGTGTCTCCACCAATTGGAACACTATCTTTTTTGACCATCTTAACTCCATTATACTTAGCTGGATTATGAGAAGCACTTACAATTAGGCCTCCTTCATATCCAAAATTCCATACAGAGAAATACATCATGGGCGTACTAACTAAGCCAATATCAACAACATCACAACCTTCATCTGTAATTCCCTTCACAAGAGCATCCCATAATTTGGGAGAGGAATTTCTCATATCTCTTCCAACAGTAACTTTACTTGGTTTAAACTTAAGAACATAAGCCCTACCAATCCTATAAACAATATCTTCATCTAAATTCTCCCCATAAATACCTCTAATATCATATGCTTTGAATATGCTCATAATTTCACCTCTGTATTCCTTTCCATTCTTTTATTGCTTTTTCATATCTTTCTGGAGTCCCTGTATCAAACCACTGACCTGAGAAAATATATCCAAAAAGCTTTTTCTTTTTTGCTAGTTTAGGAAAAACATCTTTCTCATACATTGTAAATCCATCCGGAATCATATCAATTACTTCTGGCTCCCATATTGAAAGTCCTGAATTAATTAGATTACTGGGGGCCTCCTCCTTCTTTGGTTTTTCAACAAACTCCAATATTTTGTTGCCTTCAAGTTTTGCAACACCATATGCAGAAGGATCTTTAACTGTGGTCAAGGCTGCTGTTACCATAGCATTGTTTTCCTTGTGAGAAAGATACATCTCTTCTAAATCTATATTTTTTAGCTCGTCTCCATTAGTTAATACAAATGTTTCCTTAAGATGTTCCCTAGCCAATTTAATTGCACCAGCACTTCCCTTAGGTTCTTTTTCCTCAACATATGAAATATTAACTCCAAATTTTGAACCATCCCCAAAATAATCTCTTATCTTATCTGCTTTATATCCTATAGAAAAAATAAAATCTTTTATCTCATATTTCTTAAAAAGGTCTATTAAATGCTCTGGCACTGTTTTTCCCTGCACAGGAAGTAATGCTTTAGGAACCTCATAAGTAATTGGCCTGAATCTAGTTCCCTTTCCTCCTAATAATAAAACTGCTTTCTTGGGTCTATTATTTCCTAGTACTCTGCTTAAAAAAAGCTCAATTGCATGGCTTCTGTTCTTTATCTTCTTTCCATCTATTTTGGTGTCAAGCAAGCTTATTGTATCTTTATCTAGTGTAATTGTTAGTCTTTCTTTCATAATGCGGAGTAATTTGCTGCTATTTAAAAGCCTTGCGAAAGTATGATGATGTATGATGATAATGTAACAACAATATTTATATACTCATAAAATAATAATTCTGAGCAGAATGAAACAAGAAATTAATATTCCAGGAGATGTACCAAAAAGTAATGAAAGATTATACAAAAAAAACTACCTCAATGCAACAAAAAACACAGGCAACCTAATGTTATTTGCTGGTGACCAAAAAATAGAGCATTTAAATGAAGATTTCTATGGAGAAACAGATGAAGGGTATAAAATTGCAGAAGATGATGCAGATCCAGAACATTTTTTCAAGATAGCATCTCAAGCTACGATTGGAGTCTTTGCCTCACAACTTGGATTAATAGCAAAATATGGTCTTGATTACAAAGACATTAATTATCTTGTAAAAATGAACAGCAAGACAAATCTTATACCAAAAAAACAATCTGATCCTTTAAGTCAGACAATAGTTGATTTCGAAGATGTCCTAGAACTAAGAAAGAAACTAAATATTGTCGGAATTGGTTTTACAATTTACTTAGGAAGTGAATATGAACATATCATGTTAGCAGAAGCAGGCAGATTAATAACATTAGCTCATCAACATGGCATGCTAGGCGTATTATGGATGTATCCTAGAGGAGAAGCCATAAAAGATGAAAAAGATCCTCATTTAATAGCTGGCGCTGCTGGAGTAGCTGTCTCATTAGGAGCTGATTTTGCCAAAGTAAATTATCCTCATGGAAAAACAGAAAAAGCCCGAGCTGAATCATTTAAAGAGGTTGTAAAAGCTGCTGGCAGAACAAAAGTAATTGTCTCAGGTGGACATGCCACAGATGTAAAAAAATTCTTACAACAAACATATGACCAAATCCATATAAGTGGTGCCCAGGGTAATGCAACTGGAAGGAATATCCATCAAAAAACATTAGATGAAGCCATAAGAATGTGTAATGCTATCTCATCTATAACACTAGGAAATAAAGAGGTTGAGTTTGCATATAAAGTATACAAAGGAGAAGAGAATTTCAAATTATGAAAACTGAAAAGTATTTTGTTGCCTCTTGTCTAGAATGCAACAGTATTGTTCTCTACAAAATGGAATTATTAGACTTCAACAAAGAGTGTTGTATTGACTTCAAGAATCTTAAGATTATAAAAACATTTAATGATGAGCAGGAAGCAAAAAATTATATGGAAAGATGGAAAAATGAATCTTAGAAACTTTCTCTTCTTTACTATCTTCTCACTAGTTGTAGCTATGGATCAGATTACAAAAGCAATAATAAGAAAAACTCTTGAGATTGGCTCATCTAAGATAGTAATTCCAAACATATTCTCATTAACTCATTTAAGAAACACAGGAGTAGCTTTTGGATTATTCAAAGGATCAAACACATTATTTATAATAATCAGTTTCTTAGTCCTGATATTCTTTTTATTTGTTTATTTTAAAAATGGTTTATTTGAAGTACAAATTGCAATAATCTGTGCAGGGATAGTTGGTAATCTGATAGATAGAATTTTCTTTGGTTCAGTAATAGATTTCTTTAATTTTCACATCTGGCCTGTATTCAATATTGCTGATAGTGCTATCTCTATAGGAATAATATTGCTCATTATTGTATCTATGAGAACAGGTAAAGATTTGTTTTAGAATTCACTAAATTCATCCAATTTTTTCAAGTGTCCTTTTCTTTTAAGAAGTTTTACTTGATTTTTAGAATATTTAAACAAAATATCTCCTTTTTCATCTGCATCCAATTCCCATGGCTCTACAAGAACAACATCTCCCTCTCTTACCCAAAGATATCTTTTCATCCTGCCTGGGATTCTGCATATCCTTGTTTTTCCATCCATACATCTAACATAAGAACGTGAACCTCCTAATCGTCTATCTAAAACACCAAGAACTTGCTTGCCTCTTGGCATCTTAGTTCGTCTTAGTTCTGCTTGTAATGCATTCTGTTCATCTTCTTGTTTGTCTTTCTTTCCCATTGTTCTTTAAAATTCTGCCTTATTTATAAAAGTTCCCGTCTTTAGCAACATTTATAAACAAAATATTTTTCTCGATACATACATAGCGGGGTGGGGCAGCCAGGAGTGCCCGTCGGGCTCATAAACCTCACTGCGTTCGCAATCTCGAACCAGAGGTTCAAGAAACCCGAAGGTCGGTAGTTCAAATCTACTCCCCGCTACTCTTCTTTTAAGTGGGCTTGAACGTAGTGAAACCCATAAGTTTTGCTAAATCTTTTCTTAAAAGCTTGGTGAACAGCTACTCCCCACTACTTTCTCTTTAAGTATTCTTATTCAACACTACCAAAGTAATCTCATCTAATAGAATCAACATCTCTCTTAAAGGAGTAATAAATTGAAAATTAACAAGCTCCTTCTTTTCAAGAAATTTTTCTATATCAACCTGTAGATCAGATAATGATCTGCTAATCTCAACAGCTTTTAGAGAGTTATTTGTATAATAGATTTTCATAACGTCAAGATAGCTTTTCCTGAGTTTCTGAAAAAATGTCTTAGCATCTTTTTTTATTGTGATTTTATCAGAGTATTTACTGCTCAGTTTTAATGAGTCTGCAATCATCTCAAGAAAATCTATCATCTTAAAATTCATTAAGTTATCAAAGTAAGATTTTGAAGTAAACTCTTTGAATTCAACTATAATTAGACGTCTGCTTAACATATGTAATCTATTAATGTCTGAGTCCCTCTCAATAATATAATTATAGACGCTCTTCTTACCAATTGATTTGTGTATATCATCAAACATACCTCTAATTATCATATCCACTCTTCTAATAATCTTTTCAGGGCTGTTTTTTTGTTTATCGAGCATCTCTTGTGCAACTATTCTTTCAGAATCCTGCTCCATTATTTCTACAGCTACAAGTTCATTTATCATTTTTCTTATGTCTGAAATTCTATCTTTTACAGTTTCTCCTTTAAGAATAAAGGAATTATATCCTGTAAGATAAGCAGATTTAATCATCTTTGCTATATATTCAAGAGATTTTCCATCAATTTCCATAAAAAAATCTCTACTTTCCTCCAAACTTTTTCTAGAAGAATAAATAAGCTGATTACTCCTCTCCTCGAGATATAAAAAATCTCCTTTATCAAGCTGATTTTTCTTAACCCACTGAACTGGAAGTGAGACCACATATGATGATGGGCCCGACTTAACTATGTTACGTGTTTCCATTTTCTCACCCTTTATAATATATATTGTACTTATTATATATAGATTAACTATATAAAGTTTTTGTTACCTCATAATAGTAGAATGGCAACAAATGTAGAGTTTGATCTCTTGAATAATATAAAAGATTTTATTAGTCATAAGTATTTTAGATATGTTCTTTATTTGCCTGCAATCATACTATTATATGCTCTTACAAAGAAGTGGTTTATATACTCTGTATTTGTGGGATTAACAGCAATTATTATTTATTACACAAAATTATACCACATTCCTATTGATGTGTCCCCATTATTCTTTTTAGAAATTGTTATTACAAGGTATTTTGGATTACAATTTACTTTATTGTACGTATTTTTAGCATATATTATTCCAAAAACATTCGCAGGATCAAATATGAAATTTGACTCATATGTTTTTATTTCAATAAGTATGGTAGCAAATGCTTTCGCCTTATTGTTTCCTACAATGCCTTTATTAACTGTAGGATTAATAACAAGTGTAATTCAGTATGTCGGAGGAATAATGTTCAGCATGACAATGAAGCCATTTTTCATGGCTGCTGCTGATGGAATAGCAAATGTATTAAATAACCTTTTATGGTTCTTAATATTCTCTGATTTGATAGTGATGTTGTTTTGATAAAACAAAAATGGTGATAAAATGAGTATTGGGTTAGTTGTAAAAGAAACAAGTATGTCTTTTGATGAGGAAACTAGTGTTGAGATAAGAATTACTGAACTATTTGATGAGGCCCCAAAGGAAGGAATGCCTACATACAATCTCCATCTTGATGAGATTGTTCCAAGAATTCAGAATCCCTCTAGTTGTATGAGATGTTATGTGCATAGTTTATATCTTTCATTTACTCCTAATAATGGAGTACCTATAGAAAGTACATATGAATATCTGAAATCTCAACTAGATAATATGAAATAATTTATTAATGTCCTTCTTCTTTCTTTTTTATTATGTTAATAGCAGGTGTAGATGAAGCTGGACGTGGACCTGTATTCGGACCAATGGTCATGGCCACTGTAGTAATACAAGAAAAAGAGGAGAATGAATTAAAAGAACTGGGTGTAAAAGATTCTAAATTGCTCTCAAAAAAGAAGAGAAAGCAATTATATGGCAAAATTTTGGATATTGTTAAAGATTACAAAATCATTAAATTAAGCCCTGAAATAATAGACAGACATCTTTTTTCCCAGAGCAGCAGCTTAAATAAATTAGAAGCAAAGACAACAGCAGAAATGCTTAACACATTGAAAGCAAAAAAAGCTTACATAGACTTACCAGATAGAAATAGAAAGAGATATACAGACTACATAAAGAACAACTTAAAAAATAAAAACATAGAGCTTATTGCAGAACATGGTGCAGATAAAAATTATGTTGTAGTTGGAGCTGCTTCTATTTTAGCAAAAGTAACTAGAGACACAATAGTAGATGAATTAAGAAGGCAACTTGGAGAGGACATTGGCTCTGGTTATATGACAGATAAAGTAACTGTTAGATTCTTAGAAGATAACTGGAACAATGACAAGGTAAAGTTCTTTAGAAAATCCTGGGCTTCTTGGAAAAATATTAGAGATAGAAAACTGCAAAAAGGACTAAAAGATTATTTTTGATTAAATCTTTTATTTAATTGTTAAATGATTGTTATATAAATTAAAAACTACTATCTATATCTATGAAAGAAACAAGAGTCTATATGAAGTTGTATGGAGGTATTGGCACACCCAAAGAAGCACTACCTAATCCTCTTTCAATTAATATGGGTGATCTTGAAAAGATTGTTGTTAGAGGAAAAAGCACTCATAGAAACACAGGAAATGCAATTTTTGGGCTTCCTTCTGATATAAGTCCTTATCCTGAGGAATATATGAAGATTCAGAGAGATGGAGCTAATTTGCTCATAACAACCCCAGATCCATCATTAGCAACCTCACTAGATCAAGAGAGACATATGCACTCAAGAACATTAAGAATTGGACAAAAAGCAAGATATAAGTTGTCCACTTATAGAGGAAAAGATCCAACATTAGAGATAGAACTAAAGAACACTAGTTTATACTAAACCCTGCTTTTAGATTAAGACCTTTAACATTCTCTTTATCACTAAATTTGTATTCTTTCTTTGGTTTTTCCTCGCTCAAAAAGAGTTTTTTAGCACCCACTCTTTCCTTGATATATCCTTTGAAACTTAATACATGATGATACAATTCTTTATCTAATTGGAGATGTAATTCAATAGAGTCTTTTTTATGAAGACCTGCATCTTTCCTAAATGATTGTATTCTCCTTACTAATTCTCTTGTATAACCTTCTGAGATTAATTTCTCATCTTGTTCAATATGTAAGAATACATTTCCATTAGAAAATTCTCCCTGTCTGTAATCATTAGGAAGTGTTTTCTCAAATTCTAGATGTTTTTCTTGAAGTGTGAATTCCTTTGAATTTATTTTAAGCTTCAACTTCTTATTTTTCATCTGCCCCATAATCTCAGAGTTACTCATTTCGGATAATTTTTTAATAATCTTCTTAGAGTCTGGGCCAAACTCAGGACCTAGTACTTTAAAGTTGGGCTTGACACTTGTGTCTGCTTTATCAAATTTATTAACAACTTTAACCTCTTTAACATTAGTCTGATTCATAACAAGTTCTTTCAAATCTTTAATTGCCTTCTTTATCTCTTTATCTTCTGTCTCTACAAAAACAACAGGCAGAGGCCATCTTATTCCTATTTGAGCTTTTTCTCTTGCAGCCAAAACAGCAGCAGTAACATCTTTAACGGATTCCATCTCCTGTTCAAGTTTTTCATTAATCATTTTTTTATCATGTTTTGGCCATTCATAGAGATGAATAGATTCTTTCTTAAGACCAAATTCTCCTTTGAAATTCTGATATATCATCTCTGTAATAAATGGAGCAACAGGCGCCATTAGTTTTAAGATTTCTTTAAGAACAGTATAAACTGTATAGAGAACATTCTCCTTTTCTTTGTCAGTTCCTGTATTAACCTTTTCCCTAATCATTTGTATGTAAGTTCTGCTTAATTCCATGTATAAATCTTCAATATCAAGAGGAACCTCATTCAAAAGGTAAGAATCCATCTTTTCTGTGACTTTCTTTATTGTACTGTGTAATTTTGATAATATGAAATGTTCTTCATCTGAAGCATTTTTTAATTTTAATTTCTCAGGGTTTTCACCAAGTGTCTTGGCCATATCCATTACATATTTATGCAAGTTCCAAAATATTGTTAAGTTACGTTTTTTTAACTCGACATCTTCAAAATTATAATTCATGTCTAGCCCTGGGTTTGTAGAGCCAATAGCATAATATCTGAATGTGTCAACACCGTATTTATCTGTGACTTCATCTGGACTAATCACATTGCCAAGTGATTTAGACATTTTCCTGCCTTTAGCATCATTAACAAAACCAGTCATATAACATGCTTTAAATGAAATGTCTTCAAGAGCAAGCATACTTGCAACAAACAATAAGTTAAACCAACCTCTAATCTGGTCTTTTCCTTCTGTGATAAAGTCAGCAGGATATAATTTTTTGAATAATTTATCATTATGGGGAAATCCTAAAGATGCCCAAGATGAAACACCTGCATCTATCCAAACATCCATTATATCTGGGATTCTATGCATATCTGAGCCACACTTACAAGGAATTGTGACTTCATCAATCCAGGGTTTATGTAGATCCTTTGGTATTTTATTGGCTTTTAATTTTTTTAACTCCTCTCTTGACTCAACAACAACATATTTTTCACAATCTTTACATCTCCATACAGGTAATGGAGATCCCCAGAATCTCTGCCTTGTAATACCATTATCTCTTAAATTCTCTAACCATGAATCAAATTGTTTTGATCCTGCCCAATCAGGAACCCAGTCTATCTTCTCTTTATTGAGTTTCCTCATCTTTGGAATTAAGTCTTCTACCTTAAAGAACCATTGTGTTGTTGTTCTATATAGAATGGGATTCTTACAACGCCAGCAATGAGCATAATCATGATTATAATCCTCCATTGCTACAATGCTACCTCTCTGTTCTAATTCATCAATAAATGTTTCATTATTTTTCTTCACATGCAGGTTTGATAATGGACCCATTGTCTCATCAAAAAAGCCTTCTTCATCTACTCTGTTAAAAGGAGGAATACCTTCTCTATGTCCCACTTCATAATCTTCTGGACCACAACCAGGAGCCATATGCACTAGACCAGTACCTTGCTCAGTTGTAACAAATTCCTCACTCAAGACAACAACATGCAATTTTTTTGCTTTCTTCCTTAATTCTTTGAAATGATGTCCAAGAATATCATCCATTGGATGTTTATACGCTACTCCTTCAAGCTTTTTTCCTTTAAATTTCTCTAAGATTTTGTAATCCTTTTCTGCTTTTTCCTTAATTACAATATCTAGTAGTTCTTCTGCTAGAATCCATACTTCTTTACCTACTTTTGCTTTTACATAGTCTAAATTAGGATTTACCATAACACCTAAATTATAGGGTATTGTCCAGGGTGTTGTGGTCCATATAATTAGGAATTCATCCTTCTTATTTTTTAGAGGAAATTTGACGTAAATAGATTTATCTACGACATCTTTGTATTCAAGCTCGTGCTTTGCTAATGAAGTTTGACAAGAGCCACACCAAGTCATAGTCATCTGTCCTTCATATAGGCGTTTTTTCTCGTGTGCTTTTTTTACAAGCCACCATGTTCCCTCAATATAATCATCTGCTATGGTCTGATAAGCATTATCAAAATCCAACCAAACTCCAAGATTCTCAAAATCTTTATTCATTTGTTTTAAATTATTAACAGCAAATTCTTTACATTCTCCGACAAATTTTGCTAAGCCATATTTTAGAATTTCCTCTTTAGTCTTCATTTTTAACTTAGCTTGTACTTTTCCTTCTGTAGGAAGGCCGTGCATGTCATACCCTGCTCTATCCCAAACATCAAAACCCTGCATTCTTTTATACCTAGTAACCATGTCTTTCAGAGTTTTATTCCATGCTGTACCAAGGTGAATTTTTCCAGAGGTATAAGGTGGTCCATCTAAGAAATAGAATTGTTTTTTTCCTTTTTTCCTGGCTTTTTCCTTTATCTTATTTTTCTTCCAAAAGATTCTTATCTCTTGTTCCTGTTTTGTAGGATCGTAACGCATCTTATCACCTTATTCCAATTTGGTTGTGGTTTTAATTAATATAGTTTAGCATCTCTACCCTTAATCTGCAACACCCCATTAACATGGGGAAAACTAGATAATGATAGTAGAAATAATGTAAACTATAGACTTAACCATATAGATTTAGTAGTCATAGATAATATAAAAACTTTTTGAAGTTATGAAAGCTTTAAATATAACTTTATTTTAAGTTTTCAAATGCCAGGGGTTGGAAAAATGTCTTATACTGTAATGTCAATTGACTGCTCTAATGTTGATGAAGCACTTAGACTTCTTAAAAGTATGAAGTGTAAAGTTAATGATGAAGAAAACATAGACTTAGTTGCACTACAATTACAATATAATGCTTCAATAAAAAATACAATTGAGGATCAGGTTAAACCAACAAGAACTTTCTTAAAATATTTACCAGATTATGTTGACGGATTAATAGATGAGGTAAGAGAAAGGACAAACATTCAGTTAAGAAGAGAAAACTCTACGTTGGTTGCCGGAATTCTCTGTTGTCCTGGAGAAAGGACTAAGCAAGGCCATGCTTTCATAAAACAAGATTATTTTCTCCAAAATAAACAATTCTCATTCCAATTAGAAGGAGGTATAATCTCAACTCAATTAACTTGGAAAGCCTACCTGAAAATACCTGATGCAGGTTATCTAAATTCATGCCTCTATGATAAGACAGTAATCTTAAGACCAAATAAAAGAGAATCAAGTTCTCCTATTACTTCTCAACCCCTTGTAGAGAGAATAATAGAGTTGAGCAAATAACTATTTAGCCATATGTTGTTCTAGAATAACTATATTAAATAATCACAAACTTTATATATCAGTATACAACTTTAGTATACTAATATATTTTAATTTTAACTAAGGAGAGGATTACTAAAAATGATGAAAGACCCAAATACAAAGAATTTAGCAGAAACTTTAGCAAGAACCGGCTTGGCAGCAAGTGCTACCGAGGCTGCAAAAATGGCCCAAAGTATAATGGGAACTGATAGAAAAGTTTCTGAACATTTCAATAAACAAAATGATAAGATAGACAAAAGTCTCTCAAGAAAAAGAACCTATGAGGAAGAGATTGATTATTTAATCCAAAAAACAAGTCCTGAAAATAAAAATTATCACATTCCTGTAAGGGGATTCACAAGAGATGATGAACCAATAGAAGATAATGAACCAGTTGAAAAGGTTGAAATTCCTGTTGCAGAACCTCACCAACCTGAAATGAGCAATATGCCTGTTAAAATGCCTGAGGTACAACCTGTTCAAGAAACTGAAGTACAGCCAATTAAAAAACTAGAAGTTGTACCAATACTGGAACCAACAATGGAAGAACCTAAACCAGCTGAAGAATCAATTCATGTAGAGCTTGAAGAACCAGAGATGAGTAATATGCCTGTTAAGGAAGTAAAAGCAGTATACACTGACTTAGAAACTGATGAAAGGACACTAAATGAAATTATGAATGAGGATGCTGCAAAAGTATATAATCAAGAAGCTCCCAAGAAAGAAGAGGAAGATGATTTCTTATTAGGGGAAAGTGCTACTCAGGAGCCAAAAGTTCAACAAGTTGAACAAGCACAACCTGAAGTACAAGAAACTCAAGAATTCTCAGATAAATCTGAAAGAGTTTCTCCAGAACCGGACCAAGTTCAAAGAGCACCAGAACCTGAAGAAGTTGAGGAAGAGGAAAAAAAAGAATTTGATAATCCAATAGACGATGTAGATCTAATGAATTACTTTAAGTTTGGTTAGTTTTTTTGTTTTTATTTATTATTAATTTTTTCTAAAGAAACAAATAAATTCTCCATACAAGTGAGAAGTCATTTCAAGCGGGTGTTCATAAACATGTCCTCCACCCCATTTTGACTGGACCATGATTCTACCATTAATCTCTTGAACAAGAGCCCAATGACACACAGCATCTTCAATTAAGGCATTTTTTGGAAAATATGCAGCAACAGCACCTTTTTCAGGTCTTGGAATCCAGCTTAGTTCAGGCAGATCCTGTTCTAATAATGAATGTACATCAACTTGTGATTCACGATGAGTATGGTCTGGTAAGCCAATCTCATCAAAGACCCAGTCCTGGCAGTCATAAAAAAATTCAAAATTTACAAGAGGATGTAAATAACTGGTAAAACTTTCAGATGAGATAACAGGCCTAATCTGATAATCTTTGAATCTTTCTACTAATTCTGACATAACTTCGTAGGGCATATTAAGTTTTTTTTGGATTTCTTTTCTTATATCTCTTTTATCCTCGATTATTAATCCAGTCCTGCCGTTACCAAGAATATCTTCAACCTTAAACTGCATACCCCATACTTCAAGTTCTTTATTGACTAAACTCAGTAGATTATCCATTTTTTGAAAAATTGATTATTTCGGAGACTGATTCTGAAATTGACCAGTGTATTGACCTTCTGAATGGGAAGCATCAATCAAATAAAATTGAGCAATAGAAACTCCAATCTCAAGAAGAATAGGTTCTGCTGAGTTTCTGTTATTAAATTCTAGCAAAGGTATTCCTTTCCATCCTTTGTTAAATGTTCCAGCAGTCGCAACCGTGTCAAGTCCTCTTCTTCCTATTCCTGACTTAGTTGTTGCTTGTCCAATATAATCTTGTGGCATGTTAATTTTTTCAACACAGTACATCATAATTTGTTCTCCAGGTGGAAGTAAGATTCCTGTTCCAGTAACAACTGCCTTATTTTCTGTATTATAGAGTTCTGATAACTGGAAATTTTCTCTATAACTTTGTGAGTGTACTATCAAAGGTAAAATATTCATTGTTGTAACCAAATTATCAATCGGAACAGAAGTGGGAATATAACCTAATGTGTTCTTGTCTAAAAAGGAGATATGAGGTCCACAAAATAAATTAATTACTCCCCCAGATTGGACTCTTTTATGGTGGCTGTCATCTAAATATTCATACTCTAAATTTTCTTGTTCTTCCCAAAAGAGATTATTAGTATTGTATAACCATGGTTTAATAACTTCTTCAGTATACAAATGATATAATTTTGTCCAATCTTGAATACCTGGATTAGTTTTTTCAAAACTCTCAAAACTTGGGAGATCTACCCATCCTTCAGGCACTGTTACAATTCTTTCTAGTTCTTGTTGTGTAATACTCATAATCTTAAATCATTTGTTCTGCTTATATTTAAACTTTTCCATTTATAACTACTAATTAATAGTAAAAATAATAATATTTAAATATAACTCCTGTTTCTACTAACATAAATTTTATATAAAAAGAGTTATTATACCACTCTAGAGAACTAACAAAATAAAACTTACCCGGGGGAATCACAATGAAAAAACTGAGAATGTTGATTTTATTTATGGTCCTAGTTCTAAGTATCAGCATTGTATCAGCTCAGACACTTGAATCTTATGATGTCACCATTGGTGGAACATCACAAAGGAGAGGCCTGGAGCAAAATGTTGAGTTTGAACTAACCAACGAACACTCAGAAACTATTACATTAGTGAGTGTTACAATTGATGAAGAAAGCGGTTACAATCTAAATTATAGTGGAGATGAAGACGGAACATATCTTGCAGATGAAAAAATTAATCTTGATATTTCTGGAGTAATACCATTAGATTTACCAGCCGTCGATACAAGAGGAAGAGAAACAAAAGTTAAAGTGGGAGAGTACACTGTTGAATATAATATCAGTGATACAACTTACGAAGTTACTGCTGACATTTACATGCAGGCAGAAAACAAATTAACATTTGGTTCAAAAACAGAAATTACTTTTGGAAGTGAAACAAATGATCTTGACAATAGTGACAAATTCGACGATGGAGACGGTGTTGAGAGAGGTCAATCTGTTAAAATCGAAGTTGAAATAGAAAACAACTTTGGTGATGATGGTGACTGTGACACAGAATCAAGAAATTGTGACATTGAAGATATTGAAGTTGAAATAAGGCAGGATGACGATCTTGACTGGGACGAAACAATAGATTTCGGAAGAATAAGGCCTGATGACGAAGATATAAAATCAGAAACCTTACAAATCGATGATGATGTTGACGATGATGATTATGAAGTAGAGATGTGGGTAACTGGATACGATGAAAATGGAGCAAGACATGGAGAATATTGGACCTTTGAAGTTGAAGTTGAAGTTCCAAGAGATGAAGTAAGCATAGAAGACTATGACTTATTCCCAAGTACAATCTCATGTAATAAAGATGCTTCCTTAACAGTTACAATTAAGAACACAGGTAGTGACGACCAAGATGAAGTTTCCATCTTCTTAGAATCTTCAAAACTTGACATAAAGCAATCAATATATCATATTGAGCTTGACGAAGGAGACAGAACATCAAAAACCTTTGATCTTGACATCCCTAATGACATTGAACCAGGACAGTATTTCATACAGATTATAGCAAATGTTGATCATAGTGAAGAATCTGACAGAGATGCTGCACGCCTTGTTATACAAGAATGTCAACCTTATGATGAGGATGAAGAGGACGAGGAAGATGATATTTTCCAAATCATAGATGTTCCACCTACTTCAGGAGTCATATATGGTACACCAAAGCAAACAGATTTCTTTGACTCAAGTGCTTATGTATTACTATTAGCAGTGCTTGTATTCATAGCAATTCTTATGTTTGTACTATTGCTTGCTGTACTGTTGAAAAAGTAATTTAAATTTTTTTAATCTTTTTCTTGCTTTTTTTAACCTTGAATTAGATTTATCTATAAGTATCATAATATATTGTATAGATACTAATAAAGAATTATCTTCAGAAACAGGTGCATCTAATTTCTCTGGAATCATTATCTCAACAATTATTCTCTTACTCACGGTTAATATAGCTGATCTTCTAAACCCGGCATCATTCGCAATTTTCATTAGTTCATCAGCTGCTTCCATATTTCTGCATGCAATATGCAATATCGGGGGCTCCATTCTCAACCAGACAGTTTCTTTTGGGATATTGTAAAAATTTAATTCGTCATAACTAATAGTTTCGTGGCTTGAGAAGAGCCATTCTGTGTCTTTTTTACTATCACCTTCTTTTAACAACATAATTCTGCCGGCACAGGAACTTGTTGTATAATAGTCTTTGTGAGAATTAATTAGGTTAACTAAGTGGACAATTTGCTTATCAATATTGCCTTTTTTAGATTTATCTAATTTATGCAGGGCTTGTTTTTTCTCGTTATCAAAATTCATAAGAAAAAGAAAAAAAGAAGAATTATTTATATTTATTCAAGTGCACTTCTAAGCAACCAAGCTGTTTTTTCATGAACCTGCATCCTTACAGTAAATAAATCTACTGTTGCATCATCACCAGCTTCTTCTGCTATCTTAATTGATTCTCGGGCATTCCTTACAATTGTCTCATGATCTCTAACTAATTCAGCAACCATTTCCATTGCACTAAGGCCTGGTTTTGGATCTTTCACTGTTGATATTTTCTGGAATTCTGTAAATGAACCTGGAGCAGGATGTCCTAATGCTCTTATCCTTTCAGCAATCTCATCTAATGCAACTGCTAACTCTGTATATTGTTCCTCAAATGCTACGTGTAAATTCCTAAACATCTTACCTGTAACATTCCAATGGAAGTTATGCAACTTCACATACAATGTGTAAGAATCTGCAAGAAATTTACTTATTTCATCTGCAACTTTTTTTGTATCTTTTATACCTGTGTTGACTTTCATACCAATCACCCATAGAAAGAAAATCAAACCTGGTTTTTAAACTTATGCTTAAAGGTTTGTTTTAACTTTTCTTTTAGAAATGCGGACATAGTTTTAAATATAAATTGTCTTTTTCACTAGTCATGAAAACACCAGAATTATACAGACATGTAGAAGTTGAACCAAAGGTAATTGATACATTTGTTCACAGAAAAGGAAGCACAAGTATAATAAACCATAGTCCTATGGAAGAAATAATGTCTGCAATCTCATCTGATATTGAAAACGGACATTATGCTGCTTTTAGAGATCCTTCAATATTCTTATATTCAGAAAATTACGAAGCCGAGGGAAAAAAACCAATCCCTTTCTCATTTGATGAGTTACTACAATGGGCTGGAAATATAAAATATGTAATTGAAAATACAATAACAATATTTGAAAATCTTAATCATGCAGGAAAATATGATTTCTATGCACAAATAACTAGAGAAAAAGGATTAATGAGATTTTATGTTGATAAAATTACATTAGGTCATTTTAGACCTTTTTGTGATGTGGAAAGATTAGAAGATAGATTAATCATTCAACCAGACTCAGCTTATAAAAATTAAATTTCCACAGAAAGAAAATATTTTCTTATGCAATATTAATCTCACAGTAAACTATATAAATATTCCACAAATCTTTCTGGTTAATGGCAAAAAAGAAATCTAAATTAAAAAAACATGATTTTGTCCAGCTTGATTATACTGGAAGGTTCGAAGACGGTTCTGTGTTTGATACTACTGATGAAAAAACAGCTAAAGATGCAGGTATAGACAGAGAAAATGCAACCTTTGGTCCTGTTACAATCTGCTTAGGTGGCAATCATATGCTGCCTGCAATTGAAGAACATCTAATAGGAAAAGAACCGAAAAAGTATGATATAAAACTAAAAGCAGAAGATGCATTTGGAAAAAAAAGTGCCAAATTATTAACCTTAATACCTATGAGAGTTTTCAGAAAAGAAGACATTAAACCCTTCCCAGGATTAGAAGTAAATATAGATGATAGATACGGAGTAGTAAGATCTGTTTCTGGTGGCCGTGTAATAGTTGATTTTAATCATCCTTTGTCTGGACATGATGTCCAATATAAAATTAAGGTTAAGAAATTAATTGAGGATCCTATTGAAAAAGCAAAAACAGTTTTCAAGAATGAATTAAACATGCCAGATATTAAACTTGAGTTAGATAAAAAAACATTATTAATTGATGAAAAAATTCCAGAACAGGTTATTCAACCAATAAAAAAGAGAATTCTAGAGCTTATTCCTGATATCACAGATGTCGCGCTAAAAAAAGAGGACAAAAAAGAGGCTGAGTCCAAGACAAAAAAGAAGTCCTCTAAAAAAAAGACTTCTAAAAAATCAAGTAAAAAAAGTAAGAAATCAAACAAATAAATTACTTGAAAAAGTGTCTCTTGGGTAGTAGTTAACTTTAAATATAAGCACAACAATAAAATAGATGGGTGGAGGTGTAGTTAAATTGGATACAATTATTAAACCAGCTACTGATAAAAAAGGATTATCACCAAAAGGAATATCAACAGAATACAGCAAACAGAATAAAATGGATGCTGAACTTGAGGAAATTCTCTCAAGACAAAAAGCAACAATTAAAGTTATAGGTGCGGGAGGAGCAGGCAACAACACAATTAATAGAATTACAGAGGTAGGTGTTGCAGGTGCCGAGACAATTGCAATTAACACAGATGCACAAGATCTTCTTTACACTAGTGCAGATAAAAAAATTCTTATTGGCCGTGACTTGACAAAAGGACTTGGTGCAGGATCTATTCCTAAGATAGGAGAAGAGGCTGCCAGAGAAAACCAATCTGATTTAAGAAATGCACTGCAAGGAGCAGACATGGTTTTTATCACGTGTGGTCTTGGCGGCGGAACAGGAACAGGAAGCTCTCCAGTTATTGCTGAATCAGCAAAAAAGACAGGAGCTCTTGTTGTCGGAATTGTTACATTACCTTTCTCAATGGAAGGACAAAGAAGATATGACAATGCTTTGTTAGGATTAGAAAAACTAGAGCAGAATGTTGACACATTAATTGTTATTCCAAACGATAAATTACTTGAGTTAGCTCCAGACTTACCATTGCACACTGCATTTAAAGTTGCAGATGAAATTTTAACAAATGCTGTAAAAGGTATTGCAGAACTTGTCACAAAAGCAGGCCTTGTTAATTTGGATTTTGCAGATATAAGAGCAATCATGGGTTCAGGCGGAGTAGCCTTAATTGGTGTAGGTGAATCTGACACTGAGAATAGAGCAACAGAAGCTGTTGAAAAAGCTATTGAAAATCCATTGTTGGATGTAGATATTAGTGGAGCTACAGGAGCATTAATCAATGTTGCTGGCGGCGTAGATATGACTCTTGATGAAGCCAGAAAAGTTGTTGAAACTGTTTCAGGAAGATTAGATGAGGATGCCAGAGTTATTTGGGGTGCTCAGATATCTGAAGACCTTGAAGGCAGTATTAGAACTATATTAATTATTACTGGTGTCAAGAGCACACAAATCTTTGGTCCAGCTAAGAAATTAGTTGAAAGAGAGAAAAAAGAAATGGAATCCGAGCTCGGTATCGAGTTCGTAGATTAAACATTACTTTTTTTCTTTATTTTATTTTTCATAAAATTTATATACTCTATTTTCTAAAAAATGAAATATGGGAAAAAATCCACTAGGTTGGTTAACTCAGTTGTTTGATTTATTTGGTGAACTCTTTGACATAGTCAAGGCAGAATCTGAAGAGACATTGCAGGAGATAAAATCCAAAGTCAAATATTATATGGTAGTATATGGTCTATTTACTGTAGCAATGTTTTTCATATTGATTGGATTCATCAAATGGCTTCCAACTGTGACAGCATGGACAGAAGCAAGTAGCTTTATGATTGTTGGTAGTGCTATGGTTGTTTTATTGGCATTCTATACTTTAATCAAGAATGCTTAACAATCTCGCTTAAATAAATCATGAACTAATTTTTCTATTATATCTATTTAGACAAAACTTTTTTAAATTTCACAGCATTTTTGAGAATAGTGGGTTTAATGGTTAAATTAGAAGAAAAAGCCAAGAATATAAGAAAAAGCATAATTAAAATGCTCCATAAAGTTGGTTCTGGCCATACTGGTGGTTCTCTTGGAATGGCAGATGTTTTTACTGCTTTTTACTTTAAATTTCTCCATAAAAACATACATTCTGAAAAAGCTGATAGAGATCGTTTTATATTAAGCAATGGTCATATCTGCCCTGTCTGGTATGCTACATTAGCTGAAGCGGGTTATATCCCAAAAAAAGAATTAATGACTATAAGACAAATCGGCTCAAGATTACAAGGTCATCCAGCTAACAAAGAATTTCCCTTAGTAGAACTATCTACGGGTTCTCTTGGACAAGGATTTCCTGCTGCTATTGGCTTGGCTCTAGGTTATAAAATGGACAAGAAAAAAAGTACAGTCTATGTTAGTTTGGGAGATGGTGAAATGGAAGAAGGTGCTGTATGGGAAGCATTGATGGCGGGTGCTCATTATAAACTAAATAACTTAATAGCCTTTGTAGATAGGAACATGGTCCAACAAGGAGGAAAAACAGAAGAAATGATGTCTTTAGATCCTTTAAGAAAAAAGTTAGAAGCATTTAATTGGACTGTTTTCCAAGCTGATGGGCATGACTTTAAACAAATAATTAATGCATTTGAAAAAGCCAAGAAGAATTCCAAAGGACCAAGTATAATTATTTTCAACACACATATGGGACAAGGTGTTTCATTCATAAAAGATGATTTCTCATGGCACGGAAGAGCACCAAATGATGAACAAGCTGAGAAAGCACTAAAGGAGATAGAAAATGTATAATCTAGATAATGAAGAAAAAAGACCAACAAGAGATGGATTTGGAAAAGCAATAGTCCAATTAGGAGAGAAAAACAAAGATATTGTTGCTCTATCAGCAGGTGTTGGAGATTCTACAAGAGCTTTCAAGTTTCGAGAAAAATTTCCTGATAGATATGTTGAAACAGGTATAGCAGAACAGAATATGATTGGAATGGCTGCTGGTCTTGCTTTAGCAGGTAAAATACCTTATCCATCATCTTTTGCAACGTTTTTGCCTGGAAGATGTTATGACCATATAAGGCAGTCTGTATGTTATAGCAACTTAAATGTAAAGATGGTTTCAACTCATGCGGGATTATCTGTTGGTTATGATGGCGCCACCCACCAGATGATGGAAGATATTGCTATGATGCGTGCTCTGCCTAATTTAAAGATTATTGTGCCTGCTGATTCTCTTGAAGCTGAAAAAGCAACTATTGCTGTTTCTAAGTTTAAAGGGCCTGCCTGGCTTAGACTTGGGAGAGAAAAAATCCCTTTATTTACAGAGAAAAAGACTCCTTTTAAGATTGGTAAAGCAGTTACATTAAAAGATGGCTCTGATGTAACTATTATTGCTTGTGGATTAATGGTTTATTATTCATTGAAAGCAGCTGAATCATTACAAAAAGAAGGTATTTCTATTCGTGTCATTAATATGCACACAATTAAACCTATAGATAAAAAAGCAATAATTAAGGCTGCAAAGGAAACAAAAGCAATATTGACAGCAGAAGAACACCAAATCTATGGTGGTTTAGGGGGCGCTGTTGCTGAAGTTCTTTCACAAAATTATCCAACTAAAATGAAAATTATAGGTATGAAAGATGAGTTTGCAGAATCCGGTCCAGGTCTTGAATTGATGAAACATTATGGAATGACAGATAAGGATATTGTTCAAGAAGTTAAGAAATTGCTTTAGATTTTACGTTAGGTTTTTATATCTTATATTTTTTCACTGAGCTATGGGCCCATAGCTCAGCCTGGCCAGAGCGAACGGCTCTTATCTAATGAGAGAGACCGTTAGGTCGAGGGTTCAAATCCCCCTGGGCCCATGTTATAACTTCTTCAACCTGACCCAATTAACAGACAATTCATTGACTAAATAAATTTAGATAATCTTGGAAGTTGTCTTTAATGTCTTTATACTTACAAGAGTACTTATTAAAAGCAGAAATATTGATCATATCTATGCCGAGCTCATGACATAATTTTACTAATCTATAGAGTCTTTTTTCCCTTACTTCATATGTATTTCCTTTATCATCTGACCAATAATAAGTAAAATCCTTTTTACTAATATTAAGTCCGTAGTTATCTGGATGATTTTCATACTCAGATTTAGGTGTTATATAAGCTGTATGTATGTTTGCTATACACTTAATATAATTCTTGTTCTCCTTTACAAAACTAAGAGTTTTTTGGAAATCCTCCTCAGTCTCCCCTGGGAGTCCAACAATTAGATTGATGTGAGTTTCAATTCCAACTTTTGTACAAACACTTAATAATCTTATTGAGTCTTCTACTGTTGAGATTTTATTTATTCTCTTTAATAACTCATTAGATCCTGTTTCAACCCCAAATCTTAAAAACTGACATCCTGCTTTTTTCATCTTAATCACTAAGTCAGAACTAAATTTTTTATAAGGAATTGCGTTTCCTCCCCACGGAATTCTAATCTTTGATTCAATCAATAAATCACAAAATTTAGACAGTTTTGAAGGATGACCATTTATTGCCAAATCATCAAAATAAATAAAGTTAGCACCTTTGGTTTTCAGATATTTAATTTCTTCTAAGATATTATCAGGATCTCTGAACCTGTAAGACCCAGACAAATTCCTATCTGAACAGTATGCACAATTAGAAATACAGCCTGTGCTTAATATAATCGAGAATCTCTTTGTAGTATAATCCTTTAGATTAAACCCTTTATATCTTGGATAAATAGAATTTGAGATTCTTTCTATTTGATTAACTTTTTCAGAATACAAAATCTCCCCATTTTTTAACACAGTTACTCCTGGAATTTTTACTGAATTATTATTATAGAAAGCATCAATTAATTTGAAAAGAGAACTATTGGCTTGACCATGAATAATAAAATCAACATATGTTTTGTTGATATTGACCAACTCACCTTTTATAGGAGTTATGTAACCCCCAATTATGATTTTCTTATTTGAATTAGATTTAATATATTTACAGACATAGTTTGCAATTTTTACTCCATATCTATTTACACCTATTGCAACTAGTTTAACATCTTTTTTAACTACTTTATCAAGATAATAATCAATTCCTTTTCTAAAATCATCTAAAAAATCATCAAGATCATGAAAACTATAATTGATATTTTTTAATCTTTTTCTATATTCTTTAGAAAAATGGTATAG
The DNA here is from genome assembly GCA_964537195.1 of uncultured Methanosarcinales archaeon. Taxonomy (GTDB): domain Archaea; phylum Nanobdellota; class Nanobdellia; order Woesearchaeales; family GW2011-AR15; genus CAZHYZ01. Next base: position 22,791 of record CAZHYZ010000015.1, read on the forward strand.
TTTAATGTTTAAATCTAAAACTGATGTCTTTATTTGTTTTTTTAGTAAAAAACTGTTTAAGTATGCCATTCCGATAGGAGGAGATTCAAAAGTCCACGGAGGTAAATGAATTAAGATTATGTCTCTTTTTTTGCGTTTAAAAAGATTTAAATTCATTTTAAAAAATGGCTTTCCTTCAGTGTTAAATTAAATAATATATGGATTGATTCAGTATATTTAAATATTCACAGAGTTTTTGAAAAAAATGTGCCTTGGTGGTGTAGTCCGGCCAATTGAAAATTGCAGGCAATTTTCAAAAACCAAAAACCTGCGGTTTTAGGCAAATCATACGGCCCTCTCGAGGCAGCGAAAATCAGAGATTTTCTGGTCTTACGCTGTCAGCGAAAGGCTGTGACCCGGGTTCGAATAGCGATAGAGTACAAAGCTCGCGCTTTGAAAGTCCCGGCCGAGGCATATTTTTCTTTAGTGCTATTGAACGAAGTGAAAGGCACCAGTTTTTCATCAATGTTTTTGACTAAGTGTCTAAAAAGATTGGCCGAGGCATTTTCTTTCAACAAATTATTTAAACAATAAAATAAAAAATAATTCTATGGTAGAACTAACCCCAGACTTAATAGGCGGATCTTTTATAGCAGTAATGATAACATATGCAATAGCTTTTGCTTTCCAGCTTTATATGATGTACTTAAACTGGAAGCAGAGTAAAGTCCAGAATCAGATGGCTGAGCTCATAAAAGAAGTAAAGGATATTAAGAAACTGCTTAAAAAAAAGTGATTTCAAGATAACTTTTTTAAATTCACCTAAATTAATTTGTAATAGGGTGATTTTATGGTATTACTTAAATCTGAAGATGAATTAAAAAGAGGAGACACAGCACCTGAGTTTGAATTAAAAAGTACAGATAATAAAGAATATTCTCTAGAACAATTAAGAGGAGACAAAGCAACACTAATTGTGTTTATGTGCAATCACTGTCCTTATGTTGTTCCTAAGCTTACAGAATTAAACAGAATCTATAATGACTTTAAAGACAAAGGAATTTCTGTCATAGGAATAAATCCAAATGATTCAGATAATTATCCTGAAGATAGTTTTGAAAGGATGCAGGGATTTGTCAAAGAAGGAAGAATACAATTTCCTTACCTAAGAGACAAGTCTCAGGAAGTTGCAAAAAGATATGGCGCTGTTTGCACACCTGATCCTTTCTTGTTTGACGAAAGTCTTAAATTAATATTTCACAGTAGAATAGATGACATACACAAACAAGAACAAGTAAACAAGCATGAATTATATGAAGCAATTAAACAATATCTTGAAAAAGGAGAAATTGAAATTGGGGAAAATCCTTCAATGGGTTGCAGTATTAAGTGGAAATATTGAGTGTTTTTCTCGAAATAATCCGTAAGCTTTAAAAAGCAACAATTTTTCTTGTGAGATATAATGAAAAGAAGTTCACGCAGATGGAAAAAGAAAGGTCAAATGCGCTGGAAATGGCAACGTAAGAGAATGAAGAAGGAAAAGCGCAAGAGAAGACAGAAATAATAACTGCATTATAGACTTAAAATTCCATAAAGTTTATATAACACTTCAATTTTCATAATCATCTAATTACATCAGCTCCAATTTTAGAGATCAATTATTCTGATCACATAAACATGTGTGTGAGATTCATCAATCTCATATGAAATAGGCATTTGGTTAACGTATGCAAACCTGTAATGGTCGTACAAAAAGCAGAATGGGATCATGAATATGCGGCAGAACAAACATATTCAAAAAATCAATACCCGTTGATCCTGCGGGAGGTCGCTGCTATTAGAGTTCGACTTAGCTAAGCTAGTTCAGGGGACTTCGGTCACCGGCGGAAAGTTCCGTAACACGTCGTTAATCTACCCTTGAGTCTGGAATAACCATGGGAAACTGTGGCTAATACCGGATAGGGGATTGATACTGGAATGTTCTTTCTCCAAAAGATTACGCTCAAGGATGAGACGGCGGCCGATTAGGTTGTTGGTGGGGTAATGGCCCACCAAGCCGACGATCGGTAGGGGCCTTGAAAGAGGTAGCCCCGAGGAGAACACTGAGATAAGGGTTCTGACTCTACGGAGTATAGCAAGCGCGAAAACTTTACAATACACGAAAGTGTGATAAGGGGACTCTAAGTGCTCATGCATTGCATGGGCTTTTGCCGAGTGTAAATAGCTCGGAGAATAAGTGGTGGGCAAGACTGGTGCCAGCAGCCGCGGTAACACCAGCGCCACAAGTGGGGACCAGTATTATTGGGCCTAAAGCGTCCGTAGCCGGATTTGTAAATCCTTTGTGAAATTGTTTCGCTTAACGGAACAGAGTGCAGAGGAGACTGCGAATCTAGAGACCGGGAGGCGTCAGAGGTATTTGAGGGGTAGCGGTAAAATGCAATAATCCCTTGAGGACCACCTGTGGCGAAAGCGTCTGACGAGAACGGGTCTGACGGTCAGGGACGAAAGCTGGGGGAGCGATCCGGATTAGATACCCGAGTAGTCCCAGCTGTAAACGCTGCGAGTTAGGTGTTGCATATTCTACGGGAATATGCAGTGTCGAAGCGAAGGCGTTAAACTCGCCGCCTGGGTAGTACGGCCGCAAGACTGAAACTTAAAGGAATTGGCGGGGGAGCACAACAAGGGGTGCGGCGTGCGGTTTAATCCAACTCAACACGGAGAATCTCACCAGAGGCGACGGCAGGATGAAAGTCAGACTGAAGGTCTTACTCAACAAGCCGAGAGGTGGTGCATGGCCGCCGTCAGCTCGTGCTGTGACGGAGTGAGTGTGTTTTAAACTCACTTTCTCTGCAGTAAAAGTGTCCTGTTAAGTCAGGCAACGAGCGAGACCTGTACTTATAATTGCCAGCAACATCTTTAGATGGATTGGGCACATTATAGGGACCGCCCTGGAAACAGGGAGGAAGGTGCAGGCAACGGTAGGTCTGTATGCCCCGAATCCTCTGGGCTACACGCGCGCAACAATGGTATGGACAATGGGATGCAACCCCGTAAGGGGAAGCTAAACCTCTAAACCATATCTCAGTCCAGATTGTGGCTTGTAACTCAGCCACATGACGTTGGAATCCCTAGTAACCAGACGTTAGCATCGTCCGGTGAATATGTCCCTGCTCCTTGCACACACCGCCCGTCAAGCCAACCGAGCAGGTTCTAGGTGAAACCTAACTTTTAGTTAGGCTGAATCTAGGATCAGTGAGGTGGGCTAAGTCGTCACAAGGTAGCCGTAGGGGAACCTGCGGCTGGATCACCTCCTTTTATCTTTTTCATTAAGATAAAACATTATCACCATCGTTTGTATAAACCAAATGCCTATCATTATCATACTTGAAAGCAATCATGCTTTCATATCACAAATATCACAGTCATGGGCTCGTAGCTCAGTCTGGCTAGAGCGCCGCCCTTGCATCCTGTATAAGGAAAGACAGGCGGAGGCCTTGGGTTCAAATTCCGGCCTGCAATTGTAGGGCGGAGTGAAAGTCCCGACGAGTCCATTCTCTGTTTTTAGGAAAAACAGAGGACAAAAACAAGTACTACACAAATCACAAATATCATGTTCATTAATCATTAACAGTTCAGCACAGAGATGTGTTGACCTGAAGGTTTAGATAATCTTATTCATGATTATTGATGAGACCGTTCAAAAGTGGAATTCTGAAACTACTAGGTGGATGACTCGGCTCATAATGGTGATGAAGGGCGTGGCAAGCTACGAAATGCTCAGGGTAGGCGCATGCAGCCTTTGAACCTGAGATTCCTGAATGTGACTTCACTATAAATCCGTAAGGATGGCGAGACGCAGGGAATTGAAACGTCTTAGTACCTGCAGGAAAAGAAATCAATTGAGATGC
>CAZHYZ010000016.1:0-24955 GCA_964537195.1 uncultured Methanosarcinales archaeon
ATTGATTATCAAAACCTGTACCTGGTCCGCTTGCTGCATCTAAAGTTACTGTTGTTGCACTGACTGTACTAATTAATAATATGAACATTATAATTGCAAGTACTTTTTTCATTTTGTTTCCTCCTCACACTCTTTTTATAAAAATAAAAAAAAGAAAGAAATTTACTTCCTTCTTCTATAGATGAATAATCCTGCAAGTCCTAAGACTACTGTTGCACCTATTACTGTGAACTCCGGAATATCATTATTCTCTGTAACATAATCAATACTACTTACAGCAACTTGTCCATAAGTACCACATTGTGACCATGGATCTATAGCTGTTGGATGAAATGTCAATGTTTTTTCACCCTCAAAATTTACAACACAGTAGAATGTTTTCCATACTTCTGGATTTCCTGCTATAGGATCAACCCAAGTGCATAAGACATTGTCACCATCTAATATTTGAAAACTATCATCTGTCTCTGCTAAGCCATCAAGATGATCTATTACAATCTGTGTTGTTGTTTTTCCAACTTCCCCTACTGTAAATGTTGCATCTCTTGAAGATTCTGGGCAACCTAAGACACATATTTCCTTCTCAAATGATACTGCTGCATCAACTGGAAGACATTCTGGGTCCCAAGCAACATAACAATCACTTTGCTTATCCCAACCACCATAATTTCCATTTGGATTACACATAGCCCAGCCGTCTCCGCCAAAAGCAGAATCAGCATTTACTGTATATAACATCATCACTGTTAATAAAAGTCCTATTAATATTTTTTTCATACTTTTTACCCCCGATTTAAAGGCATAGTGCCTTTATTACTAAATAGTGAACTGAATTTTATATTTAAATATTCCTATGATAAATTAGCATTTATAAAAAATCTATAAGAAAGAAAAAAAAGAAAAATTACTTCCTTCTTCTATAGATGAATAGACCGGCTAGTCCTAAGACTGTTGCAGCTCCTATAATACCAAACTCAGGTATTTCTCCTTCATCAGGATATACTTTAATATAGTCAATAGCTAGTTGTCCCCATGTATCACATGAACCCCATTCTTGATCTATTATTTTTAATTCTACTGTGTGAGTTCCTGTGAAATCTGCAGGCACACTAAAGTATGATGTTACCCAGTTTTCCTGACTGTCTTGACTATCTGTGTATGTGTCTATGTGTGTACCATCAACATAAACCATAAATGAGTCTAAGTTGCTAATTCCATCTAGATGTCTAATCTCTATAACTTGGTCTACACCAAAAAAGTGCATGTCTGCATCTGCCCAATCACCATCATCACAACCAACTTCCCATACTAAACAGAACTCAGATTCATCTACTCCTCCGTAATTACCATCATTTGTGGCTACGCCCCAATTTAATAAATAGGTACTTGGTGTGGATAAACAAGTATCATCACTATTATATAAATCAATACTACTTGGAACCCCATTAGCCATGACTGCAGTAACTGCCAGAAGTAAACTCAATACTAACACTAGTGCTTTTTTCATTTTGTCACCCCCATAAGGTTTAATTACAATTATTCTCCTCTTTTATTTATAATAAAGAATATCTATATTTAAATGTTCGGATAATTAAAAATAAGAGGAGAATTACTTATTTCTCCTGTAAATAAACAATCCAATTTATATAAAAATTTATCCAAAAAAGAAAAAGTGAAGGAATTACTTCCTTCTTCTGTAAATAAATAGTCCTAGTAATCCAATGACTACTATTCCACTTAACAAAGTAAATTCTGGGATGTCTCCATTGTCTTCTTCAATAAGACATGTGGCTGAACAACCGTCTCCACTTTGTTTATTTCCATCATCACATTGCTCTCCAGGTTCAACAACACCATTACCACATAATATTGGCTCTGGCTCATCCTCAAAACAAGAAATTGGAACAACTATAAGTGCAGTGTCAAGGATATGATCTCCTGAATCTGCTACTCTTAGACCAACCTGTGAATCTTGAGATAATGTTGCTAATGTAACTGTTCCACTATTTGAAGGTCCGTAACCTAATGTTGCTAAAGTTCCATCTCCTACCCAATCACTAATTGAAACATCTACAATACCACCAATTCTCATCCAGTCTGTGAATGAAGAACCTATCCATTCTGGCCATTCAGATGAAATTGCTAATACAACACTATTTGCTGGAGCTGTGTAAGTTAAATCTACACAATCATATGTGTTATAACCATCTGGATTTAAACCACATCCAGCATTACCCATATCAGTGCTTAATTCTGTATCACTATCACTTGGATTTCCTGAACTTAATATCAATATATTTCCGCATGCTTCATTTGGGATAGCTCCTTGTGCAGTTAATGTGTCCTTGACAAAAGGAGGTGCACTTGCTGCGTTAACATAAGCACATTGTGTAGGTTGTGTTGAACTATCACAAACATTTACTCCCATTGTTTTGACAATATCTTCATTAGGTGTATATGTATCTCCAGTTCTTTCTGTAGCATATACAGCCGTAGAAAATATTATTAATAGTAATAATAAAATTGTTTTTTTCATGTTCTCCCCCCACACTAGTTAATATAAATTAAAAAGAATAAAATAAAAAAAATTAAAGACAAATTTATTGTCTTTTTCTTGCGATGAACAAACCTGCTCCGCCTAGTACTAACATAGCACCAATAACGCCCATTTCTGGGATGTAAGCAAGTCCACCTTCTTCGTCAACAACTGTTGCTCCATCTTGACTATTCACACTGTATGCGAATGTTCCGCCTGGTGCACTTGTTGTTGTCAAGGTAACCTCTCCACAGCCATCTATGTCTGTTGGGCTTGTTTTTACACTAGCATCGAAAATACCTACTGCATTTCCTACTTCGCCAGCATCACAAGCTTCGTTACCATTTAAATCTTGACATTCAGAAGTAATATACAAGTCAAGACCTACATATGGTGAACCGTCTGCTCTATAAACGCAAACTTCAATATCTTTTGAATCTGTATAATCCATATGTACTAACTCAGGTGTTATAACCATATCTACAGCTACTACAACACTCATTAGCATTAGAACCATACCTATCAAAACTATTAGTTTTTTCATATTTTTTCCCTCCATTTTAATTTTCAATCATTATTGAATATAAAGTCACTTCTCTCGTCTATTATTGAGTACTCTGTCGTCTGAGTTACCCCCTTTTGAATATTAAGTTAATCTACCCTTATTTATAAATTTATTCCTTATATAGTTACTCTAAAATAACGAAATTTACTACCAGAATGTAAAGTCTCCTGTATAAATGACATATATTCCTAAGACCAAATTAGCAACTGCATGTGCTAAAATAACTGATTCAATATTCTTTTTTTTATAAAACAACAGGTTCAACAAAATCCCTGTAATTAATCCTGCTAACCACCTAGAATGACTAATACCAAAAAACAAAACTGTAAATATAAAGCTTAATGGCGTAAATTTACCTAATTTAACTGCTTTCCAATCTTTATCTATAATATATCTTAATAAAAAGAATCTTGTAAAGAACTCTTCAACTACTGGAGCCAGGACAACACCAATCATCAACTTAAGAATTATATCTATTAATGTATAAGGATAAGGCTCTGCATGGACTAAATGCGAGTAAAAAGGATCTATTCCTATCCAGATGACAGCTATTAAGACACCAATAATCACAGAAAGAAAATCAAATTTAACGCAGAAGTCAAAATCCTTCCTGAAATAATATAATAATCCAGCAGTAACAAGAATCTTAGATATTAATGATAAAGTTAGATCTCCTGTAAATAGATAGACAAAATCAAAACTAATCAGATAACCAAAAATAGTAATGATATAAGTGAGCATTTTATATTTTAACTGAATGTTATATTTATTATTTTCTTTTGTTTTATTAACTACTTGTAGGTAACACAAAAACAATATCTTTAAATATAGCTATAATTTACCTCGTGGCATGAAGAGGGGAATCATCAGTTTAATTATATTCTTAGTAATATTAGCTAGTGTTAGTGCTCAACATGTTGCTCCATTAGATTGTGATAAGCTTTTTACAGGAGAGTTTGAGTCAAGAACAGAATTTGAAGAACTAGCAGACATCTGTTTCTATGGTAGTGGTTTTGAAGACGAATCAGTTAAAGTAAGATTAGAAGGAGAAACAGATTATGAATTAGACGCTGAAGTAAGCAACGGAGTCATAGGTTCTATTGTTGGCGGAGTTAAAAATTTCTTTCAAGACATTGTTGCTGGTGTTTATAATATGGTTGTTGTAGAAAGAGAATCCAACTATGAGTATCCAACTAATATTACAGTTACTGGAGAACAAGAAGAACCACCAGAAGAGCCTGAAGAACCAGATGAAATACCAGAATTTTCAACAATTGCTGCAATTGGAGCATTAGCAGGCGCTGGTTATTACATACATAAAAGGAGAAAATGAAAAAACTACTCTTACTACTAATATTCCTTGTAACTATTTTCTCAGTCAATGCTATGTGTGAAGACAAAGTAGCATGTAAAAACCAGGATGATTTTTTATTCTGTGTTCCAAGCGATTCAAGTTGTGAATATGTTACATATGATAGTGATTGTAATCAATTACCAAGCACAGACTCTGATACAGATGAAGATGGCTGGACAGATAAATGTGATGCTATTCCTGAAGATATAAGTGAATGGATAGATATAGACGGAGATTCATTTGGTTATAATTATGATTGTGATGATTTCAATTTTTCAATAACTGACGAATGCCATGACATTGAAATAAATGATACAGAAACTAATGAGACAGATGATAAAGATGATGATAATGGCGACTCAACAGGTGGCGGCTCAAATAAAAAATATTGTACTCCTTCATGGGATTGTACTGATTGGAGTGATTGTGTAGATGGAGAAAGAACAAGAACCTGTACTAAGACAAATGATTGTGACGAAGATTGGAATAAACCAAATGAGGTCTGGGGATGTCCTTTAGTTACAGAGATAAAATTAACACAGAAGCAATCACCAAGCGATGATGATACTCAGAATTTTATTGACAGAGAACCTGCTTCAGATACTGAACAAAACGAAACTGAAGATGGATCTTTGGAGACTATTACAGGCCAGGCATTTAATATTTTAGACGGAAATTTTGGCTCTGGCAATTTATTGCTTCTTTTATTAGCAATTTTACTTTTATTCTTGTTCTTCTGGAAAAGAAGGAAGAAAGAAGATGAAGAATAAAGTATTAGCTTTATATCATGAGTTGGAATTTGTTGATGAGTTATATAAAGATACACTTTATTTTGCAATCCCTGCAGATTCTGGTAAATTCATGGACAATATTGCTGAAACTCTTGGAGCAGAGTCTCATCTAATAAATAATAATGACAGATTAAGAATTCTAGCAGCAGATGATGAAAATTTAGAAGCAACCTTGGATAACTGGAGTGAGTCATATCACCCTAACAAAGTTCTTTTTGAGTATATAGGTAGAGATGAGATGGAACAACATGGCCTAGTAGATGCTTATTATATTGAAGTAATTGGAGATTATAGAATGAGGAACTTGCCTAGCCAAGTGTTAATGCTTATTAAGAACCAACATAATGGTATCAAGGTAAGTGGCTATTAGTTTTCTAAAGAACACCTTTTTATATAAATTCATTTCACAATGGCTTTATGAGGAGTAAATTATACAACCTAATTGGTACAATAATCTTAGGTAGTTCTCTGGTTGGTTGTTCTGTACATACAGAAAAAAAAATACCAAACAATATAGAAAAAGTAGTTGCTACCTCAACTGTTACAGCTACTCTAGAACCAACAGAGATTCCAGCTACACCACTTCCAAGAGATATTCTATGGATGCAGGAAAATGATTTCCCATTAGATAGTTTTAATGGCTTTTCTGAAGAGCAAATAAATACCTATTTAAGTATGTCTTATGATGAATTAATTGCACTTAAGCATTTATTTTTGCTAGATGAAGATATCTTCCAAGAAAGACTAACTCCAAGTTCTGTATTTGCATTAAGTAATTATGTAGGTCAGTTTGACATAGATATACAAAATAGCATTTTACAAGCTCCTAGCTCACCATTAGAATTTATAGGATCAACTGCTCACATTATGGGTCTTTCTGATGATGCATCTCTTTATCACTTGGCACTACCTTGGGACATGCTAGAAGAGTATTTTGGAATGGATGTTTTGACTGTTTTCAATAATACTGAAGAGAATACTCTTCTCTATATAAAAATTGAAGATGAATATACAGATGAGTCAGAAAGAATATTTAGATTGGGAAGTACAGTGGAAGACAGAGTTCAGGAAATTAGAGATCAATCGCCTTTGATAGCAAGAAATTATAGTTTAGACCAAGTGCTTGATACTGTTATAGAAAAAGAAAAAGACAATGAAGGCCCTGTTACATTGTATTTTGTGCCACATATGCATTTAGGTAAATCAAAAGTAATCTTTGATAATTTTTATGAAAAGAAATGGTATAATGTTGAGCAGATGTTTCCAGAAGAATTCCTAAAAGAATTTGACGGAAGGCATCTTAACTTAATTTTCAGTACTTGTACAGCTGATTTTGTAGATAAATTAAAGAGTCATCTTGATAAAAACAACAGGTCATATACTTTATTGTATGGAGATAATTCTAGAAACTCACTTCAAGAGATGTCTTTACAAGGATTTGCTAAAGCAACAGAGATTGTTGTGAATACTAAATATTTAACTGGACAAGAACAAAACTTTCCAGCAGTTACTTTTAATGATTTACAACAAGTAGCAGATGGAACTCTTGAGGGTGCAAAAATAAGAGAAAGTGGTGATTATTTATATTACACAATAAGGCCTCTTGAGAATTATGATCCCTTTACAAGAGAACATTTAGATGATTCTGTGCCATGGCCAGCTGAGATTGAGATATATCTTAGGGTTGAACCTGGGACTCATGAATATAGTTCAGCAAATCTTGATTTTGAAGTTGCTATTATTTCTAGTGATAATATTAAAGACTTTGTTGAGTATATTCCTCTGTTTGGAATGAATTTAGAAAGAATGGAATAAAAAATTAAAAAATAAGAACTCAATTATAGAGTTCTCTTTTCTTATATAGGTTACTTATACTTACTCCAGACACTATTATTCCAAGTAATGTTTCACCTGTTGCTGCAACTAATCCTAAATCAATTCCTGCTCCACCCATATATCCGCCACCATCATCAACTGGTGTTTTTGAAGGTTGTTTTTTTGGTGTGTTTGTTGGAATTGGTGTATCGGTTAAAGTTGCTGTTAAACTTGGTGTCAATGATATCCTTGGTGTGTTGCTTGGTGTCAATGAAATCTCTGGGGTATTTGTCAAAGTTGGTGTCTCTGGTGTGTTTGTATACGTTGCTGTTGGTGTATCTGGTGTACTTGTGTATGTTGGTGTTACTTCACAAATAGCACTACATTGCTCTGTCCAAGTCATACCTGCACCTGGATGTCCTGCTTCTTGATGGAATCCAAACTGATACTTTCTTCCACTTACAACTGGAGAATAATTTATAGTCTGACAATCTCCTGTATCTAGTGGACCAAATGAACCCTGAGTTAATTTATTTCCATTTTTTGGTGCTCCAGAACCATCTGTGTACCATAACTCCCAACTACTGGATCCTGTCATGTCTCCATCTCCAGTATTACATACTGTTCCGGAAACTACCTCACAATTAATACCACATGCTCCCTGAGCTTCTAATGAGCTTTTTTCCCATTCTTCTTCTGTTGGTGTTAATGTTGCTTCTAGTGTGTCTGTTGCTGTTGGTGGTTCTACTGTATCTGTAAATGTTGCTGTTGGTGGTTCTACTGTATCTGTAAATGTTGCTGTTGGTGGTACTGGTGTATCTGTGTCTGTTGGCTCAACTTGCTCTGTATATGTGGCTGTTGGCTCACATCTCTGTGCAGATGGTGATGGTGCTGCAACTACAGTACTAATACCATGAGCTGCCATAGATAACCCTGCTACTATTCCTACTAAATTCTTAAATGCTTTTCCTTTCATATTTTCCCCTCACATTATTTGATTAACTAAAAAACTATTTTGATGGATAAGATTAATGTTATATTTAAACTTATCCAAAACAAAAAATTATTAAAGCATAACTCTAATAGATTATAATATGGGATTTTTTGACTCTGTTAATCCATTCAAGAAAAAGGATGACGTTCTTCCACCTTTAGATGATTTGGCAGAAACACCAGGACAACCTAATTTAGATCATAGTCAATTATCTCAACAACCAACTCATCCAAATATTGCTCAGCAACCAATTCCAGAACAACAGCCAAATCCTTCTTTTGAGCCACAACAACAGGAATTAAGCGATAGCAGAATGAAAATGCCTTTAGGAGACAGTATAAGGCAGCAAAGAGTAAGTGCTATGCATGGTTCTGATGAAACACATAATCCTATTCAACATAATCCTTTACAAAAAGAGCTTGAATTGATTTCTTCAAAACTTGATTATCTAAAAGCAAGCATTGATGCAGCTAATCAAAGATTAGCACATCTAGAGCACTTAACAAAGGAAGAGATTGAAAGTAAGAAGTGGTAATTATTCTACAAATACTGATCTTAGGAAGCTTAAATAACCTCCCACATAAAAGAGTATAGTAATAAACAGAAATAATGCATTAAAAAAGAACAGATAAATCTGAGCAAGATGCATAAATGAAAGACTATGTTCAAAGAGTGATACTGCAAGAGATTGTAAATAATCTACATAGTAAAAATAGAAACTAACAAAAAAATTATATATATAAAATCCAAAAAAAACAATAACTCCCAGAGACATTATTATAAAGAGAAGATTCTTGAAAAAATTAATTTTTGATAATACCCATACTCCAACAAACACAGTTAATGCTATCCCTGATATTAAGACAAGAGAATTTGCACTAGCTAAGATAGATTTTGTTTGTATGTCTACACCAAGTAAATTCTTTACATAATCAGCTCTTATATAAGAGAAAATATATGTCGGGAGGAAAAAGAAATATACCAAACTAGAATAAAAAAAACTCATTAATATATCTGGAAATTGTATTGTATTTTTTTCATTATTGATAGTGTTTAGATAAAGAATATACCAAATGAACGCTGGAAAAATAAATAAAAATAAGGTGGCAATCGTATTAAACAAATAACCAAAAAATAAGAGAATCTGCTCAGTCTTATCATTAATCATAAGTTTATCTGCCTGAAATAAGTCTATGAAGTTTTCATGTCCTTCTCTAAAACTAGTTTGATATACTGTTTCTGTGCCGAGATTATAAGGAAGGATAAAAGCACCCACGTCAGTGATTAAATGGAGAACAAGCAAAGCACTGATACCTAAAAATATTGTTCTTTTCGAATGGAATAATAAAGTAAATTCTTCAACAAAATTTTCAACAAATTCTGCTATCTTGTTTAGGACAACTTCTCTGCCCTGAGTTTTTCCAAAGTCATGTATTTTAAAAACATAAAGGAAAACAGCCAGCACAACTAAAGAAGCATCCAATATCAAAGAAAGCCATTCCATTAACAAACTAAAAAAGATTAAATGGAATCCAACCACTACAACTAGAGTAATAAAAAATTTTCCTATTTTTCTTTTAGGTTTGAAAACATCCAATATACTTGGCTCAAGAATCTTTACATTTTTAGTAACATATATTGATATTAATATCAACAATATAGTTCCTATAAAAAAACCTGTTAATTCAATCACAGTGTAATAATCCAAGATAAATCTAAAGAATGGTTTAAATAAGGTTGCTCTTTCTCCAGCAGCATGAGTAAATTGCACAAATTTATTTGTGATTAGAAGCATATATGCTACAATAATTACAAGATCTATTCTCTTCTTTTTATTACCAAAAAAGATGTCAGTGAGACTTGCTCTATATAAGACATATGCCAAACCTGTTATAGATATAATCATTTTTACAAGCTCTACTTCACCGGGTAATACTCCAATGAATTCTAGAACATTTAACAGAATTAAGCCTATCAGAATAACTTGTTCAATCACTTTATGTAATATACTTTCAGACATTTTTGATTAACTCAATATATGTTGCAGCACTCCAGAGTTGAAATTTTGATCCGTCTCCTCTTTGCTCTGAAGCAGAGCTGATTTCAGATGACCCAGCTATCATTCCTTTATAAAGAATATCATTAGTACTGGCAGATTTTATCTTTTCTACTGTCTTTTCATATTTTTGCTTATTTATTTTGTTTAGGCAGATTGCAGCAATATTATTCACAAAATACCATGAATCACCTCTATGATAACTAATAGTGTCTTCACCAGTGTACTTAGGGCAAAAAAGAGGAGAACTTTTGTCTATAGAAGATAATCCGCCCCAATCTAACCAGAGTTTTGAAAGACAATAATCAAATGCTTTTTCCCATTCTTCTTTACTCAATAACTCTGGATACACATAAAAAGCTAAAAAGACATTAGGCCTTACTTTCTCATCTCCAACACCATCTAATAATTTATCTCCTTTCCAGAATTTCTCCTTAACTCTCTCAGCAACCGTATGCTCATAATCATTTAATTCTGGCTCATTATGTAAAAGTGTATCAAGGAAATTATGGAATTTTATCATTCTCATCCAAAGGGCTTGAACTTCTATTCTAAATCCATCTCTTACATCCTCTTTGTAATTGGTGTCCATCCAAGTCTCATTTATAATATTCTTAATCAAATCATTCTCAGAATAATTCTTTTTATGCCCTTCAATAGCTTTATTTAGTAAATTTCTAATCTCAGAAAGGTCTTTTTCTGGAAAGAATTTATCCAGTTTTTTTTCTTTTTTTAGACTTAGCATCAATTCATGTAGTCTCATGAATACCCAGCCAGTTCCATCTGCACTAGCTAGCTCAGATATAGGAATTCTGTTTGGTATACGGCCATCATCCTTAACAAAGTTAATTCTGTGTCTCAGTATTTTCTTAGTTAATTCATAATCTCCTAATTCAATAAGAGCTTTTGTAGAAATAGATTCATCCCTTGTCCAAAATTGGAAAAACCAAGGTAACCCAGCATAGAGTCCAAAATTCTCTCCAAGTTCCACATAAAGGTCTTTAACAGCCTTAACAGCACAGTTAAAGGCAATTTTTTCTTCATCATTACCTTTTATACTCTGAAAAGAAAACTTCACAGGTTGTTTTTCCTGAGCTTTTCTTGCCTGTATTAGTGCTTCATGCTTATCTGCAGAGAAACCAATCCCTATAATGCTTTTTCTATTACATTTAAACTTAAATGCCTCATATGAATAGGATCTATAAGGCTGAGATTTTCTGTCTTCATCATCTTTGAAATATTGCTCAGTCCATTGTTTGATATTTTCATGAGCCATATCTGTTTTTATAGCAAGAAATCTTGTATATGATAATTTTTCAAGCACATTATCATTATACTTTTTGTATTCAATTAGAATACAGCCTTTTTCCTCATTGATTTCATAAATACGTCCAACATCACTATAATCAAAAATTTCTCTCATATCTAGTACAATTGTTAACTCTCCTTTGATATCTGCTTCAATGACAAAAGAACCTTCATTAAAGAAATATTTTACAGTACCAGTATCATATTTCTGAGATACATTGTTGAAATTATTTGAGACTTCAAGAACATCCTTATTAACCTTTATTAAGTCAATTGTCTTAAATAATGTCCAGTTGTCTTTATCTTTTTTTTCAGGAAAATGTAAACCCCTGTATTTTGTTCCTGGATTAAAATAGAAATATCCGCCTTTATTAGTTAACAGAAAATTTCCAGAACCCTCTCCCTTTGCATTTATCTTGTCATAACTATGTTTAACTAAGATTCTGTTCACCTCTTTCTACTCTAAACTGTTTTTTAGTATATATAATTTATGATAAACATAACCTTTAAAAAACATTTGAGAATATCTAATAAAATGGCTAAAAAACAAGATATTGTTGAGATTCTAAAACAAGTAACAGATCCAGAGCTTGGTATAGATGTATGGTCTCTTGGTTTGATATATGAGATTAAAATCAATGAAAATAATGTTTACATAAAGATGACATTCACAACACCTATGTGTCCTTATGGTCCTATACTATTAGAAATGATTGAGGATGCTATAATGGACAAGACAAAAGATATCAAGAATGTGAAGATAGACGTTGTTTTTGACCCTCCATGGGAACCAAGCGAAGAATTAAGAGCTATGTTTGGTGTATAAATTCTCCAAAATATAGACTATAAAAACGAAATGTTTATATAATAGTATACACATTTATATACTAAGATACTTGAATTAAGGGAGGCACACCCAATGCTACAACCAAAGATACAAACAAAAATAGGAAAAAACTCACTTATAATAAGGGACTTAAACGGAAGAGTTCTTGGAATAATCGAATAAAGATATCCAAAGAATTTTTTTTCTAAATATTTCTATCTATATTTTCAATAACTTTTATCTCAGTATCTTATTTTTTAAGTGGCTCAACTGAAGTTGACCAAATAGGTGCTGCAGCAAGTGTTGCAGTTCTGATAGTGAGACTAGGAAATAGTTTTTCATCCTCAGGAGTATAATGCTCGTACATATTTACTTTTTTTATAGATGAATATCTATGACGCATTTTTCTCCTTCCGAAACTAGAAGGCAAATCTTTTACAGAATCTGGGACTTCTGTTAATTCATGTTGATTCCATAAAATAGTATCTCCTCTACATAAGGGACCATTTATTTTTATCTTTTCACCAGGAAGGAGCCAATTAGGTATAGAGGGAGACATAGGTTTATCTTGCATTCTATGAGTTGGACCATATAGATCTAAAGACAGTAAACTATATCCTCTTTCATGAAATTCAGGTAGAAGCTTAATATTTATTTCATATATTACTCTTTCTAAATCATCATTTCTATTTGGATCACCCCACAATGCTTCAATCTTTGGTGTGCATCTCACAATTTTTGCTATCAAACCAAGTGGATAATCTGGCTGTTGAAAGCTTTTTGATGTTCTTTTTCCTAATTCTTGTTCCTTTCTTTCTTTATTTTTTTCTCTAATATTATATGAATATTCTAACTCAGATTGAGAAAAAAGTACTTCAATATCATTAAAATAAATCTTTTCCATATCAACAACATATATTGCAGTGTCTTGAGGAATCTTACTTAAATCAGATGTTTGTTTATAATAATCCAAAGGTGTACTAAATCCTGGAATTTCTATTTCTGGTGATCTTTGATCTAATGATGTAGCATAAGTAATGATTAATCTCCTTGGCATTTTATCTTTCATAAAAAAGCAGATTCTATCTATGTCTTCTTGGAATTCAAAATCCTCAAAAACATATCTACCATGCCATCTTACTACATCTGCTATCTCACTACCAGAACCATGGTTAACAATAACTGGATTTAATTCATTAAAATTCATCCCAGTATCTAAATCATTTAAATCATAAACAATAACTGGTTCTCTGCCTAGAATTAAATCAGCTAATGACCTCTTAGTCTCTATTTGTCTGTCTTCAGAATTTATTTTTTGTACTAATTTTGTATTTCCCATATAAAAAATAAATATATTTAATATAAAAAAATAACGATTATCATACTTTGTATGATTTTTAAATTTTCAAACTTACAATCTTACTTATACCATGTTCATTCATACTAATACCATATAGGTTGTCAGCTTCAGAAATAACACCATCATTGTGACTAATAACAATATACTGTGCTTTAGAAACATAATCTCTTATCAAATCTGCTAATTTCTCTGAATTTCTCTTATCAAGAGCAGCATCTACTTCATCTAAGACATAGAAAGGAGCTGGTTCGTGATCTTGTACTGCAAATAAGAAAGCAAGGGCTGTTAATGTCTTCTCTCCACCTGATAAACTCCTAATATCTAAGAATTTCTTACCCGTAAGTCTTACTTTAATATTTAGGCCACCTTCAAATACTGTTTCTGGATCTTCTAACTGTAGATTAGCTTCTCCTTTAGTAGATAAAGAGACAAATTTATCTTTAAAATTTTCATTAATACCTTCATAAGTTACCATAAACAAATCTTTCTTCTTTGTCTCAATCTCATTCATCATCATTAATACATCTTCTCTTTCAGTAACTAATGTGTTTTTCTTCTCATTTACTTGATTATATTCCTTCTCAACCTGGTCATAGACCTCAAGAGCACGCATATTAACAGCACCAATATCCGAGACCATTTTTTCAAATTCCCATATTTCTTTTTTTATTAATTCTTGATCTTTGCTCTTGTATATCGGAACACCCTCAAATTCTTTATATTCTTCTTTTAAGCCATCTAATTCAGCAGTAACTTTTGCATTATCCAATGAGAGGGAGTTAAGAGCATTCTCCTTACTACGTCTTTTTTCATCCTTCTTAAATTGCTCATTCTCCAACATACTCATTCCATCGTTAATACCATCCCTTTTTTTAAACAGACCTTTGAATTTGGTATAGAATTCTTTTTGATGGGATTCTTTCTCCCCTAATATTTTCTCTTCATTCTTAATCAATTCTTTTAATTCTTTTTGTTCTTCTTTAAAGTCCTCAAGTTCTTTATCATGTTGCTTTAATATTTTATGCGTATTACTTTGTTCAGGAGTCAGCATATTTTTAATCTGTTCATCTATATTTTTCACTTCAGTTTTATGTCTGATAATCTCTTCTTTTAATTCTGTTCTTTTCTGCTCAAACGTATTTAATTCTGCAAGTAAGGCAGGATTTCTCAAAGCATTAATTTTATCTCTTATCTTCTGTTTTTTCATCTTGACTTGAGCAAGTTCAGAATTAGCTTTTGTTATATTTCCTTGGACATCTCTTAATTTTTCATCAACATCTTCAAGTTCCTTCCCAAGTTTCTTTTTTGAATCCTTAGTCATATCAAGATCTGAATCTTCTAAATGTAATGACTTTTCTATCTTAATTATTTCAGCTTCTAACTCTGCTTTTTCATGTCTTAGCTCTGTAATTCTTTCATCTGTCTCTTTTTTCTGTTTTTCAAGATTTGAAACAACTGTCTCAAGGTCAGATTCTTCTTTTTCTAATTCCTTAATCTTAGAGACCATCTCTTTTTCTTGGAAACTACCACTAGCAGACTTCTTTCTATATCCTCCACGCATTGCACCACTCTTCTCAGTCAGGTCTCCATCTAGTGTTGCCATTCTGAATCTTCCTACACCAACAGAACGCGCTGTGTTAATATCATCAACAACTAGTGTGTTACCAAAGACATATGAAAAAACATTTCTAAACTTTGGATTAAACTTAATTAAGTCTATAGCCAACCCATGCACACCAGATTTATTAACGACAACCTTGGCTTCTGGACTTGGTTTAACTGCTCTAATCTTATTTAAAGGTAGAAAAGTTGCACTTCCCAGTCTATTTTTTTTTAGATAATTAATACATTTAGCTGCTGTCTCATCAGTATCAACTACAATACTTTTTACACGGGAACCTGCAGCAACTTCTAACGCAACAGAATAATCTGAATCAACTTGTCCTAGTGAGGAAACAGTTCCATGTATTCCTTTAATACTATTTTTTTGTTCAAGAATCTTCCTAATAGCAATGTCTCGGGCTGAGCTTTCTCTTAATCCTGCTTGCTTGGCTTTTTCTCTTGCTAGTTCTTCTTTTATTTTTAATAGTTTAGATCTAGCGTTTCCTAGTTGTGCTGTAATTGATGCATCCTCATTAAGTAATTTGTTGAGTTCAAGAGTAGCTTTCTTGAATTTTTCTCTTATCTCCTTTAGTTTTTCTAAATCTTTTTGATGTTCTTTTTGTACTTCCAATACTTTGTGTATTTTTTCATCAGCACTCTGAAGCTGGTATTCAAGCCTGTCTTTATCTCTTAAAAGTTGCTGTTGCTCTTGTCTTAAGTTCTGGATTTCTTCAAGTTTTTCTTCAGCATCCTTATCTATTTGCTCTATTTCCTTTTCTAGATTCTCAGAATCAGCAATGTTATGATCAGACTTAAATGCTTCAATCTTAATGTTAATACCTTCTATCTTTTTCTCTTTCTCTTCAATCTTCTCTTTAAAACTCTTTTTCTCTTTCTCTAGTCTGTCTCTCTTCTCATCTATATCTGATAAACTCTGTTGTAATTGTTTTTTTCTATCAGTAATACGTGATAACTCGTTCTCAATAGAATTTATCCTAGTTTTATTTGTGCTTATTGAAACACGGATTTCTTCAATCTCTTTTTGTATTTTTATCTGGTCTTTGTCTCCTTTTTCCTCAATTTCCTTGTTTATCTTTTTGATTTCTTCTTTCTTTTCTTCAATCTCTTTCTTTATTTTTTTTATCTCGTCCTCATTTTTCTCAATATCTTTCTTCTTTTTATCCATCTCTTTTTTCAATGAGTCTTGCTTCTTTTGCTTTTTATCCATCTTGAGATGGAGCATTGTTGCTTTGTTTCTCTTGATTTTTTCATCTAGTTCTTTAAACTTCATAGCTTGATTACGCTCTTTTTTTAATTCACGTAAATAGGTTTTCCTCTCGGCAAGAATAATACCTGCTTCTTTTAACTTCTCCTCAACTTTATTAAGTTCATTAATTGCCTTTTGTTTTTTCTCCTCATAGATATTAATGCCTGCTATCTCTTCGATTATCTTACGTCTTTCATTGGATGACATTTCAACTATACGAGCAATATCTCCCTGCAAAACAATGTTGTAACCATCTGGGTTAATACGGGCATGTGATAATAACTCAACTATCTGAGTCCTAGTAACTTTATTGTCATTAATCTTATAATCACTACTTCCAGATTGTTTTACCCTACGGCTTATCTTAATTTCTTTATTATCTAAAGGGAAAATTCCTTCAGTATTATCAAAATAAATAGAAACAATGGCGTGTTTTGCAGATTTTTTTGTCTTCCCACCGTTATATATTAAATTAGCAGATTTCTCTGCTCTCATGCTTTTAGAACTAGTTTTACCTAATACAAAACATAATGCATCCAATATGTTTGATTTACCAGAGCCATTAGGTCCAAGAATACAATTAAAGTTGTCATCAAAAACTACCTCTGTTTTCTTTGCAAAACTCTTGAAACCCTGCATCACAAGTTTATTTATTTTAGTCAATATATACCCCTTTTATCACTTACGATTTAATACTAATGGAAAGGGTTTTTATATTTTACTATTGGTCATCTAATTCTTTTTGTAACTTCTTGACTAATGAATTGAAATAATTCTCTTCATAAGTCTGTGTCATCTCCAAAAAAGAGGGAATCTCAAGAATAAGTTGGCCTTCATTGATATAGAGATTGGGATAATTTTTCCAATTATTATAATCAGAATTTGGATATGTTGAAGAATCATAAAATATAATCCCTGGTATCTCTGGAGGTGTTTGTGAATTTACTTGTCTTACTTTTGTAGTATAATCTCCCAAATTATTCTTATGAGATACTCTATAATAACCATAGAATCCGGCATTTTCAAAAAATTCCATAATTAATTGAAATTTTTTTAATGGTATTTCAGAAATTAGACTTTCATTTTCATATTCATCAATCATATATGGTTTTCTATCTATTAGTTCGTCTCTCTCTAATAATCCGGCATTTTCAACCACAGAATCAATTGTGAGAGTCATCTCACTTAGAAAGCTAATGAAAACATACTTAAAAATTTAATCTTTAATATAATTCAACAAAAACATTAGGATCAGAAAATCCAGCTCCAACATAAAGAGTAACAATATCTGATTCATCATAATTAATACCTTTTTCATTAATATCAAAATCCTTTATTGGACAAAAGGTACAAGTGTTATATAACTGTAACTCACCAGAGAATAAATTGGTGGCCAAAGTCACTATTGATGGTTGTCCAGGTTCTTTTAGTGTTATTTCAGAATAACTATCTATAGATGAGTTTAGTCCATAAAAATCAGTAGCAAAAACACAAACAGAATCAGCTAGGGAAACTCCAAAATCATCTTTTATGTCTGCCCAAACTTCCATTCTATCAGGTAAAATCAACCCTGACTTATTAATATATTCTCGAAGCCTTTGAATTATATATGGTCCCTCTTCATTAATACCCATACTGTCAAAGATTTCAACAGACAACCAATCCAATTTCACTGGAGGTTTCCAAAGCAGACCATCAGAAAAAACCGGCTTAATTCTTCCTGTAAAACCCATATTATCAATGAAATAATTCATTAGACAATAACTTTGTTCATCTAATTCTACAGCATAGATGGGGTGATCTATTTTGTTTTTAGTTAATGTGTTTGAAGCTGACATAGCTAGAACTGCAGAAAAACCTGCACCTACATCTGCTCCTAAATAAGGAATATTATAATTACCCCTATCTATTTGTTCTTGAATCCTAAAAGAAATATCACCCATAAGGCGTTCTGTTCTAGATCTATCAAGTAGTACTTCCCAATCAATATCATTAGGCAATACAAATGATTCATCTTTACTGATAGGAAAAAGCATGTCTTCTAATGCCATATAAATATCCTTATTACTAGACCAAGTAGAAAAAAAAGAGTTCTCACTTATGTCAACTGAATTGAGTGTCATTATTTGTAGTTAATATCTGTTTACTTATTAATATTTATGTATTTAACTACTGTACAATAACAAAAAGATTATAAAGAGAAAGTAATTTTAACTTTTTATGGATAATGAAGAAGATATTATAAATGAATTATTAGGACAAGATAGTTGGGAAAGTATTCTTGACAACAATTCCTTATGTGAAAAGTTGTTTGGGTTATCTGATAATTTAATTAAGAAAATTATGTCACATTTTGAAACAAAGAATACAGACCCTTATAGTAAAATTGCACAACAACTAAATTTTAAAGAGATTAGTCCATATCATCCAGAAATAGACACAATATACTCAATGATAGAAATCTCAGGTTATGAAGATATATCTGGTGCTAAATCATTAAAGACTGTAGGATCCTTCTTAAAGAAAAAATTGGCTTCAGTATATTCTTATCAGATTGTTTTTAATGATGTTATGAAAATGAATTTACCCTATTTAACAACCTTTGGAGTACAACCTGATTTCCAAACCAGAGGTGTTGGTACAAAAACACTTGATCATTTTGTAGAGAATATTGCAGGTGATTTTCCACTATGGTTTACTCTTGTACACAATTCAAAAGGAGATACCATAGATTGGTATAAAAGAAGATATCCTCTAGAAAAAGAATTAAAAAGAAATCATAATTATTCTGAGTTATTATTCACAACATATCCCTTAGATTGATTCTTCAATCCTCAACAACTGATTATATTTAGCAGTTCTTTCTCCTCTGCAAGGAGCTCCTGATTTAATCTGTCCAGTTCCTAGACCAACTACTAAATCTGCTATAAAAGGATCTTCTGTTTCTCCAGATCTATGACTGACCATAACATTCCATTCATTGCCAAAAGCCAGCTCTGCAGCTTGTATTGCCTCTGTAATTGTTCCAATTTGATTTACTTTTAATAGGAGGGCATTACATGATTCTTTCTCTAGAGCTTTTTTAATTCTATTATTATTTGTAACAAGTAAGTCATCTCCAACAACCTGACATTCAGCTTTTTTCATGAAGTAGGCCCAAGATTCCCAGTCATCTTCATCAAAAGGATCCTCTATAGATATAATGGGATACTTATTTAACAATTTCAGATAAAAAGAAGCGAGTTCTTTTCCATCGAGGGATTTACCTTTTTTATTGTTTTTTCCTCCAAGAACATACTTTCCATCTTTGTAAAATTCGCTGGCAGCACAATCCACAGCAATATCAACTTTACCTTTATATCCTGCTTTTCTTATTGCCTCTTCCAACAATATCAATGGCTGCTCATTATCTTTCAATGGGGGAGCAAAACCACCCTCATCACCCACATTTATAGAATCTGGTCCATATTTTTTATTTAGAATCTCCTTTAGAGTATGATAAACTTCAGAACCCATTCTGAGAGATTCTCTAAATGTTTTGCCTTTTGGAACTATCATAAACTCCTGTATATCCAGATCATTGCCTGCGTGCCTTCCCCCATTAATTATGTTCATATATGGATTAGGTAGTGATATCCTCCTATTTTCAACTAATGAATTAATATATTCATACAAATTAACTTTCTTAGCCTTTGCACCTGCTTTACAAACAGCCATACTAACTGCAAGAATAGCATTAGCACCTAATTTTTTCTTATTCTCAGTACCATCTAGTCTTGTCATCATAACATCAATAAACTGTTGCTGTGTTACATCTAAACCTATTAGCTTAGGTGTAATTCTCTTATCTATATTCTCAATGGCTTTTTTTACTCCCTTTCCTTTATATCTCTCGCCTCCATCACGTAATTCATGCGCCTCATGTTTTCCTGTAGAAGCACCCGAGGGAACACTAGCTCTTGTCATAAAATCTTCTGTAAATAAATCCACTTCTACTGTTGGGTTACCTCTAGAATCAAGTATCTCTCTTGCAGTTATTTTTGTTATTTCTGACATTATTACACCTCTCCATATTTGTTAAATAGACAAGATTAAAAATATTTCTGTGTATTGTTAGTACTTAGTGATAGTAAAAATCAAAAGGTTTATAAATAATTAATAATATCTCTCCTCTATGTTTGATAATAATTCACAGAGAATAGAGACCGGTGTTGATAAACTTCTTTGTTTAGTTGATTCAAAGCAAGAAATATCACTTACCCAAGCTTCTGTAGTATTGTGTGTAGATCAAGATATTGTAGAACATTGGGCTGATGCTCTTGCTGAACAAGGATTGATTAAAATAAGGATTACTTTAGGAGATAAATTCTTAGTCTGGCCTGAATACCACACACTAACAAACGGTGGAAGTTTCATAAAAGATGTTATTTCTATAACCAAGAATGGAAAAGTTAAGAGAAATGGAGACTATTTGAAAGAAAAAGAGAAAGAAATCAACAAGAAGATAAAGGTAATAGCAAAAAATATGGAGAAACTTACAAAATTAAGAAAAGAGTGTAGTAAAAAAGAATCCTGTATAAAGGAGGAAACAAAATCCTTAAATTTACTTAAAAAAGATGTTTTAAAAATAGAAAAACAAGTAAAAAAGAGAGAAGAATCAATTGAAAAAAGAGAAAAAAGATTTCAAAAAGAGAGAAAAAAGTTTTCAGAAGAAAAAGAAAAGGTTGCTAAGAAAGAATATGAATTAGATGAATTCAAAAAAGTATTATCAAAACACGAATCTAATATTCTAAAATTGGAGAAAGAGATTAAAGATACTGTTCTCAATCTAAGAGATAAATTAAAGAAAGCAAAAATCCAAGAATCTGTTTTAGATGAGAAG
Source organism: uncultured Methanosarcinales archaeon (assembly GCA_964537195.1). Taxonomy (GTDB): domain Archaea; phylum Nanobdellota; class Nanobdellia; order Woesearchaeales; family GW2011-AR15; genus CAZHYZ01. The sequence goes on from CAZHYZ010000016.1 coordinate 21,357, forward strand.
CAAGAAAAAATAAAAGAAAAAGAAGAAAACCTTTATTCCCTTGAAGAGACTATGAAAAAGGAACTAGCTCTCACAAAAAAGAAGCAAAAACAATTTTTTCAGTTAATATCTGAGTTAAAAACTGAGAAGAATAAATTAGAAAAACAATTAGATATAGTAAAGAACATAAAAAAGAATCTTGTTTTGAAAGTCAGAGATGTGAAAAGTTTTGAGAAAGAACTAATCGAATATGAAGAACTTCTAAATAAAAAAGCACAAATTCTTGAAAAGAGAGGAATGTCATTGCAAGATTGGGTAAGAAAAGTATCAGAAGAAGCTAGATATGGAGATTCTAAATCTGTTAATGTTAATGCTTAAACTAGAATTGTATTCCCTGTTATTTTGTAACTAACTCCATTTTGTATATCTTTGTATGTTACAGTTAAGTCATTACTCAATTTCTTATCTATACAAACTATGGAAAAATTAGCTTCAGAACTAGGTTTAATTGTCTTATTAAATACTGAAACACAGGAATTAAGTTTAATTTCCTCAATAATTATGCCTTTAGAAAGTCCAAAAGCATGATTTGCTAGACTTAATTCCACAAAATCATTCTTATTCTTCTCGACAGAACAAGTTATATATGTAGTACTTGTTACACTAAAGAATTCTTGATATATATTGCATGAATTAGATCTCTCTGTAGTATCAGTAACAAATCCTGTAATTGAGGGAGTATTTTTTACCAACATATATCCTCCAACAACAAGTGCAAATGCAAATGTAATAATAGTCAAAAGTTTATTGTAATTAATCTTCTTTTCCTCTTTATATTTTACACTTTTCAATGATGTGTGCAACTTAGATATGTCTGACATATAGTCTGGTTAAATTAATTTATATATAAAATTAACTACTAATTAATAACAACTAACACATTAATAAGCTTTAAATAGACTTGAAAATTCTCACAAATTAAGCCATGGTCGCATAACCTGGTAAACTGGTTAACAGTTCAGGAAATTGCGCAAGACTGGAACTTAACAATAGATATCTTGTCCCATTTGGGATTGCCGGTTCAAATAGTTGGAAGGATTCAAATCCTTCGGCTTTGAAAGTCCGGCCCATGGCGTTTTATTTTTTCTACTTAATTAACAAAACTTAATAAAGACATAAACTTACAGAAAAAGATTGGGGGGGTAGTTTATTTGGTAATAAAGAAAATATCGACACGAATTAAGGCTGTAAGAGATACAAGAGATTTGACAGGAGATTTATTTACTCTACCCTATATTATTGAGAATGGTCTAAAAATTAATTATCACAAGTATTTTAAAAAAGGGACAGCTCCAGAGCCTATACATTTTGATCTAAAGGTTACTAGAAGTTGTAATGCAAGTTGTAGTTTTTGTTATGCAGACCCAGTTTTTAAGAAGACTAATGAGCTTGGAACAAAAGAATGGAAGAAATTCATAAATAAATTCAGTAAGAAGAAGATATTTTTCATTACAGGAGGAGAACCTTTTATTAGAAAAGATGTCTTAGACATAATTAGGTGTATAAAAGAACAGGGCTCTTTTTGTGGAATCGTAACAAATGGTTATATTCTAAATACGAAAACAATTGAAAACCTTGTAAGATCCAAGTTGGATTTATTTTTATTCTCATTACATGGAAATCCTGAAATCAATAGTAAAATTATGAATTTAAAAGGAAATTCCAATATTGAAAACCTGAAAAAACTAGTCCAAAGAAGAGGAAAAAGAAATAAGCCGTTAATTGGAATAAATTCTGTTATTACCTCTGGAACACTAAATGGATATAAAGAAATTATAGAAATATCAGATAAAATAGGGATTGATTTTATTAGGTTTGCTCATCCTAATTTTTTATTGCCTAAAGAAAAGAATGTACATATGAGAGAAAGCATTTCAAGATTTGGTAAAAATATACAATCAGAACAGTATGTGAATAATAATGTCCTAGAATCAAAACAGATAATTGATATGATTAAGAGAATAAAAAGAATTAAATCAAATGTTAAGATTTTATTTTTTCCAGATTTGAGTTTAAAAGAAATTGAAAACTGGTATTCAAGATCATTTAAAACCAATAGAGAATGTTTGTATTTATATTCATCAGCATTTATTAATGAACTAGGTGATGTTTATCCCTGTGTATTCTACTCATATAAACTTGGCAACATAACAAAACAAGAAATATCCGAAATATGGAACAGTAAAAATTATAAAAATTTCCGTACAGAGATAAAAAACTCATTATTACCAGGGTGCAATAGGTGCTGTAAGCCTTGTTAATTACTACAGCAATATTTATATACTAGATATTGTAAGGTATTTACAGGTGATACTATGGAAGCATATTGTGTTAAATGTAAAGCAAAAAGAGAAATGAACAATGTTAAGGAAGTAAGATCCAAGAACGGACGAAAGATGGCTAAAGGTGTATGTCCTGTTTGTGGAACAAAGATGAATAAATTCCTTAAAGGTTAAATTAAGGAAGCTAAATTATATAGAGCAAATATTAATGTTGGTAGGAGAACCATATTAGTGATTACAGCGGTTATTGAGTGAATTGTGTTCTCTATTGGATCTCCTCCAATTGCTAATCCTAAAATAAAGTAAAGAGCATTTCTAATAACCATACCAATAAAATAAGCTGTTTTAAACTCCCAACCAAAGGAATAAAAAAGATGAGCCATTACTGCTGTTAATCCATTCAAGAACAATTCTAAGAGGACAAATTGAGATAAGGAATAGGCTGTCATCCATATATATGCTCCTAAAATGGTTCCAAAAAACACCCCAACAGGCCAGCCAAATAAATATCCTAGAAAAAAAGAGCAAGATGTCAATGTCTCAATATCTGAATGAGGCATCATTCTTGTAACTTTTATAGACATTATTCCAAGAGGAACAAATAATGCCATAAATAGAAGTGCTTTTGCAATATTAGAAAACATAGCATAAATCAAGACAAGAAAGGCAGCAATCAAGGCATTTCTTAGAGTAAGGTATTTTTTTAGATTATCGTAATATTTCTTCCTTGCCATTTATTCAGAAAGATAATGTTTGTATTTAAATTTTTCCAACCAAAAGGTTTTTATATACTTTCGCAAATTATTATACTGAGATGATGGGATTTTTTAAGAATTTTATTGACAGGTTTTTCAAAAGGCTGTTTAAGGGCAAAAAAGAAGTAAAGTTAGGACTATACGGTCCCCCTAATGGTGGAAAGACTACTCTCGCTAATAGAATATGTAAAGATTGGCTTGGAGAAGAGATGGGATCTGTTTCTAGTATTGCTCATGAAACTAGAGAGATTCAGATAAAAGAGCAAATAAAAATTAAATCAAAAGGTAAAGAGATTGCCTTTAATCTTGTTGATACACCGGGTATAGCAACTAAGATAGATTATGAAGATTTCCTTAAGCATATGAGTGAGAAGAAAGCTAAAGCACGTGCTAAAGAAGCCACAAAAGGGGTTATTGATGCAATTAAGTGGTTAGATGATATGGACACGGTTATAGTTGTTTTAGATAGTACTAAAGATCCTTATTCACAGGTTAATATAACTATTATCGGGAATTTACAGGC
>CAZHYZ010000017.1:0-21509 GCA_964537195.1 uncultured Methanosarcinales archaeon
CCAAAAGATTTAATTTTTTGGTAGCCCCATTTCTTTTTTTTTAATAAATAATGCTCATAAATAAGATGTTGTTCTCGTGCTTAAAATGAATGACAACCAAACATATTTAGTATATTCTCAACCTGATGAGATTGTTCCTACAATTATTAAAAGAAGAACTGAAAAAAATCTCGATTTGATTCTAGAAGATATTGAGAACAATAATAGTCAAATCTTAGCTAATACACCTCATTTTGGTGAAGCTGTCAGTGCATTTAAGGAGTATGTGACAGATCAGGCTGAAAAAAAAGCATTAGAGATAGGAAAAAGATTTGGTTTTATTCATAAAAAATTTTTTGAGATATATCTAACTCAATTATATGGTCGAAGACTAGAAAAAATAATCTAGGGATAATAAACTTTAGAAAAGTTCTATTTTTTCTTCTCATTTCATATCGTTAACTATTTAAATCACTTGTATTTCCAAAATCACATGGTAAAGGACGTACCAAAATCTATCAAGAGATTCGGATCACGTTATGGAAGACGTGTAAGACTTAGATATGGCAAGGTTGAAAAACAACAAAGAGCCACATATAAATGTCCTTACTGCGGTTTCAAAAAAGTAAAAAGGGTCTCTGTTGGAATTTGGCATTGCAAGAAATGTGACTCAAAATTCACAGGAAAGGCTTTTACAATCTAAAATGGTATTATATAAATGCTTTCAGTGTAACAAAGAGATTGAAGATACCTCTTTAAGAAAAAGAGTAAGATGCATGTATTGCGGTTCTAAGATGCTGTATAAGCCTAGAACAACTACTACAAAAGTTAAAGCAAGATGATTACATGTACTCTAAAAGTCCAGGATAACGTGGACGAACTATATGAAATATTTCTGTCTGAGAAACTTGAGTCAGACAGAGCAAAATGCACAATAGGGAAAGACAAAGACCTCATAATAAAAATAGATGCAGAAGACCCTGTCAGTATGAAAGCGTTTGTTAATTCAGTGTTGAAGATAATTCAGATTTATGAAAAAACAAAGGACATAAAATGAATAAGGAAACACAGAAAAAATTATCCGAATTACAAAATATTGAGCAGAATATGAACTCACTTATTGCACAAAAACAGCAATTTCAGGCTCAAAATTTAGAAATAGAAAATGCTCTTTCTCAAATAAAAGATACAAAAAAAGTATTTAGGATTCTTGGAAACATAATGGTCTCCTCAACAAAGGAAAAAGTAAAAAAAGAATTAACCGAAAAGAAGGAAGTTGTTGATTTAAGATTAAAAGCAATTGATAAACAAGAACAAAAAATTAGAAAAAGAGCAGAGGAACTTCAAGAAGAAGTTCTAAAAGAGATGAAAGGTGAGTGATTAAAATGTCTGAAGAAAAAATACAAGACATAGTCGATTTATTGAAAGAGTTATTACAAGACAATACTGTTCCGAGAAATGTTAAGACAAAGATTGAGGATATGATTGATACTCTAGAAGATGACACAGAACTATCTATAAGGGTAAATAAATCATTGAATATTCTTGATGAGATTTCAGATGATAACAACATTCAAACATATACAAGAACACAGATATGGAATATTGCATCAGTATTAGAATCACTTAGTTGATTTTTTCTTTTTGATCTTAATCTTAGAATTAGCTACTATTGAGTTTGGCAAGAACAAGATATCTCCTTTTTTTGTCTTTATTTTGGTTTGTAACAAATCAACATGTATCAACTCACCCCTTATATCATCTATCTCAATTTTATTTCCTTCCTTTAGCTTTTCTTTTCTATATAGATATATTCCAGCAATAAAATTTGGAAACAAGTCTCTTATAGCTAAGAAAAAAGAAAACAAGATTAATACAAGCACAGCACCCGAAAGTAGATATAATATTACGCTTGCTACACCAATCTGGTCTAGTGCTGCTACAAAAGATATAAAATAGATAAAATAAGAGAAAAAATTACTAATCAAGTGGTCAGCATTTATTCTTACTCCTGTTGATTTCTTTAAAAATTTATTTAGCTCGATTTCTTTTAGCATCTGGTATATTACTTTTTCTAGGACTTTACCAATAACTAATCCGATTAGAATTATGACAATGGCAATTACTAAGTTAACGAAAGTATTACTCAATGAATCAATTATGTCTATGAATGAAGTCAATAAACCGCTTACTTGGAATATCATATTTACCTGGTTGTCAAGGAGTATTTATATTTTTATCCATGTATAAAAGGTACAAATGAATAATCTCCGTGTTTAGTTATCTCTATTTTCTGATTTTTTTTAATCTTAGTCATAACATCTGAATATCCACTATTAATAGGAACTATCAGAATACCTCCTCTTTTTAATTGTTGAACTAATTTTTGAGGAATATTCTCTGCTGCCGCTGTAACAATTATTCTATCATAAGGTGCTTCTTCCTCATAACCTTCATGTCCATCTCTATGGATAACTCTGACGTTTTTTATTCCTGCTTTTTTCAGATTGTCTTTTGCTAATCCAACAAGAGGTTCTTTTATTTCAAGAGCATATATTTTTCCCTTTTTTCCAACAATATGAGAAATAACAGCAACATTATATCCTGAGCCGGCACCAATCTCTAATACTTTATGTCCTTTTTCTAATTCTAATAGCTCTAACATTCTTGCAACAGTATAAGGTTGTGATATTGTCTGTCCTGACCCTATGGGGAGAGGATAATTACCATAAGCTTTGTGTCTTTGGTTTTCAGGAACAAAGAGATGTCTTTTTGTTTCTTCTATTGCTTTCAATACTTTTTTATCTGTAATACCCATAGCTTTTATCTCTCTAATTAAGCTTGAAACCATTATAAAAACAGATAATGCGAGAAAACTTATAAATATTAAGCTACTTTTTGAAAAAACATGGATAAAAGAGAGAAATACCTCAAAGCAGGGAAGATTGCTTCTACAGCACTACATCATGGAGCAAAATTAGTCAAACCAGGTGTTTCTTTACTGGAAATTACAGAAGCCATTGAAAAAAAAGTTATTGATATGGGTGGGGAGTTTGCATTTCCTCCACAGATTTCTCTGAATGAGATTGCAGCACATTATTGTGCGGATCCTAATGATGAGACTGTTTTTAGGGAAGGAGACATAGTCAAGATTGATGTGGGGGCAATGATTGATGGTTATATAGGAGATAATGCTCTCACTGTTGATTTAGGAGACAATAAAGAACTTGTCCAAGCTTCAAGAGAGGCTTTGAATAATGCTATTAAGATTATAAAACCTGGGGTCACATTAGGAGAGATTGGTAGAGTAATACAGGAAACCATAACTAAGAAAGGATTCTCTCCTGTAAGAAACTTATCAGGTCATGGTTTAAATCAGTATGTATATCATGATAAGCCAAGCATTCCGAATTTTGACACAGGAGACAATACAAAATTAGAGAAAGGACAAGTTATTGCAATAGAACCATTCGCTTCTACAGGAGCAGGAATTATTTTTGAAAGTTCAAATGCAAACATATTTTCTTTGAAGAGCAAAAAACCTGTTCGTAACATAATAACAAGAAAAATCCTAAAAGAAATTGAAAGTTTTAAGGGAATGCCATTCACAACAAGATGGCTTACAAAGAAATTCCACGAAGGAAAAGTTAAGTTTGCTTTAAGAGAATTATTACAGAAAGAGATTATTAATGAGTATCCTCCCTTACCAGATAGAGATTCTGGTCTTATAAGTCAAGCAGAACACACTATTATTGTAGATGATAAACCCATAATTACGACAAAGATTTAGCTTAATTTTTTTATCACAGCTTTAAGATTAACAAGAGATTCTTTTCCTGTTTTCATATCCCTTAATTTCACTTTGTCTTGTTTTAATTCCCGTTCTCCTACAAACAAGACATACGGAATCTTCATAGAATTAGCATAACTAAGATTTTTACTAATGCTTCTCTCCATCAAGTCAACTTCTGTTTTTATCCCTGAATCACGTAATTTTTTTGTAATCTTTAGTGATTCCTCTAGGGTTTTTATGGGAATTATAAATATTTTTGTTACAGTTTTCTCTTCTAGTAATTTGCCTTCTAATTTCAATGCTTCAAATATCGGTTCTATACCAAAGCTTATTCCTGTTGCCGGATAATCACCTCTGCCTAAGAAGCCAGAAATCATTTTATCATAGCGCCCACCGCCTGCCAATGAGCTAGTTATTTTTGATTTCTTTAAAAAAACTTCAAATATTGGTCCAGTATAATATTCAAGTCCCCTTGCTAAAGATATGTCAAGTTCAACATTCTTTACTTTCATCGTTTTACAATACTTGAACAAATCTTTTAGTTCTTGAATGCCATCATCTTCTCCAATTTTCTTCTCCAATTTTTTTAATATCTCTAAGCTTTTTCCTTTTGTATTTAGTAATTCTAAAAGAGATTCTATTTGTTTTTTGGAGAATTTTTTCTCTTTAAGTTCTTTTTTTACACCTGTTATTCCAATTTTCTCTAATTTGTCTATAGCCAGGATAGCATCCATCTTGTTCTTTTTTATTCCAGCTCTTTCAATTATCTTGTTTAGTAATTTTCTGTTATTCACTTTGATTATAAAATCAAAATATTCTGAGAAAAACTCACTTGTTATACTCAATATTTCGGCTTCTGCTGCCATTGATTTTGGACCAACAACATCAATATCACATTGTAAAAAAGATCTGTAACGCCCTAACTTAATAGGACCATCTCTGTATACTTCCTGTATTTGATATCTTTTAAACGGCAAATTTAAATCGGGATTCATGCCGACTACTTTGCTCATTGGAACTGTTAAATCATATCTTAGTCCTAGTTTTCTATTTCCTTGATCTGTAACTTTGAATATTTCCTTTAGTATTTCTTCACCACCTGCAAACTTTGCTGTTAATATATTGGTGCGTTCAATAGCAGGTGTTTCTAGAGGATTATAACCATATCTTTCAAAGATTTCTCTAAGTTCATCTAGTATTCTTTGTCTTGGGATCATTTCTTCAGGAAGAAAGTCCCTAACTCCTTTTGCATTTTGTAATTTCATAATCTTCATCCTCCGGATACAGCCAATAAAATAACACCACTTACTATAATAATACTACCTAATATTTTCTCTTTTATGTTTTTTTCCTTTAAAAATATTATTCCAAAAACAGTACTAAAGAATATAGTTAGTCTTTTTAGAGCGAGCATGTAACTTACATCAAGGTAATCAAGACCATACCCCCAAGAAAGATTTCCAATAACAACAAATAAAGCAGACCCAAATAATAATCTGGGGTTTTTTCTTATTATCTTGATTACAGATTTTTTTGTTATTGTTGTATATATAGAATACAATACCAACTCAATTGATACCATCAAGGCCATAAAGGTTATTTGGTCTGAATAAGTAATACCAAGTTTAAACAAGATTGCATTTATACTGAATACAATAGCAACGATGAACATTAGTAATGTACCTTTCTCCTTGAATATGTATAAAAATGGTTCAAAAAAACCTTCTTTGTTTTTTGATATGTTTAATGTGTATACTCCTATCACTATTAAGAAAACACCAACACTTGATACAATGGTTGGAATCTCACCAACAAAGATTCCAGTGAGTAAAGCCAAAAGAGGAGTTATGCTTAGTAGTGGAACAGTATGACCTACTCCAGATAATTGTAAAGCTTTTACATAGCCAATTGAGGCCAGCCCATCGATTACAATGCCACCTAAAAGAGCATACCAAAATAGGTTATTATTAATGTTAATTCCATTAAATAAAACAAGAGGTATTCCTATTAAAAACATCATGAATAATTTGCCATTAAGAAAAGGAATAGCATCATAGTCTTTTTTTGAACAACTTATTAGAATATTATCTAACGCATTAAAAAGTGCTGAGCTGAGTCCGAGCAAAAAACCAAGTATCATTTTTACTCTACGACACTTAACTCCTCTAAAACCTCACTTAAAGTAGGGTGTACGTGTATTGATTCAAGAATAGGATCTATCTTTCCAGAGTCATTTATCACAGCAACAAACTCATGTATTATGTCATCAGCATGTGGTCCCACTATTTGTACACCTAGAATCTTATCATTCTTTTTGTTGCAGATTACTTTCACAAAACCTTCTGTCTTATTGATTATAGATGCTCTTCCTGTCTTTTTGAATGGAGCTTTCATTATGTAAATATCATTTTCTTTCTTGGCTTCTTCCTCGTTTAGACCAATACCAGCAATTGTTGGTTCTGCAAACGCCACCCACGGTATTAATGAGAAAGGCATTTTCTTTTTCTTTTTTTCAAACATTGTGTCTTGCAATAGATAAGTCTCTCTTTTTACAGCATGTGCAAACAAAGCTTTTCCAGTAACGTCACCAATTGCATATATGTTCTTCTGAGATGTTTCTAGATAATCGTTTACAATTATTCCTCCTCTTTTATCAGTCTTTACTCCTGCTTTCTCCAAATCTAATCCTTCTGTATTTGGAACACGTCCTGTAGCAACCAATATCTTATCTGCTGAAATTGTTTCTTTCTTTGAATGTTTATCTCTTACATCATCGTATATAACTTGTACTTTCTTGCCCTTTTCCTCGGCTTTTAATATATTTATGTTGGTCTTTATGTCCATTCCTCTTTCTTTGCAAGAATCATATACAAGCTGAACAACATCTTCATCTAACATATTCAATATGTGTGGAAGTCTCTCTAAGACAATTACTTTTGTACCTAAATCATTTAAGAAAGTGGCAAATTCCATAGAGATGTAGCCGCCGCCAACCATTATGATTGATTTTGGCAGCTTGTCTAATTTGTAAATTAGAGAAACATTGTCTAAATAATCAACTTTATCTAGGCCTTCAATTGGAGGAATGAAGTTTTTTGCTCCAGTAGCAATTACAAGTTTATCTGCAGATATCTTTTTATTATTGACCTTTACTGTGTTTTTATCCACAAAAGAAGCTTTGCCTTCTACAAGTGTAAGGTTTTTGTTTTCCTCTACACTTTTGTATATGTGTTCCTGACCTATTTTAGAGAATGACCTGACACGTTCCATTAATTTCTTGAAATTAATCTTTGCCTTGGCATCAATACCAAATTCTTTCATCTCTTTACTCAATTTGTAAAGATGAGAAGCATACAACATTGCTTTTGTTGGAATACATCCAGTATTTAGGCAAGTACCCCCCAAAACACCTTGTTCAATTAATACCGTCTTATGACCTTTAGATGCTGCACTTAAGGAAAGTCTTGTACCACCTGTTCCACCGCCAATAACCATTAAATCGTATTTCATAATAAACAATGGCTAAAGTAAGATTAAATATTTTACTATTTACCTTAAACGAAACCTTTTTATAGTTTTTTTTATGAGAGATTATTATGGAATACGGACCAAAGAAAAAACCCGATGATAACGGAGACGACGAAGAAGGTTGTCCTTTCTGTTAAGGTGAGATAAATGTTATCCTCTAAAAATGATGTTTCTAGGTTAATTTATATCATATTATTCATTGGAGTGGCAATATCTCTTTTTCTTTTGTATGAGCATTTTTCGCCAACAGGAAGCGAGATATGTAATATTAGTGAACAATTAAATTGTGATACTGTAAATAAAAGTCCTTATTCCACTGCAGATGGCATAATATATCTATTAGTGTTTGATTTAGGAATATCCTTTCCATATGTGGATATTGCAGGTATGAATGTATTATTTGAATTCATACTGACTAATGCATTTCTTGGGTTTGTAACATTATTATTCACCTTGTTTTTATACAGATCATATGAAAATAAAAGAGACTTCTTATGGATAAAAAAAGACAAATCCTCTGATTGGTTAAAAGGAATTACTTTATTTAGTGTTTTATACGGAGGTTACCTCTTTCTTGTACAGCACTTCATATTAAGAACATACTGTGTTTTTTGCTTGTCACTTGACTTAATTTTAATTATTTTAGCAATTTTTGTATGGACTAGAAGACAATAAAGGAAATGTTTTAAATATAACCAATTTCTTCAAACGTGAAAATGAAAAATAACTCACTAGCGTTCATATTTTTCAAATTGAGGTGTTCAATTTGAAAATTTTGTTTTTTACAGATCTGCATGGGGACATGAACACCCTAAGAAAACTTAAAGATAAGTCTAAAGACGTAGATGTTACTGTTTGTGCAGGAGATATTTCTGTTATGGAGACCAATATTGAAGAGATAATGAGAAGAGTTAACAAATTCCACAGCCCTGTTTTAATGTTGCATGGTAATCATGAGGATGAATTTTTCTTGAGAGAACTATGTGATGCACATGATAATATAACTTTTTTACATAAGGCAGTTCATCATGTGGAAGATAATATTATTATGGGTTATGGTGGAGATGGTTTTTCTACAAATGATCCTGAGTTTGTTGATGTTGCAGAGAGTTTTTTCAAAAATGAGATTAAAGGGAAAAAAAGAATGGTTCTTGTTACTCATGGTCCACCATATGATACGAGAATAGATCATGTTGCAGGTAATCCAAGAGGAAACAAATCTTATAGAACATTTATTGATGAAGTAAAGCCACATGTTGTCATTGCTGGGCATTTGCATGAGAATGAGGGAAAAAGCCATAAGATTGGCAGAACAATATTCATCAATCCAGGAAAGAAAGGAGTTGTTGTTAAACTTTAATTTTAGATTATTTCTAATCCAGATTTCTGCTTTAAGAATTCAGGCATCTGGACATCTTTTTTAATTTCAGATTCAAATTCCATTACTCTCCCAGGAAAGTCTTTTTTCATCAATAGGACAACAGAACTTTCTGGTTTTTCATCAATATACTTTAAGCCACCAGACACACCAACCTTTAATGCAAAATCTTTTATTTCATCATGTGTAGGCATGTTTTTTTTTGATAAACGTTGCATTGAATAACCAACATGCATATATCCTTTACATTCTACAAAATCAAAATGCCCATCTAACTTTTTTATAAATTCACCATATTTTTCAGGATACTTCATATTATAGCCTTTTGTTAATGTTAACCTCAAAACTCTTCTTGTATTGAGTTTCTTCATTATCTGTAAGGTCTTGTTGAATTTCTCCCAGGCATTTTTTGTCAGTGGATTTGTTGTCTCAATAAACATATCTTTTGTTGGTGCTGCCAAAGTTACATAAAACTGGGTGGGTTCATGCCCAATTAACTTTTGGACCATTTCAGGATAAGAACCATTTGTTACGAGATATGCAGTCATACCTCTTTTATGTATCTCATCAATTAATTCTGGTAATCTAGGATACATAGTTGGTTCTCCTGTCAGAGATATGGCAAAATGCAGAGGAATCTGCATCTCTTTTACTCTTTTTTTGTTGGCTTTTTTATTTCCCTTAAAACCAATCAGGACTTTAACGTGTTCTTTTATGCAGCCATCAACAATGTCTTTTGGATTGTCTACAGGTCCAGACCATTTTCTTGAGGCAGTAGCAATATCTCTCCAACAATGCCAACATCTGAAATTACAATGTTGTAAAGAAGGGGTCATCTGTACACATCTCCATGAGTGTATTCCATAAAAAGTATTTTTATAACAAACACCCCGGTTCCGAAGGGAATTTTTTGTCCAACCACAAACTTTTATGGCAGAATGATTACCAACTATTCTATAGCCTTGTTTTTCTAATTCTGCTCTCTTTTTCTGATTAAGCATGTTAGATGTAGAAAAATATAACCTTTAAATTGTTTTTTGTGTATATCATACAAAGTATGATTTCCTTAATCTTTATATATTTGGAAACAAATCTATTAATCTCAAATGCCTGAAAAGGATAAGAAAAAAAGGAAAGAACTCCTCAATAAGATCAAGAAGTGGGGCTTTATAATCTTAATGATGATTTTCCTGATTAAAATAAATAAGGTTTTTTTCTTTTTGGGCATATTTACTGCTCTAACTTTTGCAGGAAAGATGGTTAGGGGGCAACTTGGCCTAAGTATGGTTGTGCTTGATCCTCTTTTGTTTTTTGCTGTTTTAATAGTAAAGTTTATGGGAATAAAGATACTTGTTGTATTTTTATTCTTTGTAGTTTTTTTTGCAGATATAGTTTCCGGAATATTCTCTCCTGGCTCTTTTCTAAATTATGTTCTGTATCATTTATGTCCAATTTTGGGCGTTATAGTTTTTGGTTCATTTACAGACAACATGCTTATTTATGGGAATATTGCTAGTCTAATATATTCTGTCTTGTATGTTCTGGGCAGGACTTTTATTATTCCTGATGACCCAATTCAAGTTTATGCAAAAGCCATAACTAGTTTTGTTTTTACATTCCTATATATAACATTTTTAGGTCCTATTTTAGGTCCTATTTTTCAGATTTTGATGAGTAATTAAATTTTTAAAGACATAAAGAGTATATGTAAACATGGAAAACAAGAGCAAAAGTTTGGTAATGAAGTTGTTTGTTATAGTGATTAACCTAGTCACCTTACTATGTTTGATTTGGTTCTATGTCTCAAGAAAGATTATCATTGAGACCTTTCTAGCATTAATCTTTCTTCAATCACTTATCGATAGTTTTCTCTTATTCAGATACCTTATCTATAAGAAAGCCAAAAGACTCTCTAATAAAATTAAATTTCAATATCTTACAATTTACCTAGATCAACCAAGAATGGAGGGAATATACAAAAAAAATTGGTGGCAGATTCATTTTGCGAGCAGGCCATATGGTGAACACTGGGGAACCCCTCGCACATATATTAAATTGCAATTTAAAAAAAATAAAAAATTTGATGCTAGAGTTCTGGGAAAATATGAAGATTATAACTTAAATGGTTTCAAGATTAATTCTATTGAACATATTAAGAGGCCATATAAAAACTATTTACTAATGAAGGTTATGTGGTATATTTTTGATAAAGAGAAGATTACAGAATTAATGGATTTTCTTTTAAAGGTTGCAAAAGAGTCAGAGATTTGACAAAATTTATATAACAATTCTAACTTAGAGATATTGATGAGGAAACACAATAAACTTCTCCTAGGTGTTATTGTAGTATATCTATGTCTTATTCTTGTACAGCACGCATACTTGTTTATTAAAATCCAAGATCTAAAAGAAAGAGGAATATTAACAGCAGATGTGTCTGGGCAGATTAATTTCTGCTTCAATCATCCACCAGTAATATCTTATCCCTGTCCTTTAATCATAAATCAAAATGATGAATATTATTGTCAAACAAATGTTACTGATGAAGATGGAAATTCCATATCATATGACATAGACTTTTTCCCTCCACCAGACTTATTTATTTTTCAACCTGGAGGTGTCATTAATTTTACACCCAATCAAAGTGATGTGGGTAATTATACATTTAGATTTAATGCATGGGATGATTCAGGGTGTACTAACAGTCTAGTATCAGAAGAATTCAACTTAACAATTTTAGATGTAAATGATCCTCCAATCTTAATTAAACCACTGCCAAACCAAAGTTGGAACCAAGACACAGATAGAGAAGCCTTTGAGTTAAATGATTATTATTTTGATCCAGACGGCGACCCACTTACATATGAACATACAACATTAACAAACATAATTGTCATAATAGATAATAACAGTGTTGTTACTTTCAGCCCTGTTGAAGGATGGTATGGAGTAGAACATGTCACTTTTATTGCGAAAGATCCATATGATGCTAATGGTACAAGCAATATGGTTAGACTTGAAGTATTACAGACATCTTCTCCATCTGGACCAAGCCAAACTACAGGAACAACCGGTGGAGGAGGTGGAGGAGGTTTCTCATTAACTTGTATTCCACAATGGTATTGTAAACCTTGGGGACCATGTGAGCCAGACGGTTATAAGCACAGAGAATGTTATGATCTTAATAATTGCAGTACAGAATTTGGAAAACCAAATACAACAGAAGAGTGTGAATTTATTTCTACATGTTATGATGGATTTAAAGGTCCTGATGAAGAGGGTGTTGATTGTGGTGGTCCTTGTCCCCCCTGTGGAACTTGTTATGATAAGATTTGCAACAACAACGAAGACTGTACTCTTGGTTTAATAAATGTTCCAGATTGTGGAGGTCCATGTCAGCCCTGTAAATATCCAAAGAACGGTACTTGTTATGACAATCTGTGTAACAACAACGAAGATTGTACTTATGGATATACTGACATTCCAGATTGTGGAGGTCCATGTGAGGAGTGTCCTCAACTCCAGCAGCCACTTGAGACAAAAAAGATTGATTGGGGATTATGGGTTTTGATAGCTTTAATTATTATTGTAACAGGATATATGACTTCAAAAGCTATTCCTTATATGAGACTGACAATAAAGAGGAAGATAAGAAAGAGATATGAAGAGAGACTCTTACTAGAGACGAACATATCTGAATCAATATATGATAGTTTGTTGAAATTAGAGAAAATTCTTGATACTGAAGACATTGAGAAACTTATTGTTCTGTATTCAACTATTGTAAGAAAGTATTTTAAGAATCTCTTTGACTTAAATTATGAGTTCACATATGACGAATTGATAGAAGAAATCAAATCAAGAAACATAAGTGATTCAGCCAAATCTATATTTAAAGGATTTTTTGATAGATCTTTAGAAATAGAATTCTCAGGAAAAAATGTTTCAAGAGAAGAATTAAAAGCAATGGTTTCAGAATTTAAGCAAATGGTATCTTCAACAAGTGAATCACCCTACTTAGATAATGAAGAGATTAAAGATGAAACTAAAAAACTAGATATATTGGATAGCTTGTTTGCTAAGATAGCAGAAGCAGAAACCTCTCTTAGGAATGGCGATATTAATGATGCCTATTTCACTTACACACGTGTAGTTCATGATTTTCAGTCTCTTTCTGCAAAAGAAAAAAACAAAATTCAAGGGTTTATTTCAAGGCTGTATGAAGAGATTAAATTAGCAAGAGAAAAATACTCTTACGAACACTCGACAAAATAGTAAGCTTTATAAACAATTAGGATTTCCAAACGCACATGCTTACAGATTTTTCTTACAGAAATACGAATGTATTTTGATTTATTCAATTTGTGATGAGAAATTTAGTAAGCGCTATAAAATGCCCAAGTGGTGCAAGGTTTTAACAAAACCTTGAGCAAAACAAGTGCAACTTGCGCTCACTTAGTGAGCTTAGTTACACGCTAAAAACAAAATGCCCAAGTGGTGTAGTCTGGTCTATCATAAAGCCCTGTCGTGCTCTGCATAGAAAGGCTTTGACCCGGGTTCGAATCCCGGCTTGGGCGTTCGATACAAGGTTAACTCATCTTGTTCGTTCAAATCGGGCCGGTAGCTCAGTTTGGTAGAGCACTTGACTTTTATGCGAAAAAATTCGCGTAAGGAATCAAGTGGTCGCGAGTTCGAAATTATCCACGGAAGTCTCGTCCGGCCCACCTTTTGATCAGGGGTGGTCATAATCGCCAAGAAAAAAATCAAAGAAAAAAAATCAAAGAAGTCTAGCAAAAAAAAGAAGTCTTCTAAAAAACCTTCTAAGAAAGAAACAAAGAAAAAAACAGTTAAGAAAACTACCGGAAAACAGGCTAAAGAAAAGAAAGTAACCCAGAAAAAACAAACTAAGAAAGAAACAAAAGAAAAATTTATTGTTCAAGATCATGTCTTGGTTCCTAAACACACTAAATTATCAGAAAAAGAAAAGGAGGGACTTTTGGAGAAATATCAGATTTCTTTGAGAGAGCTACCAAGAATATCTATGAAAGATCCAGCTATTGTAGGAATGGATGTGTCAACCAAAGATATTATTAAGATTGAGAGGCCCAGTCCAACCTCGAAACAAACTGTTTTTTATAGGAGGGTTGTAAAATGAATAAGAGAGACGTTCTTGTTAAGAAGTATTTTGATGAACATTCTTTTGTTAGTTCAGATATTGATTCTTTTAACAATTTTATTGAAAATGAATTGCAGCAGATTGTGGATGAAAATGGGACAATATTGCCTACGATTATCCCACACACAATTGATGAATTTAAGATTAAATTTGGAAAAATAACAATGGGCAAACCTCAGATTACAGAGGCAGATGGTTCAAAGAGACCCATATTTCCCATTGAGGCTAGATTGAGAAAGATATCTTATTCTGCTCCTCTGTTTATTGATGTTAGTGCTCACGTTGATGGAATTCAGAGAGAATCTTTTATTGCCCAGGTTGGAAATTTTCCAATTATGCTGAAATCCAAGTATTGTCATCTAAATGGACTAGAGAAAAAGGAATTGATAGAAAAAGGAGAAGACCCTTATGATCCTGGAGGTTATTTCATAATAAATGGTACAGAAAAAGTCCTAATTAGTATAGAGGATTTAGCACCAAATAAGATGCTTGTGGAAGAGAAGTCAACAGGCCCAAGTAAGTTTGTTGGAAAATTATTTAGTGAGCATGGGTCTTATAAAATACCACATACTTTTGAAAAAAGAAAAGATGACTTGTTCTATTTGACCTTTACACGAGTAAAAAGAATTCCAACCATCGTCATTATCAAAGCACTTGGCTTAGTAAAAGATGAAGAGATAATGAAGTTTATAGGTGAGGAATTTAAAGAAGAAGTCTACATAAATCTTTATGAATTTGTCACTATCAAAAATGAAGAGGAAGCTCTCGATTATGTTGCCAAGAAAATAGGTATAACTCAGGCAAAAGAAATAAGAATTGAGAGAATGAAAGAAATTCTTGATAAATATTTATTACCGCATTTGGGAACAGAAAAAGAAGACAGAATTTTCAAAGCCTATAATCTTTGTAAGTTACTCAAAAAATTCATGATGGTTGAGAATGGCAAGATAGGTACAGATGATAAAGACCATTATATGAACAAACGACTAAAAATGTCTGGAGTTTTACTTGCAGATTTATTTAGAGTTAATCTTAAAGTATTAATTGGGGATCTGTTGTATAATTTCCAGAGGATTGTGAAAAGAGGGAAATTTCCCAGTATTAAAGTTATAATAAGAGATAAACTTCTTACACAGAGAATATATAGTTCAATGGCTACTGGTAATTGGGTTGGAGGCAGAAAAGGAGTTGCACAGAGAATGCAACGTCTCAATTATCTTGAAAGTTTATCACACTTACAGAGAGTTGTAAGTCCTTTATCCGCTAGTCAGGAAAACTTTGAGGCCAGAGCTTTGCACAGCACTCATTTGGGAAGACTTGGTCCAATTGAAACACCAGAAGGAACCAATATTGGATTGAGAAAGAATCTTGCATTATTAACTCAGATATCACAAGATGAAAATGAAGAAGAATTAAAGAAGATGCTTAAATCAGCAGGAGTCAAGATGGTGAGATAAAAATGTCAGATGTATTCTTAAATGGAAAATTTATTGGAACGGTTGACGAGCCTGGAAAGTTTGTAGAATCCTTTATTGAAGAGAGAAGGAAGGGTAAAGTTCATTATTCAATTAATATATCTTATGATAACAATACAGAGGAAGTAAATGTTGAAGCATCAAAAGGCAGAGCAATAAGACCCCTTATTGTGGTTAAGGATGGAAAACCCATATTAACAGATAGACACCTGGAACAAATAGAAAAAGGTGAACTTACTTTTTTAGATTTGGTTAACCAAGGAATTATTGAATATCTAGATGCTATGGAAGAAGAGAATGCTCTTGTTGCATTTTATCAAGATGAATTGACAGAAGAACATACACATATGGAAGTGTTGCCTTTGGCTATTGTAAGCTTGTGTACAAGCCTAGTACCTTTTGGTAATTTCAATCAGAGTACAAGATTAAATGCAGGATCAAAGAACCAGAAACAAGCACTTGGTTTCTATGTTGCAAATTACCTAGTTAGAATGGATATGGATGTTAATCTATTACATGAACCACAGTTTCCAATAGTGAATACAATAATGCATGAAGCATCAGACTATGAAAAACATCCAGCAGGGCAAAATGTTGTGGTTGCTGTAATGAGTTTTGATGGCTACAACATGGAAGATGCTATTTTATTGAATAGAGCCTCAGTGCAGAGAGGATTAGCCCGGTCGTCATATTATAGGCCAGTAATAAGCGAGGAATTAAGATATTCTGGTGGACTGATTGATGAAATCTGTATTCCTGATAAGGATGTTAAAGGATATAAAAGTGAGAGAGATTACAGAATGTTGGAAGGGGATGGCATTATTTTTCCAGAAGCTAAGGTTGCTGAAGGAGATGTTGTTATTGGAAAAACAAGCCCTCCAAGATTTTTGAGTAGTCTTGACGAATACAATCTAACAAGTTCTTCAAGAAGAGAATCTTCAATGACCATCAAGCACGGGGAGAGAGGAATAGTTGATTTTGTCTTATTAACAGAAAATGAAGAAGGGAACAAACTTGTTCAGGTTCGACTTAGAGACCAAAGAATTCCCGAGATAGGAGATAAATTCACTTCAAGACACGGACAAAAAGGTGTTGTCGGTTTAATAGTAGATTCGGGCGATATGCCTTATTCAGCAAGTGGAATTGTACCAGACATCATATTTAATCCACACGGTATACCTTCAAGAATGACAATGTCACATTTGATTGAATTAATAGGTGGAAAAGTAGGGTCTCTTGCCGGTAGATATGTGGATGGAACAACATTTGAAGCAGAAGACCATAATGATTTGAGAAAAGAACTTGTATCATTAGGATTTAGGGAGGATGGAACTGAAACTTTCTACAATGGAAGGACTGGAGAGATTATGAAAGCCCAGATTTATGTTGGGGACATGTATTATTTGAAATTAAAACATATGGTTGCTAATAAAGTACATGCAAGAGCACGTGGACCTGTACAATTATTAACAAGGCAACCAACAGAAGGAAGAGCAAAGGAAGGAGGTTTAAGATTAGGAGAAATGGAGAAAGACACCTTTGTTGCTCATGGTGCTTCCATGTTGTTAAAGGAAAGATTTGATTCCGACAAAGTTGCTGTGCCTGTTTGTTTGGAATCTGGTCTTATAGGTTATTATGATAAGAGACGTGATAGATTAGTCTCACCAGTATTAGGAGATGATGCAGAGATGGCATATGTAGAAATGAGTTATGCTTTTAAATTATTACTCGATGAACTAAAATCACTTGGAGTGTATCCAAAATTAATATTAAAGGACAAATTTTAGGGGTGCTATGATGGAGCCAGAATATATCTCAAAAAAAGTAAAGGCGATTCAGTTTGGTATGCTTTCACCAAAAATGATAAAGGAGATGGCAGTAGCAAAAGTTGTTACTCCAGAACTTTATGACAAAGAAGGTTATCCTGTTGATGGTGGGTTAATGGATATTCGTTTAGGAGTTATTGATCCTGGATTAGTATGTAAGACGGATGGGTTGAAATTAAAGGAAAGTCTTGGTCACTTTGGATATATTGAATTAGCAAGACCAGTGATACATGTCAAGTATTCAAAATTAATTCTAAATTTACTTAGGGGAACATGTAGAGAATGTGGTCGGGTATTAATTTTAGATGAAGAAACAAAAAAAGATATTAACAAAATACAAAGAGCAAGAGAAACAAAAAGTGTTAAAGCAAGAAAAAATGTAGTTAAGAAGACTGTCAAGAAATTAAGAAAAGTAAAGGATTGCCCTCATTGTAAAGCAAAACTTGATAAGATAAGATTAGACAAACCAACCACATATTATGATGGAGATAAGAGATTAAGTCCAATTGAAATCAGAACACGATTAGAGAAAGTACCAGATGATGATATTGAATTATTTGGATTAAATCCTGATGTTATGAGGCCAGAGTGGGCAGTTCTAACTTTGTTACTAATACCTCCTGTTACTATGAGACCATCTATCACATTAGAATCTGGAGAAAGAAGTGAAGATGATCTTACTCATAAGCTGGGAGATGTTGTGAGAATAAATCAGAGGCTCTTTGAGAATATTAATGCAGGTGCCCCAGAGATTATTATTGAGGATTTATGGGATTTGTTGCAGTATCACGTTACAACTTTTTTTGATAATAACAAGGCCCAGTTGCCACCGGCAAGACATAGGTCTGGTCAACCATTAAAGACAATTACAGAACGTATTAAGAGTAAAGAAGGTCGTATAAGGCATAATCTGGCAGGAAAGAGGACAAATTTCTCTAGTAGAACCGTAATCAGTCCAGATTCAATGATTGATCTGGACGAGGTTGGTGTCCCATTAGTTGTAGCAATGAAATTAACAGTTCCAGAGAGAATAACAGATTGGAATTATGATTATCTAAGAGCATATGTAGAAAGAGGACCAAAACAATACCCGGGTGCAAATTATGTTGTGAGACCAGATGGAAAGAAGAAGAAAATAACAGAAGAGACAAAAGAGGCCTTACTCGAGGAAATGGAACAAGGATATATTGTAGAAAGACATTTGATTGAGGGAGACATCTCTGTTTTCAATAGACAACCTTCATTGCACAGGATGAGTATGATGTGTCATAGAATAAAAGTTTTACCAGGTCTCACTTTTAGATTGAATCCGGCTGTTTGTGCACCTTATAACGCAGACTTTGATGGAGACGAAATGAACTTGCACATTCCACAAACAGAAGAGGCAAGAGCAGAAGCAGAAATATTGATGGAAGTTCAGACACAACTTATTAGTCCACGTTATGGTCTTGGTATAATCGCATGTAACCATGACTCAATAGGTGGAAATTATATGTTAACTAAAATGTTGGAGATGCCAAGAAAACAAGCAATTCAACTTCTTGCATCTGTGGGGGTTGAAGATTTTTCAGCTTTACCAAATAAAGACATAATTACAGGAAAAGAGATATTTAGTGTATTGATTCCAAAAGATTTTAACTTCATTGGAAAAACAAGAGGCGGAGAAAAAGTAGTGATAAAGAACGGAAAACTAATTGAAGGATTTATGGATTCTGCAAATCTGGGTTCTGGTTCAGGTCTCTTAATAAGGAACTTGCATAAACATTATGGAAGTGAGAAAGCACTGAAAATACTAGGCTCTATTTTTAGATTGGGAGTTAAGACACTCCTCATGCATGGATTTACTTCTGCACTTTCAGATACTGATTTAACAGAAGGGAATCAAAAAGAAATTCAAGACATATTGGACAATGCTGAAGCAAAAGTAGACAGCCTAATTGAAACTTTCAGAAATGGAGAGCTTGATGCTTTCCCAGGTAGAAGTGTTCAAGAGACATTAGAGATTAAAATTCTTGAAACATTAAACAAAGCAAGAAACGAGGCTGGACGTATAGTCTCTAAATCACTAGATGAGACAAAGAACACATTGATAATGTCTATTTCTGGAGCACGGGGTAACATCATTAACCTAGCTCAGATGGCTGCTGTTGTTGGACAACAGGCATTAAGAGGAAAAAGGATAGAGCTTGGTTATGAAAACAGAACTCTTTCAACATTTAAAGAAAATGATTTGAGGGCAGCTCCAAGAGGTTTTATTAGAAACAGCTTTAGAAAAGGATTACAACCACATGAGTTCTTCTTTATGGCTATGACAGGTCGTGATTCTTTAATGGATACTGCATTAAGAACACCAAAATCAGGATATCTTTATAGGAGGCTATCTAATGCATTACAAGATATTAAGGTTGAATATGATCAAACAGTTAGAAATGCATCTAAGAAGATTATCCAGTTTAAATATGGTGAAGACGGAGTAGATGTTTCTAAGTCTGAGGGTGGAAAGATTAATGTTGAAAGAATTATTGATTCAGTTGTAGGAGGTAAATAAAATGAAATCAATATTCAAAGATTATGAAGGAAAGATACCAGAAAGTATTATTGATGATGTAAAAAGTTTCTTACCTGAAAAAGTCACCAAGACACAACTGAAGAAGATCATGGAAAAAGTACTTGAAGAATATACGACCTCTCAAGTTGAGTCGGGAGAATCAGTTGGTCTAGTTGGAGCAGAATCTATTGGTGAGCCAGGAACACAGATGACTCTGAACACCTTCCACTTTGCCGGAGTTCATGAAATGAACGTTACAGTAGGTTTGCCAAGAATAATTGAAATATTAGACGGAAGGAAAACTATTTCTACACCAATGATGGAAATCTACTTGAAAGAACCTTATTCAAAAGGTAAAGATATCAAGAAAATCGCTGAAAATATAAAACAGAGCAAATTTGAAGACTTTGTTGATGAAATAAGTTTAGAACTTACTGAGGGCAAGATTGAAATCAAGATTGATCAAGAAAAGGTTAAGCGAGTTGGTTTGACAGATAGTAAATTATTGAAACTAATAAGTAAAAAAATTAAAGGATTTACAGTTAAACAGAAAAAAGATATGGTTATAATAAAACAAAAAGGAAAACAGGAAAATATTGCTGAATTATATAAACTCAAAGAAAAGGTTAAGTCTATTTATGTGTCTGGAGTTAAAGAGATAATTCAAGTATTGCCGGTGAGAAGAGGAGAAGAATTTGTTATTATTACATCAGGAACAAATCTAAAAGACATACTAAAAAAAGACTTTGTTGATAAAACCAGAACAAAATCAAATGATCTTTATGAGACAGAAGAGATTCTAGGAATAGAAGCAACCAGGAGAACAATAATTGATGAAGTTTTCAAAGTTATTGAAAACCAAGGCCTTAATGTTGATGTAAGACACATAATGTTAGTTGCAGACACAATGACTTTCTCAGGGAAAGTAAAAGGAATAACCAGATATGGTGTAGTTAGTGAGAAGACCTCTGTTTTAGCAAGAGCATCTTTTGAAACACCCTTGAGACATATTATTGGTGCATCATTAGTAGGAGAAGTTGATTATCTAAATAGTGTTATAGAGAATGTTATGATTAATCAACCAGTTCCAGTAGGTACAGGACTTCCTAAGTTAGTGACAAAACATCAGAAACAATAAATTTAAAAATATTCTATTGCTTTCTCATTACAATGAAATATAATACACAAAGCGCCATCATTGGAAGATCTGGTAAGAGAGACGAATTTGGTAATGGTCCAGTATTCATTCATTTGTTTAATGAGAATGATCCTCATAAGAAAAACATAGTGCCAGAGGAGTTCATAGATTTCCAAAAAATACACAAGATTATATTTCAAGATGTAACTTTGAGTTATCTGCTTGCTGGTTCTGATATCTTAATTAATGACCTTGAATATATTGAGGTTGATGAAGATAAAGAAAGTAAAGGTAATTTAATAGTTAAGGGTAAGCATAAGTAGTTTTTCTCGAGTATTTGATTTTTATCGTAAACAGAAAAGTATTTAAATTCTAATTCACCTATAAATAACTTAGTTAACTTAGTAAACTAAGTAAAATAATTTAATTTAACTAACTTAGAAAAAACATGACCAACATAAATATCGAAATCCCAGACGATTTGCACAAGAAAGTCAAGATACAATGTGCAATCGAAGAGATAACATTGAAAGACTTTGTGGTCAAAGCCTTAGAAGAGAGGTTGAAGAAAAAATGATTGGAAGGGAAACTAAACATGCACCACTCACAGAACTTGGTCCGGTTCTGAAAGTTACTTCTAGGAAGAAACTGAGTACACCCCCAAAAGT
>CAZHYZ010000018.1:0-20465 GCA_964537195.1 uncultured Methanosarcinales archaeon
CTAGTTACTTTAACAGGTTCATTATTCTTTGTTGGATACCCTGCAGAATTACTCTATTTTGTTTATGTTAATTCTGGGTATAATTATCTATATGTTGCCATTGTTATGTTATTTAACATGATGCTCGGACAAACCATTAATTATGGAATTGGTTATTTCATTAAGGAGCAATTTTTGCACAGATTTGTTAGAAAAAAAGAAGATGATTATCTTAATTCTATAGCACAACAGGATACTTTATTCATAATTGTAATAAACATCTTGCCTGTGCCATCTGATATATTGTCTGTTATACTTGGTATTATTAAATATGATCCTGAGAAAGCCTTTGTTTATACTTTAATCGGTAGAATATTAAAGATATTTTTTCTTATTGTCATTGTGTTAATGATACAAGGAGTTTATTAAGATTTATTTTTACTTATTGGAGCAGGGAATGCACAAACTTTATAAACATCTTATTTTTCTGAAACACTATGGTTTTAGATCAGCAAAGAAGACAGAGAAAAGAAAGCGGTGCTAAATACAAGAATCAGTCAAAAAAGAAAAAGCATGCTCTGGGAAGACCACCTACACTTCCTAAGGTAGCCCAAGATACAGCTAGCAGAACTGTAAGGATTAGGGGCGGGAATGAAAAAACTCGTGTTCTAAGATCTAGTGAAGCAAATGTCTTTGATCCAAAAAAGAAAAAGTATGTCAAAGCAAAAATTGTACAAGTTCTTGAAAATCCTGCCAATAGACATTACGTAAGGCGTAATGTAATGACTAAAGGCACAATTATAAAGACAGATAAGGGTAATGCAAAGATAACTTCAAGACCAGGACAAGACGGCGTTATTAATGCTATATTAGTTTAACTACTTCTTAGTAATAAAATAATAGAAAGATTTAAAAAAGATGGATATATTTACATTTATATGGCAACAAAATTTCAATCTGGAGAATGGTATAAAGTTCCTGTAAAACCATTAAATTCTGGTTGGAGAGGAATAGATATACCAAAAGAAATTCCTGTAGGACAGGTTCCGAGTTATTTCACTATGAAACCAGGAAAATCTGTTTTTCAAGTAACCGGAAAAAGTCAGTCAGGAAGAATGGATACAGAATATTATCCAATTGATTTCTACAAATTGAATAATGACGGATATCAGTTTGAAAATCAGGGATTTATCCCTAACGTTAAATTAGAAGATGTTGAATTGATAAATCAACCAGACATTACAGACAGGTTATGAAAATGAAAGAAGAATATACATATAATCCCTCAGTATGGGCTGAAGAGCAAAATAAAACATATAGACAACAGAATATGATACAGGGATTTACTGTTGATGTTATTGTTGGTCAAGAATATGGAATTAAAATGGGAGAACAAAGATCATTGACTGCTCATTATATTGTTTCTCATCCAGACTATGGGGAGCTAAGTAAAGTATGGACTGTTTTTAATAAAGATAAAAGTGACAAAGACAATTTAGCTGATATTGCTAAAGAATGGGCTCCAATAATGGAAGAAGAGTTAAACAGAGACTTAACAG
Source organism: uncultured Methanosarcinales archaeon (assembly GCA_964537195.1). Taxonomy (GTDB): domain Archaea; phylum Nanobdellota; class Nanobdellia; order Woesearchaeales; family GW2011-AR15; genus CAZHYZ01. Next base: position 1,539 of record CAZHYZ010000018.1, read on the forward strand.
ACAAACTTTGATAGCTTTAAATATAACATCTATTTAACTTAGAATATGACAAATGTCTTACTAGACCAAAGAGCAGGAGGTATTGAATTCTTAGCTGAAAATCTCTCAAGACGAGGACATGAAATTCAAGAAAGACCCTGGGGTCTAAAGGCAAGAGAGGACTATCATCCTGGAATATATAAACAAATGTCTAGAGACATTCTTGTAGAAGGCCTAGATGGACTTGAATATCAAGTATCTTACAGTACTGAGCCATTTCCAGCCATAGAATTCCTTCAGAAATTAGTTGCTTCATCTAATATGAACATTCAACTTGTTCCTGTTTTAAGAAAATCTGTTGAAACATTTAATCAAAACACGTTTCAATCCACATATGATGGGGAATTTTTTATAAGAACACAACCAAGAAAAAGTATTGTGGAGATGGAGCAAAGGAGACAATTCTTAACGATAGATGCAAAGATTACTGAGAGAGTACTTGCACATTATGCTACTCATGGAATTATTCCTTATTTCCAACCAGAAAACGAACGACATCCAGATTCTATTAGAATTTATAGATTAAGGAATCAAGTAAAACTTGACCATACTTATACAGGAATGCCTTGGGCATGGGAGAAAGGAACACACAAAAGTAAAAGATTCAGAGAAGCAATATTACAAAATCCACCTCACGATACAGAAGTTACATTAATGCCAATATTTCCAACTCCAGGAGAAATTAATCATATAAAAGAAAAATATGTTGAGTTTTTAGACTTCTTAGAAAAATGGACACACACTCCTGATGCAGAACCTTTGAAAAATGAAGTAAAGTCTCTTGAAAATATAACAACTGGGTTATTAGTTCCAACTAGATTAGATCAATCTAATGATTTTCCATTATTATTTTTATCTTTAAGATATGCTTTAAACAGAGGAGACAGTGATAATATAAGTTTGTTACAAGACGCAATAGAAAATAGAAAATCTAAGCTTGACGAAAGAAATCCTTATATTAATTATGAGTTAAGTCTTTATGAATATCATAAAAAAGCATTAGACAAAATCAAGAATTAATCATTCTAAATACTGAGCAACACCCAATACATTACACAACTTATACAAATTTCTACTCTTTTTGAAAGCCCTCTTCTTATAATATCCTAAATGAGGATTTAATCCTTTCCAGGAATTACGATTGCCAGTATCAACTATTGTAGGTGTTATGAGATTGTCTTCTCCTTCTACAATAATCACTTCTCTCTGATCTTTTTTCATTCCTAATGATTTCTTCAGCATAAAATCCAATGACCTCCTATAATCAGCTGAATAATCTTCTGTATCCTCTCCACATGTAACAGTCATAAAGAAATCCTCTATTGGGCGCTGAGGTAATCCAGTAGTCAGTAGTCTTGTAACTTCTCCAAGATCACTGCCATTAGCCATATAAGTTGCAACAACATCATACAACAAATTATCATAAAAATTTGGTTCTCTTCCTTGGAAAACATTGTCTGTTGTAAATCTCTTTTTGGGGCTACTCATCTGAAACCCAGACGATGCAACTGAAACTTTACCATTTTTTCTAATTCCATAAACTACTCTTCCTTTACCAATAGAAATTAAACCACCACTACCCAAATGATGAAAATTATTATCTTTTAATATTTCTACTAGGTAAGGATTATCTCTTACAAAAAGCAAATCCCCAGTATAATTAACAAGGTCTTCTGGTTCAAACAAATCAGCAAGCCCATCCATTCTCTGTCTAAATCTCTCCAAAAATTCTTCATGACCCATGCCATAGAATATTCTGAATTGGTCTGCTTTAGGATAACTTGATCTTGCTTTTACTGCATCCACAAGATATTGAACTATCAACTCATCCATTATTTGTTGTATAATAATATCTTCAATTATGTCAATTTTTGGCTCTACTAATCTATCATATAAATTATGGATTATTTCATTATTTTGAATAATTTGATAGGCAGATTCTGAAAAATAAGGCGTGAAGAAAACATCTACATTCTCAAAAGCTCCTTTTTCTATCTCTAAATTTTTTTCTGCTCTGGAAAATGCTGTTTCTAAAGATTTAATCTTACTACTCTTGACATCAAATGAGGAAATCTCATTTTTCTCATGTACATTTCTTGTTATACCAAAATTATGGAAGAAATACTTATCCCAAATTAAACCGGCCAATGAACTTTTTGAGCTAGTATGTAATGTGTTCTGGTCAATATGAAGTATTTTATGAATAAAGGCCATACTCTCACTTAATGAATACATCACTTGTAATTGTGTAGCTGCATCTTCTGCTGCATATAAAGCTCCTTTGTACGCTTGTTCTGGATTATTATTTGCTCTATGCATACTGACTTCAACATCATTATATCCATCATAGATTTTCTCATACTCAAACTCAAAATCACTAAAAAACATCAACATCTCAGATACAGATTCTAACTTATGATCTAATGTTAAACTTGATAGATAATTTCTAGATATATGCAATGAGTCTAAACTTGCTGAAGAAAAACCAAATAATTCCATATAGGTTGTTCCTATATACCATGGCTGTGAATTATCAGGATTAACCATGAACATACTATCTCCCTGAGTAAATTGGTCTGTTATCCTTTTCTTTTTACTCCTGGGAATATGTTTTATAGCAGCAAGAACTTCAGCTTTTACAGCAGGATCCCTATTAGGATTCATAGACCTAGACAAATCATAACTGTCATGATTATGGCCTCCTGCTAAAAAAGGACTTAAAGAATATATTAAATCCGAGGTTAATAATCTTAAATGGTCTGGATTTCTTGCCTTGATATAATCAAATTCTCTACCAAGTTTCTCGCTGAATAATTTTCTATCTCCAATATCAAATATTCCTACAACTGCATTTCCTATGTTAAAAAATTCTTTGCCTCCTCTACAATACTCTGAAGAAACAGCTCCAAAACAAACTTCAGCATTAATTCCAGTAGGATTAGTCATGCTGCCATGCCAGCTTCTCGTCTCAATATCATATGTTAGAAAACCACCACCAGAAATTTGTCTTCCAAAATCAAAATCAAAAACTTGGAATTTTCTTGGATAAACCTGCATGCTTAATTTTCTTAAATCAACCTCAACAACAGGATCATACTCTTCCAAAACATCTCTGGTCTCTTTTTGGATTACTTCTAATTTTTCTAAATTTGATAAAATCTCAGGAGAAAGAGAACTTGATTTTTTTCTTAACTCTCTTAATGCACTTGAGTAATCTCTTTTTTTCTCTGTAATTGTAGCATGATAGGGCTCTGGGTTAATTTGAATTCCATTTTGTATGGATTCTTTAATTGCTTCTCTGAATCTAGACTGTTCTTGGATAAGATCTAGTTGAAAATCTAATAAGTATGAATGAAATATCTTTCTAAGTGTAACATGGGCCTCTTTCTGTAGATATAAAGCTTCAATAAATTCTTCTGGAAGATCAACCATTCTAGACCAATCAAAGTTCATTCTTAGCCATTCTGTAGGGCTTAATTTAGAATCTTCATCTTCATCAAAATAAGGATGCAATTCACGTTTATTTCTGATTATATCCAGTAGAGAAGGTTGATAATCATGAGTTATAAAATGCATAATTGTATGAAGATCTCCGTATTTGTACTGATTAGCATCAACATCAATTCCATTTTGTTCTATTTCCCCAAAGAGAATTTCTTCTAATGTTGAAATTTGATCATCAGGTATTAATCTAGATGACAAGACAAGAGGTAATTTGATTTCTATGGGACCAAGAACTTCATTATCATAAAAATAAAAAGAGCCAATAGGTACTTTTACTTGTTCTTTTCTTGTGGTTGTCTGGAATTGTGTGATAATCATTTTGAAGTAGTGAAAATGATTAAATATATAAATTGTTTTTTATTATTTGCTCGGATGAGCCAAAACCGTATATTCTCTGATCCAATGAACAATGGCCCTGGTAGAATATTATCTGTTGCACTGGCTTTAGCTTCTATGGATGATATTGAAAAAGAGATTCCAAAGGATTTAGAAGAGATACATGAACAAGCAAAGACTACACTAGATAATAATATTGTAATGGGCGGCCTAGAACAATATATGATTTATCATGCTCTAATAAATGAAGAAAAACCTTTTTTAGAGGATTTATTTCAGGATGGACTACCTATTTTTGTTCCTAGTCTAACAACAGATGTTGTTTATGAATACGATAAAATAAGTGAATATGAATTTCAGTTAAAAGAGAAACTTCAACCAGGCAAGAAATGGGGTGTTGACATAACCTCTAATCATAGTCATTTTGGTTGGAAATTGCTTTCTCATCACCAAGACTTAGAATTAAGAGTCCTTGAAGAAAGGGAAAAAGGTAATTATCCTGATGCTAACCCTGGAAGAAGCATCATATATATTCCTATAGCTCCTATCTTAACATTTGTAGAATATCAGGAAAATACTCTTGTTAATATTCTAAGAGAAGATATTGTCCAGAGAGTTAATGAATCAATGGATAAAAAAGACAAAGACTTAATGGGCTCTACTATTCTAACAAGAGATTTTGAAAAACCATTTTATGAATACAGACCAAGCTTTTATGACTCAGATAAAGCCTTAAAAGTAATGCGTGACAGAGGCCACATTCTACAAGACGATAAAAAATTATTACAAAGACATACAAGATACAATAGGATTGTTACATCTTTTATGTATAGCTCAATCTTAGAAACAATTCCTGATGATTTATGGTCTGGCTCTGAGAATAAAATATATGTGTTTTCTACAGTTACATCACCTCTTTATGATATAATGCAAAGAGCTGCAAAAAGAGCTGGGAAAAGAATACATCCTGCCAGAATAATGAGAAACACCACTTTTCCGACTATGGCTGAAGCAGAAGATTCTGCTTTAAACATATTAAAAGGATACCAGATGGATGTTTTATTAGGGCCAGCTTCAAAACACATTAATATAAGCTCATTCTCTGGTTAAGCCATGAAGAAAATCACTAAATGTCCTAAATATGATTTCTTGTATTGCTCTTTACCAAGAAGAAAAAATACATGTCATAATCTTAATTTTCCATGCATAGGTGATGTTGTTGATAATTTAGAGAATAGAGCTGTTTTGGAGGAAGATGCCAGATTAGAAGGTTATTCTTTTACGGGTATTGAAGATTATATTGACGTACTAAATTCAGGAAGATCTACAGTTCATAGAACTGATGGTTCTGATGTTCCGCTCTCTTTTTTTATAGAAAATGAGTCTATTGTTCCTTATACTGTTGCAGAGGACAAAAAATTTCTAAGCCAGGTTGATGGAATACCTCATCATCATGGTCGTGGCAGTCAGTATAGCAGCAGTAAATGTCCTATTTCTGTACTTTACTCTCATCTAAATACTGATAAACTAAAAGAGATAATGAACAGGCAGCTTAAGCCTCCAAGATCTACTGTAGCAGGTTCTTTACGGCATGATATTGTTTCATTTCCAGGACTTATGCATGAACTCCAAAAATATTCAAGATTTGGTGTTCCTAGAAAGTTATATACTGAAAAAAGAGTTGCATATAGGTTTCCTAGAGAACCATTAAAAGATGATTTGATTAATCTTTTTGCATACATGGCTGGTGAATCTCTTAATGTAGAGCTGTGGGACTTGGTTAACTTTAGAGAAGAAAGAAGGAAATATGGTGAGTTTTTTCTTAGGATGGGACTAGATTATAATAAGATAGATATTGAAGAGTTTGTGGTAAAAGGAACAGCAGATGGAATTTTAAGATTTAAATGGAGTCCTATTTTAGCTCTTATTGATTGGAAACGTTCCCGTTATTATAAAAATGCTTTTGGATTACAGATGGCTGCTTATTCTCTTGGTGTACAACAATTATCTCAGGAAGATTTTGATTCGATTTTCTTAATCAGTGTAATTAATAATTATGGGAACCAAGCTTTTGATTATAGTAAACCAGGAAATCACATAACACAGATTACAGAGGAGGATATACTGGTTAATACAATGCAGCTGAAGACTGTGTTTTTACATTCTGTAATTACTTTTTTGGCAAGGGATGTTGACCTTTATTTAGATTTATGGGATTCACAGAGAGAATTAAAAGAAACAAAATTCAGAGATGAACCCGCAACATCTTGTGAAGTTCTTTATTCTGGAACACCTTGTGTAAATCTAGAAAATGGTTTATGTGACATGGCTCGTGAGTTTGTCTTTGAAGGAGGTAGTTTAGCTGATTTACTTATAGATGGTTTTCAGTTGGGAGCATAATACTTTTATTCTTTACTTAGTTCTCTTTTTTCATGCTTGAAGAAATCTACTCAACTTTTCTAGAAAAGTATGGTAAACAGGAATGGTGGCCTGTTATTGGAGATAATCCAAAATTAGAGATAATATTTGGAGCTATACTTACACAGAATACTTCTTGGAAAAACGTTGAGAAAGCTATTTCTCAGTTGAGTGAAAATAAATTGATAGATGTTGATAAGATTCTTTCTATAGATACAGATGAATTAGCTCAATTAATTAAGAGTTCTGGTTACTATAATCAAAAAGCTAAAAAGTTGAAAAGAGTTTGTAAGCTTTTGAAAGAGAATCCTATTGAAGAATTAGAAAAATTAGATGTTAAAAGATTAAGAAAACTTCTCTTAAAGGTAAAAGGTATAGGTCCTGAGACCGCTGATTCTATTATATTATATGCTTTTGAAAAGCCAATATTTGTTGTAGATGCTTACACAAAGAGAATATTTTCTCGTATAGGATTAATATCTAAAGCTTTAAGTTATGAAAAAGTTCAAGGTTTTTTTCATGATAATTTAGATAATAATGCTGTGTTATTTAATGAATATCATGCTTTAATTGTACAACATGCAAAACAGTACTGCAGGACAAAACCTCTTTGTAAGGAGTGTATAATTAAGGAAAAGTGTAAAAGATTACTCTGATTCTATTATTTAGTAGTGAAAAAGAACATAGATTTTTAAATAAGATATTTTTACACTCGGAGAAAGAGGGGGAGGAATATGATGAGTTATATAGATGATTTTGTCCAAAAGACTATGAGATTAAAGCAGATAGAAGAAGAGAATATAAGAATAAGTAAGGAGCGTTCTAAGATTTTAAGAGGATATGATAGTTTAACAGATTTAGCTTTTCAAGAGGCTGGTTTTGAGCCAACTTCTATTGAGATTAATATTTTGGGAGGTATTATTTACAAACACGAAAAAGCAGACATCTACATACATCATGGTCTTGATATGATGAGGGTTTGGATGATGCCTGATGATACAGAAGAATTCAGGACATATCTAGAAAATGATGAGTTTCTTTCTGAAGAGGAGATTAGGAGTACATATCCTATTGAAAAAAATTTTAATCAATGGTTCACTCTTGGAGGAGGCATATTAGGAGGTATTCTTTCAGTGCCAGAATTAACTGAATTAAGTGGTCAAGACATATCTACTAAAGAAGGTTTACTTGTTGCTGCACCGTTATTCATAGGAATTTTTGGTGGACTTGCTTTAGACGTTAGAAGGTACATTGTCAACGGAAGAAACAAAAGAAAAGAACTAGACGCAGCTCTAGAAAGACATGAAAGATTCAAGCCAAAATATGAAGAAGATATGGCTCTTGATTACTTACTAAAAGCATATGGTACAAGACACTTAGATTTAAACTCGTGAAGGTGAATAAAAGATGAAAAACACAAATCTTAGAAAAAAAGTCGTAAATGGAGTACTAGCTGGATTGACAGCTGGAAGTATGATGTTAGCAGGCTGTGGACAGCAAGAAGTACAGCCTACAAATACACCAACACTAGAGCAGAGAGTAGAGCCTAGTGCAACAGCAGAGCCTACAGCTACCTATACACTAGAGCCAAGTGCTACACCTACTCAAGAACCAACTCCTACTCCAGATATTTTTGAACAAAGTGATTATGGCGTTGGTATGTTGACTACTTATAATGATTCGATTTTTCGGGGTGATTTAGAGATTTTTCGAAATTTAGAAGAGGGAGAGATTCTTATACCAAAAGAAAATTATTGTGTTTTTAAATTTGAAGTTTCTCCGAACAATCAGAGGATTGCATTTCTATTTACAGAACCTAATGAGCATAATACGTGTGGTTTTTATCACGGTCCTCCTGCAGGAGTAGGACTTATCAACACGGATGGTTCCAATCAGGAAATCTTGATAAATCCTGATGAGTATCCCACAATGACTGAAGATCAACTCCAAGATTATCATCCTCAAAGGTGGGAAATAGAATGGTCTCCAGATGGAAACAGGCTGGCATATTTTGTTGCAGGAGATCATAGGACATGTCCTCCATCAGAATGTGGAGAAGAGAGTGAATTTATCGAGAATAGAGATATGCTGTTTGTTATAAATACTGAGGAAGGGGATGTTAAGAAAATATATGATGAAATTTCAGAAGAAAATTTTCTGGGGCATGCACAACTAAATTGGGTTGATGGTCAAAATAAGATTATATTCCAATCACCTAGGAAAAAAGCTTATGATAAGGGCATTGTGCACTTGATTGATATTGATACAATGGAAATGAAAGTTCTTTTAAGTAGAGAGGATTCACCAGAACATATTTCTGAAAGGGACTCTCTTCTAACAAGTTCTCAAAATTTTGTCTACTTCATCCATACAGAAAAAATAAGAGATAAGTCAGAGGATGCTTTTTATTTTGAGGACAATAAAAGAAGTGACTTATACAGGATTAATTTAGAGACGGGGGAAGAAGTACCTCTGACAATGGGTATGGACATAAGCAGTTTTGATATATCTCCGGACAATAAATATATAGCCTTTTCAACAGATAGAAGCCACATTGGAATCTATAATCTTGAGGAGGGTTATTATCATACAATGATGAGTCAGGATTTAGCTCATATCTGGCTTGTAGGATGGTCCCCTGATGGAAAAGAGATAGCTTTTTTGAGTGATGAACCAGATACAGGAATTGGATTTGAAACTTTATACAGACTGGATTTTGAGACCAAAGAACTAAAAATATTCTATGATGAATCAAGAGTTGAAACGGCTTTCCAAGAAGCTTTTTGGTACGAAAGATAAAGGTGAATAACAATGAAAAATAAAACAAAATTAGGAGTAGGATTATTATCAGCATTAGCAATAGCAGGTATAGCAGGCTGTTCTCCTTTAGAAGCAAAGGTTGAGGAGACAATTGCTCCGACAAAACCTGTAGTAGCAGCTACTTATACAGCAGAGCCAACAGCAACTGCAGAACCTACTTTAACACCTCCTCCACTTAGCCAGATGTGCTGGTCAAGGAAAGCAATTACGTCTTTCATAGAACAAGAAGTGCTGCAAGAGTATAAAGATATAGATACAGAGTGGAGAGAATCTGAATTCAATCATTATAATGAGTGGTGGCTGATGTACACAAATAAAAAATCAGATTATATTGTAGTCCAGTTTGGTCTCTTAGAAGATAAAACCAAAAGTGGATGTATTGATGATCTCTCAATGACAACCAGGCTCTCACAAGACAGTGGGTACTGGGGTTTAGCAGGGGACCTGCACGGGTTCTTCAATATGATGGTAGGAGATTCTATAGCTTATAGCACATTTTTAAGTAATAATTTTAATGAATGCACACACTCTGAAAAAAATGTTTCTGATAAGCTTATCCTAGAAGGCGAGGATTACTACAGGGGTTTTGAATTTGAATGCTTCTATGGAGATAGCATCCAGCTTACAACCAGGATTTGGAATCCAGATTTAGTAGAAGAAGATAGTTTCTCTTATGAGAGCCAAGGTAAATAATCAATGAATAATAAAGGTGAATAATAATGAAAAACACAAATCTTAGAAAAAAAGTCGTAAATGGAGTATTTACAGGTGGATTAGTTTTATCTACAGTTTTTGGAGTTGGTTATTTGGGGAAGAGATATATAGACAATATGAATGAATTAAATAAGACAAATACCGAACTAATTTCTGCTCTTGAAACACTTGAAAGTTCCACTTCCGAGTTGAGAGACAGATCTAGTCATGTTTATAGGGCTCTACTACTAAATTCAATTGTCATGAAAACAGAGCCTCAAGTAGTTTTATCTAATCCCTCAGAAGGTCTTTTTGAATTGATATATTTTATAGAAGAAGATGGTAAATATTTGTCATTAACTCATCAGATTTATTATAATTCAACAGGTGAACTTGAAAGGAGTGTTTGTACACTACGTACAGATGGACATGATTATAGTTCAGGACATGCTTATATAGATGATTCTTGTGATGCCATACTAGATTATCCTTATGGAGACAACTTAGAAGAATCACTTAAACAGTATGAAATTGGTCTAGAACATTTACATGAAGAACTAAATAAAGGCGAATAAACAATGAAAAAATTAGGATTAATCCCAACAGCAGCCATGATTGGCAGCATGATGTTAGCAGGTTGTTCAGAGCCACAGCAACAAACTACAATTGTGGGATCACCTACGCCAACTTTAGAACAAAGAGTAACTGAAACACAGCAACCATTGCAACAAGCACCAGACCCAACACCAACATTTGCTTTTAATCCTACACCTTTTCCATACGATGAAAAGTCAGAGATGCCCCTTGATTCGAGATTAGCATTTGTAGCACAAGATCAAGATTATGTTGACGACATCTGGGTATTAGATGGCAGCACTTTAAGAAGATTGACTGAGGACTTTAATTATGAACATAATCTTTCATGGTCAGCAGATGGAAAAAATATTGCCTATACATCACGTAATTATGACAAACACATATCTGTTTTGAGAATAATCAATGTAGAGACTGGAGATGAAAGAGATATTTACTCAGATGGGTCTTTTGGACTTTATAGTGCATCATGGTCTACTGATAATGGTCTTATTGCTTTTAGTCAAAAACCAGAAAAATGTGATGGAGCAGACTATCATTCTGACAAATGTATCTTTACACTAAATACTATTAATCCAGAAACACTTGAAAAGAATTCTATTGCAGAAGTTCATGACCCAATCAATAAAATTGCATGGATAGATGAATCTAGGATCCTTTTTACAACATTTGGTAGGAACCATAGTTTGTACTATGCTGATCTTACAGGAGAATCATATAAAGTCTCAGAATCTGCTGCATTAGAAGTGTCTCAGAACAAAGCTAATAAAATATTGTCTGTAGGTGTATCGAACAATGAGATAAAACTATTTGAGATTAATGATGATATGTCACTTAGTGAAATCAATGTTCCTATTGGATACTACAATAAAATAATGAATAACGGCAACATAATTACAGGCATATCCTTAGGAGAAGATGGCTTTCAATTATTACGTCTAAGCAATGATGGAGATAGCACAGTGACTAGAGAATTACTAAATTTAGAGATGATACAAGAATTAGGAAGTTATTCTTATTTGGAACCTTACGTATTATCTATAGATAATAATCAATTACTAATTGGTTCAGGTCCATATGGAGATATTACTCATTTTCTTTATAGTCTTGATGGTAGGCATTTGAGAGAATTAGACTTTGGACAAGAGTATCCTTTTTTCAGTAATATGCATTCTTTTGCTTGGTCTCCTATTAGAGAAGATTTAATGCTTAAAAGAGATGAAGATATTGAGATTATCAATGATTATGAATTTGTTCAAACTGAATCCCTTGATGCAAACTTGTTGTTTATTGCAAGCGACAAAAACCAAAGAAATGATATCTGGAAGTTAGAAGGAAATAATCTTGAAAACTTGACTAATGATTCAGCACATGAATCTGAGATATTACTTATGCCTTCAGAAACTGAAATACTGTATATAGTTAGAGAGCGAATTGATGGAGAGTCATGGGATGATGCTCAATCAGTAGGTTATGTTATGGGTCTAGATGGAGAAAACAGGAGTGAATTATTTAGGTTAGATGAGGATGGCAATGAACTATCTGATTTTCAGATATCACCAGATGGAAAATACATAGCAGCTATAGAAGGAATTAGCTACAGGAAGGACAAATTAGCCTTATTTAATATTGAAACTGGTCAAAAAAAATGTGTTCTTGGAGAAGACTATCTTGGTAGGATAGGTTCTTTTGATTGGTCGCCAGATGGAGAAGATATAATCGTAGCATCTGAAGAGGGTTTATTAAGATATAATGCTGAGTCATTAGAATCAGAAAGGTTTTATATTCATAGTTCTGTTGGTGGTTCAACAGTTCAATATTCACCAGACGGAAAGCACTTTGTAGTTTCAATCCATGATGGTGTTGTAAATAGATTATATCTTGGTGATGAAAGTGAGTCTAGAGATGCTAATCTTAGATTAATAGAAGGAAATAATCCAAGTCCAGATTTTATATGGACACCAGACAGTCAAAGTGTTGTTTATTCAACTTATACTGAGAGAAAACGGGATGAAAATAATGAGATGGACATAAATGATAAGCTCACTGTTTTCAACATAAATACTGGTGAAAAAAGAGTTATTCATGAGAATATTTTTGAAAATCTTGGTCCAGATGATCAATCGTTTTCACTTTATTCTGAAAAAAATATTTCTCCTGATGGAAACACAATAATATTTAGTGGGAGTAGAAGAGATCTATATGCTATAGATATAGATGGAACTAACTTTAAAACAATACCTTATAGCGATGAAATTTATTTTTTCGGTAGTGTATTCCCTAATCACGAAGAGGATAGTCAGTCAGTATTTATACCCTAAAAAATGAAACCAAAACATGGCCTAATACCGACAATTGCCCTAGTTAGTAGTATGGCTGTTTCTGGTTTTTTACCAGAACAGACTAGTCCTAATCTAGAACAGAGACTAAATACCCAGAACCATTCTCAATACACAGAGTCAGAAATGGACCTTAATGCAAGAATAGCATTTACAGCTCCTGGTAAAAATGATAATTGTGATCTATGGGTTACAGATGGGAGCACTGTTGAAAGATTAACAAATAGTAAGGTTGAAGAAAGTTATATTCAGTGGTCACCTGATGGAGAAAGAATCTACTTTCAGACTGATTTTGCATTTCCAACAGAAAATACAGTGTCAAGAATAAAATCTGTAGACTTAAAAAGTGGAAATATAGAAAGGCTTTACAAGGTTGAAGATATGCTTATAAGTAGTGTTGATTTATCTCCTGATGGTTCTTTAATAGCTTTTAGTGAAAGTGATTATAGAGACATATCTTTCTTAGTTGTATATGATATAGAAGCACAAACATCAATATTAAGAATAGAATATGAATGGAATCCAGGTGGTGCACATATCAGTTGGTTAGATAATAACGAATTATTATTTTCTGCACAAGTAGGATTAACTGGAGAACCATACTCTACTGAAAAAGTCAATGTTCAGACTGGTGAAATAAACATAATGGAGCATTTGCAAAGGCCACATGATCTATCACCTGATAGAAAAAAAATGATTGTCAGAGACTGGAACCAGGATACAAATTATATAATTAATTTAGATGGTACAGAAAGAGTTCAACTATCTTCAGACAGAATCTATGATTGGCTGCCTGATGGAAGGTTTATATCTGGTAATATTGAAAGTGACAATAATCAGATTTTTCTTTTTGACAATGTAAATCTAACTACACTATTAACTGAAGAATCAATAGATAAGTTTGACATATTTAATATAGGTTATTTTTATCCTTCACCTCATGGTGAACAAATTGTTTTCTCAGGATACACAGAAGATTTTGATAGTGAGTCTTTATATCTTCTAGATTTAGATGGTTCAAATCTGAGAAAGTTTGATTTTGGAGAAGAAGAAAATTCTCATAGTATTATTCGTGGTCCTAATTATGGTTGTACTATGTTATCTGCTGCCTTCTCACCAGTTAAAGAAGACCTAACCTTAAAAGAAAGTGATGAAATAGAAGTCCAGGATAAACCTTCAGATGATTTTAGATTAATAGAAATAAACCAATCACCTGTTTTTGTTGTTAGTGAGGATGTTCCATTAAAGGACGCTTTAGTTGAATTATATAATCTTAGCCCCCATATTTCAGAGGAAGACATTTCTTACTTTACTAACAAATATCTTTCAGCAATTGACAAGGTTCCTGAGGAAGTATATAATGGAATTTTCATGCCATATCTATATTATGAAGATGGTAGATTTATTGAACCACTTGATTTTCCAATTCAGATAAGGATATCTAATCATGATGAAATAGTTAGAGAAGCAAAGTTCTGGAGAAGTTCTCCAATTAATGAAAGAGAACTATCAAGATTAAACTATTCGCATAATGTTAATATACCAAGATTTAACCATTATACTTTTGATGAAGATGTAAGATTACACTTAGAATTTCAATATTTAGACTCTCCTTGTGATAACGGATTATATGATGTAAGAATATTGTATTCAAGAAATGGAGAAGAATTTTTAGATTGGAATAATTCATGGAGTACACAGAGTCTCAAAAAAGCAACTGACATATACATGTTAAATTACAATAACTTTGATGAATTCAATAATGCTTCAGAAGAAGAGATTATTGAAAAAATGTGGGAACTAAACTTTAATGGATACAGAAAGCTCTTTCTTGGAGGAGAAGGTTATTATTTTCTCGAATTAAACATACAGGATTTTGGATCTGTTGTAGAAGAACCAACAAAAGCTAAATTCCATATTCATTCTTCTGAAGAATATAAGGAAAAAGAAATAATTGACTGGAATTATGGTAACCTTCATGACTTGGATCCAAAAATTGGAAGAGGTGTTGTTTCTTTTGACATGGGAACAACTGATTTTGATCCAAATGCTTATTCTTTGGAATTTCTTGAGCTAAATACTGGATTTTATTCGTTTAGTGGATATGACTGTAGAAAAACAGAACTTAATCCAGAGAGATTATTCTGTAATTTCTGGCCAGGATTTTATGAACCAAACAAAGTATTAAGAATCTCTCTTGCTCATCGACCTTTTATGGATAATCACCCAGTGTATCAAGGCGTTCTTTCTATGCCTTGATTACATGAAGTTTCCTGTACCCATTAATATCAAGAAATAAAGCATATTTATTATAGCTAATATACCACATATAATCCCAAGTACCTTCTTGCCATGCTTATTTGCAAAAACTCCTAGTATAGCAGCAGTCATTCCTGTAAAAACTGAAAAGAAAACAGGTATGAATAACCCTATAATCCCAATTATTATTCCGGCCCATCCATGTATTCTTCCAGTTGGCTCTGGTTTTTTAGCTTCTTCAACAGCTTCTTTTAGATTTTCCTCAAAAACTTCTTTTTCTGTTTTCTCGTCTGCCATATTTCTCTTTTGGGGTGTAGTATATTTATATTTTTCCTTAAGAATAGAATTCGAGTAAAAAATCACTCAGAAGCTTTTTGTGTGTCTGGTAGATTATAAGCTCCTTTAAAATTACCTGAAAGTCTTACTCCATTTTCGGCTGATGGACCTCCGAATCTGTCACACTGACTTCCTTTTCCATCATTACAATCAAATCCATCATCATAAAGAATATCAAGCACTATCTTTTTGTTGTCTCTTATAATAATTGCTCCACCACGATCAATACACGTGAATTGTATTTCATCTCCACCAGGAACCAAAACATCAAAAGTTGTTCCAAAAGGAAATTGACTTGGACATGCTACCCAGGCAGTACCTTCTTCTGGATCCCACCATTGACCAACCTTATTCTTCTCATCATCTTTAATCTCTAAAACTTTCCTACCTGAAGCAGTAGTTGTACAGTCATCATTACAATTAATTCCTCCTCTTCCAGGATCATAATATGATAAGTAAAGAGTAACATCCTTTCCTTCATTGCCCAACACATCATATTTCTCTTCTTTTGCACTTGCAGGACAAATTATCTTTTCTCCTGGAAAAATTGTCGAAACATCTTTTAAACCACTCAATCTTACAACTGTTGCAGCTAATTTATTAGAATAATTAAGGCCTAATTGGTTTGCAAGAATTGAATATAATGTATCACCAGCCTCAACTGTTGCACAATGAAAGGGTTCATCATTTTTTTCAACAACATCTGAAATCTCTTTTTCTGTTGATTCTTGTTCAGAAACCTCATCTATTGATTCTGGTAAAACACTTTGTTCAGTAGGAGCATTTCCATGAATTATATCATAAGCACTTTGTGTACAATGAAAATTCTCAGAAGTTACGCCTGTTGGATTACCATCTTTATCAAATGTTTGAAAAGGTAGATATGTTGTAGGAATTCCATTAATCTCCTGAAGCCTTGCAATCTCCATGTTTGGAAGACCATATCTGGCTTGAATCCATTCAAGATTATCTTGCTCCATAAGTTCTATCTCACAAGGCTTAATCTTTGGACCATCATAAGGTTGCTTTTCTGGTGTAAAATACATTGTTGCTGCTACAATTCCTGCAGCAAATATTGTTCCAGCAAAAAATAATGCTCCACTTTGTTTTTCACTTGACATACTACCTGGTGAATATAACTAGTATATAAATGTTTTGTCTCTAATTAGTAATAACAATATTTTACCATATAAAAATTTCTACTTCTGAATAATCTAAACAATTTTAAATCCTTTACATTTCTCTTAAAATTATGAAACTAGGAGCATTATTTTCAGGAGGAAAAGACTCTACATATGCCATGTATAAGGCTATGCAGGATCATGATATAGTGTGCTTAATTACAATTAAATCAGAAAACCCTGATTCTTACATGTTTCATACTCCAAATATAGACTTAGCAGAAACACAAGCAGAAGCACTTAATTTACCCTTATTAACAGCAGAAACAAAAGGAAAAAAAGAAGCTGAACTAAAAGATTTGAAGGAAGCAATAAAACAGGCAAAAGACCTTTTTCAGATAGAAGGAATAACAACAGGAGCTTTATTCTCTGATTATCAAGCTAGTAGAATACAAAAAATATGTGACGAACTCAATCTAGAATGTATAAATCCCTTATGGCACATGGACCAAGAACAGGAAATGAGAGACTTAATTAAAGATGGCTTTAAATTCATCTTAATAAGAATTGCTGCTTTAGGATTAAATAAAGAATGGCTAGGAAAAGAAATAACAAAAGAAGACATAGACAAACTAGTAAAATTAAAGGAAAAATACAAAATCAACATAGCTGGAGAAGGTGGAGAATTTGAATCTTTGGTTATAGACGGGCCAATATTCAAAAAGAAACTAGTCATAAAAGATGCAGAAACAATAATGGAGAATGAATACACAGGTATCTATAAAATAAAGGAAGTTAAGCTTTCTTAATCTTACAAACATACATATCCTTAGCAATATCATTTGTAGAATACATTAAAAGACCTAGACCCAAAAGTTTTAATTCTAATCCGTATAGAGGAAAAGCAGTAAAAAACGTAGCCAATCCAAGATAAGATGCTAATGTAATGCCACACGCAGGACAACCAGATACAATTACACTGATAACAGAACCAATTACTGTACTAGTAGTTTCTCTTCCAGTATTATTAGATTCTGCTACAAATCTTAATTTATACCATAATAAGGCTAAATTTAGTCCAAAGAGTAAAGATAATAGAACTTGCACAACTACCTGTGTAATCGCATACAGTGCCCCAATATTCCAATAAATCTGCTCGAAACTTGTGAAATAGAATAAAATTCCTCCTAGAAACAATGCTCCAAAAAGCGTAATCAAAAAAGACTCTTTCTTAGAATAAACATCCTTTATACTCTGTAATTGATTCATTAAGGAGAATGTTGTATTGAGGTTTATTAAGTTTGTGTTTAACCTTCTATAATTTACTACCAAATAGGAATAAATTTAAATATAAGGTGTTTTTCTCGTCTCTTGTCTATGAAAGAAACTAAAAAGAAAAAACTCAGAAATATTGTAAATGCTGGCATAATAATTCTTGGTCTAGGGCTTGGTGCTTATAAAGCACAACAATTTCACTGTAATAATAATACTACAATTAAATCAAAGAAAGATAGTGTAGGAGAGCTTTATTTTAACGCAGGTTGTAGATTAAGAGGAGGTTCTTATAGTGTTCTTACGATTGACCATAATGAATTTTATATAGAAGAATGGACTTGGCTTGGTTTAAAGAGACATGAATATCTTGATGTTGATGCAGGAAGTGTGGTAGGAGATCTTTTCCGAGATGGAAATATTGATATTGCAGGGGAAACAACCAATATAGTTTTTCCTATTGGGTTCGAAGTATATTATAGACAAAAAGACTACAAACAAAATGCCGTCTCATTTGAAAGAGGAGACATGCTATTAGCCCAAATGACTGATAAATACGGTGGAGTAGAAACCTTAAAGTCAATAATAGACCAAATTGAAGGAAAATGACAAACTCATTAGTAGGACGGATAATGAAAATACTTGGCACTACAGTAGTAAGTGCTGGAGCTCTAAGTGCATTAATTTATGGCGGTGTTGATGCTTATTGTAGTACAACTAACCCTCTTTTTAGTGAGAGGGATGAATGGGCTATAGAAAATAATGTAGAACATGTACATTATTGTGACTTAAAGCAAGGGACTTTTTATGAAATTGTTATCAGAAGAGACCATACTACCAAACAAATAGAAGAGCAGTTTATGTTTAAAACAGCCCTTCCCTCATTTAGAACACAAGTTTATTTTGCCTTTTCAGATCAAGAAGTTTATGATATCTTGTTTTTCAATCCAAGTTCAACCTTGGAGATGGTCAATATTGATTTACTTAATCAAGAGGATAATTTTGATTTTTTTGAAGAGAATTACGCCCACATCCATAGAACTAACGAATTCGAAAACAAACATAACAGAATTCTTTTCGAGACAGCAGACTACGAACTAGCCAAGATGAGAGAGCACTTTGGAGTACAACACCCACCTTATGGAACACAGAAATAATTTTATATTCTCAAATTATTGCTAACTTATGGAACCACT
>CAZHYZ010000019.1:0-19071 GCA_964537195.1 uncultured Methanosarcinales archaeon
AAGATTAAAATGACGATAATTGAGAGTATTACTTTTTTTTCCATTCTAGATAACTCTACTTTAAAATAGTTAATAACAAACTATATTTCTTACTTTTTTTTATATTTATCCTATAATAAACTTATAAAAAGAGATTAAATATTGCTAGTATGAAACTTATATGGTCAGTTTGTAAATCAATTTTTCTTAGAAAACCATAAACCAAGCACTGTTTTAAACCCTTGATAATATCTTTTGAAATCATCAATACTCCTTACGTGTTTTAATTTTTTCCATATATAACTTGGTTGAGAATATATTTCCAAGTATGCTTTTCTATATTTCCT
Source organism: uncultured Methanosarcinales archaeon (assembly GCA_964537195.1). GTDB lineage: Archaea > Nanobdellota > Nanobdellia > Woesearchaeales > GW2011-AR15 > CAZHYZ01. The sequence goes on from CAZHYZ010000019.1 coordinate 327, forward strand.
CTTTAATTCTTCCTTATTGGAATATGCTTTTGGAATATAAACAACATTATATTCTGAGTAGTCTCCAAAATTGGTATCAATTCTATCTTCATTTTTTATTTCATAATAAAACTTTGTTCCTGGATATGGTGTAAATAAGCTAAATTGAGTAACATCAGCATCAAGAGATTTCGCAAATCTAATTGTTTCATCAGTCATTCTTGGCGTTTCTCCCGGCAATCCAAGAATAAATGAGACGCGTGCCTCAATCCCCTCTTTCTGTAATCTCTTAACTGCTTTTCTTGCTTGACCCAAAGATATGCCCTTACCAACTCTTCTCAATAACTTCTTGTTGCCAGATTCTATACCCAATAAAATTTGCCAGCATCCAGCATCTGCTAGTTTTCTAGATATTTTATCATTAATCTTGTTAACACGTTCATGACAGCTCCATATTACCTCCACTTTTTCCTTTATCATTAAATCACAAAAACCATTAATCCATTCATCATTATGAAAAAAGGTGTCATCCCAGAACCTAACTTCTTTCACACCATATTTTTTAACAGAATATTTTATCTCATCTACAACTCTTTTAGGAGATTTTTTCCTGTAATAACCATTAATCCCTGATTGCCAGCAAAACCCACATCTTCCCCAGGTACAACCCCTACTTGTTATCATTGGAACCACAGGCATACGTTTATAGTGCTTTGCTAGTGGAACATACTTTCTTAAGTTAAAAAGATGAAATGCTGGGAAAGGTAACTCATCAAGCTTATCTATTAATGAAATTCCCTTATTCCTAATCAATTTTTTATTCGTTCTATAGCACAAACCTTTTATCTTAGAAAAGCTCTTTTTTTTCTCCATTGTATCTAATAATTTTGGCAAAACAACTTCTCCTTCTCCAGTTAAGATAAAATCAATTGCTTGATCATCAAACTTTTCTAGATAAAAATCATCTTCGAAAATTGTCACAGGATATAAAGCAGGATGGACCCCTCCAACAAAAATAGGTATATCATACTTTTCTTTAATAATCCTAGAAAACTTTTTCAGATTTTCAATAGAATAAAAATAAGTATGAATTCCAATAATGTCTGGTTTAAAATTATTTATTGTCCTACCTAATTGTCTTTTATCTTTTAATCGTAAATCCAACACCTTTACTTCATGATTTTTATGCTCAAGAACAGCAGCAACTTGAGCAATACCTAAAGGTAAGAAAGTATCAACATTCTGATATCTAATCAAATATCTTCCTTCATCATCATCTGGTGTTATCAAAAAAAGTATTTTCATTTTTAGTGATATTAAATGAATAACAGAATCAATTTATATCTTTTGTTGATTATATATTTTTAAGACTTGCTCCTTTAATTTTTCTGCATAAAGGGTATAGACATATGGGGGAGGATGTATATCATAGTAATCTTTATAATCTGGCCTATCACATATTGAGAAATAAGTAACATGGGAATAATTACCATAAGGAAGATAATATTCTTCATCACAGTAAGACTCTCTAAGATTATCAAAAATAATTAATTCTATTCCTTGATTATTTATCAGAAATTCTCTCGTTTTTTCATAACTAATATGTGTTCCATAAGGGTCATAGTTACTATTTAATCTCTCATTAAAACAAATAGTTAACTGTGTCTCAGGTTTTGAACAATCTCTTATAATGTGGTCTATTATAATGTTATTCAATGATATAACAACAAACCTATAAAATCTTGAATGAAGAACAAGGTAATAATGAATATTAAATTTATCATAATTCTCATTTACTCTCTTTGTAAGCAAAAAGGGGATGTTCTCTAGATATAATTCATTATTTTTTCGAAAATGTTTAGTGAATTCAGTATCATTATAAAAAAATGCTCTCCTCCCAATATTAAAATCCTGAAATATAAGCAAATCTGGATTATATTTTTCAATAACCTCTTGAGCATGAGCAACTTTCTGGGACATAACATAGCCACACAAACCAGCATTCCAGACTTCAAATTTTCCAGGATATTCTTTATCCAACATCTTTTGAAGTTGCATTGGATATGTATCGTTATTACTTACTCTCAAACCAAATGTGTTAGAGCCTCCAAATATTATTATTCTATATACTCCCTGTGGTTTTTCAACCTCTCTCTCTATATCTCTAAATCCTAAACTATTAGTTGACACAATACCTTCTCCAGTATATTTGTATAAATCAATATGTTCTTCATAAGGAGGTGTACAATTAACACACTCAACAGTTTTACCTGGAACCAATTCATATATTCTCTCTGAATTTTCTGAAGACCTAGATATCTCAAGATTCTGTGAATAATCCAAGGCTAAATCGACTTTATACAATGAATTCCATAATAATTTTGTATCATAATCTGTGAAAAAAAGTAATATCTCAGCAAGCAGAAATAAAATAAGAAGAACATATATACTTAAAATAATGCTGTTTAGTGTGTTTTTTTTAGACGATTTCATTTCTCATTTCTCAAGTATTTTTCTAAGGATATATTATTTATTTCTTTCCAATCTAAAGGATTCTTATCTAAGAACTCTGTAGCCCATATCTCCAAAGATAATAATGTCATGATCCTATACCCATGATTCTTTAATTCACATATAATCTTATCATGTTGTTTCTGTTTTTTATGTTCTTCATATAATCTATCAAGATATTCTTCATTATACCAGCCTCTTTTCTTTAATCTCTTAAACAATAGATTGACTACTTTTGGTCTTCTCTCTAAGATATCATGATATGGTTGGTCAAATGCTTGACCAGTTGTATCAACAAATTCTTCAGGCAGATATCTCTTTAGTGCAAGTTTCTGAAAATACATCTTATTTGCCCTATTAGTTAGTTTCTGGAAAGTGTTTCCTCTATACATAATATCAAAAGGCAGGGATGTCAAGAAATCAATAATCTCTTTACTCTGATAAGGTGGAAATAACAACATATTATGGTGTTTGAGAAACTTTTCATGAAATGTTGAGACATATTGCATATTACCATAAATAAATCTCGCACGAATTAACTCATTGTCAAAATTATCTTTATCTAGTTTAATCTGGTTCAACATTGAATTCTCATCAAACTCTTGTCTAAACTCTGGTTTTAGTAGTTTTTTTCTCTGTTGGGGATCAAAATGTCTATAACAAACCAAATTCCTATAAAAATTATCATAGTCTTTTCTAGAAAAAGCTATAAGAGGATACCTTAATTCCCACAACATTTCCCATCCTGTAATTTTAGCAAGAGAGTCTACTGTTCTAAAAAGTAACCTTCTTATTTGATGTGGAATGTACTTAATATACCTATTAACCTCACTAACCGGATAAAGATGATGATATATATTGTTGCCGCCATCTCCAGACAAAAGAACATCGATGCCATCTTTATTTGCTTGTCTTATCAATTTAAACATTGGAAGAGCTGTTGAAAGGACAGGTTCTTCAGCAATTCTTATCATCTCTGGCATAAGATCTAAATCTCTAGATTTGACAGGAACTTTATGATGGATATTACCTGTCTTTTCTGTTACAAATCTTGCCTCTTCTAATTCATTATGTAGTTCATGTTCAAAGAAACAAGTATATGTATGAATTTTCTTTTTGAATACCTTGGTTGCATTAATAACAACCCAAGAAGTATCAAGACCTCCACTTAACGCACTTCCCAATGTTTTTGTATTATTATAATTTGTAAAATTAGATATTGCTTCCTGCCAGAGATTTTCATATTTATCAAGTGCTCTATCAATATTCTTTATTTCTTTCCTATTAAAGGTCATGTCATAATATTTCTTGTGATGAATCTTTCCTTTTTTAATCCTCATATAATAACCAGGAATCATTCTAAAAATATTCTTGAAATTAGTCTTTTCTGAGTAAGAATAACCTGAATTAAGAAACAAGGAGATAATATCTTTATTTATATCTGGTTTTTTATCTAATTTTCCTAACAATCCCTTCATACTATCTGAGAAAATAATCTGTTCGTCTGAGACATAGTAATAACAGGTAGTGTTAGAATATCTGTTATTAAAGAAAAAAATTTCATCTTTCTTTTTATCTACTAAGACAATAAAGAAGTATCCCTCCAGTTTCTTTATGAATTTAGGACCATATTTTTTGTATAACCGAAATATTGTTTCATTTTGATTTTCATCAGATTTTCCAAGTTTTTCTTTAACAAAGATATCAGTTATTCTACCAAATCTATAAATCTTAATGTTATCCTTCTCATAGGCTTTTGATTTTGTTTTTATTATAAACTTCTTTTTCTTAGAATCTATTTTACCCCAAAACATATTCTAAAAAGAAACAAATACCAATTAATATATTTAATCTATGTCGGTGAAATATAAAAAAAGATATTTCTCATTGGATAAATCATATCATCATAAGTATATGAATCAATTTTCTCCCAGTCTGTCACGATTAATTCCCTGTATTTATCACAGGTCTTAATTTGTTCTTCATTATAATATAATCTCCAGGGATTTGTTAGATTAGCATAAGATTTTTCAGAAAGAAGTGCATAATCAATCTCATCAATTTTTGTCTCATCAAAATTATTACAATCATAATATGTCGGAAATTGATTATTAATTATAAATTGATAATAATTAATTTCATAATGATAATATGTTGAAAGGTCTATGATATTAACTTCTCCATTTATCATCTCTTTGGTTATATTAGAAATTAGCCTTTGTCTTTTCTTATATCTTAGCAAGTCATATTTTTGTAACCTTATGTCTTTGTTCCAGAATTTATAGTCTTCATTAACCTTATACTCAACAATAGAAATTCTGCAATCAATATTGTTTATAGCTTTGCTTAACCCGGCAAGATTATTAAGACTATTTGGGAGTTCAAATGGGCTTAAGAAATAAATACCATTCAAAATTAAAATCACAATAAGAAAAATACTCGGTTTTTTATGACTCAGATTAGAATACCTAAAAAATCCTGCTATTATAATGGGTATTAAAGGAAGAGCAATCCCCGTTACTGTTGGATGTTTTATTCCTACAAAATAACTGTAGAAGAAAAAGTTAACCAGCAATATAAACAAGAGAAGGAAAATGTTCTTGTCTGTTTTTTTGTGATTAATTAGGAAGATAATTACACTTACAATTAAGACTATTGAAACAAGAAAACCAATTTGATAATTAAATAGATATAAGGGATAATTAATCGTGTTGCAGAGAAAAACATTTTTTCCTGACTCTTTTATGACATTACTAAATTCATTGTTTCTATTAAAATAACTCTGGATATCAAAATTACTAACATAGAAAGGTGTTACAACAACCAAGATAATTATTAAAGATAGTGCACTCTGCTTGAAAGACTTGGCTTCAAAGAACTCAAGTAAATTCTTTTTGTTTTTAACATACTCAAAAAGCTTGTAAATTAAGAAAAACAAGTACAAAGAACCAATATAACTAACCATAGTATATCTGGAAAGCAATCCTAGAATTGATACTAAAGTAAATAACATTGTCTTCTTCGAATCATTAAAAAAATCAGATAAAATAAAAAAATAAATTGTAGCAGAAAAAAAACTCATTAAGATAAAGGTATCATAAACTGTTCGTGAATAAGCTATTACTCCTGGTAATGAAATAACCAAAAAAGATGCAAGTAGACCATATTTCTTTCCAAAAAGTTTCTTGGTAATAAGATAAGTGAAAATAATTAAAGGTATAGAAAAAAGAAGATTTACAAATAATGGTGTCTTCTCAAAAGAAAATATTCTCAAACCAATAGCCATAATTGTGGGGATGACTGGTTGATACATCTGAAATGCAGAGATATAATCTCCTTTCAATAATGATAGAGTAGGATTAAGAACAAGTGTATCCTCATTACTAAATTCAGGAGAATAATTTGTAATCCAAACTGCATTTACTGAGAGAGAGATTATTGATATTATAAGAAGAACAAACACTTCCTTCTTCTTGTCAATTATCTCTGGCAACTTCATATGGACAACAAACTAATAATTCAGTTTTATTATATAATTTTTGCTAACATATAAATAATAAATTTGATTTTACAATCTTATGTGTGGGATATGTGGGTTTAACTGGGATGACAAAGATTTACTGAAATCTATGCTTAATTCTATGAAACACAGAGGACCTGATCATTCTGATAAATATATAGATAATAATTTCTCTCTTGGATATAATAGATTAAGCATAATAGACTTAAAAAAAGGCAACCAACCAATATATAATGAAGACCATTCACTGGTTTTGTTTTTCAATGGAGAGATATATAACTACAAAGAACTAAGAAAAAAACTTGAGAAAAAACATGATTTTATTACAAACACTGATTCTGAGGTTGTAATCCATGCTTATGAAGAATATGGAGTTAATTTTTTGCATAAGTTAGATGGTATGTTTGGTTTTGTTATTTATGATACTAAAAAAAAAGAACTATTTATGGCTCGAGACAGATTAGGAATTAAACCTCTCTACTATTATTCCGATAAAAAGAGATTTATTTTTGCATCAGAACTAAAAGCAATTTTATGTTTTGAAGAGACTAACAAAAAATTATCGTTCTCAGCATTTAATGATTATTTGACATATAGATATTGTAGAGGTCAACAGACAATCTTTTCTAAAATAAAAAAAATAAAACCAGGGCATTACTTAAGATTTGTAAAAGGAAAGATAAATATCAAAAAATATTGGGGTTTGGATTTTAAAGTCAATAATGAAAGTTTTGAAACTTCAGTTAAGAAATTTGGAGAATTGCTTGAAACTTCTATTAAAAATAGGTTAATAAGTGATGTTCCGGTTGGTGCACTATTATCTGGCGGGATAGATTCAAGTGCAATTGTGGCTCTAATGGCAAAGAATACTGAACATCCTGTAAAAACTTATACACTTGGATTTGAAGAGGGCAATAAGAATGAGTTCAAATATGCGAGGATTGTAGCTGATAAATTTGGCACAGAGCATAAAGAGTTTATGATAAATTCTAGTTATATAAACACACTACCTAAGGTTATATGGCATCTTGATGAACCAATTGCAGATCCAACGGCTATTCCCAATTATGTTCTTGCAAAAAAAGCTTCTAAAGATGTGAAAGTATTATTAAATGGAGAGGGTGCAGATGAATTTTTTATGGGTTATGAACAATATAAGAAAATGACCCTTCTAAGATATTATAATAACTTACCAAAACTAATCAGGAAAACAGTATTAAAAGCAGTTGAGTTTTTACCAAAAGAACCTTTTTTCTACAAGTTAAAAGATTTCATTAATCTTGAAAAGAACATACCTAAATCTTACCTTGAACTAATTTCTGTTTTTGGAACTAAGGAAAAGACTATGGTTGTAAAAAAACCACTTATTAAAAAAATGTCTATTAACCAGTCTGAAAAGAATATTAAATCTTATTTCAATAATAAACTTGATTATTATACAAAACAAAGCTATCATGACATATCAAATTTTTTGCCTGATAATATGCTTGTTAAATATGATAAGACAACAATGGCTCACTCTGTAGAAGGAAGAGTTCCGTTTTGTGATCATAAAATAGGAGAGTTTGCAGCTTCACTTCCCATTAATTATAAACTAAATTCAAGGATGGATAAATACATATTAAGAAAGTCTATGAAGAACATATTACCAAGAAGTATTATAAAAAGACCAAAGCAGAGATTTTTTGTTCCAACCGATATCTGGTTTAAAAAAGAATTCGGTGATTATTCTCAATCAATTTTAGAAAACAATAAAGAAATCACTAATCGGTTTTTTAACATAAAGTATATAAAAAAACTTTTAGATAAAGATAAAATGATTTCTAATACAATTCTAAAAGCAAATCCAATGACCAAATTATATTATTCAAGGCAGCTATGGACAGTTACTAATTTTGTTTTATGGCATGATCTTTATGTTAATGAGTCAGATAAATATCTTAAGAAATAATATATAAAGTACCAAATTAAGTTCATATTCTACTTGCAGTTTATAAAATAATCTTAAGTCTTTAATTAATTAGAAATTTTTCAATCTTAACATACACTAAATACAATGTCCTTGCTCAAGTATTAACCCAAGACTTGTCTCTCCATTCTGATCCTCTACAAAAGTTGTACTAACAATTTCCCAGGCCGAATGAATAATTGCCCTGTCTCCGGGGTTATACTTTTCGTACACACTATGAATGTCAGATCTATTATTTACTCTATACCAATTGATAGATGTAATAATGCTTTTCTCAAGGATGCCCAAATCTTCATCTCTATTATCCCCAAGATAAAACATCCCACATTCTTTACCTTCTGAGGAAACAGCGTCTGATATTATAATTTTATCTTTATCAACAAAATAATAATAACCCTGTCTCTGTATTCCAAACAGTGAATAACAAAAAGTCCTAAAATCCACAAGATTATTTCCATCCGGTAAAAGGGTTTCTCCTTTAATCCACCACATATCAGAACAGAAATCATATACCTGATCAGGCATACTCATACCTACAGATCTCCTAAATTCTATATTTGAATTAAAATAGAAATACCCCGTCCCAATTAAAAAAATAAAAACCAATAAAAACAAAAGGGTTCTTTTTTCTGTTTTCCAGTGAAGAACATCATCAATAAGATCATTAACATACTTTTTTTTCTTTACCTTCTTATGCAACTTTTTCTTGATATCTCCTAAGCTGTGACCCTTCTTCAAGTTGTTCCTAACATATTTTCTAAGTTTGTGCCTATATATCTTCTTGTTGATAAAATTAATAATCATCTTCTCTCCGATTTACTATTTTTTCAAATCATAACCTTATAAATAATATCTTCTTCATCATATACTTTCTGTAAAAACTCACAATATATAATATGTCTACTATAAACATAATCAACTTCATTTTTTTCTAAGACTTTTTTCTTAGTATCACAAACATATGTATAAAAATTGAGGTTCTCTTCTGTATTATTACTCCTCAATATTGCAGGAATTAATTTCATCACTTTATGACCACTAACTGGATAGACTGATGAAGTCATAAAATAGTGTGTAACAAAAACCTTATCTTGTGGAAGATTATCTCTCATCCATAGTAGTGTACTATACGCTTGTTCATCAATAACCGGATAAGAATATGTTTTGTATTTTTCATCCAAGGAATATTCCGATGTGAAAATAAGGATAACAAAAACAAAAATCAGAACATATGATAAATATCTCTTTAGATTTTTTTCTTTAATAAAACTTGAAGTCTTAATATAATTAAATAACCAAATCAATCCAAAAGATGTTAAAGGAATCATGGCAAGCATTGAATAATAAACTGCCCTAGGATGTGGAACAAAGTAAGTATATCCAAAACTATTAAAAAAAGAAGTAATTGCTAGAGAAAAAAACGCTAGTAATACAAAAAACCTCATTTTTGTTTTGTAACCTTTAATTAATCCGATTATTGCAAAAAAAGTATTGGCTAATCCATATAACAAAGGAAGAAAATATTTAACCTCAACTTCACCCCATCCAGGTTCGAAATATAATAGTTGGAAAAAAAATGTAACTGTAAGTATGATGTTTCCTTTCCACAAGATAATAATACCAAATAAAACAAATAATAATAAAATTAGGATTAATTTATTCTTCTCTCTCTTTGTTAATTCAAGACTGCCAACGCTTAACAATAGTTCCATGATTGAGGGTAAAATCACAATAATAAACGATGGCGGGTGAATAAGCAATAAAACCAACAAGAAAAATACAGCAAGTGAAAACCTCTTAATATCTTTTTTCTGTAAAGAATCCAAAAAATAATAAGCATAAAGAAAAATGAAAGGAATGGCCATAGTTAAAGGAACAAAGAAATCCTTACCAAGAATATTTACATTCGTCTTCAAAGAAATAAAAACTAAGGCAGATATCAGCCCAAGATAGTTGTTCTCAGTTAATTTTGATATTGAATAAAATATTGCTAAGACTGAGAACATAGTAAAAATTGCTGCTAAATATTGATAATATAAAACAGGATCAAATCCTGTAAGAATAATGGCAGAAGATAAAAATAAGTGAAAACCTGATTCCAAATCTGGATGAATCTCTTTTATATCCAAATAAGGGTTGTGCTGTATATTAAATCCTTCTTCAATTGCTTGTTTAGATAATGCAATGTGTTGCCATTCATCTTGATGATATGGAAACCTATTGTCAAAATGAATAGAATATGTTTTAAAAAAACCAAATATAAGTAACAACAGCAACAATATGTATTCTATCTTTAATTTTTTTAACCCCATCAATGAAAACAAAATGAACTTAGGTATTTAATATTTTTTTATTTGTTTTATTGTATGCTAGTATAGAATTATATAGAAAAGTTTAAAAGGCTTAAATCCAATAAAATTTAAAGAACGCGTTCAAAAAAGAGGTAACTGATGGTTATAATTACCAGCTTAATTAGTTTTATTTGTATATTTATAGTAATTTTCCTTATAAAAAATATCCAAAAGAAGAAACTAAATAACTATCTATCAGACCCTCCTGATTATGTTGATTATTACAGTGTCTCAATAAATACTCTTTCTTCAGTTTTTAGAAGAATAACTTTGCCTGTATTATCAAAGAAGGCTGAGATAAAAAGAGGTATTTTCCTACTGATGGTGACTATTTTCCTATATCTCTTGTTTTTTAGTTCTTTTCCAGGTAATGAAGACTTGTTGAGAAATGTACAGTCAGGTAATACAAACGATGCTTGTTCCCCTACAGGAGATGGAGATGGTTCATCAGGAGACTGTAGCACATATGGAAGTTGTAATGGTGCTGGTTGGCAATTAGGAACATCGGGAGATTGTGATGGAGATGCTGGTTGTGCTGCTACAACTTGTTGTGGGGACGATGAATATGAATTCACAATAACAGAGGACTCATCTACAGATGCTCCCACAGGCTATGATAACACAATCCCTGCTGCATGTTGTGATGTGAGTACTGATTGTAATCATAATGGTGTTTGTACTGCAGCAGGTGGAAATGATGGATCTGCATGGTGCTGTAACACTGGGGAAGAATCATGTACTGAGTCAACTTGGTATGGTGGAGATGCTTTTTCATCTGCTTGTACAGATATTGTTGGTTCTGGATATTGGAATATTGGTGGAGAAGATTGTAATGGCGGTTCTGCAGGGGACTGCTCATCTACTTGTTGCGGAGATGATACAGGTGAATTCAGGATAACAGAATCTTCTTCAACAGATGCTCCAGCAGGATATAATGGTGGAATAACAGCTTGTTGTGGCACAGACACTGATTGTAATTATAATGATAATTGTGTTGCACAAGGAAGCGTGAGTTCTCCAAGTGTTCCAAGTAAAGCTTACTGTGGCTCATCTAACACTTGGTATGGCGGAGATACTTCTAATACTATTTGTAAAGAAATAACTGGTGGAGCCACAATAGATGAAAATTGGGACATTGGAGGAGATGCTGTCAGTAGTCCAAATGATTTATGCTGTGGTGATGACTCTGGTGAAAACAGACTTGTCCAGGATTTTGATAATGCAGGAAGCATGGATAGTGCTGAGGACACGAATGATGTTGCTTGTTGCGATTCAACAAATGATTGTGTGGACTCTAGTAATTGTCGTACTTCTGGAAGTTCATATAGCAGTGTAGATGCAGATAGTGATTCTGATTATTGTATTAATGGTGTTTGGAAAGATTGCCAAGATGATACTGATTGTGATGGAGATAACATATGCTCTGAAACAATTAATGATTGTGTAAATCCCTATGGCTACATATACATAAGAAGTCTAGGAGTAACAGGTATTGAAGATGCAAATGAGAATTATACTTCTATAAGAAGTGTTTTCTTAGATCTAAACTATAGTACTAATGCTGAAGAATGTAGATACCTTAATTATAATAGTGGTAAAAACAAACCAACAGATTCTGATTCTGGTTGGACAGAATGGGAGCCTTGTGTTAAAACTAGAGTGTGGATATTATCTGAAAATCCGGGAATAAAATATGTATATTACCAGATAAATTACTCTGATCCTGAACAACTATCTCTTTTCAATGATTCAATCTATTATAATTATACTGGTGCAGGACTTGACCAGACAAAAGCTAGTGCAGCCACCATTAGCTTAGATGATTTTAGTAATGACAACACAACAATAGAAGTTTCATGGTCGGGTGCATATGACCCAGAATCTATAACATTAGGAATCCCTCTCCAATATGAATATGTAATTTACACAAATGAAACTCCGACAAGAATATTAGAACAAAGTACAACTACTTCCACTGCTGTCACAGCAACTGATGAGTCTGAGCCATATGGTTTCAATTTATCTCACAAGACAAAAGTTTATGTTAATGTAACAGTAATTAATTCCGGAGGCTTAAAAACCAAATCTTCTACTTTCCCTTCAGGCTTAATTATTGATTTAGAAAAACCTGTTATAATACCTGGCTCAACCCATAGTTCTTTCACTAATGGGTCTAATGGAGAACACCAGTCTTTGGATTCAATAGGTGAAAATGATGACATATGGGCAACAGGGGCTAATTTCTCTTGGTCTGCTATAGATTATGTAAGTCAATCAATTGATGCATATAGTTATATACTAAGTCAAAATCAAAATGCAGAAGTAGACAATATTCCAGAGGGATCTGTAGGTAGTTTTAGTACACACACAAATAAGGCATTCACTAATCTAAAAACCGGAAAATATTACTTCAAGGTAAAAGCAAAAGATGGGGCAGGAAACTGGGGAGACCCATATGAAATTAAATTTACAACAGATGTTACAGGACCAAGCAAGCCAGAAGTTGTATCAATAAAACAAAGTTCTACTTATGTCTCTGTAGACTGGACTACTTCAACAGACATAGATTCTGGTGTGGTATTATATAGAGTAAACTTAACATATCAAGATGGGTCCACATATATGAACAGAACAACAACTAATACAAACTATACCTTCCATAATGTGGCAAGCGGAGATTACAATGCTACGGTTGGAGCTAAGAATGGTGTAGGAATTTGGACCTGGTCTAATCAAGATGATTCAGAAGTTGATTCAACACCACCAGAAGTATATGCCACTCCAAACAGGACTGTTGACACAACTGAACCAATAATAAGAGCATGGACAAATGAACAAGCTGTCTGCTATAATGGCTCAATAGAATTTTCTTACACCAATACTACATACCACGAATTTAAGTTATATGATCAATCCTTTGGTACTAATAAAACTGTAACCATAAACTGCATTGATTTAGCTGGAAATGATCAACCATTCACTTTTAACTTTTCCATAATCAACAAAGCAGCAGATGATATCCTCCCAGATAATGGATCTATCTCAACCTATGAAGATATTCTGACAACATATAATTTTAGAGTAATGGATGGAAGTGAAACTGTTGCTGGAATTTCCTCTGACAGATTTAAAATTTACATTGGAGAAGAGGAGATTGAACACAGCATATTTGATAGTGGGACGGGGAATTATAATCTGTCTTTTGAGGCACCCACCTCCTCTGGAAATTATAATTTAAGAATTTTGCTAGATGATTATCTCGATGAACATATTACTCTAGATGTTAATGATTTATCTTTATCTGCTTCATTTAGAGACTCTGATTTCTCAGATATTAAGAATACAAACCATATTATCCACTTCACATCTGGATCTGGAAGAGTTGGTCTTGCTTCAAACACTCCAACTAACAGAATAGATGTAGATTCTGAAGGAGATATGATAAACATCACCAAAATTCCTCTTGAAAAAGAACTTTTCATCTTTAATACTAAGGATTCTGCAAGCATATCCTCCAGAGAGAGTTTACTTAATGAGGATATTTTCTTAGAAAAAATCAATCCATCATTCGGATATCAGATTGATGATAAATACATCATAAATTTCATATTAAAATATGATAATTTTCTTATACAATCAAGGATTGGAGAAACTTTAAAACAAGGACAATACAATATCCTTGTAAGAAATACTGTGTCTGATACTGGACAAAGAGTAATAAGATTCTCAAATTCAGATACTGAGACAGGGAGGATAGTTTTACAAGATTAAGATGAGAAAGGCACAATTTTACATGTTTGCATCAATTATTCTTATTAGTGCTGTCTTTGTTATTGTAGCAAATAAATCTTCAATTGCAGTAGAACAATTTGAAGATTTCACAACTTATAGAGAAAATTATATCCATGAAGCACAGATAGTATTGAATAATGCAATTTATGACAACAAAAACCTAAGTGCTGAACTAATTTCATTTACAGAAGAATTCATCTCATATACGGAAACCAAGAATCAAGACGTTGGAATAGTATATTTATACTCATTTGACAATAATATATATGTAGGCAATTATTTAAACGAGCCAATAATAATAAATCCTGGACAAAACTTATTAATAGAACAAGAAAAGAAAATTAATTTCAAAAAAACCATTTCAATAAAATATAGAAATGAAACTTTCAGCTATAAGTTTTCAGATCCTGATGAAATAGTATTAAAATCCTTATTTGTAAAAGAATGATAAAAATGAAACCAACAAAAAAAAATAAATTTTTTGTGGCTCCTAAAATTTTTAATTTAAGAGGGAAAGCACAACAACAATACTTAAGTTGGATAATCATATTAGCTGTAGTTGTAGGAATTAGTTTTTTCCTTTACAGATGGTCCATATCACAAGCACAACAAGCAAGTGAAGATATAGAGACACAAACAGATCCTGTTGTATGCTCAGAGATTGGTTTGTCTATAAAAGGAGTATGTCAGGATTTTAGAGCTATAAACATTAATATAACAAATATTAACACTCTTGAAGTAGAAGGATTACAGATAAGAACAATCGGACTATATCCTGAGGAAGACAATTATCTTAATACAGAAGTTATATCTACTAGGCTAACACCAGGAGATACTGCTAACTTACAGATATTGAAAAAAACTACAATAAGTCAGATAGAAATAGTTCCAATAGCTAAGAGAAATGAGAAAAATATATATTGTGATGAACAGTCTATCCAAATAAAGAAAAATACAATAAAATACTGTTGATAAAAATGAATTCGAAAAAAGGGGTGTCACCATTAATTGCAACTGTGCTTCTAGTGGCATTTTCTGTGGCATTAGGAGCTGTAGTAATGAATTTCCAAGATAGTACAACACACGAATTTACAGATCAAGCTGATCTAGCAATTGATAGAGAGATAACGTGCTCGCTTGACTTATCCTTGTCTGTATTGGAAGTACAAGATATAGATTTTGCATGCTATAACCATTCAGGATCAAACAATTTTGAAGTTATTGTTGAAAATCATGGCTCAAAAGATATTGAAGGAATGCAAATAGTTTTATTGGATAAGAACAATGAAATTTATAGATTTCAAGAATTTAATGAATTAGACAGTCATGGTGTCACAAAATACAACGTTTCTCTAGGACCTGATTTTGTTTTTCCTCCAGACCTAGTAATTCTTTCAGCAATAATTGATTCCAAAGGTTCAAAGGTAGTCTGTAAAGACAATAGAATTGAGTTAGAAAGTATTTGTGAATGTGACAGGGAGGATTGTGTATATGCAGAAGAAGAACAATAAAATAAGGATTTTTTTATTTTTAGCCTTTGGCTTAGTCGCAGCTGTTTTTTTTGTTCAAGTAGCTCAACTCACCAGAACTGGTATTAATGAAATAAATAATAGAAAAGATATGTTAAAATGTGAACACTTAGAGTATAGCATAAGTGATATCTCCTATGAAAATAATAGACTTATGTTTCGATTAGATAGTCAAGATTTTGATACAAACATCTCCAAACTTACCGTAATAACAGATAAACAAGACAAGAAAGAAACCATTTTGCAGTCTCCCATAATGGGTGGTGATTCACAAACTATCCTGTTTAAGAACGCAAGTGTTGAAGAAAAATTTAGTGTTTATCCAAATGAGTGTGAAGATATAATAGAAGAATACAAAATAAAATGAAACGAGCCCAGATATGGATTTCAGTAATTATCTACACTCTTGTAGCTGTGCTTGCTCTTGTTTTAATCCTTAATACTGGAGTTCCTATATTAAAAGAAATGAGAGACAGAGCTGTCTTTTCAAAAGTTAGAGACATAATGCTTGATTTAGATAGACATGTAAGTGAAATAGCAAATCAAGGAGAAGGCTCACAGGCAGTTGTCTCTTTTGAAATAAGAAATGGAGAAATGAGATTTGAAAATGGTCAAGTAATCTGGGAATTGGAAACAGATAGCAGGATTATAAGTCCAAGATCAAGTACAACACAGGGAAACTTGATTGTGTCAAGTAATGCAAATGTCAAGACATTTGAAACAAATAATTATTATATCATGACAAACAACATAAGAGATGAAAACTTCACTGTAAAGATAAATAAAAAAGGCTCAAAAAACAACTTAGTTCATTTTAACACATCAGAAATTGTTGACAGCGTTATATATGAGGATCAAACAATGGATGGTGATTTTACATTTAGTCTAAATGATGATGCTGTATCAATGAACGGAACAGGCTATATAGAGATGATTCCCTCTGGAAATAATACCAACCTAGGTTATGCAAAAGTAATTGCTCATATGAAAACAGATTTTGCAAACTATGACTTGGAGTTTATTACAGAAGGTTATTCAGACTTTTTAATCGTAAGAGTCAAGAATTTTATTCCTTAGAAAAAAATGGAAGAAAAACAACCAATATTCAAAATTGAACCAAATCTAGAGATAGTAGAACTTCCAAGTTTAGAGGATAAGACCCAAATAAATCTAAAATATCCTTTAATTGCTCCTTACGCATATGCACACATTTACTGGAGTGAACAAGAAAAAGAATTACTATATGTTGTTGAAGAGCCAGCTTTAAGCAAATCTGAAAGGGAAATTTTAAGATTAATTATGCTAGCTCTTGAAGAAATGATCAATATCAGTATTGCCAAGGTTGATAATATTAATACAATAATTAAATACTTGGAAAAAAATGTGCAATCTATTCTTGTTGAGTTGGGAACAAAAGTATCTAAAGAAACATATCTTAAACTAATGTATTATATTTTCAGGAATTCTGTTGGACTAAATAAAATAGAACCCCTGATGAAAGATTATTATATTGAGGATATAGAATGTAATGGTGAAAACTTTCCTATCTATATTGTACATAGAAAGTATGAAAACTTAAAAACGAATGTTATTTTCACCGAAGACCAGGAATTAACAGATTTTGTAGAAAAACTTGCACAGAAATGTGGACGTTATGTTTCTTATGCAAAGCCATTGTTGGATGGCACTTTACCTGATGGCTCAAGAGTAAATGCAACATATTCTGAAGATGTAACAACAAGGGGTCCGACATTTACAATAAGAAAGTTCACAAAAGATCCTTGGACACCTATTCATCTAATTAATTTTGGGACAGCAACAGCAAGAACAATGGCTTATTTGTGGATGGGTATTGAACATAAGTTTAATTTTATGGTTATTGGAGAGACAGCATCTGGAAAAACCACATTTCTTAATTCCATGCTTGATTTTATACCTCCTGATGCCCGTGTAGTAAGTATTGAGGATACCCGTGAACTGAATTTGGCACATGAGAACTGGCTACCTACTGTAACAAGAACTGGGTTTGGTATTCCCAACATGATGGGACAGGAGTATGGAGAAGTAACATTATTTGATTTGTTGAAAGAAAGTTTCAGACAGGCACCCGATTATGTTATAGTGGGTGAAATAAGAGGTAAAGAAGCATTTGTACTTTTTCAAGGAATGGCTTCTGGCCACAGCTCATTTAGTACTTTCCACGCAGGGTCTGTTGAAACTCTTGTCAAGAGACTGGAGACTCCACCAATTAACTTATCACCTTCCTTAATAGAATCACTTGATGTTGTTTGTGTTATGACTCACCTTAAAGAAAGTGAAAAAAATATCAGGAGATTGAAACAAGTTGTTGAGGTTGTTGGTATGTCTATGGAAATAGGAAAAGTTGAATCAAATATTCCCTTTGAATGGGATCCTGTCTCAGATAGAATAACACAAAAGACCGGTTTCCATTTATCCCAGAAAATTCAGAAAAGAACAGGTATAACAATAGAACAATTAAACCAAGAGTTAGAAATAAGAGCCAGAGTATTACAAACATTAGCCAACAGACAAATACAAGATTTCAGACGTGTGAATGAAGTCATAAAAGAATATTATTTAGATAAAAAACAAGTGTTAAGTAAGTTGGGGATATTATGAACAACCTTGAGGAACACATAGATAAACTAGAAGTTCTTAGTGAGATTTATAATGAGCTTGGCAAAAGAAATTATCCTTCAAAAAAGGAAAGAGACATAGCTAAGTTAAAAATGAAATTAGTAAAGAAAGAGTTGTTATTACTGAATTATCTTGTAAGTAGAGAAATTTAATATGCTTAAAATAAAGAAATATCTTGGGGAGATGCATAGTATTGTGCAGGAGCTTAAAGAAGCAGAAGAAAATATGAAAAAAGTTTCTGCAGAATTAGAAGACTTAGATTACAGATACCAGAGTAAACAACTAAATTATAAAGAATACACTGCACATAAAAACAGAATTCTTTCCAATAAATCCCGTAATCAAGTAATTGAAGCTTATGACATCTTTGTAAAATCTCTTCATGAAAAAATTCTTGAATTAAATAATAAAATTTTCAATAATATTTATAGTGATA
>CAZHYZ010000020.1:0-18389 GCA_964537195.1 uncultured Methanosarcinales archaeon
GGGTGTTGGTCCAAAGAGAGAAAAGAAACTTAAGAAAGCAGGCATAAAAACTGCAGAAGATCTTGCAAAAGAACATCACAAGAAAGTAGCTAAAAAAGCCAAGATACCAGAGGCACATGCAAAGAAAATTGTTTCTCATGCTAAAAAAATAACAAAGATAAAGAAGGCTTTGAAGAAGACCAAAGAAAAATCAAAAGGAGATATTTCTGAAATAATAAAAGAACTTGAAAAAGAGAAAAAGCAAGTTGAAAGACTTCAAAAAGGAACTATTGATGAAGAAACTGTCCTAAAACTAGAAGGACACAAAGACATAATAAAAGTTCTTGAAAACCTTGAGAAAAAGAGACAGAAACTTGTTGAAGAAGAGGAAAAATTAGCTGAAAAAGAAATTAAATTACAGGAACATGACAGTACATACAGAAGAGAGATGGACCATATAGAAAAATTAAGGAGAAGATTAGATCATGATATCAGAGAGAGAACACAGTATCTCATTAATATGGAAAAAGAGTATTTTGACAAAGCACAGAAATTAGCTAAAAAACAATCCCAAGTAGAAGTAAAAGAAAAAGCTCTTGAGGAAAAAGAGGTTTTCTTAAAAGAAAGAGAACAAGAAGTTAAGGATAAATTAAACAATACAGAGGACAAAGCAATTACACTTGAAGAGAAAGAAAAGAGATTTGAGAAAATAATGAAAGATATTGAGAAACAAGACCAAGTTCTAAGAGAAAAAGAAGATGACCTGATGAAAAGAGAAGGAGAATATCTCGAAAAGCTTGACAGTTTAGAAGACCATGAAAAATCTATTTTAAAGAATTTAGAAGAAAAAAGAAAAAGATTAGAAAGAAAAGAGAAAGAGATTGATTTAAAAGAAAAGAAGTTGAGAAAAAAAGAAAAGACTGTTGACAAAAAATCAATAGCAGCTGAATATGCTCAAGATATTTTGCAGACAGAAAAAGATAAGCTTGTTGATGATGAGTTTGAACAATATCTACATGAACAACTTGGTCTAGTTAAAAGTTCTGGAATAGATATTGAAGATATGGATCTTGTCAAGAATCTTGAAGTTGCTGATTTAAGTAAGACAAAATCTGTTTATGATATGATAGATACATGTAAAGGCTTAGTAAGAAATAACAAACTACAGGAAGCAAAAATATTCTATAATAATCTAAGACAAAAGTTCTATGACTTAAATTTCAAAAGTGAACAGGAAAAAGATGCTGTCCATAACATGATTAGAACCTTGTATGATGAAATTAATTTAGCAGATATTGGTAGAAATCGCTAACAACTTATTACTCCTTTCTTAATATCAAAATTAACATCCAGGAATTTCTTTATCACATACATATTTGTCTTAGCATGATCTGATATCTCAGATGAATAAATCTTTCCTGAAGATAATGCCAAGAAAGGCAATATCTGATCTGCCATATATTTATCAACAGCTGCTTTTGAATCTATTTGATTTATTAATCTGTTAGCTGCTTCCTCACCAACTTTTTCAGCTTTTTTTCTTTTTTCACCAAGAGAATCTGCTCCTAATATAACTGGATTTTTTTGATTTAGTTGTTTTTCTTTTAAGAAAATTGCCCACAAAACAACACCTGATCCAGTTGAAAAAGTATCTGAATACTCAATACTTAGAGTTATATCTGTCTTTTTTTTCAACATATATTTAACTGCTTTTGCCTGCCTTTCTGCAACATTTGCTCTCATTAGGTCTTTTGAAGCATGAGAAACTCCTTTAATTGCAACTAATTGTCCTTGTTCTACTAGATTTATCTGAGTTTCATCTCTTAACGTCTGAACAAAGTCATCAAATTTCTTGAACTCAGAAAGAACATATTTTGGTTTTAGTTTCAATACAAATCTGCCTCCACCTTTTGGGTAATATCCTCTTTTATCAATGCTTGCTTCATAATCTGCATACTTCCTTACTTGAGGCAACAAAACATTAATCAAATAATCCACAGGCATACTCCATTTAGTATCTGTGCCTCCTTTAATCATTATAGTCATCTTTTTATCAGCAAACAACACTACAGGAAGTAATGCTTGTAATAACAAAGTAATAGATCCAGCTGTTCCTATATCAATATTCAGGTTGTGGAAATCTAGTTTTTTTGGAGAATATTCTAATTTTGTAGAACCCAATTCATCATATTTAACATCAGCATCACATAAGTCTTGTAACACATGAACTGCTGTCATGTGCTGATGTTTAAGACCTGGCTTTTTTCTTCCTTTTCTTATATTACTTACTTTAAATGCCTTACCTGTTATTGTAGATAGGGCTAAAGCAGTCCTTACTATTTGGCCTCCTCCTTCTAAATAAGAGCCATCTATTTTAATCATGATAATAAAGAAAGACTGCTAAATTTAAAACTATTTGTATTCCTCAATAAATTTTCTCATCCTTGTTACATAATCCTCTGCTTCTTTGTATAATCTATCATACTGGCTGCCTTTGATTTCTTTTATTTCTCTATATTCAATCTTTTTACTTAAATCGTAGAATTTTTTAGCTGTAGTTGCATATTTCTTTTCAATCAATTTTTTATCAACGAGTTTCTCTTTAACCATATCTGCAACATGACTTGGTGTGGGTGGAATCTCATTTAACTGCATTAAAGCAGCATGACTTGCATCAATAACTGCCCAATATAAATCAACTACTGCTGAAATCATTTTAAATCGGGAATTCTGCAATGTCTGTGGACTCTTATAATAGTATGTCCAAACAGATTCTTTGCTTGGCTTAATTCTTCCCTGATATAGCAATAATTGTAAAGGCCTAAAAAATTCCCTATCTACAACAGGAACACCATCTCTTAGGATATTTATTGCAACAGGGTCTCCATTTCTCACAAATTCCCAGAAAGAAGTATATTTGAAAGTAGTAATGTGTAATCTTTTAGAAATCTTTGCAACTAAATTTTGTACTATTATCCTATATGTCTGTACAAATTCCTTGCTTAAGTAAATAGTAACATCATCTAATATAACTAAAATATCAATGTCATGTGCTGGTTTTTTCTTTCTTGCTTTACTACCAAAAAGAACAACTGCCTTGACAAACTTACCAACTTCTTTAGTTATTTCCGAGGCAAATCTATAAGCATAATCAAGATCATCCTTAGGATACTCATTCTCATTTTTTTTATGTTTCTTCTTTTTTATTTCTGCTTCCATTGATATTACCTTGTTAAAGTGAGTTTATTAATTTTTTGTTTTAGTTATTCCATGCTTAGACCTGTGTAAAAGGGAGCCCCTTTAAATTCTTCACTTGGAGAATAATCTCCTACTATATAACGAGGACCCTCTGTCTTTCCAAAATAAGATCTGTAAAAATCAGTCCATGTATTTTGTGAAAACCCGGGCACATGTATGTTATATACGGGACTATCAAAGTGCATCCATGTGTCTGGCAGACTAGACATTGGGTTAAAAGAGCCCGACTCAACTATAAACTCATCAAATCCTTCTTTCTTAGCTTGCTCTATGAATTCTTTTATTGGAGCGTTACCATCTCCTGCTGTCAAATGTTCATCATGAAATCCAAAGTTATCACTTACATGAATATGACCTATAATACCTTCATCTAGTAATTTCTTAGTCTCTTTTAAGAGCCAGTTATTGAAACGCTTATCTCTCTGATCTAGAGATTCTCCTTTTTCTGCTATAAAATATTTTCTCCAGATATTGGCATGGCCTATATCAAAAGTAGCTTTTATATGGTTCTTTGCTACTTCTTTTGCTTTCTTTATATTCATTCCATAATTTGACTCCAATCTTTGCGCCATTTTCTCTCTTGCAGAGGTTACTAAATCACGTAATTCGTCTGGATGAGAGCCATATGTCTCGGGAAATAAATTCTCTGGAGCTAAGTAGAGATCATTCTTAATACCTTCTGGCTTTCCTTTTTCATACTTCTTCTTTGATTCACGGGATTTCTGCCAAACATATTCTCCAAGCTCTGCCATTGAATCTGAAAATTGTTCAACTGCAAATTTTTCTGCTGGCTTGGCTCTTTTAATAACATCTAGAACTTGTTCTGCTTGCCTTCTTCCATGAACTGCCATTTCCTTGCTCTGCTGTAATCTTCTGTCCATTTCGTTTAATCTATCATATAAATAATCAACAGGATCTTCAACATCTGGGGGGACAAAATGTGCATATGGACCTGTGGATTTTTTATATTTCCACCAATCTTTTTCAGGGACTTTGCCTTTCATTTCTTTATAGAAATTCAGTGCCTTGATCACTTTTTCTCTCTTTTCTAACATGTCTTTATAATCGCTCTCACTTCCCTTACTAAAATATAAGTTGTATTGGATATCTAAAAATTTTTTCATGAAAGAGAAATCTTTAACAATCTCCTCCTCAGTTGGCTCTGGTTTTCCCTGTGATTTATACACATTTTTTATCCAATCATCAAAATCCTTAAATTCTATTAATTTTGTCTGTATGTTTCCATCCTCATCATATTTATAAAGTGGAATTTTTCCATCAAAAATCTGGTCGTAATCCTTTAAAAGATCATCTTTGATTTCCTTGTTGTTTTCATCTTTTAGAAATTTTATATGTCCCTTATCCATCATTAACTCAGGAACAGCTATCCTGTCTACATCTCTAACTTGCTCAACAATCTCTTTTGTTATAGGATCAACAAGATAACGAACACGTCTCTCCTCTTCTTCTGGAAACATTCTAAACATTGGATTTCCTTTCTCATCAGTCATATATTTCTTCCCATACATATAACGGGGAGCTTCTCCAGTATGAAATACAACTGCCCCTCCTGTAGTGGCTTCTGCTGCAAAATGAATTGCTCTCTTGATTTCATCAATTGCCTGTTTTCTTGCCTCATCACTAAATCTACCTTGATTTAATCCACTAAGACCTTGCACTCCAACAGTAGCATGAGTTGTTGTCTCTACCTTGTTGAATTCTGCTAATTCTCTCATATCACGTCTTTCTCTTTTTCCAAATGTCTCTGGAGTTGGTTGTTCTTTGTTACCTTTCTGTCTACCAAAAAAAGCAAACTCCACTCTATTAGCTCCGTGAAATATTCTTGCCTTTAATGCCTCTGTCTGATGCTGGAAAGGATTAGTTGTAGTACCTATCTCATCTATACCTACTTGATGAGATCTGTCAATCTCTTTCATCTCTTGACTACTACGTCCAATCTCCTGATCCATACTAGAATAATATTCATTCATTTTTACTCAATCCAGTAAATGTTGCCACCTGGGCCCATTTTATATCTGTAATAGCCTTCCCACACCGCGGTAGATGCAAAATGTTCTGCTCTATGGTGGGATTTTTCATGCTTGAAAATAGCCTTAGCATCTTTTTTCTTTTTCTTTGGAGCTTTTTCTTTTTTCTGTGTACTAGGTTTTCCTTGGAACGAACCCACTATGTCTGCAAAACCACCAAATAAAGCTATAAATGGTTCTAATATGCTTGGAGGACTACCTGGCTGTCCTTTTGGTTTTTCTGGTTGTTCTCCTGGAAAAGGAACATCGTGTCCTGCTTCTTTCAAATATTTTTTTAACTCGTCTCCAAGAGAATCCATTGCTTCTTTTACAGAGTTATCAATAGTTGTCATTAAATCAAGTTCTTCATAATTTCTGTACTTAATATAGTTCTCAATTTCCTCATCAGACCAAGCATAAGCCCTTATTGTTATGTCTGCTAACCCAGAATAAATCGGTCCTTTGTGCTGATATTCATAACTATGAAAGGCAAGTTCCGGCTTGACTCTGTAGAAAAAATGTAGGGAGACTACGGCATTCATGTGATTGCCAAAATCTTGCCTTATGAATAGTGTCTCTATCTCAATTAATTGTGTTTCAAAAGCATGTATTATATTGGGGTTTTCCATGTTCTTTTCGTACATCTGGAGTCTTCTGACATTCTTTAAATAAGGTTTAACCCAACTCATATACAATTTAATTGTGTCATAATGCTGCCTTAAGTATTTAATCTCAAACATTCTTCTTTGCTTTAACTCTCCTTTTGTACGTATCTTCCATTCATAGTATTGTCTTAATTTTCTTTTAAGGACCTCTTTTACTTTTTCATTATACTTGAGATTATCAACTTCTTTTTCTAGGTTCTTTTTGTCTTTAATCCTAATTCTGAAAAATAAATCTGGGAGAATAGTAAAACCAATTGTCTGTGCCAACCCATAAATTGAAGCAGGATTTTTTGCTCCGCCTTCAACTTGATCAATCCACAGCCCTTTAAGAACAATCTCACTGCTTAGTGCGTTTTCTGCGTTTCCATTTGAATCGCCATCACTATCATAATAATATTGCAATCTCTCATCAATTATTCTCAGTTCCCTAACAATCTGGAATAATCCCTTAATCATATCACTTACTCCTTTAAGATACTGTGATGCTTGTGCCTGCTGCGCTGCTAATCTTGTTTGTAGATTACCAAAATTACTTGAAGCTGCACTAGCTGCTAATGTATCAATAATTTTTTCCATACGCTCGAATCCAAAAGATTCATTGTAAAATCTTAAGAACCAATAATATGTTTGCTCTATGTTAAAATTAGGATATTCTAAAACTAACCTATATCTGTTAGCAGGAGAAGGAAAATCTGTCGGCACTATTCTATGTTGGAATTTTTCAAATTTTTCCTGAAAAAACCCGAATTCAGCAAGACGTTGAGCTACTTCATCCTTGGGATGGAGCTTTTCAACACTATCTTTTAGCTCTCCTTTTAGATTCTTGATTTCTTCCCTAATCTGCTTAGGGTTTTTTTTTCCCTCCTTCTTTACAAAAGGAAGCTTAGATAAAATGGCCATTTTCTCCCTGAATATACAATTTTCTATACTAACATAGATTTAATTCCTTATATAATTTTCTATAAAATATATTTATTACAATATTGAAAATAAATATCAATACAAAAATATAAAAATACTCCTGATTTAGATTTAGTCATATGAACATTAGTGATTTAGCAAAAAAATTGCACCCATTAGAGAGAAAAGTGCTTCCTCATATTAAGGAAAACTGTTCTGTTTATTATCTTATAGATAAATCTAATTTAAAACACGTTGAAGTTATGCGTGCTATTCAATGGATGGAGAACAAAGGTATTGTGAAGATAGATAAAAAAGAAGAGGACATAATAAAGTTAGACAAGAACGGAATTAATTATAAGAAAAAAGGTCTTCCTGAAAAAAGATTCTTAAAAGCTGTTGAAAAAAAAGAACTCTCTCTAGAAGAGATAGGTAAAAAAACTGGTTTAGATAAAAATGAGCTCAATATATCTATTGGATTACTAAAAAGAAAAGAGGCAATTGAGATAAGAAAAGACAAAGGCTTGATTATTAAAATAACTAACAAAGGAAAAAAATATCTCTCCAGTAAAACAGATGAAGAAAAATTTCTAGATAAAGAATTTCCTCTTCCTGAAAGAAAATTTAGTAAAGAAGATAAAAGAATATTTGATGAACTTTTAAAGAGAAAAAATATTGTCCAGAAAGATACAAAAACAGAGAGATTGGTCGCATTAACACCTATAGGAGAGAAGTTAGCAAAGAAAAAAATATCTGGAAAGGTCATAGACAATCTCACATCTAAAATGTTAAAAGATGGCTCATGGAAAAAAAAGGAATTCAGAAAATATGATGTTGAAATTAATGTACCTATAATTTCTGGCGGCAAGAGACACTTCACTAATCAAGTAGTTGAATATATAAGAAAAATTTGGCTTGAACTAGGATTTCAGGAGATGACTGGAAATATGGTTCAGACAAGTTTCTGGGATTTAGATTCTTTATTTGTTCCTCAGGATCATCCTGCACGAGACCTACAAGATACATTTTACTTGAAAGAGCCTAAAAAAGGTAAACTACCTAATGAAAAACTAGTAAACAGAGTTAAAAAAACTCACGAAGATGGGTGGACAACAGGCTCTCGAGGTTGGCAGACTAAATGGAGTAAAGAAAGAGCTAAAGAAAATCTTTTAAGAACTCATACAACTGTTTTAAGTGCTCAGACAATCTCAAAATTAAAAAAAGGGGATTTACCAGCAAAATTTTTCTCAGTAGGAAAAAATTTTAGGAATGAATCAATTGATTGGAAACACTTATTTGAGTTTTACCAAGTTGAAGGTATTGTCATAGATAAAGATGCTAATTTCAGCAACCTAGTTGGTTATCTAAAAGAATTTTTCAAGAAGATGGGTTATCCTGATGTCAGGATAAGACCAGGTCATTTTCCTTATACAGAACCAAGTGCAGAAGTTGATGTATGGCATCCCCAGAGAAAACAATGGGTAGAACTTGGAGGAAGTGGTATATTTAGGCCAGAGGTTACAAAACCATTACTAGGTCATGAAGTACCTGTATTAGCTTGGGGACTTGGTTTAGGAAGATTAATTTTAGAATATTGGGATTTACAAGATATGCGTGATTTGTATAAGAATGATATTAAACAGTTAAGAGAACTGAAGATGTGGTTGAAATAAAATGCCAACCTCTGTTTTAAGAAAACCAGCGGAAATCAGAGATTTCCTGGGCTTTGAAAACATAGTGTTTTCAAAACAGAGGACAAAACAGGTGGGACATAAAATCCCACGGAGAAAGAAATGCCAACAGTAACTTTAAACAGGAAAGTTGTAGAGAAGCTTGTAGGTAAGAAATTACCTATTAATAAACTAAAAGACAGAATCTCTATGCTCGGTACTGATTTGGAGCAGATTGATGATGAAGAGATTATTGTAGAAATCTTTCCTAATCGTCCAGACATGTTATCTGAACAAGGATTTGGCAGGGCATTAAGTTCCTTCATTGGTGTTAACACCGGGTTAAGAAAATATAAAGTTAAAAAATCTGGTGAAAAGGTTATTGTTTCTAAAGACATGGAAAAAGTACGTCCATACACTGTATGTGCTATTGTTAAAAATCTTAAGTTAGATGATGAAAAAGTACGTGAATTAATACAGATACAAGAAAAATTACATGTTACTTTTTGTAGAAAAAGAAATAAAGCAGCCATTGGAATTTACCCGATGGAAAAAATCAAAATGCCTATATATTTTTGTGCGAGAAAACCAAAAGATATTGTTTTCAGGCCCTTAGAATGGAAAAAAGAAATTGATGCTAGTGAGATATTAGAACAACATCCAACAGGAATAGAATACAAGCATTTAGTCCAGGGATTAGATAAATATGCTATTTTCCATGACGCTGAAGATAATATATTGAGCTTTACACCCATTATTAACAGTCATCTTACTGGCAAGATTACAGATAAGACAAAAGAGGCATTTGTTGAAGTTTCTGGTTTTGATCTGCATACAGCAGAGTATGTCTTAAATATATTAATGACAGCAATGGCTGACATGGGTGCTGAAATTTATTCTATGGAAGTTGTTTATCCTGATAAGACAATTGTAACTCCGGATTTATCTGCTAAAAAAATGAAAATTAATTTAAAATATATAAACAAATGGCTTGGGCTTGAATTAAGTGAAAAAGAAATTAAGAGACATTTAGAGAGAATGGGCTATGGTTATAAAGATAAAAAAGTTCTAGTACCTGCCTACAGAGCTGATGTATTACATCAAGTAGATCTGGCAGAAGATATTGCCATCTCTTATGGTTATGAAAACTTTAAAGCTAATTTATCAGATAAATCTACAATAGCAAAAGAAGATGATTTTGAAAAATTCAGACAAAAAGTTATTTCATTATTAACAGGACTTGATTTACTTGAGACTAGCTCATATCACCTTTCAAGTAAGGAAGTACAATTTGAAAAGATGAACTTTGACTATGATAACTATGTAAGATTAGAGAATTCAATGTCTGAAGACTTCAAAATAATGAGATTCTGGATGTTGCCTAATTTAATGAAGATATTATCTGAAAACAGCCATAATGAATATCCACAAAATATATTTGAATCAGGCACTGTGTTTAGCTTAGTTAAAAAAGAAGATACTGGAGTAAAAGAGCAGAACAGAGTTGCTGTCTTATTATGTAATAGCCAAGCTGATTATACAAAAGCAAGGCAAATTCTTGACTATATTTTACATAGTCTGGGGTTAGAGAGCAAAGTAAAAGAGACAGAACATCCTTCTTTTATACCTGGCAGAGTTAGCAGGGTTTCTGTGAAGAAAAAAGATGTTGCTTATTTAGGAGAAATACATCCTTCTGTTCTGGAGAATTTTGATATTGAGATGCCTGTTGCTGGGTTTGAACTTAATCTTAGTGAGATTTTTGGGTTATTAGATTAAAAAAGCGCAAAATATATAAATTCTTACACTATTTACTACTATATGGAGACAAACACAGAACTATATTTTCATATACTAAAAAAAACTGAGAAAGATAATCTGTTCAATCAAGGATGTATAAAAGCAACTCAATGTATAAGAAATTCAGAGAGATCACTCACTTTAATGGATATTGTAGAAGATGTGATAAAAAACTTTGATTCAGCTAACTTAGATGTTATTGACTTGGGTGCTGGATCCGGTGTTCTTGGTTTGACTGCAAGTATTCATGGGGCAAAAAGAGTCATCTTAGTAGATGATAGTAGATATGCAAATTATTTTATGAAAGAAATTGTAAAAGACCTTGGTTTTCAACAAAGAAATCCAAAATTATTTGGGAGAAATGGACAAGAAATTGAAATTCATACAGCTGATGCAATTAAACCAGAAACATATCTTTCTGAAAGAAATAAATTTGATTTAGTTATTGCTGAACTAGTTGGAACTGGTTTCTTAGAGGAACCTCTTGTTGAAGCTGTAAAAAATATTCAGCCATATACTCATTTTGAGACACTATATATACCTGAATCAGGAAAACATTTCATTACATTATGTGATGGTACTGGTCCAATAACTGAATCTTTTATGTACCAAGAAGACAAAATATCAAACATTTCGCAAACTGGAGTGAATAAAGTTATTGAGATTCCCATAAATAAAACAGGGATTCCTCCCTATTCAGTTAATTTTGATACTGTACTTGGATATCCAAATGGTGCTCAGACAGAAAAATTTGGAGACTCATTATGTCCTACCTTTCTTGCTTCACTAGAAACAAGTCAGTTTTTAAAAGTAAACTATCCTTATGTGACGAAAGAAGGTCAGACTGCCCGTGTCTCAATTAGGTATCACTATGGAAGTGGAAGTATTAAATCAGAATTAATTAATGTAATTTAACCAATATAATTCATGTCTTTTTTCTCTTTTTTAGAGACCTTGCCTAAATCCTTTGTAAGCTTCATCTTGCTCTCAAATTCATCTATCTCTTTCTCTAGATTCTTCAAATCAACTTCTAAGTTTAGTTTTTTGTTTAGAATTTTTAGAAGTTCTCTGCTACCTTTTAATCCTAGAAACATAGGATGTCTTAAAGTCTGTGCTAATAAAGAAACTGCTTTTATTTTTCTTCTCTTTGCTAAACCAAGTAAAAGACCAGATACACCAATAATTGGTCCTACAACACCAAAAATTTTTGTTTTAATCTCTGTGTCTTTTGCATATTCTTTTACTAGTTTTTTATCATTCCCTGTAATATAGACCTTCGGTTTTTTAGGAATGCCTTTTAGGCCAATACCTCCTAAAGTTATTAAGTGATCTCCTTTGTTATCATGGAAGAATTCTAAGATTTTATCACATAAGCTATAAGTGCTTTGTTCATCCACTGGTTGAGCATCTCCTGTCAATAACAAAATTTTAGTTTTGCCCTTTTTAGCAAGGTAAAGCTCTATCTTAGGCATCTCTATTAAATTATCTTCCTGCACAAAAACAGAATGGGGCATGTGATATGAAAAAAATTCACAAACAAGCTCAGCTTTTAACTCATCTTTTAAAAAATCCACAACTATCTTTCCAACATTACCTATTCCGGGTAATCCTGAAATCAAAATAGCTCCTTTTAAGTCCTTCTTCCCAAAATTCTCAATTTTCCATTCCATAGAAGTTGTAAATGATAAAGCTTTTAAAAATATTTGCCTAGACAAATCCTTGTTTTTTCCACTGCTTCTCTTTGGCTTTTCTCCTGTAATCTCCGTATTTATCCAGAGGACTGTATTTTGGTGGTTTATTTTCTATTGCTTTTCCACCACATTCACATTTTTCAGAAATAGTATATTTACCGCATAATTGACATTTTAGAATGTGTTTCATTCTTTTCTTTTAAACTGAGCTTTTCCTCCATTTTCTTGAATAAATTGGAGTACTTCCTTTTTTGATTCTTCAAGAATTGGCTCTGCCTCTTTGTATTCTTTAGCTTTAACACTCAAACTGTATCTGCCTCCACCAAGATATTTGAGAGAAACACCTTTATTACCTTTTATCTTTTCAAAAGCTTTTTTTAGTATGGCTATACCATCACTCTCATAAATAGATATTTTAAAAGTTCCAGTGATCTCAACATCCTTAGGCTTAAACCTCTGATTAACAATCTCAATCAATTGATCAACATATTTCTTATCTATTGTTTTTTTCAAATCAAAATTTCCTTCAACTGCATCAAGGAAAGCATGGTGCAAATATTCATAATCTTTCAATAATTTGCCAGAAATCTCATTGTATAATTTATCAACAGGCATCTTGTTTTGTTTGGCTATATATTTAATGATAGACTCTGCCTTCTGTTCTTGTTTTATCTCATTAACTTTATTCCTTCTTTGGTTATCTGAGACTCTTCTTAAAGAAAGATCAACATGGCCTCTTTGTTTATTAACTCTTAAGACTTTACATACTACTTTCTTACCTTCTTTCACATAGTCTCTTATATTTCTAATACGGCCTGCTGCAATCTCTGAGATGTGAATCATACCGGAGTTGTTGTATAAGTCAATATTAACAAAAACACTTGAATACTGTATCCTTGTAACTGTACACAAAACTAAAACTCCCTCTTCCGGCAATCCCTCTTTACGATAAAACATTTATTCTAGGACCTCTAAAATTCTTGCTTTAACATTGGTCTTTCCACCTGTTGGCTCAGCAATCTCTCTTCCACAAACCAAGCAATTTACTTTGCGAGCAGATTTACCAAAAATGACTTGCTCGTTTTTACATTTAGGACACCTGACCTTAATGAATTTTGAGGTTAATTCTTTTGAACTCATAGTATCACCTTAGTTTAACAGAGGAAAAGAATGTGATTTATAAATATTGTTGATAATAGAGGATTATTCCATATTTTTTGCTGCTAATTTGATATCGCTATCAGTTACAGTAGTCCTGCCTGCATGCTCCGCATATTTGATAGCAAGTTTTCCTAGCTCTATGCCATACTCTTCTAAGTAATCTCCTAAAGCAACTTTAGCATTTTGAGAAACTCTTTCTGCGCCTGCCTTTTCTATTAATCTTCCTACAGGCTCATAAGGCATTATATTTTGTCTTTTTACCATTTTAGAGAAAATTTTGAGGAAACGGTTTCCCGTTCCACTCAAGATTAAAAACACCCCTAGTCTTTGTGTTTAACTTATTAAGCGAGCTTTATATTTATATATTTTTTGGTGTTGCAATATAATAAAAAACTTTTTATATTTCTCTGTTTTGGCATAAATTGGGGTGGTCCAAATCATTACAGTAGTAGGTAGTCAATGGGGAGATGAAGGTAAGGGAAAAGTTACAGACATATTAGCTGAGAAAGCAGATTATGTAGTAAGATTTCAAGGAGGTAATAATGCCGGGCACACTGTTGTTGTTGGTGATGATGTATATAAATTACATTTATTGCCTTCTGGTGTAGTTCATGGAAAAAAATGTATGATTGCCAGCGGGGTTGTTCTTGACCCCCATGTTTTAGTGAAAGAAATTGATTCTTTAAAAAGGATAAAAGTTGATTTAGTGATTGATCCTTTAACAACTATAATAATGCCCTATCATAATTTGCTGGATGGAATTACTGAGAAATCCCTTGGTAGTAAAAAAATAGGCACAACAAAAAAAGGAATTGGACCTGCTTACGGAGACAAATATGGGAGGACCGCTATTAGGTTTGTTGATTTATTAGATAAGGATGTCTTCAGAAAGAAATTACATGAGAACTTTGTATTAAAGAAAAAAATTGTTGAAAAAGTATATGGCCAAGAGTTTGATTTAGATGAAGATGAGATATTTGAAGACTATTGTAATTTAGCAGACAGATTAAGAAAATATCTTGGAGACGTATCTAAATTAATCCATACTGCAAAAGGAAATGTTTTATTTGAATCTGCCCAAGGAACTTTTTTAGATATTACTTATGGTACTTATCCTTATGTCACATGCAGCCACCCCATTACTGGAGGAATCTTTACAGATGTAGGAATCTCCCCTAGAAAATTAAATGTTGTTGCTATTGTGAAAGCCTATACAACCCGGGTTGGTAGCGGGCCTTTCTTAGCAGAGCTGCATGATGAAATCGGAGAAAAGATAAGAGATATTGGAAAAGAATTTGGCACTACAACAGGAAGACCAAGGAGGTGTGGCTGGCTTGACTTGGTCATGTTAAAATATTCTACAAGATTGAATGGTTTCAATTCATTAGCTATAACAAAACTAGATGTGTTGTCCGGATTAGAAAAAATAAAAGTTGCTGTTAAATATAAAATGAAGGGGAAGGAAGTAGAATTTCCATTAACACTGGAGCAATTAGAGAAGTGTGAAGTTGAGTATAAAGAATTCTCTGGTTTTAAAATCGTAGGTAATGAAAAAAATTATTTTGATTTGGATAAGAATGCTCAAAAATATTTAGAGTTCATTGAAGGTTTTCTTGGGGTGCCAATTTCCATTGTATCTATTGGACCAAAAAGATCTGAGACAATAATTAAAAAAGAAGAATTGTTGGAGTTTTAGAATGCTAAATAATATATCTCCCATAGATGGTCGTTATAGGAAAAAATTAGAAATATTATCAGATTATTTTTCTGAATTTGCCTTAATTAAAAAAAGGCTCTTTGTCCAATTAATGTATTTAAAAGAGCTGGGCAAAGGAGACTTTTTAGATATTCATAAGAAATTTGATGTTGAGGAAGGTGAAAAAGTTAAAGAAATTGAAGATGAGACAAATCATGATGTTAAAGCAGTTGAATATTATCTCAAAGAAAAATTGCCAAAAAATGTAAAAGAATATGTTCATTATGGTTTAACATCTGAAGACATAAACAACTTAGCTTATAATTTATTGATAAAAGATTTTTTACAAATTTATTATAAAAAAATCGAGGACTTATTGGATAAATTGCATAAACTTTCTCAGGAATATAAAGAGAGAGCCATGTTAGGAAGAACACATGGACAGCCTGCATCTCCTACAACCTTAGGAAAAGAGTTCTTTGTTTTTTTTACAAGGTTGAAAGCCCAATTAGATAAATTAAAAGAAATAAAATTAAAAGGCAAACTTAATGGTGCAACAGGAAATTATAATGCTCTCTACTTTGTTGAGCCAGAAAGAGATTGGCTTTCATTTAGTAAAAAGTTTATTGATACTCTTGGTCTTGAAGTTAATTTGATTACAACTCAAGTTGAACCAAAAGACACCTTAGTCGAGTTATTTCAGAATGTAAAAAGAATAAACAATATTATCTTAGATTTAGACAGAGATGTGTGGTATTACATCTCTATTGAATACTTTAAATTAAAAAGAGTGGAAAAAGAGGTAGGGAGTTCAACAATGCCCCATAAAGTAAACCCAATTGATTTTGAAAATTCTGAAGGTAACTTAAATATAGCAAATTCTTTTTTTAGTGCCTTTGAGAATTTACAGATTTCAAGATTACAACGCGATTTAAGTGATAGTACAATGATGCGCAACATAGGTGTTGGCTTTGCTCATTCTATGTTAGCATATGACTCTACATTAAGGGGCCTTGGTAAATTAGAAGCTAATGAAGACATAATTGAAATGGACATGGAAAAACATCCTGAAGTATTAACAGAGGCAGTGCAGACCTTTTTACGTAGAGAAGGAAAAGAAGGTGGCTATGAAATTTTAAAAGATTTAAGTAGAGGGAAAACTGTTGATATTGAGAAATTACATGAATTTATTGATTCTTTAAATGTTGATAAGGAGACTAAGAAAAAGCTGAAAGGATTGAAAGTAGAAGATTATGTTGGATTGGCAAAAGATCTTGTCTCATAGGGCTATTTCTTATATTTAGTTAAGATTATTACACTAGTAAGAATAATTAATGCTGATTTATGGAGTTTTTTTGCTAGTTTCTTTTTCATGAATAAATAATTATGTTTGTTGGACTATTAAATTTTTTGTCTCAGAATACAACTTCTCTGCAAACACCTTTTGTCCGTAATCAGTCAAGTGTACATAATCCCACCAAACATATCCTGTATCATATTTTTCTAAAAGATAATTATGCATGTCAATTAAGGTTATATTATATTTGTCTGCAACATCTCTCATCACTGGATGATGCTCAACTATGTGTTCGGAAGTATTATAACTGTTCGGCTCCAGAATAAAAACTGTCTCAATATTCTCTTTTCTATTCAATAAAACAAATCTCTCTAAGTTTTTATAAAAATCTCCTTGTGAATCATCATTATTTCCCAGAATTATTACTACAATATCCGGTTCTAAATTTATCCACGAAGAATTATAATGATAAAAAGCTCTTTCAGAAATAAGACCTGACATTCCTGTATTAATACACTCATATTTTTTTGAGTCTGAATTAATTAAATCTTCAAACACCCTAAAAAAAGTCTTATTTTCAACTGAGGCACCAGCCCCCCATGTCTGTGATGAACCTATAAACATAATCCTTTTATTTTCTTTTTCCGGATATTCCTCAATTCTCTTTAAGATTTGTTTCTCCCCTTCAATATTACCCTCATAACCTTTCCAATCTATGGTGTTCTCATTTTCAGTATATGTTTCTGAGTTGTGATAATATTCATATAAGTAAAGACCAGAAATAACAGCCAATAAAGTTGCAGTTATCATAAAAAATAGGAATAGTGCCTGCTTCTCTGAGTATTCTATTATAAAAAGAAGAATAAAAAATAACACCAGAAATACAGAAAAAAAGATAGGAAGAAATCCTTTTCTATTCTCAAAGGATTCTCTTATTGTTGAAGAATATTTTTGTTTGATTATGAGATTATCGATCTTTACGTCCTCTCTTGCTCCCCTAAAACCAATTAAGAAATCTCCTTTTAACTCCTGATCAGATTCTACTATTTTCTCTTTATTGATATAGATTGTAAAGTGGTTTTTCTGGAACTCAATCTTAAAGTGATTCCATTTACTGTATTCTATGTTTGTGATATTTATCTCTGATTTATCTACAAACTCCCCAATGTCTGTTGAAGTAAATAACATACCCTTAATAGGTTCTTCATGAATATTAATTCTTAATCCAGAATATCCACTAGCATCTTTATTAAAAATAAAACTAAATTCCGAAGGTTCTTCCATAAAGAATTCAAATTCAACAACTGTTGGATTCACAGATTCTTTGTAGATTAACTCATGAGAACCATGCCAAGCTCCAAGATTTAGATGATTTTTAGATAGTGCATTTCTAGTAAGATAAAAAGTGAAAGTGCCCATTACTCCTTTATCCAAATTCATTTTTGTCGCATTCCAATTGTCATTAGTATAAAGTGTGTTTTGTCTGTATAAGATTAAAGAAGTAAATACAAAAGATAAAACCAAAATCAAGAATATGTTCAGTAAGAATATCTTCTTTTTAATCATACAAATAAACAATAAATAACTGATATAATAATTTTTATGATAAAACCAAATTTTTTTATTCAGAATACTATTCTTTCCTTAAATGGTAAAAAACAATGTATTGCTTGTTGTACCTCCGCCTTTAAACATAGATCATCCGCACATGGGTGTTGCTTTTTTAGCAAGCTCCTTAAAAAGCAATAAGATCAATGTTTCTGTTCTTGACTTAAATCTTGATTTTTATAAAAAAATAGATAAGAAAGAATTATGGGATTTCAAAAGCTTTGGAGTATGGAGAAGGGAAGCTTCTTTTAAAAAGATGGTAAAAGAATATTCCGATGTTTTTGATGAATATTCTGAAAAGATAGCTAATCATAAAGCAGCCATAGTTGGTTTTTCTATAATTGCTCCAAATTTCCTTTTTTGTTTTGAAATAGCAAAAAGAGTAAAGAAAAAGGACAAATCAAAAAAAATTATTTTTGGTGGCATTGGTCTAAAAGAATATCTCAGGCAGACAATTGGTCTTAAGTACTCTAATGATGATCTTGAAGAAGTAGCTAAAAAGCATATATTATCAGAAGATATTGTAGACTATTTTATAATTGGAGAGGCTGAAAAAAGTTTTTGTGAGCTTGCAAAAAAAATTCAAAGACCATTTGGAAGACTCTTTGCTAAGAATATCCCGGGAGTATTGATATTAAAG
>CAZHYZ010000021.1:0-17202 GCA_964537195.1 uncultured Methanosarcinales archaeon
TTTACTCTTCTTCCATATAGTGTGTGAAAAACAACATATTTTTTATTATCTTCTTTAAAATGCTCTATTACAATCTTTTTATCATGAGGAATCTTAGAAAACAAATACTGCTGTCTGAAATATTCATAAAGTGAATTGGCTCCGTACTTATCTATGTATAAGTAGTCGTTAACGAAATTCATTATCTCCTCTTTTTTTCTCCCTGCTTTAAACTGTTCTTCCATGAATCTCCTGAATTTTTGTATATCTAATGCTAAATCAAAACTTAAAGGAAGCATTTCACTAACCCAAGAAGGAACAGTAGGAGGTCTTCCTGCACTTGTCTTTACATAAGCATTCATTCCCCTAGCGTATTGATATTCATAAGTTTCTCCCCCCAGGACAAAAACATCACCTCTTTTTAGTCTCTCTAAGAAACCTTCATCAATTTTTCCTATTATTTCGTCTCCAATTTTTACATTGATATAAGACTCATCAGGTATTGTACCAATATTTGTCATGTAAATCATTCTTGCTAATCTGCCACGCCTACCTACATTACCTGTTTCTTCATCCACCCATATTTTAGCATAAACATTCCTATCTTCTAAAGAAACATGCTCACCTGCCAAATACTTAATAACAGAATCAAAATCTTCTCTTGTCAAATTCTCATAATTATAACTTCTCTTTACAAGGTCAAATATCTCATCAATATGCCTTACTTCTTGTATAGCAAGGCCATAAATTTGTTGTGCTAAAACATCCAAGCAATTTTTAGGAATTCTTACTCTGTCAATCTTTTTTTCAATAGCGCTCTTTAACAAAACAGCACATTCAACCAAATCATCTCTATTGAGAACAATAATCCTGCCTTTTGCAGTATCATGTAATTTATGTCCTGAACGACCAATCCTCTGCATTGCTCTTGCAACAGACTTTGGACTTCCTAATAGGATGACTAAATCAATATAACCAATATCAATACCTAATTCTAGTGATGTTGAGGAGACAATACATTTCAGCTTGCCTTCTTTCAATTGGTTTTCAATCCTTATCCTATGTGAAGCAGATAATGAGCCATGATGCGCCCCAATTAAGGATCTTGAATCCTGTTCTCCTAATTTTTCTGTATAAATTTTTGGAAATTTGTCTTTTAGAGTGTGTACAACTCTTTCAGTGGCAGATCTTGTGTTTGTAAATATTAATGTTGTTTTATGGCTCCGAATTAAATTGTTAATTAATTCATACATCTTTTCATGAGTATTTTCATGACTTGTGTTTATTATATCTTCAACAGGA
This sequence comes from uncultured Methanosarcinales archaeon, assembly GCA_964537195.1. Taxonomy (GTDB): domain Archaea; phylum Nanobdellota; class Nanobdellia; order Woesearchaeales; family GW2011-AR15; genus CAZHYZ01. The sequence goes on from CAZHYZ010000021.1 coordinate 1,282, forward strand.
CTCAATACCTTGAGGTCCATCTTTTTAATGAATTGGGCATCAATTATCTTGCAAGGCCTATAATCTCCGTTTTCTCTTCCTACTAAGTATTTTGCAACTTCTTCTAACGGTGCTACTGTGGCTGATAATCCTATTCTTGTAAATTTAGTTGATTCAGCTAATCTCTCTAGTGATAATGAGAGATGTACTCCTCTTTTATTTGAAGCTAATGAATGGATTTCATCAACAATCAACCAGTCAACATTATTTAGATGGTCTCTGAATTTTTTTGATGTCAATACAATACCAAATGATTCAGGAGTTGTGATTAAGATATGAGGAGGTTTATCAAGCATCTTTGACTTAGTGCTTGTCTTTGTATCTCCTGTTCTTGTCTGCACTCTTATGTCCATCTTTTTTCCTTGTTTCTTGGCTATTTTTTTAATTCCAGAGAGAGGATCTGTCAGATTAACTTTAATGTCTCTTGACAAGGCTTTTAGTGGAGAAATATATACACAATAAATCCTATCTTCAAGTTCTCCTTTATCAGCTAAAAAAGCTAATTCATTAATTATAGAAGTAAATGCTGTAAGTGTTTTTCCTGTTCCTGTGGGAGCAAAAATCAGGGTGTTCTCTTTATTATGAATGGGCATAATACCATACTTTTGAGGTTCGGAAAATTCTCCAAATTTTTCCTTAAACCATTCTCTAAGAAAAGGATGTAATATACTATAGAGTTCTTTGTTTGTATTGGGCTTTTTTATGTATTTCAGCATGCCCCAATTAGAAATTTATGTGGGTTTTTATAACTATGGCTTAATGTCTATATAATATACTAGACCCTAGTCCCACATATAGGACAGAACTTATGTTTTGGCAATAATGGAGAGCCGCATTGATGACAGAACTTTGAATCTCCAGACTTATGATGTGTTTTCTTTTGAGAGAGTGTTTTATGTTGAGTATGTGGGTGTTTAGGAGATTCTCCCTCCATAGCCTGCTGCCTTAACTGAGGATTCTTTCTATAATCATCAATATCAATATTCACCTGGTAAGGTCCTCTTTCTTGTATTCTTTGCTGTCTTCTCTCATGCATCATTTGTTCAGGCTTTTTTCTTGTCTTTAATTTAATCAGACCATAAATCACCATACCAATTCCAACAAACAGCATTAGTTTAAAGAAAGCACTTGTATCTACAGGCTTAATAAATCCTAGAAATAGTGAAGTTAGTCCTACAAAACCTCCAATGCCAATCCATGCAAAACCAGGTATTTCTGCCATAAATTAATGTTGAGAAAGAGAGTTTAAATAAATTACTGTTTTAGGATGTAGTCTCTAACTTGTTTTAATGCTTCTTTGTAGCGTGCTTGGAGTATCTCTTTCCCTTCTGGTTTTAAAATTGAGAAAAGAGAATCTGAACTTCCAGGTTTTAGGCTGGCTCTGTCTAACACATTATCACAACCATAGTAGTCTACGTATGTTGAATCTCCTTCTTCTCCATGCATAACAAGAGTTGAAATACAAGTGGAAATCCCAGGCATTTTTTCATAAAAAGGACTCTCTCCGTATCTAAGTTCTATTCTTAAACTAAAAGAATCTGTTATTAGTTCATATTCATCATGGGTTGCATAACCTTGGTCATCAGATCCAAGCACAGTTGAAACATCCCAACTTTCAGTTGGTTCACAATAGTCTAATATATTGTTAATTATATATTCATCATCATTGAATTTATCAATTTCACAGTCTAATGAAGGCTCTTCTGTAGGTGTTGGCTCTATCTGTTCTTCTGTGACAGTAGCTCTTGGAGTAAATGTTTCTGTAACCTTAGCTTGCAAACCTGAACATCCACCTGCAAGTAATCCACCTAATAAAATAATTCTTGGAACGAGTCCTAATGTTTTCTTATTCATTTTGCAGAGGTAGCCATAATTTATTTAAAAGTTTTACTACCAAAGAATAATTATTTCCTCAACTCAAGGTCTTTCTTTGATTTAAGTGCAACCATTAAATCTTTCCCCTGTTCGGATTTCTTGCTTATCCTTATATTATTCTTCTTACCGACATGAACACTCATCAAGAAATCTCCATTAACATAAATCTCAATCTCTTTTCCAGATAAATCGTTTTTTGGATCTATTATAATGTAGCGCTTGGTCATATGAATACCAAATTCAATTTCCTTATATGATTTTTTTAATGGCTCAACATCAATTTTTATGCCAAGTTCTTTCTCTATTTTAGCAATTCTTTTTCCAGATTTACCAATGATGCTGCCAATCTCTTCCTCAGGAATAAAAACTTTACATCTATTTGCAGAAACAACTTCAACTTTTGCATTATCTGAATATTTCCTAAATTTCTTTTCTAGTGTCTCACTTGCTAATCTATGAGCTGCACTATTCTCTCCCAAAACCTCTGTCTGTTCAACAGGAACAACAACAGTCTCTTCACCATAACTATAAATCTCAAATTCTAAATTACCTGTGTCAAAGTCATTAACTACAACTACAGGTCTTGCTAAATCAGCTTCTACCATACCAGATGGCACTTTAACAGTCATCTTTATTTCATATATTGTATCTGGTTCTCCATTCTTGATAAAGACAACAGTATCTATAATCTGGGGTATAACTCCAAGTTCAATACGCCCAATAAATCTCTGTATAGCATCAACAGGAGTGGTGGCATGAACTATTCCAATCATACCCACTCCAGACAATCTTAAATCAGAAAACAGCATAAAATCATCAGTGTTACGCATCTCATCAAAAATAGTATAATCTGGCCTGCTCAACAATAAAATGTCATGAATTTCCTCAGGAGTGCCATGTGATATTGCAAACTGTGTAATTGTCTCTGGCAATATAAGATCACGGGGAGCTTCAATAGTCTTTACAATACGATCATTATCAGCATAAAACAATGCTAAAGCACGAGCAAACGTAGTCTTTCCCTGACCAGGACTTCCAGCTATCAAGATACCTTCTGCTTGTTCTTTTAATCTGTCCATTAATTTATCAGAAATTTTATACTCATTTAATTGGAGTAATTTAACTGGTCTAACTGCTGTTATCTCCCAACCATCTGAAAAAGGAGGTCTAGTTATAACAATCCTGTAATTCCCCTTTTGTACAATAGTGCTCCCAGGTCTTTCAATCTCAACAATTGCATCGGCATCTTCAACAATCTCTGAGGCTATGCTCTTAATCTCTTCTTTTTTTAATTTCTTGTTTTCTATTTTCTCGAATTCCCAATCACCTGGAGAACCTTTTTTTGCAACCGGATAATTGTCTTCTCTTAAATGAACACTCATTGTCTTATTATCAAAAAATCTCTCAAGTGCTAATTTTTTACTCTTTTTAATTTTCGGAGATAAAACCTTAACACCTTTTATAGATGCAATCTTCTTAACAACTTCATCATAAGTAATTAATGTAGAATCTGATTCATAAGCCATATCAATAATATTCTGATTAATATCCTCTTTTTTAATATAAGGCATTTGTGAAGGCCTTATTCTTTCTCCTGAGGTTTCAACAGGCATATCTTTTTCCAGACAAAATTGGCTTATCTCTTGGAGTTCATTTAATGCTATCTCTCCCAAGTAAATACCTTTTCTTGAAAGAAATTCAACATATTGTATTAGGGAATTATGGATTAAAATATGGTGAGGTACTAATTTTTCTATAATATCTTTAGTTTTGCCTTCTTTCAATACAGAAAAATCAAAGGTTATATGCATCTATGAGTTCACCTGAATTGTTTTATCATCTAATAAACCAATAATGCCTTCTTCTTTAAGTTCATCAAGAACCTTTCTTATGTCCTCTTTCTTAACTTCAGGGCTTGCCCTCTTTATGTCATCTATAGAAAAGACATTTCCAAATTCTTTCCTTAGTTGAAAAATTGTTTTTTTAACTTCTGATTTTGTATCCATAATATCCCCCAGGTAAATAATTAGAAAGAGATTTATAAGGTTTTTGTTAGATTATTCCACTTAGTCCTTCAGTTATCAAGAAAGTTACATATAATAATAATAGACCAAGTCCCTCATGCCAAGTAATTTCTTTTTTGCGGATGAATAGAAGTGCTATGAAAACAGAAGTAATCATGAAAAATGAGCTATTAATGAACTGAGATCTTTCTGTTATTACAATTGGGTTTATGACAGAGGCAACACCCAGGACAAGGGAGCTATTACAGACAACACTTCCAAGTATATCACCGAATGCAATTCCTGAAGCACCTCTTATAATAGATAGAACTTCAACTGTAAGTTCAGGTATTGTAGTTCCTACAGCAACAATCAATAGTCCCAAAACCATGTCAGGGATTCCAAGGATAACCCCAATTTTTGAGGCACTTGCTATCAGCCAATTAGCACTTAATAAAAGAGCAACCAAGCTTCCTGCAATAACAAACATGTCCTGCCAGATATCTTTTAATTTAATCTCTTTTTTTAATTTTCCAAATTGACCTTCTTTTCTTAACAAGACCATTATATATATAAAGAAAGACACTATTAGGATTACACCATCTATTCTACTTATAGTGCCATCATAGCCCAATATCATTGGCAATACAGCCATTATCAGCACCGTCAATACAGTTTTGTTGAGTACTTTCCCATGAATAAATATTTTCTTACCTATAATGGAGGTGATTCCTAGAACAACAGTTACATCAATTATGTTTGCCCCAATAACATCGCCCAAAACAATTTGCCCAGCATTTCTAAAAGAGGCAACAAACGCGGTAGTTAATTCTGGTAATGAGGTTCCTATAGAAACAACCAAGAATCCAATCAAGTATTGTGAAACACCAAGTTTTTTTGCATAGTCAGAAACAGCATTTATAATATAACCTGCAGAAATCATAATGATTATTAAACTGATATTTGCAAGTATTACATTAACAATTAAGGGATCTGCTATGATTTACACCTCTTTTTTTCATTAAATTAGTTTATCGCATACTATAAAAATATTTTGAATTAAAACAAACTTTTGAAAAAATCAAGTAATCTCTGAAAAAAGGTTTTCTTCTTCACAACAGGTTCTGGTTCAACATCTTGAACAGGTTTATCTTTTACCATGCTTGGTGGTAATGGCTTTGTAGTATCATTGACAACATATACTTTAACTTCATTAGAGTAGGCTTTAATCTCATTGTTTGAATATGAATATGTGAAAACAGAAATTGGAACTTCATAAGTACCAGTTTTTCTATAACTCAAGGTTTTTGTTAAGATTTCTGATCTATAGAAAGGAACAATTATTCCCTCTTCAAAACCACTTAAGTAACCGCTTGTTGTTGTCTGACCAAGATTAGTTAGATTTATTTTTAACACGGTTTTTTCTCCAGGTTCAATAGTTCCATTGGTTAGGGAGTGTTCTATAAATATTGCTGGTTGTGTGATGTCTGCTTCCTCTAATTTAACAGAGATTCCTCCAGAGGTTACATTAAATCTTCTTGAATATTCATCTTTGAAATATAGTATGGCTCTGCCAAGATTATGTATTCCTCCTTTTTTCCCAATGGCTTGCTCACCACTTATTGTTAACTGTTCACCCGGATATAATTTGTCTATTCTCTTTTCAAATACATTGTAGATATCAAAAATTTGAGGAGTACTAGTCTTTAATACTAAATCATGGACAGGAAGGTCATCCTTATTTGTTATGGTGTATGAAATATCCATAAATTCACCAGTATAACTGCTGCTAACAGAAAGAGATTTCTTGAGATTTATATCCGGTATATCAGGTTCAACATTTACTTTTGAGGTTTTTGTTATTGTGTATGTGTCTCTTTCTAAAGCATAATCTGCTGAGAAATCAAGAGTAAACTCTTTTTTTTCATCTACAAGATCTGGTGTTAATGTAAATGTAAGTGCACTCTTTTGAGAACTCGCATCTAAGTCAATATATGTTGAAGTTGGACCTTTAACCTTGAAATTATCGGGGATATGAGCAACTAAGTATATTCCTTCTAAATCATCTAATCCTTCATTCTTAACAGTAACACTGATAGAGATATCTTTATTTTCAACCACTTTACCAGAGCTTGGACTTACATCTATCTGTAATTGCTTGAATGGGCTTACTTTGATTTTTCTCTCTAAAGTTGAAGAATATTTGTTTCCGTCTTCTGTTTCATAGGTTACATTGAATTTTACAGGATATGTTTTTGTGTTCTCTACTATAGGAATCTGTAGTTCTGTGTTTATCAAGAAAATTGTTTCATTGATATCAACAGTACCATAATTCATCTCTTCAAAATAAGCTATGTCTGTTTCTGTTCTCACAGTAACATCTCTTATCTCTGAAAAGGAATTTTTGTTCTTTACTTTTAAGAAGACTGTTAGGAGTTGATTGGATTTTACATTTTCTATGGATGCTAAAGAAGTAGTTAACTCAACACCTTCATTGGTTATCAGATAACCAATTTTCTCATTTTTTATTTCATACTCTTGTCCCCCATATTTGTAAATTCCTGATAAAATAATAAAATTCACGCCTGATTTATGACCTGAGAATGTAAACTCGAATTCTTCAGAATCATTCTCTCCAAGAGTTCCATCCCACGTCAACCCATTATTTATTCTTGAGAAGGACTTATCATATTCTTCTATATCTATGAAATTTGGAATTAGTATGTCAAGATCTTCAATTTCAACATCACTATCCCCATCATTTTCTAATGAAAGAGTAAATTCCATATCTTCATTTATCTCATATTCTTCTTTATTTAGATCTAGATCAAAATCTAGAATAGGAGCAGCGTATAATCTTACAGTAGATGAATATTCCTTTTGTATTTGGTTGCCATCAAAGTATTCAACATAGGCAGCAATATTCTTATCAATCTTGTTTGTGCTTTTTATTTTATATGAGAAGTCTTTTGTTTCTCCAATATCTAAATCTCCTTTCCAATAAACTGCAGTGTTGTTTTTTATTTCCACTCCTTTTGTGTAATGAATATCTACATATTTAGGGAATTCCTCTCCAAACTCAACATCTTCTGCATCGGAATCTCCTTCATTGGTTATAGTTACTTGGAATTCTGCAGTTTCCCCAACAGAATGTAAATTATTAGAGACAGATCTTGTTATAGTGATTTCAGGTGTCATATAATAAATATAGATATAGGCTTTGTAATCTTCTTTATTTGTATCATAAGCTGAGACATTGAAACAGAATCTCTTGTAATCTTCTTTAAAGCAGTCTTCTAATTCAAGAATTTTAGAATCAGTATCTGTTTTTAGTATTAATAAATTGTTGCTTGATAATAAAGCTCTATATTGGACATTGTCAAATGTTAAGAATTTGTTATTATATACCCAGCCTTCATATGCCAGTTCAGCACTGACAGAACTAATAAGAAGTAATGCAATTAATGAAAGGAGTATTTTCCACCTCATTTTATGTACTCTAATATTTTAAAAGTAATGCTCTTAGGATATATCTCTATATTATTGTTTTTATAATTTTTTACTAGGAAGAGAGGGTCATTTCTCAAAGAAGCTATCAACTTAATCGTAAATCCTGCACTTGTAGTTTCATCAATATTGTTTATATTTATTTCTTTTAAGAAATCCGGTAGATTATCTTGTTCCATAATTTTTTCTAATATTTTTATCCTTATCTCTGTTTCTACAAGTGTCTTTCTTTCTATTATGATGACTCTAAATCGATCATCTAGTATCTCGGTATAATTGTTATCTCGATAGTATTTGTTGTATTTCCCTAAATTGTTTTCAGATATTGGTTCTGATTTTATAATATCTATGCCCTGTGTTTCAAAACCTGCAATTATGTCATTATCATCTTTTAATAAGAAGAGGTTCTCATTCTGAGTTATTCCTCTTGTGAAAGTAATAGTATCATAGATCACAACAAGAGTAGTAACTCCAAACACAATTATTAGAATTAAAAGCAAAGTCATAGCTGCTTTGAATGCATTATGAAAAAATTTTATAATAAGGAAAATTAAAACCAAGGCAAGGATAATACCAGCGATAAGTAAATAATTCATGTTACACTCTAGGAAGAGACAGTTTTTAAATTTTGTGTAAATTATATAAATCATGATAGTTTTGTTTTCTTTATGAAATTAAGTTCTCTGAAGGGAGATTTGCATGAGAATCTATATAACAAGATAAATCATTTTTCTCAGTTAAGACCTGCACAAGAGAAGTCTGTAAAAGCTGGTTTACTCGGGGGTAAGAATCTATTAGTGTGTACACCAACTGCTTCAGGAAAGACATTAATAGCTGAGATTGCTATGATGCAGCACATCTATAATAATATTGGGAAGGCAGTCTATGTTGTTCCATTAAAAGCACTTGCATCAGAGAAATATGAATATTTCAAGAAGAAATATAAAGATGTTAGAGTAGCATTATCTATAGGAGACACAGATGCATCTGATTCTTACTTAGATAGATATGATATTATTATTACAGTTTCTGAAAAACTTGATTCATTGATAAGGCATAAAGCTCCTTGGTTAAGACATGTTGCCACGGTTGTAATAGATGAGATTCATTTAATGAATGATCCAAACAGAGGACCTACTTTAGAGGTTGTTATAACCATTCTTAGAAGGGTGCTTAAAAAAGCCCAGTTTATTGCTCTTTCTGCCACTATCGGCAATCCTAAGGAACTTGGTAAATGGTTGAATGCTGAGGTTGTTATGGACGACTGGAGACCTATTGAGCTTCATCGTGGTATACACCATGATGGAGAAATAGAGTTCTATTAATTACTAATAAGTAGTAAAAAAATAGAAACATTTATAAAGGCCAAATATATTATAATATTAAAATGTCACTCGACAATAAATTATCACCAAGAATAAAGAAAATAGGCTCTCTTTTAGGTATAGGAATGCTTGTTTTATCTAGTGGTTGTAATGCATTTAATATGGAAAAAGTTGTAGACTTTGAAACTACTCAACCAGCTAGAATTGTTTCAGGGCTAGCTCATGAATATTGTCTTACTCCAGAAAAACTTCCAGAACCAGGATTTTGGTATTCTCCTGAAGTATATAGACAAACTAGAAAAGACGGTGCTCAAGAAAGATTTATAGTGAGTGCAGACCAATATGATGGTCATAACTATAGATGTGAGAGTAACTGGTTGGATGTAAATAAATAAAGAAAAAAAAGGACTAAAGTCCTTTAAACCATTCTTGGGCGTAAGATCCTATAACAGGAACTTCTTTCTTTTCTCCATTAATAGCACCTATTAAACCAATAATCCAGAGAACAAATAAGAATATCCATCCAATAAAATTAATTAATGGTATGAATGAAACCACTATTGATGCTAAAACAAGCAATAGGCTTTGTCTAATGTGGAATTTAGCAAATTCATTCTTCTTCTCATTATTCATGATAAAGGCTATCAATAAACCAATCCATGTGATATAAGAAATAATTGCAATTGTTTTTCCTTCATCTGTTGATTTACTAGCTTTCTTAGAACTTTTCTTTTTAGACTTTTTCTTTTTTGCCATTAATATTCACCCCGACAACTTAACTGTAAACCAGTTAAATAATCACCCCTACAGCCTAGATAACAAGTCACTCTTTTTATTTTTTACTATTTATTGTAGATACGACAGATTTAAATATAAACAGTAAATTTTTTCGAATGGTGGTTTAACCATGAATGATTTTTTAAGAGTAAATGAAACCTTTAATACAGTAGATGATGCTATTGCTTTCCTTTATGAACTTCATGATAAGGATATGAAATATAAGTGTATTTCGAGATTAATTAAACCAGAGAGTATGGAAAACTTAACAAAAGATTTCTTCTATAGTCTGCCAAGTATTTCGGATAGATTATTAATTGATATTGCAGAGCAAACAGGCATAATATTAAAACCAAGAGATAATGGACTGAGGCTTGTATATAATGATAATTGTGATCCATATTCGCGTCTAGATCAGATTATAAATCTTGAAGGAGATGATATATCTCTTGAAATGAATTCAGGTATCATAGTAACAAAATTCATTGGAACTATGTACATTAAAGGGCCGGGTGTATCTTTGTATTCTAGAGGACCAAAACTTGTAGGTTTAGAGTTTAATGCTTCAGATGTTAATTATTCTGCGTTTGTTGAAAAAGTGAATGGATTAAGGTAGATTGAAGAAAGAATTATAAATATGATAGTATTAATTCTTTTAAATATACTCGAGGTGGGAATATGTTACCTTTAATGCAAAATGGATTTGACCCTCTAAGTACTGCAGGAGGATTAGGAGTTGGAGCACTAGTAGGTGGGTTTTTAGTGTTTTTTATAGTGTTTTTTATAGCAATATATATTTATGTTGCACTAACACTAATGAAAACAGCCCAGAAATTAAAAACCAAAAATCCCTGGTTGGCATGGATTCCAGTTGCTAATCTATACTTAATGTCACAGATGGCAGGAATGCATTGGTGGCCAGTTTTATTATTGATATCAGGATTCATTCCCTTTGTAGGATGGATTGGAGCAGTTGTTCTTATGGTATACACAATTATATGGCAATACCATATCTGTGAAAAGAGAAAAAGACCAGGATGGTGGGCAATTCTTACACTTATCCCAGTATTTGGTCCTTTATGGAATTTAATTATGTGGGGAATACTTGCCTGGGGCAAGTAATCTCTTTCTCTTTTTCTTTAAGAAAAATTTATATAATGTATTATACAGATTAATCTAAAATGGAACCAGAACAAACTAATAAAGAAAAATCAGAACAGCCTGTACAACAACCAGAACCAGCACCACAAGCAGCTTCTTCACCACAACCACAACAAACTAATTATGGTGGATTTGGATTAAGATTTGTTGCGTACTTAATTGATGGTGTAGTATTATTTATATTTCAAATGATAGTTGGAATTATTTTCGGGATAGGGATGGTTGGAACCATGGCATTGGATTCCTACTCAGGAAACTTAGTTGGAATGGGCATGAACTTAATTATGCAACTGGTACTTCTTGTAGGTTATGTCTTGTATTTCTCCTTGATGGAGAGTTCAAAAAATCAAGGTACATTAGGCAAGATGGCACTTGGTCTAAAAGTTGTTGACAGACAAGGACAGAGAATAAGTTTCGGAAAAGCCCTTGGAAGATATTTCTCAAAGATTCTCTCTGTAATCACACTTGGAATTGGATATCTCATGATAATATGGGATGAGAAAAAACAAGGATTGCATGATAAGGTTGTCGACACATACGTGATTAAAAAGAATTAATTTTTTTCTTTTTCTTTTTAGAACTCAGGTTTAATTACATCTCTATAGATTTTTTCCTGGCACAAGTATAATTTATCTCTTAATTCATAATCTTGTGTAGCATGTCTTATCTGTCTCAACATATCTATGATTCTTCTAAATAATCTGATTAAATCTCCTTCATCTAAATTGCTTAGTTCTAATAAATCTTTGAATTCTGCTCCGTTTGTGAAGTCTCCTACAACCCTTATCATTCTTTTTAGATGTAGTTTATTAAGATTTTTCATTATGTAATTATGACCGGAAATAACTTGCATGATATGGTTGTTAATCTGTTTAGAACCTCTTAGTGTAAAATAATCTTTATTTCTACTTTCATAAATTACGGCCGCTATTAATATATTGATTTCAGCCTCACTTAATTCTTTATATAAATTTGAGCAGAACAATTCTGTAATTAAGACTTCATTTGAATAAATCTTTGTAGCAAATTTACCTTTCTCTGTTAAGACATCTCCATATATGTAATGCATTCCTTTTAGTTTCTTTATCTTATTATTGTAGGTGGCTTTTATCCTTACTTGCTTATTACTCTTTGTTTTCTTGAGGAAATAATCAAAGTTCATATTTAGAATCTTTTCACGTTCTTTTGAGGTGTGATTTTTAATTAAGTTAAGAACAGTGTTAATACTTAACTTAAACTGAGACTGTATAGGGATATCGTCTTTTAGAGAGATTTTCTTAACTTTGTTTAAATCTGTGTATTGCCTGTCTATCATTGAGATGACATAACCAATAGAATCAATACCTCTTCTTCCTGCTCTACCTGCCATCTGGAAGTATTCTTTTGCATTTATATAGCGGAAATTAAAGCCGTCAAATTTCTCTAAAGAAGCAAATATAACAGTCTTAGCCGGATAATTTATACCGACAGCAAAGGTTTCTGTTGCATATAATACTTTTATTATGCCTTCTCCAAACAATAATTCAACAAGTTCTTTTGCTTTTGGTAATAACCCTGCATGATGAAAAGCAATACCTTTATTTAGGGTTTGTTTTAGATTCTGAATTGTTTCTAAGGACCTGTATTCTGGAGAGATTAAATTATTTGCCAATTCAACAACATGCTTTCTTTGTTTATTATCTAGGTAGTCTTGTTTTCTTGCTAACTCTAAAGCTTTTGTCTCGCATTTTTTTCTTGAAAAATCAAACACAATAGATGGTAGTTTATTTGGTATTATTTTTACTAAATCTCTATGATCTGCTGGATTAGATTGTCTTTTTTTCCCTCTTTTCTTGCCGTATCTTTTTACATCTTTAATTAGTTCATCTATCTTTGTAATCCCTAATTTAACATCGTAGACATGATGTTCTAATGGTACAGCTCTCTTATCATATTTTACAACTTCTACTTTATGTTTTTTTATGGTTTCAATCCATTTAGCGAATTCAACTGCATTTGGCACTGTTGCTGATAAACACAGGAAACGGACATGTTTTGGAGAGAAGATGATAGATTCTTCCCATATTGTTCCACGTTCTATATCATTTATGAAATGAATTTCATCAAATATTACATAACTTACTTTTTCTATTATTTCATCTTTTGATAATAGCATATTCCTGTAAATCTCTGTTGTCATTATTAACACAGGAGCGTCTGGATTTATGACAACATCTCCAGTCATTATACCTATGTTTTCCTCTCCATAATCTTTCTTGAAATCTCTATATTTCTGACCGGAAAGAGCTTTAATTGGAGCTGTGTAAATGATTCTCTTGTTCTTTTTTAGATATTCATCAATCACATATTCTGCAATTAATGTTTTACCAGTACCAGTGGCAGCACTCACCATGACAGAATTACCCCTGTCAATAGCTTTAATAGAATCAACCTGAAAAGGATCTAGAGTAAAATTCTTGAATTTCATATAAATTTGAGAAGGGTTGAATTATTTAATTGTTTGCATATAGCTTATTTCAAAAGCCTTACAATAACTCTCCTCAAGTCAATAGCATGAGATATTCCTTTGAATTTCCCTTTCTCTGTTAAGAATACTCCTATTGTGCTTAGTAGGATAGAGAAAAATATGACAGATAATGCTATAGTACTAAATTCAGTACCATGTGGCAGACCAGCTTGAGCAGGCAATTGAGCTAAAACAGCAGCTGCCAGTCCTTTTGGGGAAAGAATTTCCATAAATATTAGGTCTTCTTTATTCATCCTTGTCCTGTTGCTCACAATATTAACAGCCCAAGGCCTGATTAAGAATAGTAATAATGTTAATAGGAATCCTAGAATTATTAGTCCTATGTTGGTTAAGTCTATTATTAATCCTAAGTAGACAAAAAAGAATACTTTTACAAAAAAGGATATTTCTGAATAAAAGAATTTATCTGATGGTGTCATATGATATCTGTTGTTTTTATCTATGAAGGAGAATATTCTCTTTGCATTACCTACAATAATACCAAATGACAAACAAGCAATAGCTCCATTTGATCCAAGGAATTCTACAAAGCTGTATAATAACAATAAAACTGCTATGGTAATCATATATGATTTAGAGAATTTTTCTATTTTCTGCTGTACTTTTATCCATGATAAACCACCTAGGATGCCTATAAATATGGCTATAGCGAATGAATATATGATTCTCTGTATGACCGTTCCTACACTGAACGATTTCAATACAATTATATTTAGAATAGTTAAAGCTCCTACAATACATAACACATCACTAATAGCAGATTCAAAGGTTAATACTAAGGCTGTTTTTGGCTTTACATTTATCTTTTTTGTTAATGGGATAATGACTGCTGAGCTGGCCCCACCTATAATTGCTCCCAATAAAAGACCTTCTAATAGAGGCCATCCAATTATTTTCATTGTAATAGAGACTGCTACTAATGAAAATATAAAATTAAGGAAAGATAATGAAGAACCTCCTGCTATTCCTTTGACTAGTTTTCTAATATCTATATTTATTGCTCCCTCAAATAAGATGAATATTAATGCGAAAGTTGTGAATATCTCTGATACTGTCACAAATCCAGGTCTTTGAGTTACATCTGAGTATCTAGCTAATGCTATACCTATCAACATAAGCCATATGACATCAGGGATATTGGTCTTTTCAAATATGTATTCTCCTAAAAATCCAAGTAGAATAATTATACCTGCTACAGTAAAAAAGATAGTTACTGGCATATCTCCTTGGGACTTTAGAGAGTTATATAAAGTTTTTGATTGGGTTAGCTTTAAATATAAGATATTTCTTTTTTTGTTTATGGTATATAGAAGAATGGAAGACTTATCAAAAGAAATTCATAGAGCGAACATTAGAGCATGTAAGGAGCTTGTTATTAGGGAAATGCAGGAGAGATTTTTAAATAGTATAGATCCTGAGCAACCATTTGTACAACAACCTTATGGAGAGAAAATTAGTGATAAATTTCTTAAAGGTATTGTAGATGATTTTTATACTTCACAGAGCCATATTATATTTCCTCAACCTAAGAGAATTGATATTTATGATACTTTTAGGTATCTAGATTGTTTCTTGGATGTGGTTAATGCGTTTGAACCTTCTCTTGAATTAAATGGAGCAGTAATTATTGAGCATGAACTGCAATCAGATTTTCCACTGGATGAGAGAATACATGGAATAAATGTTGGTCATGTTGTTGAATCTGATGAGGGTTTTGATTATAAGGGAGAAGTTGTTTATGAGTTTACTCCAAAAAGTAGTGATCCTGTTGTAACAAGTAGTATTCCTTTGTATTTACCCATGGATTTGACTCTTCAGACATTTATTGTTTTAGGAGATAATTATGAGAGCCTAGATAATAGAGTTAAGGAATATTTTGGGTTGGAATAAAAATGAAAATTTATCCTTTGAATTTGGATATTGCTGATTTAGTTGATAGAGTTATGCATGATTGGCCAGGTCCTAAATTGTGTGTTGATGGAGTCATAAGATCTTACCCAGATACTGTAATGGATATATATGCTAGGGATAAAATACTTATAACAGAATTTATGCCTGATTATGTAAGAATCCCACACGTGGAGAATGGTGAAGTTCCTTGGGAGATGGTTTTTTATAATTCTGATCATAGGATGGATATTGGGAATTTGGTTCTGGGTGGTTTATTTATAGCTAAGGCAAAGAATTTTCCAGATGAAATAGCCAGATTAGGTGGTTATTGGGACACAAAAGATATGATTAGGGATTTAGAGTCTATTTACCATGTTAAAGTTCCTAGTGATCATCCTATTTCTGGGTACTTGATAACTGGGATTGAGGGGTAGCTATCAACACAAGAAAAAAAGAATTATTAATAATTATTGGTTGTTTTTTGTTTTATTAAGTATGTTTGATAGATTATATTGTTCGCTTTTTTTTAGTATTTTTTTCCAATTTTCTTTTATGTATTTTACAAGTTTGAAAAAAAATAAAATAGTGGTTGTTAGTAGAGATATAATACCTATTGTTAATAGATATAAAGAAAAATATGTTTTTATTTTAAAGAGAATCAATATTGCTTTAATTGTTAATAGTATAGAAAGTATTCTTTCTGTTGTAATTAAACATAACATTATCCAATCGGTTTTGTCTTTTGGCCATATTATATCCATAGTTAAATAAAGTGCTGAGTAGTAGTTTTTTTGTAATTTTTTCTTTATTTTTTTCT
>CAZHYZ010000022.1:0-16637 GCA_964537195.1 uncultured Methanosarcinales archaeon
ATTTTAAACTGCATTTGTCGGCTTGCCTAAAGCAAGCTCAGCCATCTCTGCCAGCGCTTCAACAATTGTCGGATGCGGATGGATGGTTGATGCAATAGCTTCCAGTCCGAGAGCATTCTGCATGGCAAGGGCAACTTCACCTATGATGTTTGATGACTCCGGACCTATGACCTGAAGTCCCAATATCTTATTCTTATCATGCAGCACTTTTATGATGCTGTCCTTAGCGCCCATTATCTGCTGCTTTCCAAGGAAGCCCGCCTTCATGATGGTTTTTTTGTATTTAATGCCTTTTTTTACTGCTGATTTTTCAGTAAGACCGATTCCTGCTATTTCAGGATCTGAATATATAACATAAGGCACAACATTATCATACTTTGTTTTTTTTCCGGATATGACCTCAGCTGCTATCTTGCCCTGGTATGCTGCATTATGGGCAAGCATCATCCTTCCTGTTATGTCTCCGATGGCATAAATGTTATCCACAGATGTCTTCAACCTGTTATTTGTCTTGATGAATCCTTTCTCTGCTTTCAATCCTATCTTGTCAAGTCCGATGTTTTCCGTCAGCGGAACCCGACCTACAGCAACTAATACTTTGTCAGCGGCTATATTCCTTTTTTTATCATCTAAAAGAATTTCAGCTTTTGCTTTTCCTTTCTTAGCATCAATTTTCTCCAGTTTAGCATTTGTCAGTATCTCTATTTCCTGCTCTCTCATGCGTTCTTTCAATACCTTGCGTATATCCTCATCAATATCTGCAAGAATATCCTGAAGAGCTTCAACTATTGTTACTTTACACCCTAACCGGGCATATATCTGGGAAATCTCCACGCCTATATAACCTCCTCCTATAACAAGCAAGGTCTTTGGAATCTTATCCAGGTTGATTGCATGCTTTGAGCTAATTATTATGTTCCCATCAAATTTTCCCATCTCAAGCTCTCTTGGTCTTGAGCCTGTTGCTATGATGCAGTCTTCAAATTCAACAATCTCAGATTCAATACTTTGTTTGGCATTTTTTAAAGACAAAGTATTCTTGCCAGAAAAAGAAGCTTCAGCCTCTATTAAAGTTATATCATGATTCTTGAGAAGGTATCTTACGCCCCCATCCAGTTTTTTTATGATTTTATCTTTCCATGCTTGCGTTTTCTTAAAATCTATCTTCAGTCCTTTTGCACTTATCCCCATATCATCCGCGCCAGACAGGTTGTCATAAATTTCTGCAGCATGCACAAGGGCTTTTGTCGGAATACATCCTCTATGGAGACAAACTCCGCCTATTGTCCCTTTATCTATAAGTACAACCTTTTTTCCTAATTCCGCCAGCCTTATTGCCGCGCTGTATCCTCCTGGCCCTGCACCTATTATTGCAACATCAGTTTTAATTTTAGACATATTAATCACCTATTGAATTTTTTATATGATTCAAAACCTTGTTCTCTACATTCTTATAATATATGAATGGAGATCTAAACCTAGTATCTTTATCATCTCCATCCATCACAATCAGAAGATCATATGAATTATCATTGTTATATTCTTCCCATGCCAGGAGTGCTGCTCCATCATCCATGTTTTTTATTGTATTTTCCAGACTGTCATGGAAGATAACATTACTTGATGAGGGTAAAATCTCTGAAACCTTGTCTCTGTCATGATGAGTGTGTATCTCCATATCCCCTAATTCATTAACTGATACTACTCTTTTTGATTTTGCGACAAGGGTGTACCCTCTTCTTATCATTATTTCACTATTGTCTATATCTAACTCATGACCATATGCCTTTCTTCCTATAAGAGCAATATCAATCTTGCCTGTTTTGAGCATGGAGAGTACATGGGCAGAACTGGAAGATGCAATGATATCAATTTCAGCATGATCAAGATTTTGAGCATACCTTGACATGGTGGGACAGTAAGATAATCTATATGTTTTTGCATCTGTAAACTGAGTAAAACTAAAGATGATGGCAACTACAAGTAAAACTAAGATGAAAAGATATTTTTTCTTAGTTATAAAAATCACCTGCTTCTTTGTTATCCATCAGTTCCTTAAGCTCGTCTTTGTCCTCCATTTTTATCTTACAGACCCAGCTTCCGTAAGGGTCTTTGTTGATCTTTGACGGCTCATCATACAATGGATTGTTTACTTCTATTACTTTACCGCTGACAGGAGATGGAAGGTGGCCTGACCACTTTATTGACTCAATTGAGATATAGACATCTCCTTTTTTTATATGTTTTCCCTTTTCAGGCAATTTAACAAAAACAAACTCCTTTACTTTTTTTACAGCAGGCCCAACAACACCAAGGACAGCGATGTCCTTATCTGCTTTCACCCAAGTGTTATCTTTGTTGTAGAACAATTCTTTTGGCAGTTTTGTCATTCTTATCACCTCATCCGAACATTGGAAACTGAAAGTTTCCGGGCTTTGAAAATGTTTTCATTTTCAAAACATTGAAAATTCTTTAATTTTCAAAACATTGAAAATATATACATATATATTTTCAAAACATCAATAAGTTGGGGTTTATCAACATGATAAGACCCAGTATCAGTATGACTATACCACTTATTAATTTTGATAACCTTCCATATTTTTCAGTGAACTTTTTTGTTGTCATAGTCAGTACAACTATTGAGAATATTATGAAATCATCTATCATATACATCATTATATACAGACCAATATAGAGATAATATCCCATGGTTGAGAGATTCTGCTGTGCCAGCACATTTGTATAGACTGCTGGAAATCCTGCAGTGCATAACAATTCTACAAGGTTAACCATGAACGCCAGGCTTGCTACACCGACTAATGTCAGAAACAATCCAGTACCTGGCTTTAATAGTGATCTCATCCTGGCAATGATTCCAGGTTTCTTATCATCGGGTATAGTAAAAGAAATGCCTTTCCCAAAAGCAAAATAATCTTTTATGTTAACGATACCAAATATGATTGCTATTGCTGCAATTGCAATCTGGATTAATCTGAGATGACCTGCAAAGATAAACGCATTCATCCAGGCAACCATGAAAAGATAATAGACAAATCCTGATATAAATATGAATGTACCTCCAATAAGAAACATCTTTTTTCTTGAATTGGTATAAACAAGCATGGACAAAAGAAACATCAAGACCCACATGGCACACGCATTGAACCCGTCAAGCGTACCAATGAGAATTGTAAACATAAATATCCCCATATTACTTACATCTATTTTTCCGACAATAGGTAAATTAACAACATCTATCTTCTCAGGAGTTATATCACCCTGTCCGGGCATGTGAGGAGTCATTCCTGTAACTCTTTCTGCGGGGCATGGACAATCCAGTTCTTTGCATTGGGCAATCTCAGATTCAAGATTGTTTCTTATTGCTGTTTCTCCGATTAGAAATTTTTCACCCAAAAATGCAACAGGATATCCTGCAGCATTTATCATGAACGTATCTTTAAAGTTTGAATATAGTTCACTGTTTTCTTCTTCTGAAACATCATGTATTTCAATCTTTACATCATCTTGTTTTTCAATAGAATCTAGGAAAGGGATAATAGAGCTACATTGCGAGCAGTTCCCCTGTACAAACACATGAACGCAAATCTCTTCAGAAACAATCTCCTGATTATTTTTCTTATCATTGATGTCTAATGGATTTTCACATCCTGATTCAATACATTCCTGGACAGCTTTTTCTATCTCAGGCTTCATGTAATCAGCATACCCGACCCAGTACTCATCCCCAATAAATGTTGTTGGAACTCCACGGGCAGTTGTTCCGTATGCCTTTGCAACTTCATTGAACAATTTTGCATTCTCAGGATTATACCATGTTTCATAATATTCTACTTCAAGCTCCGGGTATTTCTGCTCCAGTTCCTGCAGGAAAGGCTTTTCATGAGCACAGTGAGGGCATCCCTCTCCCCAAAAGAATAATATTGTAGCCCTTTGGGCAAAAACAGGAGATATAGCTATGACAATCACAAGAAGCATGTAAACCATGATCAATATTTTTTTGTTCTTCATCAACATCACCCTGATTTGTGTGCACTGAAACCCTTTATAAATATTAGTTTCAAAAAATGAAACCTTCTTTTAATCCATGCTGAGAATCCTCTTGATTTCTTTCTTTAGGAGTATCTTATTTGTCATTCCTTCTTTATTCTTTTCAATAATATTCTTTTGCTCAAGCCCTGATAAAATTCTTGATACTTTGACTTTTGTAAAGTCTGTTTTCTCAACCAAAGTGCTCTGATATGCTTCTCCCTTCAGCTTGATTAACTCCATAAGAATCTGCCTTTCATCAGATGGTACAAGATCCAACAATTCTCTTATGCCTTGTAGGTTTCCCTTATATTCTTGCCTGTAATGCTTGCTGATCAAGTAGTAAGTTATGCAACCGATAAGGACACCTAAAGAGGAAAATATAATCAATATAAGATCAATATGAACTTTGCATTCACAACTATCAGAAATTCCATATGTTTCTTTAATGTAAAATACAAAAAACGACACCAGGAAAGTAAATCCCATTATTATTATGATTGCTAACAATATTCTGCTAAAACCGTCATCACCTTGATTTTCTTTCATTTCTGTTCAAAATTTATTTATAAAAATTTAATATTTGTGTTTCTAAATACAACTCCATCATTTCATAAGGTCAAGGAGCTTGTGTATTTTTGGATCAGCAATCTTATACAAGACACGAGTGCCTTCTTTTCTTGATTTCAGGATTCCTGTTTCCTCCAGTTTTTTTAGGTGTAGCGAAACATTGGGTTGTGATTTTTTAGTATGGGGAACAATGTCGCAAGCACACTGCTCACCTTTTGAGAGAAATTCAATAATCAAGAGTCTGGTTTCATTAGAGAGTGCTTTAAAATATAATAGTTTATCTTTCATATATTTTACAAATATTTGTAAATTTAAATATTTATTCTTTATAAGGATAACTCTGGATGTATCATAAAGAATAAGTGTGTTTTTGTTATGTTAAAATGTGATCAGATAAAATTGGAAAAAGTAAATGTGCGGAGGACAGGCGCGTTAGAATCAGAGATTCACTGGCCTTTCCTCCTTGTATAAATACTGCGGAGGACAGGACTTGAACCTGCGTAGGCACTAAGCCAATGGGTCCTAAACCCATCCCGTTTGGTCTGAAATCAAAGATTCTGAAAATCTTTTGATTTTCATTTGGCCACTCCGGCACCTCCGCGGAAGTAAGTTCTAGAACCTTTCTCTATTTTATATAATTTACTGTAGTCAGCGCCGTATCAAAGTAAACTGTAACCGCCGACACTCGAGTACCGGTCTCCTCTTTATTACATAGATAGACCGCTGGCTACAGTGCTCCTAAACTAATAAAATTAAAACTACTTAGAATGAGTCAACTTCTTCTTTTTCATCCATGCATATGAACGTGTCTTAGAACTTTTACCATAACCACAAGAACTGCATCTCTTCTTTCTTATATGATAAGATCTCTCTCCACATCTTCTACATCTTACGTGGGATTTCTTTCCAGATTTCTTACCTTGTGATGGAGTTCCTTTCAAATTTATGCACCTGAGATTAAGATAATTGTATCTCCTCTAATAAATACCTTACCAAGCTTTCTCTTAACTTCTCCATCAACAAGCTCTTCTGCATCCTCTAAAACTATGTTAATGTGAATGTCAAAAGCTTTTAGATTACCGACAAGTTGCTTGCCGTTCTTTAATTCAGCTATTACTCTTTTGTTCCTTATAGCGTTTAATGCGTCTAGTGGTCTTGGATTTTCCATAATAAAAACACCTCAAATGTATATTCTTGGATTAAACTCTTGTTTATAAAGCTTATGTTTTCGAGAGAGAAGAGAGAGAAGAAAAATTTTTATACTCTAATTTCCAGAATATATTAATAATATGAATAAAAGAGGAATTATTTTTTTTCTGATTACTATCACAGTGGTGTTGAGTGCTTGCCAATATTCTCTAGAAAATATTACTGGAAGAGTGGTTGATGTTGATTCTTGTGGTGTAATAACACAAAATGCTGTTCTGACTCAAGATATTGTCTTAACAGAACCAAATCCAGATTCACATACATATCTTGCATGTCTATACGTACATGATACAGATAATATTGTGATAGATGGTCAAGGTCATAAGATAATAGGATTGTGGGATAAAAATAATCCAGACGATGATTATATTAATCAGTTTGGGATAAATGTTACAGATTCTACTAATATAACCATAAAAAATGTTGAATTTGGTCCAGGACTAACTGATGGAATAAAACTTTACTTTGTCTCTGATTCATTGATGACAAATAATAAATTTGTAGATATGCAGGAAGGTATTTGGTGGATACATGGAACTGATAATATAATTGAAAATAATGTTTTTGAAACTTCAGAAGGAAGAGGAACCAGTATTTCAGTCATGAAATCAAATATTGAAGAAAAAGGCCCAAGTGAAAATTTTATTATTAGAGATAATACAATAACTTATAATACGGATAGCAGTTTTGTAAAAGGAATTCTTTATTTAGGAGTGCCTAGTGGTTTAATTGAATCAAATACACTCATTTTTAATACTGGTGATGAATCACTTAGAAGACCTGAAGGAATATATGCAACAGGAGAGAATATTGAGATTAAATCAAATGATGTCCTTATTAATACACCATTTACCAGCACATCGTCTTCAGGAGATTTAGGCTGTGGAATTTGTATAAAAAACACATATGATGAGACCATTATTGAATCTAATAAAATTGAGGTTTCAGGAGTGGGTAATGTTGGAATGAGAATGGTCGGTACAGGTTTAGAAACAGAAGTAATGGAATCCACGCCAACATTACTATCAAATAATGAGATAGATGCTACAAATGGAGCAGCAGGTATTTACCTAGAAGATTCAGCATATACTCAATTTTCTGGTGATATTATTAATTCAGAAGATTATTTTATTTCAATAACAGGACAGGAGTATACTTATTTCACAACGACATTTCCCTGTAAGGATAATACTTTCACAGACATTTTAGTTAATGGTGTTGAACTATCTATAGATGATCCAAGAGAAGTAACTTTGTATACTAATGCAGATGCTCCATCTGATTTAGTATCACCTGCTTTAAGTTCGGGCTTAAAAGTTGAAAGCCTAGCTGAAGAAAGCAAAATACAATTTCAATTAGAATATTCACCAGAGAGTATTAATGAAGACAATATTAAACTATACAAAAATCAAGATTTAGGTTCAAGCTGGGGGGGCTGGGAAGAAACAACTTTTACAATAGATAAAAATTCAAACACAATAGATTCTGGTGAGATGTATCTTTATGGAAATGATTATTATTTTCAAGTCTATGAAGACACAGAAGTTCAAAATATGTCTACTGAAGATTGCCAAGCAGACTGCACAAAAGGAGACAACACAGCGTATCTAGAATGTGAGTTACACCCAGATTGTGAGGATGTGGAGATGGGCTTTTTAGATCCAACAGGTACAGGTGTAGAAATTGCAGATTGTGATAATAAAGTTATTGGAGAACCATATGAATTTCTTGTGTCTGCTTATGGCACGAGTTCATACTGTATTGGAGACACATTATATGAAACATATACTTGTGAAATTAATGAGGGGGCAAGTGGAACAATAGTTAATGTTAATCCAATTGGATTTGATTGTGAATTTGGTTGTGAAAATGTTGCTTGTATTGGAGAAGAACCAGATGAAGAATACGGATGTTCTGATTCAGATTCTGGTAAGAATTATTTTACAAAAGGTTCTGTAGTGTATGGAAATTCAACTTTTGTTGATTCATGTAATATTAATGAGACAACAGGATACCTAATAAATCCTGAATATTATTCAATCACACTTTTTGAGAATTATTGTGAAAATCACCAACCAAAGGTAGAAGCTTATAATTGCTTTAAAGGTTGTGAAGATGGACGTTGTATAGAGGAGATTGAAGAACCTACTTGTCCAAATGATGTATGTGAAGATGATGAATCTTGCAGTTCTTGTCCTTCTGACTGTGGAGAATGTGAAGATGATGATGAAGTTCCAGGAACACCACCAATACAAGGAGATCTTTGTGATCCAGATAAAGTTCTAGTGTGTCATATAACAAGTTCAGGAAAAGAAACTAATATCTGTGTTTCTGAAAATGCAGTTGATTCATTGTTAGAACAGGGAGACTATACAGGAGTATGTGTAGAGGAGAGGAGGATTAAAAAGGTATTAGAGGGAGTAAAAAGAAAAGAGATTAAAAATATTGAAGTTAGTTTAGAGGATTCTCCACTTCAAGCAATTATAGTTGAATTTAATCAGGAAGTTGATGAAGTTGAGATGTTATTTAGAGCAAGAGATGTTCCACCTCAAGAAGTTAGAAAACCAGAAAGACCTGTTAAAAAATATGTTATTATTGATCATCCTAAAGTTGAGCAGGAGAAATTTAATAAGACAACATTGAAGTTTAAGCTTGAAAAAGAATGGGTAGAAGAACACACAAATAATTTGTCTGATGTTGTTCTTACAAAATATATTAACAACGAATGGGTTGATTTACCAACTAAACTTTTGAGGGAAGATAGTGTTTATTATTACTTTGAAGCTGAATCAGAGGGATTATCAGTGTTTGCTGTCACAATAAAAGAAGATTCAGTAAAGATAGAATTTGAAAGAGATACAGAAGATCAAGATACACCAGACGATGTTGATGAGGGAGTTGTTCAAGAACCATTAAAAGAGGAATCTAAAGCTAAAAAAGATAGAAATCTCTATTGGACTATAGCAACTATTTCTTTGGTATGTGCAGTGATATTGTTTGTGAAAAGGCCTCAAAAAGAGTCTAAAAAAGATCAAGAAGAAAAGAAAACAGATGCTTTCGGAGAAAAATATAGTAATTTGATTGAGTTTGTTAGAGATTCAAGAAAAAAAGGTAAGACTGAAAAACAGATTCTTGAAGAATTAAAAGAAGCAGATTGGGACACTTATGTAGTGGAAAAGGTAATGTCAGAAAAATATAAATAATTATCACAAACTATTTATATTAAAACTGAGAATTAAACCATATGGTCGTAATTGAAGTTGATACAAAACGGGATTCTAAAGAGGATATTAGAAAAACAATACAATTTCTAAAGAACTTCTTGGATAGCTCAACAGACGTAGCAGATGTAGAGCAAGGCTCATTTAATATATTTGACCAGCCTGCACAAGAACCTGAAGAAGATAAAGACTTTGAGATAAAACCTATGTTCTACTAAAATTATAAATACACATTATTTTTCTCTTTTATTATGAAATACAAGTATTTTGATCATACTGCAGACGCAATGTTTGAATCTTATGGAAAAACAATAGAGGAAGCATTTGAAAACGCAGCACTGGCTATGTTTAATATTCTTACAGATATAAAAAAAGTAAAAGCTAAAGAGAAGATAGAATTCCAAATAAAAACAGATACTAACGAAAAACTATTGTTTGATTTTCTTGATGAACTCTTATTCTATATGGATACAGAAGGCCTTCTTTTCAGTAAATTCAATGTTAAAATAAACAAAAAAAGTCTAAAATGCACGGCAAAAGGAGATAAAGCAATTAACTACAAAACTCACGGAGACATAAAAGCACCTACATACAATGAAATGAAAATCTCTAAAACAGAAAAAGGTTATAAGATTAGGGCAGTGGTTGATATATAACTAGTAAAATAGTAAATTATATATATCTAAATAACGTAATTCTATGAAAGAAAAAAGGCTATAGTGTAGTTTATACAGAGCACAGCCAAAACAGTTACAGGTGTTTAATATCGAACTTGGAGGAAATATAGAGTTAGTGGGTTTTGATGAAATTGATTCTTCAGAATTAATTGTTCTCAAAAAGATTATTGGTAACTATGCAAGAAAATTCTCAGACCATCTTGGAGATAAATATGAAGGTCTAACAATAAATCTAAAGAGTGTCCATGGTAAAAAGTCAAAATGCGAAATACAAGCCAAGGTCATGGTTAAAGGCAAGCCAGTTAATTCAGATGCTACTGAGAATAATCTTTTTGTATGTATTGCTGAAGTATTAAAGAAATTAGAAGCACAAATAATTAAGAAATAGTTATTTTTTAGATGATTTCTTAGATTTTTCACTACTTTTTTTGCTGGTTTTTTTCTTTGTAGAAGATTTCTTTTTTGTACTCTTTTTCTTTGTAGCTTTCTTTTTGGTTGTCTTTTTCTTAGCTGGTTTCTTAGTTTCTTTTTTCTCTGTTTTCTTTTCCTTTTTTTCTTCTTTCTTAGTTTCTTTCTTTTCAGTTTTCTTTTCCTTTTTCTTCCCTTTTTCCTTCTCTTCTTCAGCCTTTTTCTCTTTTTTCTTCTTATCTTTATCTTCTTCTAAACCAGGATAGATATGACCAAATAATTCAGCTTTTACAATTCCCTCCTTATCTTTAACAGCAGTAACTTTGACATGGTGTGGAGGTCTCCTTATTCCACGCTCCCAAATCTTCTCATTTAATACTTTTCCTATCTTTACGTTTTCAATAGGAGATTTCATATGCTTACTTAAGAATTCTTTAACAGCCTTTACAGCTTTTTTTGCCTTTCTATATCTAGGAGCTTTCCTAAACTCCTTTCTCAAAGGTATGTTATATGTTCGTTCCATTTTTACGCCTTTGTTTTTGTTCTGCGCCAGTGTCTCTTCTTATGAGTATGTCTTCCTGGATGAATAGCTCTGTTTTTTCCATATATCTTTGGAACAGTCCAAAAAGGAGCCCATCTACTCTGTCTACCTTTTTTTGCAAGTCTTTTCTTTTTTGCTGGATGTTTGTATCTTGTCATTTTTTCTTTGTAGAAGATTTCTTTTTTGTACTCTTTTTCTTTGTAGCTTTCTTTTTGGTTGTCTTTTTCTTAGCTGGTTTCTTAGTTTCTTTTTTCTCTGTTTTCTTTTCCTTTTTTTCTTCTTTCTTAGTTTCTTTCTTTTCAGTTTTCTTTTCCTTTTTCTTCCCTTTTTCCTTCTCTTCTTCAGCCTTTTTCTTAGGCTCTTCTTTTTTCTCTGGCTTTTTTTCTTCTTTCTTTTCTTTTTTAACCTTTTTAGGCTTTGTATAAGGTTTTTTTATCTTTACAACAATTTTATCTACAAATGATTTACCTTGGGGCGTAATAACTCTGCCTTTATGAATACCAACTTGGTCTTGTTTTATAAATCCAACAAGCTCTAATTTCTGAAGAATTTTTCTTATAATATTTCCACCTGCTTTATAGACTTTATGTGGAGCATGTCCTCTGTTTTTACGACCACCATATTTTGTTCTTAGTTTAGAAACACCAATTGGTCCATATTTGTATACAGATCTTAGAATAGCACCTGTTCGTACATACCACCAATCTTTGTTTACAGGAGGTCTTTCTTTAGAGACTCCTGTCTTTACAAAATTAGCCCATTCAGGAGGAGCCATCTCTGGCATCTTCTTTAACTCTTCTGCCAATGCTTGGATTAATTTTCTTGGTTCAACGTCATATATACTAACCATTTTCTTGCCTCATATGTGACCTTTCGGCCATTATCGGGGAACTTTCGTTCGCCATTAGATAATAGCATTGGAAAAACAAGTCATTTATAAAACTTTCCTCGCTAAAGAAAAATATTTATACTGGGATTATTATACTAATGAGAAAAGGGGGTGTCAATTGAACAAAAAATGCACTAGGTGCGGTTCTCAGATGATAGTTAAATCTGAGAAAAAAATAGGGGATACAACATATTACATTCTATACTGTGAGAAATGTCACCACCAAATAGCACGAGAATAACTACATTACTTCTGGGGCCTTAATTACAAGCATATGGAGGCCATTTTTTAAGACCTGGACAATACCCTTAACAAGGAAAATTCTTGCTTTCACAAGCTCTTTATCTTCCTGTAGAATCTGATGTTTGTGATAATATTCATTAAATGCTTGTGATAAGTCTAATAAATACCTAGTTATTATATTAGGTTTATAGTGCATAGAGGCTTTTTCTACAGCAGTAGGAAATTGATATAACAAATTTAAGATAGTTCTTTCTTCTTCTGTTTTTAACAGTGAATAGTCAATTTTCTTAATGTGTTTTTTGTATTTCCTTAATATGCTTGAAGCACGAGCATGAGTATATTGTACATAAGGTCCTGTTTCTCCCTCGAAAGAGAGTGCTTGGTCAGGATCAAATATAATCTCTTTTTGTGAATCTTGATTCAACATAGTGAAATTCATTGCCCCAAAAGCAACTGTTTTTCCAATATTTTCTTTTTCTGCTTTTACTAGTTTTCTTGTCTTTATTATCTTAGATACTCTTTTTATTAGTTGGTCTCGAAAATCCTCATATAATATCACGTTTCCCAGACGAGAGGACATCTTTCCTTCTTTTAATTTTACTAGACCATATGAAACATGTTTTAGTTTATCTCCATGTTTATATCCCATTAACTCTAGTGTCTTAAATAGCTGTCTGAAATGATGGTCTTGTTCACTTGCTACAACATATAAGGATAAGTCAAAGTCATATTCTTTTGATTTTAAATAGGCAAGTCCTATATCTTTTGTGCTGTATAGAGATGCTCCATTACTTTTCAGCAGGACATAAATTCCAAGATTATATTTCTCCAGATTGATAATTATAGCTCCTTCACTATGTTCAGCTAAACCTTTTTTGACTAATTTCATAACTTTTTCTTTACCTGGTTTTTCAACCTCACTTTCAAAATAATTTCTCTCTATTTTACAATCCATCTCTTTGAATATTTTCCACATATCTTCTAGGCATAACTCACGTGTTTTTTTCCATAATTTAGTTAAGTCGGGATCGCCTTCTTCCAGTTTTCTATGAATTTCATTAATCTCTTCTTTATATTTGTCGTTATCATGACTTTTTCTGCTTGCTTTACTATATATTTCACCTGCCCACTTGCTAACATTCTTTTTTGGAATTTTGCCTTTGTAGAATTTTTTGTAATACCAGAGCCATTTAGCAACATGAGCCCCTACATCACCCATATAACTTGTTCTGATTACTTTATGATCTCTAAATTCTAAAATACGGGCAATGCTCTCACTTAAAATAGCATTTCTAATATGACCAATATGGAAAGCTTTGTGTGTGTTAGGCTGCCAACCCTCTAAAAGAATTGTTTTTTTTTCTATCTTCTTCTTTCCATATTTTTCTTTTTCTTTATCTATGTCATTTAGTGTTCTTTCTGCTAAAGATTCTTTTTTTATGAAGAAGTTTACATATGGTCCTAATGGTTTAATTTCAGAGATATACTTACCAGATTTTATCTTCTTGGAAATGTCTTTTGCAATTTCAACAGGATTTTTCTTTAACTTTTTACTTAGAGAAAAACAAGGAAAAGCATAATCTCCCATCTTAGGATCAGGAGGTATCTCAATTAATTCAATATCCACTTCCTTTCCAATAGCTGTAGAAATGCTCTGGACAATTTGTTCTTTAAAAAAATCACTCATACTATTATTAATAATATTGAGGATTAAAAAACTTTACTGTAAAATCTATTTTAGTATTTTCTCTATAAATCTTCCAATTCTTGTTTTGCCGAGAGAATTAGTTATTCTGTAGATTGGATATACTATTGAGTTTCGAAATTGGCCGGTTTTTCCCTTTTCTTTTTCTAGAGATTCATTCATAAATAATATCCTTTTATCTAATTTTTCTATTGTCTCAAGTAGAGTATTCACGTCTTTATCTATTATATCATTCTTCATTAGATTTTTTTCTTTTTTCTTTATGTAATCATAAAAACGTTCTTTTATGTTTGATATAGGTTCAATTTCAAATCCTAAAGGAATATTTCTTGTAAGATTCTCATTTGTTAATATTACTCTCATATTTATATCTTCTAAAAATTTAAGTGCCCTTTTGAACCTCTCAACCCTTATTTCTAATGTGTTCTCCTGGTTTAAATCAATCCATCTTAAGGCATTATCATGTTTAGGATCAATATAATATCCGAATTCCTCCCGATTCTTGTACCAATAAGACAATTTATCCAATATAGTAAGATTTAGTGAAGCCACACCTTGTATCATTTTTTTATTCTCTGAGATGAAAGACAAGGTTTTTTGGAAATCCTCCTCAGTCTCCCCAGGAAGTCCTATCATAATATTTATAAACACCTTAATGCCTGCTTTATTTGCCTTTTTTATACACTCAATCGCCATCTCTGGCGTGTGCAATTTATTATTTTTCCTAAGGACTTTTTCAGAACCTGATTCCACTCCAAATAAAATAGAGTTCAACCCAGATTTCTTCAATTTTTTGAATATTCTCTCAGGCATATCTCTTATTATACCTTGTCCATCCCATTCTATATCAATACCTGATTCTATTATTAGATCACAAAATTCTTCAAGTTTTTTTATGTCTCCGTTTATCAATAAATCATTGGAAACGAATCTTTTTATCCCGCAATCTTTATAATAGTAATTTATCTCATCAAAAACAAGTTTTGGGTCTCTTGTTATGAACTCGGGGCTGAAATGCACATGATTACAGAAATGACATCTTCTAGGGCATCCAATGCTTAGAATGAACGGAAGTCTCTTGTCCCTGTATTTATAGAGGTCCAAATCACTATAGTCAGGGAAAACACTAGTTATTATTTCTTTTTTATCCTTACCTTCTATCTTCCAAGGCAAATCTTCATTTTTCTTAATACTCCTTAAAACATAGGGTATTTCACTTCCCCTGTTGCTTATTATTATGTGATCTACTATTTCTTTTGGTATGTTTTCAGTTGCTTCTGGTTTTTTGCAATAAGGCCCCCCAAATATAATAGGTATGTTTGATTCTTTTTTGATTTCTCTTGCAATTTCTATAGAAATAAGTCTGTTTGCAGTATTGATGGAGAAACAAAGGCAGTGGTAATCATTTTTTAATATCTCTTTTATATTATCTTTAATGTTCTTTCTTATTTTTGGAAGTATTATGTTGAACTCTTTTTGGGATGACCAAATTGTACTTGAACTAGGATCCCATATGTGTTTTAGATCATCATCAACTTCATGATAAAAATCTATATTAAGATCAAATAACCTTGTTTTTATGCCTTCAGACCGCAGATATGAAGACAGATAACCTAAATTTAAGGGTGGGTAATCTATTCCCCATGGAGGACACAATATTAGTCCTGCTTCGTATTTTTTTCTCTTCTTTAAAATCATTACACTGAAGTATTATATAATATAATAAAAATGTTTTCGATTACTTAGGGATAATCTCAATATCAAGATTTCCTTCATTATTGTGATAAACAGTCTCATGCAGAGGTTCTCTTACTGGTTCTTGAATTTCATCTACAATTCTGTTAAATTTCTTTATCCCAATAATTGGCACTCCGTAACTTACAACACTCTCACTTATTGAGTCTCCATGTCCAATGCCATTCCTAAACTGATTAAGTGATCTGTAAGAAATATGTAAATCTGCCACCCATTCTTTCATCTTAATTTCTGGTGGTAAAAGAAGCCGGGAAACCATTTCAGGATATTCAGTATATACTGCAGTTTCAATAATTTCAATATAATCATACCCTTTTCGAAGTTTTGCATCAACAGTTCTTTTAGGTATAACAATATTTTTCTCATCATATTGATTGGTTAATAAGACAACCATATCAAGATCTTTTCTCATAGCTCTATAAGGATGATCAAAATGTTTATAGAGTGCTTTGCCTATAACAGAAACAGCCTCAATATCCTGAGCCATAATCTGATGATCACCAATTTCAGGAGTAGTTGCGTATTTTATTAAATCAGTTAGATTTACTCGCATAACTCCATCTCTGATGTCTCTTTCTTCTTCTCCTGCCTGTATTGGGATTTTTATTTCTAATTTGCCAGCATTACCTTCTGATGCAAGCCTTTCCAACAGATGAAAATCAAATATGTCATACATAAAAAGCAGTTATTTCAATTTATTAATAAAATTAACTCTTAGAGAGAATCATTAACAACCCAATATCTAACTAAAGGACCTTTTTGTGTTGGGGTTATTTTGGTATCAACAACAGTATATCCTTCTGATTCATATAAAGAAATTGCAGCTTCTCTAATAAGAGCAATACCTCTTGTTTTTCCTCTCTCTAGAGCAAATCTTTTCCTTTGCAAATATAATTGTCTTCCTATACCTTGTTGCTGATATTTTTGAGGAACAGCCACACCTCTGAAATAAGCAATTTTCCATAAAGGATTATAATTAAGGCAGAGCCTGGCAGCTCCTTTTACATGACCCTGTTCAATTGCTACAAAGAAAAAATCTTCATCTGCGTTATCTGGTGCTTTTAATCCTAGTTCTCGGTATAATATATTCTCCAGCATTAACATAGCTTCTGCTTCTTCAAAAACAGACTCAACTAATCTAAACTCTAATGGCATAGCTGTAGCTAGCTTCAACATATATTTAAATTTTAAGGAAAAAGAAAAAAAAGACCGTTCAAAAGTGGAAAAGGAATGGCGATTAGTAACCGCATGCTAAGCACTTCGTTACCTTAGTGCGTACACACCGGTCCTATCAAACCCATCTTTTATGGGAGCCTATGATGTTTATTTTCGAGGGGGGCTTCAAGCTTAGATGCTTTCAGCTCTTATC
>CAZHYZ010000023.1:0-16580 GCA_964537195.1 uncultured Methanosarcinales archaeon
AGAACGGTGGCCAAATAGGAAAGACAGAGATGTCATTATTTGCTACAAAGTTGCATGATGGTGAATTAGTAGGAGAGATTGATGAAGAACCATACGTAGGAAAGAAAGTTAAAGTTTCTTACAATAAGAGACAGTTTTATGATAGAATTCTAACACCTATGAAAAGCATGGGCATGGTTGACTATGATCTCTATGATAAAGTCTATAAGATAAGCAAAAAGTTCAACAAGGACATGATGCGTATTGGCTTGATGTGGCTTCAGGAGACAGATAAACCAGCATATTCGTTTGAGAAGAAAAAGAAAAAATAATTATTTTTTTCTTGCTTTTCTGATTTTACCTATTAATATTAGAATTATTAAACCGATTATTAGATAAAGTATGAATAAGAAAATCCAACTTCTAAAACCACTTTTTGTCTTAACAACCTGAACGACTTTGCTTTTTTCTTCAAAAGTCAGCTTATTATTATATAATATTCTTCCAGATATCTGATAATCTCCTGCTTTTTCAGGTACATAAAACATCCTAAATTCAGTTGTTTCCCCTGGGTTAACTTCCAATGAATCAGATTCAAGTACGTGGACAATCTTATTATTGTCTAAATCAACAATCTCTCCTTTGAATTGCGCTATTACCTTAGTCTTTCCTGTATTTGTGAATTTAGAGAAAATTGGCATTGTCTCTTTTTCATAAGTAATATCATTTGTATGTATTCCTAATAGTTTACCAGAATCAGCTAATTGGCCCCTTCCCACAATATCAAATGTTGTTATTCTGGAAACACCACATTCTTTTACAAAAACATCTGCAAAATATTGACCTAATTCTAAATCATTTTCAATTTCCTGAGTTATTGTTCCTTCATTTGTAGGCAGAATCTGTTGGCCTAAAAAACGATAAGTTTTTACTACCCTTGTTTGGTATTGATCCCATACCTCTATAATTACTTCAGGTCTTAAACGGACATTTCCTTTGTTGTCTACTGTAGCCCTAACTAAGAATGGATCTCCAACTTCAGCACTCTGTGTTGCAATAGCACCTGCATTACATGCTATTGTTTCCTCACCAGTAACTTCTACATATATTAATATAGCTACCTGAGCTATAACTGAGGATCCTGCGCCACTTTCAACAGTGGCTAATTCGTCTGTTGTTATCTCTAATCTTCCTGTATAATTTCCGTTCTGAGTATCTTCGGGAGGCTCAATAATCATATTAAATGTATATGGTTCATCTTTTGAAAAAATAAATTCATCTACACTTGGTTGGAGTCTTATCCATTCACCAACTTCTCCTTGTGTTTCAAAGTGAGCTTTTAGAGGAGTATCAAAAGAAGTACTTGCAGTAACACGAACGTCTGCATACCCTCCTTTTAACATATTATTAAATTTGACAATACTTGGGCTTACACCAACAACTGCTGCCTCTGTAGAATAGCTAATTAATAAAGCAAAAATTATTGTCAGACATATAGTTCTCTTCAATTTCCCACCAACTAATATTCCAATACTCTTTTATTATATAAAAATTGCGTTACTATTGAAATTTTCAAAATCTTTATAAAAAAACCAGGCTTCTAACGCATTATGGTATTAGATAAACTAGGAAATTCACTCAAAAATACTCTTGAGAGGATAGCCAATGCAGTTTTAGTAGATGAAAAACTAATAAATGAACTTGTGAAAGATATACAGAGAGCTTTGCTGCAGAGTGATGTTAATGTAAAACTGGTTTTTGAATTATCTAAAAAAATAAAGGAGAGGGCACTTGATGAAAAAGCTGCTCCAGGATTAACAAAAAAAGAACATATAATAAACATAGTATATGAAGAGCTTGTCCAATTTCTAGGAGGAGAAGGTTATAAAATAAATATTACTAAAGCACCATTTAAAATAATGCTTGTTGGTTTATTTGGTTCAGGAAAGACAACAACAGCTGGTAAATTAGGAAATTTCTTTAAGAAAAGAGCAGGAAAAATAGCCTTATTGCAATTAGATGTCTGGAGACCTGCAGCCTATAAACAACTACAGCAACTGGGAAAGAAAATAGATGTTCCAGTCTTTGGTGATGAAAAAGAAAAAGATCCTGTTAAGATATATAAAAAACACGAGAAAAAACTCAAAGAGTTTGATGTTGTAATCGTGGATACAGCAGGAAGAGACGCTTTGTCTGAGGAATTAATTGAAGAGTTAAACAAGATAAATAAACTTGTTAAGGCAGATGAACGCCTCCTTGTAATAAGTGCAGATATAGGACAGGCAGCTGAGAAACAAGCCCATAAGTTCCATGAAACCTGTAATGTTACTGGTGTCATAATAACAAAGATGGAGGGAACTGCTAAAGGAGGAGGAGCTCTTAGTGCATGTGCAGTAACAGATGCTCCCGTTAAATTCATTGGTGTTGGAGAAAAGATAAAAGATTTAGAAGAGTTTAAGCCAGAAGGGTTTGTTTCTCGTCTTTTAGGTATGGGTGATATTGAAACTTTATTAGAAAAAGCTAAAGAGGCAATATCTGAAGAAGATGCAAAAGACATGAGCAAGAAATTTCTCAAAGGAGAGTTTAACCTAATTGATTTGTATGATCAGATGCAGGCCATGCAAAAAATGGGACCTTTATCAAAAGTAATGGAGTTAGTTCCAGGCATGGGCCAGCTGAAATTACCCAAAGAAGCAATTGAAGTTCAGCAGGAGAAACTTAAGAAATGGCGTTTTATCATGGATTCCTGTACAAAAGAAGAACTTGAAGATCCAGAGATAATCTCTAGTGAGAGAATTGAAAGGATTGCACGTGGCTCCGGGACAAGTGCAAAAGAAGTTAGAGAATTATTAAAGCAGTATAGGCAATCTAAAAAGATGATGAAAATGTTAAAAGGTGGTAGCCCAAAGAATATGGAAAAAATGATGAAACGCATGGGCATGAAATTACCTAAGTAAAATTTCTATATAATATTATTACAGCAACTATGGATATTATACCTAATATTCTGAATTCAGGAACTTCGTCAATATTCTCGTGTATCTCTCCAGGACTACCATTCATTTCTCCTTCTTCCCACATGTCTTCAGAATATATGATTGAATAGCCTTCTTGAGCAATGTCTGTGTAAGTTACTTTGTCAATCTCATTTAGGTCTTTGTCTAGTATTGCTATTTCCTCCCCAGAATTCTTAAGAGAAAAAGAAGAATCTAAAATAGTACCTGTGTAAGAATAATCATTCAGGAAATCAACTGGGTCATCAACAATAATTATGAATTCATCTTGAGGTAAGACAAATGACCCCTGATATAGAGATAATTGGTGGTTTACTCCGTTTTCTTTTAATTTCCAATCTTCTAAACTAATTTCTGCTCCGTCATTATAAATTTCAATCCATTCTCTGTCTGAGTCAGAGCCAAGAGGGTTGTACATAATCTCACTAATCATTACTGCATTCACACCACTAATTAATATTAAAAATAATAAGACATATTTTGTTATTTTCATTTTAATAAGAAATGAGTAATATATTACTATTTAAATAATTTTTTATAGATTTTTTGTAATAACTTCTAGGAATTTGTCAAAGTCCTCTTCTACGACATTTGCTCCACAAGCATGGGTATGACCGCCACCGCTTCCATTAACTTTCTTAAGTGCTTTTTCCAATATAGGAAGAACTTCATATTTTGTTGATCTCAAAGAGCATTTGAACTCTCCTGATTTCATACGGGCTATTATGATAAATTTGTCTGGGTTCTCATATAAGATTTCATTGCTCAAATCAGAGGTAAGTGCCATTTTATCTTCATCATATCTGAATAGCAATAAACTATCTTTTGTAACCTTTACAGAGTTCTTTATTTCTTGATATTCTTTGTTAATCTTTTGATATTTTTTCCAAACATATTTTCCTTGAGAAGTTTTTTGTTCAAGTATCTCATAAGGATCATCTATTCTAGTTAAAATCTTTACACAGGTCATTGCATCCTTTGTTCTGCCTTTCATCACAAATGAAAACACTTTTGCTAGCTTTCCTAATTGTGTTGTAAAAAGGGCATCCTCTGGAGTGTTAATTTTTTTTGGTAGAAGATCAGGATATTTTTCTGAGAATCTATCCTTTAAATCCTCTGGCAAAAACCAATCCCCGACACATCCAACCATACATATCCAGAGATTATCTTGTGTAATCTTATGGGCCCAGTAACTTGCTGGTCTATTATCTTTACCCTTGCTTTGTATCATTGGATTATAGTATTTCACATTTTTCCTATTTAATGGAGCATGATGGTCCAACCAGTAAGTTTCTCCAGATTTGTCTAAGAATTCTTGACTAACTTCGGCAACATCTACTATAAAGACTTTATCTGCATGGTATGTTTTTATTTTTTTTAAGAATCTCTCATCTAGAGGACCAGCTGCTTTATATATCACACCCCGGGCCTCTCTATTGAATTTATAGAATTGTAAGAATGAAGATAATCCATCTGGGTCATCATCAAAATAAATTATTGGATGAGCAGACTCTGATAAAGCTTTTCTGAATTCTTTTATTTGATCTTCAGGAATCATTAAATTTTAGAAATCAGAGGGATATTTAAATATTGGGTCAAAAAATTTATATAGCTGATTAACTCAAAACATTATATGGGCAAGAAAGACGAGTATCTTGATAAATATGTTAAAGAGGAAATGCCTAGAAAACCATATAAGGTAAAGCCAAAGTATAATCTTAGGAAAAGAAGAAAAAATGAATTATTCTGGGACGAGATTTTAATTGCTCTTTTTATTGTTGCTATGTTAGTAATGATTTTTATAAATTATCAGAATCAACTTAATTATCAGGCAGAAGAGCAAGAAGAGACAAGAGAAGTAGATGTTGGTGTTGGAATAGAAGAAACTAACCTTGAAGCCCCTGTTTATACTTTATTAACTAGTTCTAATATACACAACATTTAAATTTAATCTACTTTTGTCTTTGCGTTATGAAGAGAACAATATCATTAATGTTTTTACTTATACTTGAATTTCTTGTTTTAGCTTTATCATTATTATTAAATAATTCATATCTAATTGGAGTGTTGTTCCTGCTTAATTTTATATTTTTTATATTTCTAGTCAAAGAACCTTACTGGAAGAAAGGAGCTGCATTAAGTTTTCTCGTTTTCTTTGAGATTAACTTTTTCATCTTCAATATTTTTGTTATGGAGTTTAAGATCTTTTTTTTCTATTTGGTTTCTTTATTGACTATTCTGTTTGGGTTGTTAATTGTTTTATTAGCTCATAGAATGAAAACTCTTGAAAAACGGCATGCAATTCATATGAGAAAGAAGTCTTATAATAAAAATAAAGAGGAGAAAAATCCGAAATATGGAACACTTGTTCTTGTAGGAAAAACAGTTCATTTAGAAGACTGTGATGTTCTGGAAGATGTTCCTGAAAAAGACAGAGTAATATTGGGTTCTAAAAGATATGCTAAATCCAAGAAATATAAACCTTGTAAGAAATGTAAACCATTCTAGTTCAACATAACCTTTTTAAACAGCCCAATGTTTTTTTTATTTAGGTGATAAAAATGTTTGAACTACCTAAATTATCTTATGAATATAATGCACTAGAGCCACACATTGATGCCAAGACAATGGAGATACACCATACAAAGCATCATGCTGGTTACACAAACAAACTCAATGCAGCTTTAGAGAAATTTGATACAGATAAATCAGCAGAAGAGATTATTTCTGATCTAAATTCTGTTCCTGAAGAAGTAAGGACAGCAGTTAGGAATAATGGTGGGGGTTATGTTAATCACAAATTATTCTGGACAATTATGTCTCCTGATGGTGGAGGAGAACCACAAGCTGAATTAAAGAAAGCAATTGAAGAGGCATTTGGCTCTTTTAATGAATTTAAAGAAAAATTTGCTAGTGCAGCTGCTACAAGGTTTGGAAGTGGCTGGGCATGGCTTGTTGTTGATAAGGACAAAAAGCTTAAGATATGCTCAACACCAAACCAAGATAATCCTTACATGGATGTCTGTAATTGTAAAGACTGTGGTGATGACTGTGAGTGTGGATGTCAATGCAGTGGAATCCCAATTCTTGGATTAGATGTATGGGAGCATGCCTATTATCTTAAATATCAGAACATGCGTGGAAGCTACATAGATGCTTTCTGGAATGTTGTTAATTGGGAAGAAGTAGCTAAGAGATATAAAGAAGCCCAAGGCTAAATTTATATACTCTTTTTCTTTATTTTATTTAAAATGGAACTTACTAAATTAATGAATCAACTTGAAGAACTAGATGGATGGGAACTTAAAGAGGAGAGATTGTATAGAGAATATGAGTTCTCTGATTTTAAAGAAGCGTTGGAGTTTATCAACAAGGTTGGAGACTTAGCTGAAGAGATGGATCACCATCCTGAAATCTACAATGTATATAATAAAGTTAAATTAACATTGTGGACACATTCAGCAGGAGAAATTACAGAGAAAGATATCAAACTTGCAAAGAAAATTAAGAAGCTGTGATTTTTTTATGCACAATTGATAACTACAAGAAAACATATTTAAACATCTTAGTTTTTTTTTGATTTGGTGAAAATATGGTAGATTATGATACGGTTGTTATTGGAGGCGGTGTAACAGGGTTTGGAGCCGCTATGTATGCAGGTCGCTTAGGATTAAAGACATTAGTTATTGGAGAAACTCTGGGAGGCACTATCATATTAACAGATAGGGTTGAAAACTATCCCGGCTTTAAGAAGTTGACAGGACAGGAATTAGCTGATAAATTAAAAGAACATGCACTAGATTATAAAGAATTTGTTGAAATTAAGGAGAGAAGAGTAACTAAAATAGAGAAAGTTGGTGATTATTTCAAGATTTATATGAAGGAAGACTCTGTAACTTCCCATACAGTAATTTATGTTACAGGAACTAAACATAGAGAATTAAAAGTTCCTGGACATGATGAATACAAAAATAAAGGTGTTCATTATTGTGCTCTTTGTGATGCTTTTTTCTATAAGGATAAAGTTGTAAGTATAGTGGGAGGTTCTGATGGCGCTGCTAAAGAAGCACTAGTGTTAGCTGAGCATGCTAAGAAAGTTTATATTATATATAGAGGAGAGAAGATTCATCCTGAACCACCAAATTTAGCACTTATTGAGGCTAATGATAAGATTGAGATTATTAACAACACAAATATCACAGAAATAAAAGGAGATGGGAATGAAGTAACTTATGTTGTATTAGATAAACCTTATAATGAAAGCAATGAATTACAGATGGATGGAATATTTGTCGCTATAGGCCATATTCCTTTATCTAAAATAGCAGGAGAAGTTGGTGTGGAATTAAATGAGAAAGGCGAGATTAAGATTAATAGAAAAGCAGAGACAAATATAGAAGGTTTTTATGCAGCAGGAGATGTTGTTGATACTCACTTCAAGCAGGCAATAGTTGGTGTTGGTGAAGGAGTTCTTGCAGCATACGGTGCTTATGAATTGGTCAGTAATAAAAAGGTAAAACCAAAATAATTATTTCTCTATAATCTTATAGAGCAAGAATCCACCAATAATTATAAAAGATCCAAGTATAATCACTCTAATTTCTAAATTTAATATCATGAGTAAAGTCAATATTAATCCTAGGAGACCTAATACAGGGAATTTCCCAATATTCAAAGGTTCACGGAACATCTCTTTTCTATGTTTTATATATCTTGATTTAATCAATGCGAGATTAATTGCTGCAAAAATAATGAATACTGTAAAATTAGTTATCTCAGCAACAGTTTCGATGTTCCCAATTAAAATAAAAATCAGAGCAAGTAGAGATGTAACTATGATTGCTTTATGGGGTGTGTTAGTTAGTTCATTGATGTCTGAGAGAAAATCTAATTTCTTGTAGCTTTTACTCATTCCATATATTAATCTAGAAATTGCTACTAACTCTAATAAAATAGTGTTGCTTGTTGCCAAGATAGCAATTATTGATAGGGCAAGACCTGCATTTGATCCTAACAGATTAGAGGCAACATCTGCTAATGGGGAATTTGAGTTTCCAAGAGTTTGCCAATCCATTACACTTACACTTGAAATTGCTACTAGAATATAGATTGCCGTACTGATAAATATAGCTAAGAGTAATGCAAGGGGAATATTTTTTCTTGGATTCTTTGTTTCTTCAGATAACTGTACAACCGAATCGAATCCCAAATATGCAAAGAATATTAATGATGAGGCCTGTAGAACACCTCTTATTGAAGTATACTCTAGATAGTTTACACTACCTATCTTTGGAATAGCAAAAACAATGATGAACAATAAACCAAGAATACTGCTTACAGTTAAGACAGCGTTTACTCTCATAGATTGTTTTATTCCTCTCAGATTAAGCAATGTAAAGAATAG
Source organism: uncultured Methanosarcinales archaeon (assembly GCA_964537195.1). Taxonomy (GTDB): domain Archaea; phylum Nanobdellota; class Nanobdellia; order Woesearchaeales; family GW2011-AR15; genus CAZHYZ01. Next base: position 8,398 of record CAZHYZ010000023.1, read on the forward strand.
GATAACAAAGATAGCTGTGATAACTAAATTATTCAGACCAAATAATGAATTAAAGTATCCAGCAAAACCAAGAGAGACAGCAGCTGCTCCAATAATGCCTGCAAACATGACAAGATAACCAACAATAAATGCCATATGTTTGCCAAAAGTATGTTCTACATAGCTGTATTCTCCTGAATCATCGTCATAAATAGAAGAAAGTTCTGCATAACTTAATCCTGTCAAAAATGCAATAAAAGCAGCTATGACAAAAGACATCCATACACCATTGCCAGCATGTCCTGTTGCTGCTCCTATTAAAACATAAATCCCTGCGCCCACTATAATTCCAATACCTGCAATAGTTGCTTCAAATAACCCCAGATCACGTCTTAAAGTTATTTTTTTTCTTCTGTGCTTTTTTAGCATGTTTCTTACTTTGACAGAATAGTTTATAATACTTTTGGAAAAGATAAAGTTAAGAATAGATTCTTATTTCCAGACATGTCATGAGATCAATTATTGATAGAGCATTTGATATTTTTAGAGAAAAAAAACCTAATATCTATTGGGAAAACGGCAGGCTTGTAGGACAGGATGGTCTGGAAAAACAAGTTCTTGAAGTTGTTCATGCTCCGCTTTTTATAGAGAATAATATTGATATTTTTGGAGTTCATGTTTTTGGAGACATACTTGATTTTAAAGATAAAGATTTTTATAAAAAAAAACCTAGTGATTTGGATATATATTTTTGGGCTTCTGAAAACCCACCCGTAACAGAGTTTGAGGAATTAATTGGTGGTGTTATGAAAATTCCTAATGATTTACCATTACATATCATATTGAGAATTTATCATCCTTTTCAAACGGATTATCATTCAGAAATGAACATATTTGATATACATAAACTATATCAAGACTCTAGAATTAATGATGAGACACTAGGGGCTATTCTCAAGAAAGACCTATTGGGTTTGGATGTTTTAGAATATCTTAATCCTGAGAAAAGCTGATTTCTGAGTTATCTCCAATATTAATCTTTTCTATCATGTCATTTACAAGTGCGTTCTCTCCTATTAGAGATTCCTGTAACTGAGCATTCTTCACAACAGAACCTTTGTTTATTATGCTGTCTTTTATGATAGATGTATCAACTTTTACACCGTCTGCTATAGAAACATATGGACCTATAATAGAATTCTTTAGTTCAGTGTCTTTTCCAATGAATACGGGAGGGATAATTATTGTGTTTTCGTCTACAATCTTTTGCTTTCCATTACTCATTTTTTCTAACAGATATCTATTTGTAGAAAGTAATGTTTCTGGTTTGCCACAGTCAAACCATCCATCCATCTGGAAAGTAGTTAAATAGGCATCTTTTTCAAGCATGACTTTCATTGCATCAGGAACATAGAATTCTCCTTTGGTCATTCTTTCTTCTTTAATCATTTGTTTTATGGAACTGAAAAGCAGTTTTGCATTATTGAAAAAGTAAATACCTATCATAGCATCCATTGGTTTTATGTAATCTGGTTTTTCTACAACATCTATTATCTTATCACCTTTCATTTCCACAACGCCAAATCTTCTTGGATCCTCTACACGTTTAACAGCAATAGCACCATCTTTTTTGGAGTTAAAACCTTCAGTCATATCTCCTACAAATATTGTGTCTCCATATATGACCATAATTCTTTCATCGTCTTTACAGAATGGCTCTGCTAATCCTATGGCGTGTGCAGGCCCAATAGCTTTTTCCTGTTGAGCATATGCAAAATTCATATCAGGATATTCTTCTTCGACATAGTCTTTTATTTTTGTACCAAGATAACCTAGAATAAGCACAACATCCTTAATCCCTAATTCAACTACTTGGTCTAGAATGTGACCTAGTATTGGTTTTCCAGCTACATGTAATAGTGCCTTAGGTGTTGAATGAGTGTGTGGTCTAAGTCTTGTTCCAAAACCTGCAACAGGAATAATTGCTTTTATTTTTATCACCTATAGAGAAAGCAAAAACGTTTATTATTTAAAGGTTTAGATTGGCATACTTTATACTACCTATTATACTTAGACTACCTTTAAAAAGCATTAAAAATTCTATTTTATAAAATGGATACAGAAACACTAAGATTGGAGATAAAAGTTCCTAAAGTAGTTAAACAATTCATTGATTATTTTGGTGGAAATGGTCATAGTGAGAAAGATGACCAAAATAAACAAGATGGTCAGACTACTAAATACAAACTAGTTGAAGAATCAATTATAAACGAGGGAAAACAATATAATGATTTCTTTACTCATTTTCATGTTAAAAATCCGGGCGAACGAGATTTTGAAATTGCTGACACACTATTAATATCTGGAATAGAATATCAAAAGTTATCTCCTTCTGTAAATCTTCCAAATGGAGAATACAAAGATCCAGTGGGAAGAAAACTAGTTTATGCAGCATTTAATAGATTAAAATTTGATGAAACTCTAGATGATTTTCTTGTGGTTTTAAATAGTAATGGTGAAGATGCACAAATATCAAGAGAAAGATTAGAAACAAAATATCACACCATTGATTATCTTCTATAAAACTCAGCAGCATTCTCAGGTGGCATAGAATTGATTATTGTTCCCGTACTTAGTTCAAAACCTGCCCATTTACTTAATCTTGGAGTAAGCACTATATGGAAGTGCATCTTTTCAATACCATACTGGAAATAAAAATTGTAGCTAGCATTTAGTTGCTTTAATTTTAAGAGAATTTTTTTCATTATCTCAGCAAGATATACATATTCCTTATCATTAAACTCAATTATATTTAGAATGTGCCTTTTTGGGAATATCCATATTTCAAAAGGAAATCTAGAGGCATAGGGCGTAAATGAGATAAAAGCAGGATTCTCAAAACATCTTCTAAGGCTGTCCTTTTCTATATTTAGGATATTGCAATAAGGGCAATGATCTTTACAATGATCTTCTTTCTTCTTTATTATCTCAGGAATCTTGTTGTATGCAATTAATTGGCAATGACTGTGTTTTATTGAAGTGCCGGCATCTTTCCCATAGTTTTTGAAAACTGACACATATTTTATGCCTTCACAAGACATATTAACCTCAGTTCTATTTTTCAATATCTTGAAAACATTAGCGATATGAGCTTCTGGTAAATCTTCTAAATTTTGATTTAATTCTGGAGTGTCCACTATAACTTCTTGATAACCAAAAGAATCTGAAAATGTAAAATAGTTGTTGTCTGTTCTAACATTATAATTTCCTTGAGGTTTAACTGCAGAATATTGGTTTGGGAATACCCTAATATCCCAATCTTTAGAATCAGGTGGATATCTTTCTATCTCTTTAGGTGTCTTATCTTCGTTTCCTCTAGCAAAGTCGTCTTCTCCAGCATGTTTTTTTGCCTTCTCCTGTTTAAATTCATGAGGTCTCTTGCCTCTTTCAGTGGAAATAATAACATATCTGTCAAGAACATAATCTTTTCTAAGTTCTCCCATAACACACCTCTTTTAGATTAGTTAACAGTTAAGGCTATATAAACTTTTTTAGAAATAAATATAAAACAATATAGAATATCAGAGAACATGCGTAATAAATACTATCGCTATATCATTTATGGGATGACTGGCTTTGCATTTCTCCTTTTCTTATTAGTATCTCATAAACTAAGAGCAGCCATGGTTATTACAATATTTATAATATTAAATATGGCTCTTTCAAGTTATAAAAGATTTATAAGGTTACCGATAGAAATAGAATTATTGACTTTAGGTATTGTCTTCTGTACTCTTAATTATGGAATTAAAGCAGGTCTAGTTGTGGCTATTCTAGGCGGCATATTAAGTTTTGTTGTTGGGTTTAATATTAGTCCTTTCTCATTCCCGATGCTTACTGGTTATGTTATGATGGTATTTATTTCATACTTATTAAGAAATCTCAATATGACTTTTGTTGGATTAATTGCAACTTTAGCAAACAACTTATTAGTTTTTGTTCTATATCATTATGTATTTAAGTATGATCTTATGAAGAATATAAGTTTTAGTGTCTCTAATATTTTGTTTAATGCCATTATCTTCTTTAATGTCCTTCCTTATCTCTCAACTATAGTTTGAGACTTCATCTAATACTTTAGAAGCGAAGTCTCCTTTTTTTATGTCAACAGTACCTTTTTTCCCACAATATGGGCAGTGTAAAAAATTGACTTCATTATTCCTTGAAAACTCGTAGCTGCAGTTATTGCATACATATTTTATTCTTTCTTTGTTCATTATCATACCTCCTTATAATATGGCTATTAATATTAGTCCTGTTATGATTGCAGGTGCTAAAACTTTCATTAGCTTACTACCAAATTTATCGTTTCCAAAGATTTTTGCAATTATAACTTTTACTATGGTGTTTACTGTTGCAGCTATTGTAACAGCAAGCACTGCAACAGGTGTTGCTATAGCAGTGTTTCTTGCAACATATATGGTTATTGCATCCACATCTGCAAGACCAGAGATAAGACCAGCAATAAGCAATCCTTTAGTGCCAAAATAAGCATTGAAGATGTTTGATATCAAAAGTATGAAGCCATAAAAAAATCCGAATTTCAAAGCCGGTTTTAATTTTAATGGAGAACTAATATCTAATTCTGTGTCAGTTACTTTATTCTTTTTCCAGAGAATTGAAACACTTATGAAACATGCTGTGGCCATTAACATCATTGGCATTGCCAATTTTTCTATTAGCCCAAAATTTAAGATAGATACTTCTATTAATACTCTGACAAACATTGTTGCGCTGGCAAGTGCTGCAGCAGCAACTGCAGGAGTTATTGAAACTTGTTTTTCTTTAGTGTTGCTAGCAAGAGAAGTAACAACAGCAGTGCTTGAGAGAATTCCTCCCAATAAACCAGTTACAAGGGTTCCTCTGCTTGATCCAAACGCTTTCATTAAGATATAACCAACATAACTAATAGTAGAGACAAAAACAACCATTAGCCATATTTCATATAGATTAATAGCATTAAATGGTCCAAATGGTTCAATTGGTTTTAATAGTGGAAGAACCACAAATGCAATTAGGAGGAATTTTATAGTGTCAAAAAACTCACTTAGTTTCAGTTGATATACAAACTTATGTAAGTGTGATTTAAATGATAATAATAGTGCAATTACAATTGTCAATAATATAGGGATTTCCTGGGGTGCTGTGAAGACCAATATTCCAATAATAAAGCTAATCACTGCGGATAGCTCAGTAGTCATACCAATATTTTTGTTGAATATTGAACTTAATATGTAACCAGCCATTAGTAAAGCTATGAAACATCCGATTATGACAGCTAACAACCAATCATAGTAGAGAGATGCGAGGTATGCAGTAATCGTACCAAAAAAAGAAATTATCATAAATGTTCTAATACCTGCAAAATCTGTGCCTTCATGCCTCTGTTGACTTTTTTCTCTTTCTATACCTATTAATGCTCCTAATACTAAGGATAAAAAGAATTTGTAAAACAATTGGAGCATTTCGTGTTCAATCATTATATCTTCCTGTGTCTCATAACTATATAAATTTTATGACTCTGACCAATAATATAATCTGACTGTTTTTATATTAATATTAGTATAATTACCAGCAAAGAGCAACGTATCTACATGGACTTCTTTCTGAGGAGTTCCATAGTTAAAGAGATAATTACTAGATTGCATTCTTGCATTTAAACAAAGAGTATAATAATACTCATCTGGCAAATATCTTCTTATCAAGTTATCAACTGTATTTGACTCTCCAGAGTCAAAACATCCGTCGTTATTAGATACAAAATTTCTGAATTCAGGTAATTCCTGGAGATAAATAAGATAAGGTTCTCTTTCCTTGATTATATTTGTGGAACCTTGGGGTATTATTACAAGCATAAATATGGTAGTGATAACTATAACAAGCATTATCTCAACAGTTTTCATGAAAGCTTTTTTTACCATATTCTATAATTTATATTTACAAGTGTGTATTCTCCATCTGTATCAAGGGCATATTTCTCTTCATTATCAGCATGAACATTTCTATTGCCAGGATTAAAAACACCAATCTCTTTTGTTGGAGAGTCTTGTAGATAGCGATATTTTGATGTATTTTTGAAAACTCTGATGTTAAAATTTCTCTTGTCTGGATAGTTCCATTTTTCTTTATAATGTGAATAATTCTGGCTAATATTTGATAGATAAAGACCTTCTAGTTTTTGTGAAACACCCCTTTCTACATGATACTCTTGCCTATTAGCAGAGTCATAGTCTCCATTATGGAATATGAATCTATACTCATAAGATCCAGATATAGGGATATCAATTTGTAGATTCAATGTAGTATTATAATAAGTCATATTAAAATACACATCATTATCAAAAAACATAGTTAATGCTCCACTATTGTAGAAAGTAATTTCATCGTAGCTATAATTTGTGTTTTGGATTTCTGAAGAGTATGAAAAATCTCCATAATATAAGTTGTTAGAATGATAGGATTCATAATCATCAAGCACCATGTTTAATCTAAGAACATAATTTGAATCTTGTAAGTCTGTAGTAATAAAGTTGTATATGTCACTGTTATAAGCAAATATCATACTAGTGTGATTTATGTTGCCTGTCTGGGCAGTGTATACTACTCCAAAACCAGAATCAACATATTTTGTTTCGGGTTCTAAATCAATTTCGTTCAGAGTATAGACAATGTTTGATATTTTCTCGTTTTCTTCATGATATACTATTGTGGGTAATGAGTCTTCAAATTTAACACTTATGTTACCTGCGGTAGTCCAGTTTTCTTCTGAGATTAGTCCCTCATACTCAAATTCCTGTTCATATTCCCAGCCTTTCAATACCCACAAGGTTTTTCTTGTGTTTGTGAGATTCGCCAGAAAAATTAGCTTGTTATTCCACAACATATAATCTGTTCCATCTATGAATTTAATATCTGTATTATTTGAGTTGTATTCCATCATCACAGGCAGAAATTCATTTGAGTTGTTGTCTTCAATAAATAAAGGATATTTCTCTAATTGCCATTCAAACTCAGAATTAAACTTTTGTTTGATTAACACCATCAATGAATCTTTGTTTGAATTAAAACTGATGCTTGGGGCCATAAAAGTGAAGAACCATGCAATATAAAGCAAGAACAGAGCAAGACTTATAATCCAATCTATTTGAGATGCACCTCTTTTCATTAAGATTATTTACAAATTAGAGTTTAATAAATTTTTCTTATTTAAGATCCAGCATCTTTAGGATTTTTTTCTTATCAAACTTTTCTATATCATCATATTCTTGTCCAGTTCCTAAATATAAAATTGGCTTCCCGGTGACATAAGAAACAGAAATAGCTGCTCCTCCTTTTTCATCAATATCTGCTTTTGCTAATATAATGCCATCAATACCAACTTTCTCATTAAATAGTTTGACTTGCTCAACGACATCATTACCTGCAATGCTTTCTCCAACGAAAATCTTTAGATCCGGCTTTGCAACCCTAATTACTTTTTCAAGCTCCTGCATTAGGTTCTTATTACTATGTAGTCTGCCAGCAGTATCTATTAAGACAACTGGTTTGTCTTTAGCTTTTGCATGTTCAACTGCATCATAAGCAACAGCAGCAGGATCACTTCCATAATCATGTTTAATCAACTTAACACCTATTTTTTCTGTATGTTCTTCTAATTGTTGTATAGCAGCTGCTCTGAAAGTATCACAAGCAGCCACCACAGGCTCTAGATTTTCTTTCTTTAGCATGTGTGCAATTTTGGCTAGAGTAGTTGTTTTTCCAGAGCCATTTATACCAATCATGGCTATAACATATGGTTTTTTCTTTTTGATGTTTTTTATCATGTTAATTTGTTCAACATCAAATAAATCTTCAATAGAATTCCTTAGTGACTGCTCTATATTTTTCTCTAAAGTTTTTCTTGTAAGCTTTTTATCTACAAGATCTTCTCTTAAATCATTCTTTATTTTTTCTATAACTTCAACAGCAACATTGTTTTCTAACAAGATTAATTCAAGCTCCCAGAATAATTCGTTGAATTTATTTTCAGATAATTTTACTTTTGTAACAGTTTCTCTTGGACACGCTAGCCCCAATAATCCTGCGGCCAAGGGCAAAGCTTGCAGAGCTGTAGGTGTCTTCCCCAATAGAGTTTTTAGCTCACG
>CAZHYZ010000024.1:0-16118 GCA_964537195.1 uncultured Methanosarcinales archaeon
GCCACCACCCTGATCCAGTTTCCGCAGGGCTCTCTGTTTTTAAAATCGGATAGACTATCTTCAAGAGCAGATTGTATATTTGTCTTCATATACTCTTCTGGCTTAATTAGTTCTTGTTTATGGATATTTGGGTCTATTTCTAGCTCGTTTAATTTCCTGTGCAAATGTCTTCTATGTAGGTTGGCTTTTTTAGCTGCTGCAGTTATATTACCCAGGCTTAGGGTCAATATGTCATTAAAGTAATGTTTAATAAACTTCTTTTTTGCCTCTTTGAAAGGTTTATCCAAGTCGATAGTAAGAAAAAGTTTTATCTCTAAGTTGCTGGAGATATCTTTCTGCAAGTCTGGAAGTTCGTCTCCCAAGTGTTTTTTCAATACAGTCTCGACCAGGGTTGATATGTTCATAGAGTAAAGAAAGTCACATGTATTTATAAATGATTAGGCGATTTCTCCCCTGAGATCATGTTTTGTGGACCTTTTAATTGTAACAGTAATTTCCTCACCCAAACCATAGTTTCCTTTAACAATTACTGGCACATAAGAATCAGTTCTACCAACATAACCATCATATTTTCCATGTTCATCTATCAATATTTTTCCTGTCCAACCAAGCCATTTTCTGTTTTTTGCATAAGCATTTTTCTCAAACAACTCTAAAACTCTTTTGGTTCTGTTTTTAACAAGTTTAGTTGGGAGTAATTTTTTCTTTGCAGCAATGGTTCCAGGACGAGGCCAGAACTTGCTGACATTAAGAACTTCTGGTTTTACTTTTTCAATTAACTCTAATGTTTCGTAGAAGTCTTCTTCTGTTTCTTCGGGGTAACCACAAATTATGTCTGTGGATATTGTAATATGGGGGATTTCTTTTCTAAATCTTTCTACAATATCATAAAAAGTCTCAACTTTGTAGTTGCGCTTCATTAGTTTTAGGACATGATTGCTGCCTGATTGTACTGGCACGTGTAAAAATTTAAACATTCTTGGATCTTTGTATATTTGGATTAATTTATCCAGATAATCAGGCAAGAAATCTGGGTTGCCCATTCCTAATCTTATTTTAAAGTTTCTTTTCATCTCTAAAATATTTCTTAGAAGCTCAACAATGTTTGTATTTATATCATAACCATAACATGCAGTATCTTGACTAGTAAGCCATAACTCTTTGACACCATCATTTAATGCATTCCTGCAATGTTTTACTATAGCTTTAATGGGGTAACTCTTTAAATGACCACGGGCAAACTTAGTTATACAGAAATTACATTTTCCTAAACAACCTTCATTTATTGGGACTATTTCAACTACTTTATTACGTCTAACTTTTGGTATATTTAGTCTGGGATTGTTCCCTTTTTTCAATAGTTGCACTATGTTCCCAGAGAAATTCTCATCAACAACAGAAACAACATTATTAATCTGATTAGTTCCCACAACAGAATACCCTTTGAATTTATTTTTATCAAGCTCTGCCTGTGGCACACAGCCTGCAAGAATTTTAGGTTTTTTTATTTTTCTTACATCTCTCCAAAATTTCATCTCTGCTCCGTGCTTAACAGTGCAGCTGTTTATTATTACTAAATCAGCCTCTTTTTCAGAATTGACTATCTTATACTTGCCAGACTGCTCTAAAAGACCTCCCATATTTTCTGAATCTGCAAAGTTAAAAGAACAGCCGTAAGTCTTGATGTAGATTTTTTTCATTTTAAAAAATAGTGGCGAAGGGGAGATTTGAACACCCGACCTCTAGATTTCTGCGCTTTGGAATATCATTGCCATAAGGCTCATCACTCATAAGCATATGAGTCTAGCGCTATAACCAGGCTAAGCTACTTCGCCATACTAAGAGAAAAAACCAGAATATTTTATAAAACTATCTAATAAACAGCCTCTCCAGAAAAAGTCTTTGGCACATACATAAAGCCTTTACCTTTATCATCAGGATTGAAATCAAAACAGAAATAGCTATCCATTTCCTCTTTTATATCAAGGTTTCTTTTATAATCAGGGAGAGCGTATGTTGCCAATAACTGAAATTCAGGACAAAGGGGATTATGTAATGTCTCATAGCTATAAATTAATTCAACCATATTTCTGTTCTTGTTTCTCTGCAATGCAAGAGTATCTTTAACTACGCTTGGGTATGTATGGCTGCTTTTATTCCTGAACTCAAAAACTTTACCTCCAAAAACCCTGTTTTTAAGAGTATTCTCAAAAGTATCAAAAACTTCAGGAGTAGATTTTTCTTCTATATAGAATTTAAGTGAAATGTTGAGATGTGTTTTATTCACACCCACATGGATTTTTGGATATTTCTCATTGAAATTATCAATTATTCTCCTTAGTCTCTTCAAGTAGTGATATGTTTCACTATCATTTCTTCCATACATAGAATCAATTAAATGCGTAAGATTAAGTATGTAGAGTAAATCATGCCTGAATTCTCTCATATCTTTAGTGTTTACTTTATCTTCTGACATTTTTATCCTCGAGATATAATCCATTAATATATAGGGCAAGGAAATTTATAAAATTATGTTTTTATGTTTTTCCTAATCTTTTTTTGTACTTCTTCCATGTGGCCTTCTTCATATTTTTTGCCCTGCCAGTGCTCATAGCCATCCCCTTTGTGTCTAGGAACAACATGAAAATGTGTATGAAATATCATCTGTCCTGCTGCCTTGTTTGTATTCACGATGAGATTAAAACCATCTGCATCCACTGCTTCAATAACTGCTTTAGAAACTTCTTGTATTGCATTCATGCAGGCTTTTAGATCTTCAATATCATCTTCTAGGATATTCTTAGAATGTTTTTTTGGCACGACCAAAGTATGACCTTCATTTACTGGTGTAATATCTAAAAAAGCTAATACTTTGTCATCTTCATAAACTTTTGCTGAGGGTATTTCTCCCTTTATAATTTTACAGAAAATACAATCATCCATACTATCACCTAAGCATAGAAATATGTGTATTTCTTTTAAAGTTTTTCAAATGAAATGATTTTCTCATTTTTGTCTCATTTTTGTCTCTTTTGATAATTTTTCTCGTCTCAGAAATGAAAAAAAGGCACCCCTTCATTTCCTGTGGAGCTTTTGCTGTTTAGCATAGTTTCAATTTTGTCTCAATACAGTTTGGGACAGTTTCAAACTTGTCTCACATTAGAAAGATTTATATATCAAATGGTAATCCAAAAAACATATGAACGGGGGTGACAGAGACACGGTTATAGAATCTTTAGCCTTAACTATAGCTAAACTTAATTCTGAGATTTCTGAACTTAAATATGAGAATAAGCTGCTAAAAGAAAAAAACAAAAATAATGGCCTTACTAAACAGGATGTTGCCCAAATTGTTAAGGAAACCATAAATAAAACAACAAATAATGTTCCAAAGCCAATAGCAAAACGCTTTAACAAAAAGAGAAAAGCAATCACTTTAAACAGAATACAGAACTTAGCTGCTCAAAAGAGCTTGTCATTGTCTGATATAAAAGATATTATTGTAGAGCAGGAGCAATTATGCAGTAAAGCCACATTCTATAGATATGTTGATGAGCTTAAGAGAAAAGAAAAAATAGAATCTATGAATATTAATGATCTTGAAGTTGTTGTCTCTCTTTAATCTTTATCAAAATCAAATTCTATGTCAATGTAATCAACATTATATTCATTATTAGCTTTCTTTTTAGAGCTTTTCTTATTTTTGAAATAATATATATCATATAGCAGGTTTTCACCAAGCTCATCTAGACCAAGTTTCTCCTCTACTTGAGATACAATACTTTGTTCATACGGCTTGAATTTTTCACGCAGTACAATGTCTACTTTAATGTTATTATCAAATTTTGCTATGATAAAATTCTTCTCATCCTTATTTTCTATATAGAATTCCCATTTCTCAATAAAATCCTCTTTATACAACCTTTTCAGATTTATTCGGATTTTCTTTTTCTGGAACCTCTTTAAATTACCTAGGTTTTTGTTTGTCTTTAGCTTTTCAATTAATTTGGCAACATCTTTCTTATTATTCAACATATATTCTGAGATAAGGTTGGCTCTGTCTCCTACTACTTTTGTCATGAAGACTTCCCAATCATCTTTAGCTTTTCTAGCTTCAATTTTTAATTTGTATTCTGATAATTGTTTTTCAAGAACTATTAAATCATTAGATTCTATTACTTTTTTCCACACCATAAATCTCCCCCGTTAATAGTTTTCGTAATTAGGATAACTTAATTGGTTTTAAACTTTTTGCTTAAGTACTTCATTAATATTGTTGATTCCCACAACTTCTAAATTAGATTCTCTACCATATTCTACAAGGTCAAGCTCCTTTCTCAACAACATATTTCCATTTTTTTCATAATAAGGTATGATTGTTTGAGTAGAAGGAACATACATTTCTTTAATTCCATGATCCACAGCAGCTTTTACTTTTATCAATAATCCACCGGTTTCTTTTATATTTCCCATACTATCAATCTCCCCAGTTACAAGAGTATTGTTAACAGTTATATCCTTAATAAGAGAGACCAAACCAAAGGCAATTGCAGAACTACTGCTTCTTCCTGAAACCTTTTGTGACATTAAATCATAAGATATGAAATAATCATAATTACTCTCTTGAGTTATAGATTCAGTATATTTTATAGCATCTATAATAGAAGGGAGGCTTTCTTCATCTACATAGATTCTCTGATCAAAGATTATTTTTCCATTTCCATCTTGAATAATACCTATACGAATAGTTCCAACAACACCAATAGTCATGTCTGAATTAGTAGCAGATACAGGAACATCTATGTGTTTCTGTAAGACTTCTGGATTATAGTCTCCATAATAAATTGAATAACCAGATACAAAGGGAGCAATGAATATTGCCAATAGCAGAAATGTAAATTTTTTAATACAATCACCCCGTTTTTTTGTTATTTATTGGAGTTTATAATTGTTTCTAATTATGTCTCTAATTGTGCTTAAATTCATAAGCTTTATAAAGAATTAATTTTTCTCGATAAGTATGGCAAGATTAAGAAAATTTTCTGCATACAGAAGTCTTGAAAGACCCAATACAAGGAAAAGTAAGTATAGAAAAAAATCTTACGTTAGAGGAGCTCCAACTTGTAAAATTGTCAGATTCAATATGGGTAACTTAAAAGCAGATTTTGCGTACAGAGTTGATTTAAAAGTCAAGACTGCATTGCAGATAAGGGATAATGCTCTAGAAGCAGGCAGGCAGACAGCTACAAGAAAACTAGAAAGAACATTAGGTAAAAATGGTTTTAGACTTCAAGTAAGGGTTTATCCACATCATGTTTTAAGAGAACACGCACTTGCTTCTGGAGCAGGAGCAGACAGATTTAGTTCAGGTATGGCTCACTCATTTGGAAAACCAGTAGGAAATGCAGCCCAGCTTGACAAAAATCAAGTAATAATGTCTGTTTATGTGAATGAGCCAGGAATAGATGTTGCTAGAGCAGCACTAAAGAAAGCTAATTATAAGATGCCTACTTCTTGTTCAATTGAAGTTGAGAAGCTTTAATTTTTTCTTTTAATTCATCAATATCAGTAATCACTTGGAAGTCTTTGAATTTTTCTTTTGCATTAGGAACAATATCTGTCTTGCTTAGATACAATAAAACAGGTTTGTTGAATTTTTTTACTCTTTCTAAAAGTTTTTTCTGTTTTTCAAAGTCATATGAAAATTGTGGATCAAAAACATAAACAACCAAATCTGCTAAATGTTTAACAGCAATATATGCCTGTAATTCGATATCATTCATCTTATTGAACCTATTTAATGTTCCGGGAGTGTCAATAATTTGAATTTCATGAGGAGGCTCTTTTATATAACCTAAATTAAGTTGTTTTGTTGTGAAAGGATATGCTGCTATCTCAGGAGTTGCTTGGGTTAATTTAGATAATAATGTTGATTTTCCTGAGTTTGGAAAACCAAAAATACATACAGTGAAAATTTTTGTCTTTACTGCAGGATATTTTCTCATAGTCCTTCTTGCAGTCTCTAAGTATTCAAGATACTTGTCTATCTGTTTTACAACACTTGATACACGGCCATAATATTCTCTCCTCATTGGGTTTATCTTCTTAATGTCCTGCGTTTTTGTTAGACTACTGTAATATTTTTTGAAAAGTTGATTTATCTTATCAACGGCCCATTTTACAGAGCCTAGGCTTTTTTTAATATCTTTGTAGTCAAGAGTGCATTTAATTAACTCAATATAGAATTGGTCCAGACTATCTAAGCTTGGAAATCCCTTAATTATGTCATTTAAATCACTTGTTAACACATCTCTAATTACTTGTATCCTGGCTAATTCAAGCTCTTTACTTTTCTGAAATCTGTTTTTCTTAACTCTGCTTCTGAGTTCTTTAGCTTTTTTTGAAGCTCTTCTGAAAGCTACATCTATGTAGAACGTTGCACTTTCCACTTTTTTTAGATCCTGGAAGTTCATGTTAATGAGAAATCTTATATAATATATATAGATTCACATATTCATGAAACTTTTTTTAGTTACTGGCAACAAACATAAATTACAGGAGGCAAGGGCAGTTTTTTCTGAATACAATATTGAAGTTGAGCAGATAGATGAAGAAAAACATGAGCCAAAAGACATGAATCTTAAAGAAATTGCAGAGTATAATGCAAAAAAATTTTATGAAAAATATAAAAAACCAATAATAGTAGATGACACCGGTGTTTTCTTTAAGGCATATGATAATTTTCCAGGCAATCATCCAAAATTAATGTTCCAGACACTTGGCTATAAAGGATTATTGAAATTATTAGAGGGAGAGGACAGAGAAGTAGACTTTGTTACTGTTGTCGGTTTTTGTGATGGTATTTTGAAAACGTTTGAAGGCTCTCTGAAATGTAAGGCAGACACAAAAGTTAATGATAAAGATATAGATGTTTTACCTTATGAAAGGATTTTATTGGTTAATAAAAGACCCTTATCAAGTTTTTCTAGAGAGGATAAAAACAAAATTTCTCATAGAGCCAAGGCATTTAGAAAAGTCGCAGAATTCTTAAACAATAGGAGCAACTAGTTCATATATCATACTAAGAAGAGGCAGATAAATTATCAAGTTGGAGAAGAACTGGCTTGTCTGGTGTGTCACTCTTTCTATTGGATCAGCTCCAAGTACACCAAACCAAAACCAAGCTATTATTGTTCTAACTATTATGGCTATAAAAAAAGCATGGCCAAATTGAAACCCCATTCCTTTTAAAAAACCGGCCAAGATTGCTCCTATTCCTGCCAGTACTGGATTTGATAAATAAGTTGCGCCCACAAAGCTGTTCATTATATATGAGAGACCACCTACAGACACAGCATATATGAAACCAATCCACGGCCCAAACAAATATGCCATTAAGATGCTTGTAGAAGTAAAGCTTTCTATTGAGATGTGTGGGACCATCTTACTATAACGAACTGTAAAAAAAGTAAGAGGAGCAAATATCGCTAATAAGACAAAACCTGCTATATAACGAAACCATATGAATGAGACGACCAAGAAAATGGTTACAATTAAGAAAACACGGAAGTTGAGAAATTTCTGGATATCTTTTTTTAATTTACTCATTAAAAATTATAGGTAATCTTGATGGTTTTTAAATTTTGCCTAATTAGAAAGATTTATATAATTGGATTACACGATTTAGTATAATTAAAATGAGGTGACCTTAATGAAGAAAAAAGGTTCTTTAAACTTATCAATAAATGCAGTAGTGGTTATTGTCTTGGCTATAGTTATGCTTGGACTTGGTTTAGGTTTTATTAGAGGAATATTCGGACAAGGACTCTCACAAGTTGAAGACCAGCTTAAGCAATTAGAAAATCAGAGGATAGATTCTTTGAAAGCAAATTGTGATGATGAACTCTGTCTTGAGACAAAAAAAGTGGATCTAGATAAAAAAGTTGAAAAACACATCTGGATGGCTATAAACAACAGATTTGATTGCGAATTAGAATATATTGAGATAAGTGTGGCTGGTGTTCCAGGAGGAAGTGATCAATTTGATGATGATTCTTGTGTCATAATTGGCTCCCAAGGACAGTGTTCAGATGTTAGTATTGAGACAAGACCTGTGCTAAGTTTGAGACCAAAAGAAGAAGAAACAGTAATCTTAATACTGAACGCTGCTAGTGAAGCTTCAACAACAGTATATTCTTATGACGTTTCTGTTAAGGGACAATGTAGTATGGGTAATGTTGACTTTTATTTAGATGATAAAGTAACATTGGATGTAAATGTCAAAGGGTGATTTGGATGAAAAAACGTTTAACACAACATGAAGAATTTGAGATTCTTAAACTTGTATTAGATAAATTTCTCTGGCTTGGATTTGGTATAATGGCATATGGTTTTTATGTGCTTGTTTCAGGTGATACAGAGGTATTGATGAGAGGTCTTTCCTTTTTATTTGCAGGAATTATAGTGTTAATACTATTTATGGTACTGCTGATAAAAGAATATGAAGTGGTTAAATGAATAGGAAAGCAGCCATAGAATTATCTACGACTTTTGTGGTTGGATTAATTCTAGGAGTGGTACTCTTTTCTCTTGGACTAGTCTTGCTTTTTCAGTTTATCTCAGGGGCTAATAAAATCAAAGACCAGGTGTTTCCTGACTACTTAGAAATAGAAGAAGAAAATTGTATACAGAGAGGAGAGAGAGTATGTGTTCCAGAGATAAAAAAAGAGATAAAAAGTGCAAAATCAGATTTCTTCTGGCTTATTCTTAACAATGTTTATGGGGAAGAGAAAGATTTTACTATCTATCTAGATTATAGTACAGGACTTCTTAAGGAAGGGGGTAATCCACCCGTACAAGATGCACAAGAATGGTCAAAACCAGAGTTTCCAGTTTTTTCATTAGAAAACAATGAGCATGAACGTGTTGGCATTCCTATATTTGTACCAAGAGGAACCCAAGCAGGAACATACGTCTTTAATGTGAATGTCTGTTTTGACTCGGATAGTAATGTACATGAGAAATGTACAGAGGACTTTCCTTCTCTGTATGGATTAACACATAAGATTACAATTATTGTACCTTAACAATCTTTGAGAATTCTGAAGCATCTAGACTAGCTCCTCCTGGGAGACAACCATCTATGTTTTCCTTATTTAATATGGCTGAGGCATTATTACTATTGACAGAGCCGCCATATATTATTCTTATTTTTTGGGCAACATCCTCATTATACAATTGTCTTATTAAATCTCTTATAAAAGAGTGCACTTCCTCAGCCTGTTCAGGTGTTGCTATATTGCCAGTGCCGATGGCCCATAATGGTTCATAAGCTATTACAACATTTTCTATTTGTTCTATAGAAACATCTTTTAATGATTCTCTTAACTGTGTTTCAACAACATTTTTTGTTCTGTTTTCATTTCTTTCTTGTTGAGATTCTCCAAGACAGAAAATTACCTTTAAGTTATGCTTTAGTGCTAACAAGATTTTTTTATTAATTAAATCATTGCTCTCATTGAAATATTTTCTTCTTTCAGAATGTCCCAAGATTACATAACTAGCGTAATCTTTTACCATATTTACAGAGATTTCTCCAGTGTAAGCTCCTTGTTCCTCGTGATGCATGTTTTGCGCTCCTATACTTATGTTAGTATTTCTTGTTTCGGATTTCATTACAGCTAACAGAGTAAAGGGAGCTGCAATTACAATATCTCTATCAGAAACATCTTTGACAAATAAGGATAAGTCTCTTATATATTTGAAAGCATCTTCTCTATTTTTGTGCATCTTCCAATTTCCGCAAATAAATTTTCTTCTCATATTCTGATTTAATGTAAAAGTCTATTTATATATTTCTGTTAAGAATTATGTTTTCGATATCTCTGCTCCACTTGTTTAACCACATAAGAAATTTCGTGAAAAAGTTTGTTTCTTCTAATGTCAACTCCTTTTCATAATATTTAGTGTACAACCTATTATTATCATCATGGTAATTAATTATGATCTTGAATTCATTTTTATCAGGATTAAGTAAATTCTTCTCTAAATTTACTTTAAATCCTTGGTTTGAGTCTAATTCATCTATAACCCAGGTAGTGTCTTTGTTGTTGAAACTGAATCTTACAGTCATATTTTTTGGACTAGTTAAGGAGTGTTTCCATATCTCAAAATTAATATCAAAATCCGGCCCATATTTTAGTGTTGATGGATATTGAAGTTTCTCTATTGAAATTTCTGGTTTATCAAATGCTTTTAATCTCAAAGTCTCAAATGAACTTACTTGATAATTTCTTGCTCTAACAATCAGCTCTTGTTCTCCACTTTTCTCTATTAAGTGTGTAAATTCAATTGTTTTGCTCTGAGATATACCCAAATCAAATGTTTCACATTCTTCAAGACAAACTTTAAGATTATTTAGGAATACATTGCCAGAATTAGTTGTTTTACATTTTATTGAAAAACTTTCATTTGCATATACTGTTGAGGGAACACTACAATCAAGTTCCAGACTTCTTGAATAAACTTTTTCTTCTTGTTCTTTTAATTGCCCAATTAAGTAGTTCATGTTATCATAAGTGTAATGAATTGCTCTATTCTCAGAGGTAAAGATTTCTTCCTCAGAAAATCCGAGAGAAGAATCAACACTTATCTTAAAAGTATATATGTAATTCTTTTTTAGATTGTCATCAACTTGGACTAGCCAATATACTGTCTTTTCTTGTTTTGGAGCGAGATATACATATTTTACTTCTTTACCTATATTCTCTAACTCAATAGGTTTATTTAAGGAGAGTTCTAATCCAACATAATGATTCTTGTTGTTTTTTATTTTGGCTTTTACTAAATTATAAGAACCAAAATCCACCTTATTGGAATGTATATCAACACTTATAGAGATGGGATTTTCTATTTTTGAATCTTGTTCTATTATTTCAACATCAGTTTCCATCATATTGGGAGTAAGATCCACATTTACACCTTGCCATTCATAACTTGTGCTGGATTTATCTGAATCTACAGATTGAGATAATTTAACATGAGAAGCATCAATATAACCATATTGTCCATAAGTTGGATCAAATGAAACCCAACCATACCTAGGGAAATATACTTCTGCCCACCCATGGAGACCCCAATTTTCTTGAAATAGTTCTGAGTCAGTATATGAAAGGCCAGAAACAAATCTTGCAGGAATACCAAGAGCCCTGTTCATTGCTATAAATAAATTTGTTAATTCATCACATACACCATACTTATTTTGTAAGACCCAAGCAGAGTCCTGAGATGCAGTTTCCGTTAATGTATTTAGATTATATTCTATGTTTTCTTTTGTCCATGTTGCTAGTTTAAACTCAACAATAAATAAGTCATCCTCACCTTCTGCAATCTGGTTTGCCTGGTGTAATATATCGTCATCAATAACTATTTTCTCTGTTTCTTCAAGATATTCTTTTAGATCAGAATCAACTTCAGTTATGGGGAAAACTACTTTTGAATAAAGAGGATGAAATTTGTGGTATGTCCTGACTCTTGAACTTACAGTGAAATCATATTCATTTTCAGGAATGCTGTTCCACTGAAATAGTATGCTGTCCTCTTGAATATCTGCTTGAGGTTGTGTCTCTAGAACTATTATGTCTTGATTATAGCTGTCTATAGGGAAAAATTCAAATTCTGCTTTTACAAAGTCAATCCTGCTGTTTCCCTGCTTGAAATCTAAATCAAATCCCGACGTCATATCAATATCAAGCAACAGAGAATCAGAATATATAGGAGATTGCGCATAAACACAGGAAAGTAATAAAAAAAACATTACAAAAACAATCTTTTTCATAATATTATGCTCCATACTATGATGTATTTAATATTTTCTAATCCGTAAATTATATATATTAGTTAACATTTAACAACAGTAACAAACATTTACTACTCTAGAATGGAGGGGTTTTTAATGAATAAGAGAACAAAAGCATTTTTTATTTTAACAGTATTGTTGCTAATTTCAGCATGTACAACATATCAATATCAGCCTGAAACAGGCCAGCAAGTTCCTTTCAAGGAAGGAGATGTTCTTGAGGTAACTATACAGGACATGAATGATATAGGCCAGGGAATAGCCAAAATAAATAATTTTACAGTCATAGTTCCTGATTCAGAGGTGAATCAGACTGTGAAGGTTAAACTAACCCGGATTATAGGCGGTGTTGGTTATGGAGATATTTATGAAGAAGAGGAAGAGGTTTCAGAAGAATTTACTGAAGAAACTCAAGGAGAAGCAGATATTGTTGCTTACGAGGGAGATTTAATTGATTTAAAACCAGAAGTACAGGATCCAGATAATGATACTGTTACTGTAGGTTTTACAGCTCCATTTGATGAAAAGGGAATGTGGCAGACAGAAGAAGGAGACGCTGGTCTTTATTCTGTTATTGTGACAGCTACAGATAATAAAGGAAGCTTTGTTACAGAGCAATTTAAAGTCTTAGTATTGAGAAAGAACAGACCACCTGTGTTTGGTATTTCTTCAACAGTTGAGTTTACAGAAGGAGAAAACATTAACTTAGATCCTCTGATTACAGATCCAGATGGAGATGAAGTTGTTGTTACATATTCTGGTTGGATGAATTCAAGAACTTACCAGACAACCTTTGATGATGCAGGTGAATATAAAGTTGTAATCAAAGCAAATGATGGTACAGAAATTGTCTCAAAAACAGTTAAAGTTGTTATATTAGAAAGTAACAGAGCTCCAACATTAGAGTTATCAGTTGCAAGAGTAGAAGTAACAGAAGGCGGCCTAGTTGAAGTAACTGCAGAAGCAAGTGATCCTGATGACGATGAGATTGAGATAAGCTTCTCAGAGCCATTAAACGAAGAAGGTCAATGGCAGACAGAGAAAGGAGATGAAGGAGCATACACAGTTGAAGTAACAGCAAGTGATGGTGTAAATGAAGTTACAAGTGAAGTCTTAATAGAAGTATTAAAGAGAAATGAACCACCAGTTATTACATCATTAAGTGTAGTTCCAGAGTTTGTTGAGCTAAGAGAGCCAGGAGATGAAATGACAGTTACAATTAATGTTGAGGCAAGTGATCCAGATGGTGACGAGTTAATTGTGACCTATTCAGGGTTCATGGATTCATCTGAAACATTAATTGAATATGGAACTCCAGGAGGAGTTAAGACAGTTACTGTTAAAGTTAGTGATGGTATTGACTCAGTTTCACAGGATGTGGAATTCGAGATAAACAACTGGCCATGCTTTGGCTGTCTAGAATAAACTGAGCATTAGCTCAGATTTTTTTCTTTTTACTTTTCAAAAAGTTTTTATATTATCTTTTAATATGTTGTAATGGGGGTATTTAATGGAGATTGGATTAAGCTACGATGATGTTCTTCTTGTTCCCAAGAGGTCTACAGTACGTTCTAGGAAAGATGTTTCTACAGAAACAAGATTAATTGATAAAATTAAGTTAAAGATACCCTTGATAAGTTCTAATATGGATACAGTAACAGAGTGTAAGATGGGTATTGCCATGGCTCAGCTTGGGGGTATTGGCATAATACACAGATTTAATACAATTGAGCAGCAAGTTTCTGAGGTTAAGAAAGTTAAGAGATACATGAATACAATGATTGAGAATCCTCTTACAGTACATCCTGAATTTACTTTGAAGGAAGCCCGTATTGTAATGGAGAAGAAAGGTGTGACTGGATTGTTAGTTGTAGATAAGAAAGGGAGATTGGTAGGAATATTAACTGCACGAGATATAAGATTTAAACCTCCGGAGGAGACTAAAGTTAAGGAGTTAATGACGCCAAAAGGCCGCTTAGTAGTTGGAAAGGAAGGCATAACTCCTGAAGAGGCAAAAAGACTTTTGGTTAAACATAGGATAGAAAAACTACCTATAATCAAGAAAGACGGCACTCTTGCTGGATTAATAACAGGAAAAGACATCTATAACAGAACAAAGTATCCACATGCAACTTTAGATAAAAAACAAAGATTGATGGTGGGGGCTGCCATAGGTGTAAAAGCAGATTCTTTACCAAGGGCAGAAGCTCTTATTAAAGCGGGTGTAGATGTTATTGTTATTGATATAGCACATGGACATTCAGATTTGGCCATAGACACTTTGAAGAGAGTAAAAGGCAAATTTCCGTCTATACCAATTATAGCAGGCAATGTTGCTACAGCATCAGGCACAAAGGATCTGATAATGGCTGGTGCAGATTGTATTAAAGTCGGTGTAGGTCCTGGCTCAATCTGTACAACAAGGATTGTTACTGGTAGTGGTTATCCACAGTTCTCAGCTGTAATGGAATGTGCTAAAGAAGCCGATGAACACGGTATTCCTATAATAGCTGATGGTGGCATTAAACAAAGCGGAGATATAACTAAAGCAATAGGAGCAGGTGCTTCAACAGTTATGCTGGGAAGTATGCTTGCAGGAACTGATGAGTCTCCTGGATTAGCTTTGTTAAAGAATGGCAAGCGCTTTAAAGTTGTAAGGGGTATGGCTTCATTTGGTGCTAAGTTTGGCAGGGAAGCTAATGAAAAAAAAGCAGAGGACTTTGAAGATGTTCTTGAGTTTGTTCCTGAAGGTGTAGAAGCAGTTGTTTCTTATAAAGGCTCATTAAAAGAAGTCATACATCAGTTAGTTGGTGGTCTTAGGAGTGGGATGAGTTATGCAGGTGCTTTAGAGATAGATGATTTTAGGGGAAAGGCAGAGTTTATTAGAATTACATCTGCAGGTTTACGTGAGAGCTATTCACACGATGTTGATACGATTTAGATTATAAATCATCTAGGGGACTTCTTACTTGAATTCTTGGAACAGCAACATGAATATATCTATGTGTGGTGCCTGGATCATTATGTCCCAATAAACGTTGTACAACTTCTGTCGGATAATTACTCTCAATAAGATGTGTGGCAAAACTATGTCTTAATGTGTGTGGATGCACATTCTTATTAATACCGGTCTTTTTAGCATTATCTTTCACAATCTTATACACTGTTTTCCGACTAATATGACCATTACGACCCTTAAAAACATATCCTCTATCTGCAAAGTTCATAATTGGTTTCTTCAGTTTATCAGCAATTATAAACATCCTGTCTTTTCTCCCTTTTCCCTGTCTAACCCACCCATATCCTCTTTCAACATCCAAATTCTCAACCTTTAAGTTGACAATCTCAGACAACCTCAGGCCAGCAGAATACATCAGCGCAACAATCAACCAGTGCTTCTCATTTTCAATTGAATCCAGCAAAATCTTAATTTCTTTTTTAGAAAGAACAATAGGCAATCTTTTTGGCAGTTTAGCATATTTAATATTAATCCTCCAGTTTTTAAACAAGATCTGACCATACAAAAACTTCAGAGAACACAACGCAACATTAAGTGTGCTGTAACTCATATTCTTATCAGCCAGGTAATCCAAATAGTCTCTAATATCCTTCTTTGTAACCTTTTTAGGATGCTTATCACAGAACTTCATAAACTGTTTAACATTATAACAATAAGTCTTAATTGTCTGCCTACTCATTCCTCTGCGCAGGGCTTCTTTCTTCATCAAATACAAAACATCCATATTTAGTAATATTTACCTAATAATATAAATAATTTACCTAGAAATGTCCACTAAGTCCAGTGCAACCACAATCACAACCACAACCACAACCACAACCACAACCTTACAGTAAACACATTAAACTCAATCATGACTTTTCAAAAACCACAACCACATGCTCTAAAACCCTCAAAACCCCACAATTAGACATATAAAGTGTTAGGCGAAATTTTTTCTTATCTTAAGGGACAATTTTTTTTTACCAAAAAAAGCTGAAAAGAAAGAAATTAGCTTCTTGTCCTTGATAAAGAAAAAACTTCCCCTTCCCCCACTCCGCTTCGCTCGTAGGGGTCGGTCGCCTAACAGCGATTTAACGGGCTCATAACGCCTCCTTACAGTCGCCTATTCGCCCCAAATTCCTTGCCTTCGGCTTCGGAACTTCGTTAAATCGCGATGTTAGTTGCAATTGTATTTAGGTTCAAATTTTCTTTTTAGAAAAAAGAAACAAAAAGAGAGAGGGGCTAGTCCTTCGGACATTT
>CAZHYZ010000025.1:0-14989 GCA_964537195.1 uncultured Methanosarcinales archaeon
AAGAATATCCCGGGAGTATTGAAATTAAAGAAGAATAAATTTTTTTATAAAAAACCCAGACAAATTACAAATTTAGATTCAATTCCTTTTCCAACTTATGAAAATTTTAATCTTTCAGATTATGATTCTGATGGAAGAATATATCTTCCTTTAGTCATGGGTCGTGGTTGCAAACATAGGTGTCAATTCTGTAATGAATGTGTTTACTATCCTAAATATGTTACAAGAAGTGCAGAACACATGTTTAATGAGATAGAGTATCATGTCAACCAAAATGATGTTAGAGATTTCTCATTTGTTGATTCCTCAATATCAAATAATAGAGAAGAATTTGAAAAATTACTAGACATGATTATTGATTCTGATATTAAGATAAGTTGGAGTGCATTAGTAGCAATGACTTACAAAATTGATTATTCAATACTTAAAAAGATGAAAAAAGCTGGGTGCACAGGACTTGTGTTTGGTATGGAATCTGGTTCTGATCATGTTTTGAAATTAATGAAAAAGCCCCACAGAGTTAAATTAGCTGAAGAGATTCTTAAAAATTCAAAAAAAGCTGGCATTAACAACAACATAAATCTAATAGTTGGTTATCCTGGTGAAACTGAAGAAGACTTCCAGAAAACATTAGATTTTTTAGAAAAAAATAAGAAAAACATTGATTGTGTCTCCAGTCTTCTTACTTTACATGTGGTGCATTGGAGTGATTTAGCTGAAAACCTTGATGAGAAAGTGATTACTTTGGGAGACGATCCTGAATTCGGATATATTAACTGGTCTATGAAAAATCCTAAAAATAATTATAATATAAGAATTGAGAGACTACTTAAAGTAGAGAAATTGCTTGATAGTTTGGGTATTAAGTATTTCAATAATGTTCTAGATATTGATTTAAGCTAGATATAAAATCCAAGAGCATTAATTAAAATCAAATAAACAAATGTGTTTGACAAGGGTGCTTTAAGTTCATAGAAATTTGCTTTAAAGAAAGCTAACGAAATGACTATTCTCGCTAAATTATGCAGAATTATTATTGATGATAAAAATAAAGTTGTAGATAAAAAATTTTTGATTAAGTAAGAAATTGTAATACTAAATGCTAATGAAATTAAGTTAACAAGAGACCATTGACTTAGTCTGTTTGCTATAACATCTGCTGCAGGTATTGTCCAGACAATGAACTGTAAACTAGGAAGAAAACCATATAGTAAGTAATGTATAGCTGTTACAAAAGGAACTGGGTCTAAATCCACAAAAGGAAGTTTTCCAAAAAAATAAAGAAAAATGGCGCATACCATAAACAAAAACAATCTTATGAAAATGTCTCCCAGTAATAATAGAAAAATTGTGTTAATTAAAGTGAAGATTATTGCTGTTCTAACAGATACTTGTCCTAGTCTCCTTTCTAGAAAATCCATGAAAAAGAAAATACTCAACTTTTATTTAAAATTTTATCTCTCTTAAAAGAAAATAAGACAAAATATAAATATTAATCTTTGTAAGTGAATATCATGAAAAAGAAAGTTGTTGTCAATGACTTAATGCAGAAGGACTATGTTTATTATTTAACAGAGCCAAAAGGAAAAAAATTCCACCCTGAATTTAAACCTGAATTAACACCTAAGAAGATGCTTTCTTTAGGCGTCTTTGGAGGTAAGTACATGACTGATTGCAAAGAAGAATTTCCAGATGACTGGTTCGAAGATGCTAAGTTATGCTCTGAGTTTCATGATCCTGAGTTGAATTTCTTTGGTGTAAATGCATCACAACCATTATCTGTGTGGAGAGAAAAAGGCTGGATTTATAATGAAGATCCGCGTGGCTGGTTTCAATGGTATTGCAGGTATTATGTGGGCAGGCGTTGTGAAGATGATGAAAGACAAATTAAAAGATGGAAAGCCATAAAGAGACATATTTCACAGATTAAAAAAAACTGCAAAAAAGGAGATTTTAATTGCAGAAGAAAACAGAGACAAGCTGTACTGCACTGGGCGTATGATAGTAGAAAATTATAATCTCTATAATAGAAAAAATCTAAGTATTGCAATAATTCCTATGAGTACCCAAAATATATTTAAAGTGACAGATTGGAAGACTTTTTTCTTATAAGAAATCCAAATAATTCCCACAGCAGAAGAGACAATCATTACATTTAAACCTGTTGAGGTACAAGACGGATTATTTCTTACAGAAAAAGCTATAATTAACAAAGAAACAAATAAACTTAAAGTAGAATATGAATTTAAATGGGATTTTGACAGTGGAGAATATGAGCACATTGAATATATCCCTAAAGAATTAGCAGAAAGTGTTGATGATATAAATTTCTCTGTAACCCCTGATAATATTATTGATCCGGATCCTGTAGTTTCATGGTATATTAGAATGGATGAGACTACTGAAGACAGAATTTCTTACATTATAAACAATCCAGATGAAATAAAAATGACAACTATCGATTTGTTTGATTATATAAGGTATTATGCCAGGATTAGACAATGTGCTAGGGCAGACGATAAAAAAAATCAATGTTTTGTGGAGTTACTAACTAAATATAAACAATTCTTTCTCCATGAAGACTGTACTGGGATGGGAAATAAAGCTGAAGAATCGGCTTGTAAAGCTTTTATATATAATAACCCAAGATATTGTAAAGATAGCGAATGTTCTGGAGTTTATTTCAACTTAGAATCTGCCTCCTGCAAAGATGACACCTGCCTAGCACAGGCTGCAACAAAAACAAAATATGCTCCTGGTTGTAACTCCTTAAAAGATAATATATTACAAACAAAATGTATGGCAGGAGCAACACAAGATGACAGCCATTGTGATTCCCTTCTAGAGGATGATACTGCTTATGATGATTGTTGTATGACTATTACAGATGATGCTCAAAGAGAAAGATGTTTAGCTTATAATGATGAAGAAACTGAAGAAATTGTTGAAATAGAAGATGAAACCAAAGAAGATCTTAGTGAGTATTATTGTAAAGTTGATGCAGAATGTCCAAAAAATTATTTCTGTAATGACGATGGTATGTGCCAAACAAATGTCCAGGAATGGAACCCAATAAAATATGCTGAAAATAAAAGACAATAAAAAAATTATATATATCACTTGGCATTTAGTTATTGTATGCCAGAAAACTTTTATCAAAAAACACCACAGGAAATATTTGATGAATTAAACACAAGTGAACAGGGTTTAAGTTCTGATGAAGCTTTAAAAAGATTAAAAAAATATGGCCTCAATGAAGTGCATCAGGAAAAAAAAGACTCTTGGTACAAAATTCTTCTCAGACAATTCAAATCATTAATAGTGTGGATATTAATTGGCGCAGGCACAATTTCTTACACAATAGGTCATGAAATTGAATTCATTGTAATAATGATAATAATCGGATTCATAATCCTCATAAACTTTTTTGAAGAATTTAAGGCTGCAAAAGATATCTCTTCCTTAGTAAATCTCTCTCCAAAAAAATCCACTGTGTTAAGAGATTCTAAAAAAATAAAGGTTTTGACAAAAGAACTTACTGTTGGAGACATTCTTATTCTGGAAAGAGGAAATATTGTGGGTGCTGATGCTAGGTTAATTTCTAGCAATAATTTAATGGTTGATGAATCTGCACTTACAGGGGAGTCATTGCCAATAAGGAAAAAATCAGATGATGTCTTTATAAAAGAGACTAATCTTGCCCAAAGAACTAATATGGTTCATGCTGGAACCCAGATAACCAATGGAGATGGACTTGCTATCATAGTAAAAGTTGGAAAAGATACAGAGATTGGAAAAATCTCAACAATGATAAAAGACATAAAAACCGAAAAAACACCCTTGCAAAAAAGATTGGATCTGTTAACAAAACAGATAGCCATTATTGCTTTCTGTGTTTCTGCAATTGTTTTTATGATAGGCCTTTACCATGGAGTACACTGGTCACAGATGTTACTATTCTCAATGGCAATTATTGTTTCAGGAATACCGGAAAGCCTGCCGACAGTTGTTGTCATAACATTAGCTGTTGGTGTCAGAAAAATGGCAGACAATAACGCTATTGTAAAAAGACTTACGGCAGTTGAGACTTTAGGAACATGCTCTGTTATCTGTACGGATAAGACAGGAACTTTAACTCAAAATAAGATGGTTGTAGAAAACATATTCACATTAGATGCTGAAGTAAGAGTAACAGGAAAAGGATATGAACCTAGGGGTCTCTTTTTTATTGAAGATAAAGAAATAGATCCTAAATCTCATAAAACACTATCAAAATTACTCGAAATAGGTGTTCTATGTAATAATGCAGATTTAAAAAAAGGAAAAGAAGAATGGGAGATTGAAGGAGAAGCCACTGAAGCTGCTCTTATTGTACTAGGAGGAAAGGCCGGATACGAAAAGGAAATAATGCATACTAAATATCCAAGAAAGAAAGAGCATCCTTTTGACCCCGTAAGGAAAAGCATGAGCACTATTCATTTAGTAGATGACAAGAGCTTTGTATTTTCAAAAGGTGCCCCTGAAAAACTTCTTGAAAAATCCAAATACCACTATCATTCTGGGGAAAAAAAAGAATTAACAAAAAAAGACAGGGAGATCATATTAG
The DNA here is from genome assembly GCA_964537195.1 of uncultured Methanosarcinales archaeon. Taxonomy (GTDB): domain Archaea; phylum Nanobdellota; class Nanobdellia; order Woesearchaeales; family GW2011-AR15; genus CAZHYZ01. The sequence goes on from CAZHYZ010000025.1 coordinate 4,607, forward strand.
CAAGAACAACAGACTATGCTAAGAAAGGTTTAAGAGTTCTGGGTTTGGCTTTTAAAGAACATACTGGTTCTGTTGAATTAGATAATACCGAGAAAGAGTTGGTTTTTGTTGGGCTTGTATCTATTAGAGATCCGCCTGAACCAACAGTAAAACAAGCTATTGCAAAATGTGAAAAAGCTGGTATCAGAGTAGTAATGATTACAGGAGATAATCCTGTTACAGGGACTGCTGTTGCAAAAGAACTTGGTATATTTAAAGAAGATGATAAAGTCATGACCGGAGACGAGCTGGATAAGATAGATAATGAGAGTTTAATGAAGATTATTGAAGAAATATCAGTATTTGCAAGAGTCACACCAGCACACAAATTAAGAATTGTAGAAACTCTCCAGAAAAAAGGAAGGAGTGTTGCAATGACAGGAGACGGTGTAAATGATGCTCCAGCACTAAAAAAAGCTGAAATAGGAATAGCTATGGGAAGATGCGGAACAGACGTTGCCAGAGAATCTTCTGACTTAATATTAAAAGACGATAATTTCACAACAATTGTCAAGGCTGTTGAAGGAGGAAGAACTATATATGAGAATATAAGAAAATTCATATACTATCTTTTGGTTGGAAATATGACTGAACTGCTTGTAATATTTATTGCTGTACTTGTTGGTGTTGATTTGCCTTTAACAGCCTTGATGGTATTCTTTATTAATCTTATCACAAGTGAATTCCCTGCAATTGGTCTCGGAATGGAAAAACCAAATGAACAGATAATGAAGCAGAAACCAAGACTTCCTAAAGAAGGCATAATTAATGAATTTCTCTTACTCCGAATAACTGAATTACTACCTTTAACTGTACTGGGAACAATCATACTGTTTATGTGGGAATGGATGATTATAGGTGGTGGCATGATCAAGGCACAGACGTTTGCATTTGCTACAATTATACTCTTTGAGTTGTTCCATGCTTTAAATGCAAAGAGTTGGAGAGAATCTATTTTTACAAAGAATTTTTTTACAAATATTTACGTGTTCGGAGGAATATTTTTAGCCGGAATTTTAACACTTGTAGTAATTTATGTTCCTTTCTTACAAAGAATTTTTGGTACTGTGCCTTTAACTTTGGGAGAATGGATTCCAATAATAATAGTTGCATCAAGCGTGATAGTATATAGGGAAATCCAGAAGACCATATTGAAAGTGGAGATAAGGGAGATTGAGAAGATGAAGACATAATCATTCAAACTTAGTATAAGACTCCATATGTTTTCTTATTTCTCTTTGTTTAGAAACAGAGTCCTCCATGATGGACACTGATTCAACAAAGTTCTGTCCTTTATATCCTTTTTCAGTATTCATCCTTTTAAGATGTTCTTTATACTTTTCTGAGATTATATCTAACATATTTTCTTCTCTAAGCTTGATATCTTTTTTTCTCTTGTTGCTCAAATGTGGGAAAGAAGTTTTTATTTTTTCTAAGTTAATTTTTAATTCACTAAATATTTTATCTACTGCCTCAATTGTTTCAAATTGCACTCTTGAACCTCTTTCAAAGGCATCCCTAGAAACATTACTTAAATCCTCGCCTAGATCTCCAAGTTGTTCAATAGTATTAGAGAACTGCACAAGCAATACGCTCCTTTCTGCATCTTTTTTTGAAAGTTTCCTATTTGATAGTTTTACAATTGCTTCTGTGATTTTCTTGTCAAGGTAATCTGTGAGAGTTTCAAACCTTTCCAGAAGCATAAACCCCTGTTTGCTTGGTCTTTTAAACATTTTGATAGCCTGGGAAAAAATCTTTTCTGTGATTTCAATCGAGTAGATTATCTCTCTCTCGATTAATTTGATTGTTTTATTATTCTCTTTGGGAAGTTCATCTCTAAGACTCATTGTCTTAAACAAGACTTCTTCTTCAAAGCCCGGAACTACCTTTTTGACTAATTTTGTAAAAGGATTAATGACTATTAAGAAAAGTATTAGTGTTATGACATTAAAAACAATATGAGCATTGGCAACCTGTTGTCCTACAGTACCTCCAAAAGAACTTATTAAATTTGAAAATATACTCAATATTGGTAAGAATATTATTGCTCCGCCTATATTGAATAGAAAGTTTGCAACTCCTACCCTCTTGGCATACAAATTAAGATTTATTGATGCCAAAAGTGCTGTTGTGCTTGACCCGATGTTTGCCCCTATCAACAGAGGAATACCAATTCTCAAATCAATAAGGCCGGTCTGAGCAAGTATAACAACAAGACCTGTTGTTACAGAACTGGACTGCACAATTGCAGTAAAAACAATCCCTGCTAAAAGAGCAACAAAAATGTTCGGAAAAGATGAAAAAAGAGAAATAATTGCAGGATCATTTTTTATTGGTTCAATATTATGGGAAACAAGCATCAATGCATAAAATACTAATCCAAAGAAAAATATTGGTTTTCCAAGAATCTTATATTTCTTCCCGAATATTCTTAGTAAAAATCCAACAATGATGAATATAGGTGCAAATGAAGTTAATTTTAGAGCTATGAGCTGAGCTGTCAATGTTGTACCGACGTTTGAGCCGAATACAATTCCAAGACTCTGTGAGAAAGACAATATACCTGCATTAACCAATCCTACTGTAATAACTGTGGTGGCTGAACTAGACTGTAGAATAGCTGTAAAAACTGCTCCCAAAAAAGAACCGTGGAGGGGTGTTTTAGTTAATTTTCTAATAATCTTCCTGAATTGGTCACTTGCTAAATTCTTTATTTCCTGGGAAAAACTCTCAATCCCATATAAAAATAATATTAATGCAGGAACAACACCGAAGATTATCTCTAAATTGACCATAAGGCTTAATCTCTTTCAACACTTATAACTCTTCCGTCAACACCCAGGATTTTAACTTCGTATTCATGATTGTTTTGGACAAATTCAACTTCCCAGATGCTAGATCTCTTCTTATACTCAATCTCAATAACGTCATCCGGACCGACGTTTATTCCTTTCTCTTTGCACGCGTTTATTGCCACTTGTTCTGCCTGTTCTATTGTTTTTATTTTGTTTTCTTGCATTTTTCTTACCCCTATACTTTTACAGAAATAAGAAGATTTAATATATTTTATTATTAGATATAAAAAAGCACCCTGTACATTACTGCACAGCAGACCATTATATATAAAGGATATCTCATGTAGGAAAGTTATTATTTGATTGTTTATCAAAATGTTTTTATAGTTATTTTATAAAACATTAAGTATGTTACCATCTTTTGCTGAAAATAAAGTAACCAAAAAGGTTCCAATATGCAATTCAAATCAAAAAGTAAGTGAAGTAAAGAACTACCTACTAAATACTATTCCGAAGCTTGATACAATCAATTACATATATGTTCTTAGCAAAAGCAACAAACTTAAAGGAGTCCTATCGATTTATGAACTTTTCAGTTGCCCAGATGAATCTTATATAAGAGAACACATGATTATTTCTATCATAAAAGCCCATTCAGATACAGATAAGGAAAAAATTGCCCGGCTCGCATTACAAAATAATATTAAATCAATTCCTGTTGTGGATAAAGATAATACTTTTCTTGGTGTAGTAGCAAGTGATGAAATTCTCTATATACTTGAAGATGAAGCTAATGAAGATTTTATCCGGATGGCAGGAATTATCTCAAACAATATAGTTGATCAAGATAAATTACCTGTGCTTAAAAGCGTTTTTTCAAGGATTCCCTGGATTATTCTTGGTTTGTTTGGAGGATTGTTTGCAGCAAAAATCATCGGAGGATTTCAATCAATTCTTGAAAAAGAGTTTATGCTTGCTGCTTTTATTCCTCTCGTCGCTTACATTGCAAATGCTGTCGGCACGCAAACCCAAACCCTGTACATTAGGAAAATTGCTATCTCACAAAGAATAAATATAATCAAATATGGTTTAAAACAATTACTTATATCTACTCTGATTGCCATTATATGTTGGTTCATGATTGGTGCTATATCATTAGTTGTTTGGAATTCCCGTTCGCTTGGAATAATTGTGGGGTTTGCTGTATTTTGTGCAATAATAGTTGCAACATTATTTGCAATCGGAATACCCTATACACTAATAAATCTAAAAAAAGATCCTGCCCTGGGAAGCGGTCCTTTTACAACTATTATACAGGACATATTGAGCATTGTTATCTATTTTCTTATTGCTTCATATTTTATATTATAAAGAATAGTGCCTCTTTATCGTATCTAAACAAGGTAATTACTCTGAACGCCTGTTGTGCTCTTTTTCCGAGTGGAGTGAGCACTCTGGCTAGGTAATCTGCCAAGGCGAATGACCTCCTGCAAAAGTCGAGTACTGAGATAAGCGGAGCGAATCCGAAGAACACAGGAATTTTGATTTATACCTTATACATAATGTAAACAAACGATAAATTTATAAATTATAATGATTTATAGTTTGCTATGGCAACAACTATTCAAGTCAGCGATGACTTACAAACAGAACTTTCCAAAAGAAAATTGTTCACCAGAGAGACATATGAAGAAGTAATCTGGAATTTAATAGAAGATACCATGGAACTCAATGAACAAACAAAAAAGGACATCGAAAGAGCTCGTAAAGAGATTAAAGAAGGAAAATTCGTCACTCTTGAAGAAGCCAAAAAGAGACTAGGTTTTTAGATGCAATCAAAAATTAATCAAAATTTTTGGTGCACAGAAAATCAAAAGGTGATTTTCTAGTGTACGAAGTAATTATTTCTGATTCAGCTTTGAAACAAATTAATAAACTAGAAAATAAAAATCAAGAACGAATTTTTAATGCTTTGGATAAGATTAGGATACGACCAGAAAGTTATGTGAAAAAACTTGTTGGCATGCCTGGTTATCGGTTAAGAGTTGGTGATTATAGAGTAATTGTGGACATAGATAAAGGCAAACTAATAATTCTTGTTATAAAAGTAGGACATCGAAAGAATGTCTACGATTAAGGGTATAAATCAAAATTGAACTTAACGCCTGTTAAGTTCGTTTCCAATACGATGTGGGGTAAAATTGCGTCCGCAAAGTAATTTTGAGAGGAGAACATAGTGAGCAATAGAGAACAAGAATCAAGGGGACAATTTACTTACTTCATAATTTTATTTATTGCCTCTGCTACTTCACCTGCTAAAAGAGGTTTTCTGAGAAATAGATCTATTCCTCCTGCGTTAAAAAAATTCATTTGATGTTTCTCTAATTCATTAGGAAATCCTGACAACAAAAGAACTTGTGTTTTTTGAGAAACCTTCTTAATCCCTATGCAGGTTTCTACTCCGTTAAGTCCTGGCATCACTAAATCAACTAATACCACGTCAAAAAATTCCTTTGAACATAAGTTTATTGCTTCTTTGCCTCCTAAAATAGTCTTAACCTTCATATTATTGTATTCAAGGCCTTTTTTTATGCCTTGAACAACAACCTCTTCATCATCCACTATCAGTACTTTAATTTTTTTCATTTTGCTAAGGGCAAAGTAATAATAACTTCCGTTCCCTTATTACTTTTTATCGTTATATTTCCTTTATGAGCTTTAATTATACCATATGCCGAGGACAATCCTAAACCAACATGCTGGTTCTTTTTCTTTGTTGTAAAAAAAGGAGTAAACATATTTGATAAGTCTTGTTTTGGAATTCCAACACCATCATCTATAATCTGTATAATGATGCGATTGTCTTTTTGCCGTAATTTAATCTCAATCTTTCCATCAATATCAATTGCTTCTTTTGAGTTCATTAGTATATTCAAGAATACGCATTGAAGATAACTTTTATTCCCTTTAACATTAATGACTCCACCAGGAAAATCTCTAATAACTTTAATATTCTTAACCAGTAGTTGTTTTTCAATGAAAACAAGAGTAGATTCAATAACATCAACAATATTTAGTTCAGAAAAACTGAATTCGCTTCTGTTAGAGAAACTGGTGAGATTTTTTATAATCTCAGAGATGTACATGCACGCATCAACCATTAGTTTTAATTCTTTCTTCTTCTCACTGTCTTTTTCAGTTTTATAGTATACATGTAAAAAATTATAAATTCCTGTCAAGGGACTATTTATACCATGGGCAATCCCTGCACTTAATTCTCCTACTGCAGAAAGTTTTGCCGAATGGAGGGTCGCTTCATATAGTTTTCTATTTTGGGTAACATCATTGATTGCCAGAAAAATTAGCCTATTTCTATTTGTTCTATCCACAACTTCCCTTGCATTAATAATCATTATTTTCTTGCCCAACCTGGAAAAATCTGCTTCTATTTCAAAATCATTTATTTCTTTTTTATCAGGAATAATTCTATTTAGCACATCACGCAATCCAGGCACATCCCACTGATTATTGTCCAATTCAAAAATAGATATATTTTCTGTGTTTTTAGAAGAGGTCTTAAACATTTTATAGAATGACCTATTAGCAAAAATAATTTTTAAATCATGATTAAGTATAAGAACGCCTTCACTTACAGTATTAACTAAATCAATAAATAGTCCATCTAGATTATCCTGCAAACTGCTCATATAACATTATAAGTTGAAGTAACTATATAAAATAATCGATTCAAATTTTCCCCTTTCTCCTTTTTAGCCTCTCAAAATTATTGAATATAACATCGGGATTAAAAGAAGTTTTTTGCGTAGCAAAAAATTTGGGTGGAGAAACCTACAAGGTTTTGTAGTCGGTAAATCGCTGTTATATCCTCTGACTGAAAGGAGCGCAACGTATGACGCAACCAGACAATTGTTAAAAGAGCGAATGCGATACAATCCAATACATAATTAAAGAAAAAAATCTACATCTAGGGCAAAAAGCGACAGAATGGAGTTCGAGGAGACACATCTCCTAAATAAGAAAAATTATGCATTAATCATCCTTTTCTTCAAAATATTTATCAAGAAAAGTATCTGGTGATACTATCTTAATACCTTCAAACTCTTTCAAATTCAACAGATGTTTATCTTTGCTTATTATAAAATCAGCTCTACCTTCCACAGCTACTTCAAGGAATTTATCATCATCCGGGTCATCTTTTACTACCTGGATTTTTCTCTTTGGCTCAACAATATCAGATATAGAAATAACTTTTTTTACAACCTTTGAAGTTATCAGGTCTTTCTTTTCTATCTTTTCAATGATCTCATCACTATTGATGATCCTAGAGTATTCTGCTATTGTCTCTTTAGACATAGAGTGATGCAATTTATTTTTCTCTATAAGATTCACAATTTTAAATGGATCTCCTTTCCAAAAAGTGGCTGAAACTAATATGTTTGTATCTGCAATAACTCTTTTCATTTTCTTAGTTTATGTACTAGATCAACAACTCCTTCCTCTTTTATTTTTTTCTTTGCTTCTCTTAGAGGTTTTGTTAGATTCTCGAATGTTTCGGAAGACACTTTTTTCATAAGGAGTGTATCATCCTGTAGCATAAACAGTACTTTTTCTCCTTCATTTAAGCCCATTTGCCTTCTTATGTCTGATGGTATAGCCACCTGTCCTCTTGAACTGATTTTTCCCATATCCACGATTTCGGTTGTCATGTATATCACCTTTACAAGATAAGTAAGATATATCTTATATATAAAACCATTGTTTACAATTTCTTTTCCTTTCCAAAAAACTTTTCTCCCTTCATTAAATTAGATTGTCTGATGAGTAATATTGAAACTAACATCGGGATTTAGAGAACTTTTTGCGAAGCAAAAATTTGGATGGAGCCTGCAAGGCGTAATCTCTAAATCCTTGTTATGCGTTTTTTCTGCAAGAAAAAATCACGGAGTGCACAAACATTTAAAATATTGTAGTAATTTTTCAATGTGTCATGTTAACAAAAATTCCAAAGGATAAACGTCTTGTCATTTTTGATTTCTATGATACTATAATCTATTCTGTTTATCATAATAAGAATTTTCTTAGAACTGGAATAAATGATGTAATAAATCAACTGGCAGATGAGGGAAAATTGTTGGTCGTATCAAGTGATGCAGATATAGACGATATAGAGCGTGATTTTGGTTACGCTGCTCCGTCTGAATTTCAGAGCAAATTCAAAAAAATATATGGAGCTGAAACCGTCAAATTTGATATGGTTGGTGGTGCTGTTAGAAAATACAAAGACTTAGGATCTATATGTAGTGAACAGGATATACCAATTCCAAACGCAATATTTATTGGTGATAATTTTCAAGGTATAGATGAATACTCTGCAAATAAATTTAGCATGGATTACATCATTGTGTCAGGAGAAAATAAAGATTTTTCCTTTGTTAGTTTGGTGCTGCCTAACCTTACACAATTAATTTAAACAAATAAGGTAAAAAAGAATAGATTTATATAGTACATACGTACTACAATTGTATTACAATGACAATGGCTGTAACACAAGTAAGATTACCTGAAGGTTTGATTAGTTTAGTAGATGACTTAGTTGATAGAGGCTTATATGCAAATAAATCTGCTGTTATAAGAGATGCATTGAGAAGATTCATGCTAGATCAACAAGTAGGAACTATTCCAAACACACGTGATTCAGTAAAAGAAGTTAGAGAAATTAGAAATAAACTTTCTAAAGAAATTAAGAGCTTCAAAGATATTGAAGAAATTAATAAATTAGGAGAGTAAGTTTTCTGGTTTGTCTACTTGAACATACTTTTTAGCATGTTGAATCAATAGCTTATCTCTAGTAACAAGTATTGAATTCAGTCTTTTAGATATTGCAGTGTGCATACAATCTAAAAAACTTATATTAAAGTTGAATTCTTCTTCAAATTTTCTAGCTAAGTCATAATCCTCTTGTGTAGCTTTAATAAATCTAATTCTTGGTTCATTTCTTAAAAAATCATGTTTCTCATTAAACAACTTTTCATCATTTAATTGGTACTTTATTTCTTTTAAAATAAAACCAGTATAAATTATCTCATCACTTTCTGAAAACATAATTTTATCAATAAAATCTCTTGCTATTTCCCAATATGGAATTCCTTTTGATGAATCACCTTCTTTTTTCCAGAGATTCAACCAAATATTGGCATCGAAATAGTAAGATTTTTGTGTCATACTTATTTCATAAGTTTTTTTGAGATTAATAAATTTAACCCAATCAATAGTTGCCTTAATAACAATTGCTCATAACATCAGGATTTAGAGAAGTTTTTGCGGAGCAAAAATTTGGGAGAACGAACCTGCAAGGTGAGTGAAACCTTTAAGCCCCGTTATACGCGTCTGACCAAAGGGAAGACCTAAAATTTAGTGCAACGTTCCGAAGGAAAATTTTAGAGTTGAGAATTAGGGTTTTCTATGGTCTCAAACCTATAAATGCCAAATATAGGTTCTTCATATCTTTTAATATTGTCAAAATAAAATGTATCATTCCTTATTTCTTCTAACCTTACTCCAACTCCATAATCTGTTTTTACCATTTCACGAATAGTGTATATTTCGTTTTCTTCGGGAAGATGAAGTTGAGATTTTCGAAAAGGATTTGTTGGTTCATCAACAAAACAGTCATCTATACATTTTACTTTTTCGCCTTTTTTCATAATGTGAGAATATTTGATAAATATATAAAAATTTCCATCGTAGAAACCTAATTCTCAATTGAAACTAACACCTGTTGTATTCTCCGAGCAACGCGAGGACGAGAATAGTGAGGGCTCGGAACGGTTTTTTCCGAAGGAAAAAAATTCGAAGAGTAGAAAAAGGTCAAACATTACTGCGAATCTTTATGATATAAATCTAATATCAAAATTTTATCTTCATCCTTTAAATACAAGTAAGAGAGTCTATATGGTGATACATACAATTCTCGAGTTCCCTTTCGAGAATATCTCATTGGTTTACCAATTTCAGGATTTTCTTTTAGCTTAGAAACTTGTTTTATTATCTTCTCTTTTGTTGATTTATCTTTGATTTTCGAGTAATTTTTCTTGAAAATAGGGTCAAAAGCTACTTTTACCATTTCTTCAAATCATCCATAAACTCGTCAAAATCCATTTCAACAAATTTACCTTCTTCATATCTTTTAAGTGCGGCTTCTGTTCTTCGAGCAAACTCCAAATCAGACTTCAAATTTTCATCTAGAGCACTTGCCTTCTTAATGATTAATCTTTTATCATTCTTGATAACAACAAGTTTCTCTCCAACATCAAATTCCTGTCTTAAATCATTAGGAATTACAATTTGTCCTTTTGTACTCATTTTGGTTATTCCGACATCGATCATATGTATCACCAAGTAAGATAAATCTTACCAAGTATTTAAATTTATCTAAAAAACATCCAGTTTGACCTTTTTCTATTGCTCATAACATCGGAATTTAACGAAGTCGCCGAAGGCGATTTTGGTGGAATTTTTCCGAGAGGAA
>CAZHYZ010000025.1:14999-15311 GCA_964537195.1 uncultured Methanosarcinales archaeon
GTGGCCTCAAGCTTTCCGTTCACAACGGCGGCGTGTTCCTGTTTTTCCAGGTGGCCAGTTTGACCTTTTTCTATTGCTCATAACACCTGTTGTGTTCTTTTTCCGAGCGGAAGCGAACAGAGTGGGCAGGTAATCGCCCCTCGTGAGCAACCTCATGGAAAAACCGAGTACTGAGGCGAAGTCCGAAGAACGCAGGAGTTTTTGCCAAATAATTTTTCATAAACAAATTATGGTTTTCTAAAAATGGTAAAAATTGTACACAACGCCTGTTGTATTCTCCCGCTAGGGACAAGGAAAGTGAGGGCTCGGAAC
>CAZHYZ010000026.1:0-3252 GCA_964537195.1 uncultured Methanosarcinales archaeon
GAGAATTTCAAAAACGGCCAAGCTGCTTTAATATATGGTCCTCCTGGCAGTGGAAAAACATCTGCGGTGTATGCAATTGCACGTGAACTAGATTTAGAGATAATTGAAGTAAATGCCTCTGACACAAGAAATAAAGATTCATTAAATCAAAAACTTGGTCCTGCAGTCTCACAAATGTCCCTGTTTTCAAAGGGAAAAATCATATTAGTGGATGAAATAGATGGTGTAGCAGGTAGAAAAGACAGAGGCGGAGTATCTGAGTTAAGGAAAATCATAAAGAAAACAAGCTTCCCTATTGTAATGACTGCTAACGACCCCTGGGATAAAAAATTTTCAACATTAAGAAAAACTTCTAACATGATTGAATTCAGGACATTGGCTTACACATCAGTCATGTCTGTTTTAAAGAGAATAGCAGAAGAGGAAAATATTGATTACAATGAATCCGCATTAAAATCATTGGCAAGGAGAGCAGGAGGAGACTTAAGAGGGGCAGTAAGTGACTTCCAGACATTAGCTCAATCAGATAAAAAGCTGACAAAAGATGAAATTGATGAATTATCCGGAAGAAAACAAAAAGAGTCAATGATAACTGCTCTCATGAGAATCTTAAAGACTACATCCCCTGAGGTTGCACTCCCTGCACTAGATGATGTTGATGAAGACATAGATAAAATCTTTTTATGGATTGATGAAAATTTGCCAAAAGAATACAAAAAGCCAAAAGATTTAACAAGAGCATATGATAATCTAAGCATGGCAGATGTTTTTTACGGTCGAATTAGAAGATGGCAACATTGGCGTTTCCTCGTTTACATATATAATCTATTAACAGCAGGAATTGCCCTCTCAAAAGATGAGAAATATCCCGGATTTACTAAATATACACGAACCAAGAGGATATTGAAGATGTGGCAGTTCAACCAAAAAAACGCTAAGAAAAAAGCAATTGCCGAGAAAATAGCAGAAAAAACACATACTAGTTCTAAGAGAGTTATTACAGACACCTTTCCATATATACAAATTATATTCAAGAAAGACGAAAAACAAGCAGAGAGATTAGCTAAATATCTAGATTTAGATAAAAAGGAAATTGCTTATATAAAAAGTTAGTGGAGAGGCAATGTGATGGGGTGATGGGTGGGTTGGTTAAGAATTACCCTCTCCACTATTTTAAAAAAACACAGAGGTGAATTTTTGTCTTCAAACACCACCTTGTCTTTCTTTTACTATCAATAAGTAATAACTATTATATAAATGTTTCGTTTTTTACTATGAATGAGTGGTAAATTAATAACATTCTTATATAATTTCATTTTTTCTTGATTTATGACACCATGTGGGGCTTATGATGCAATCGTTAAGACAAAGGGGGGAGAAATCTATGTAGGTTATCTAGTAGAAACCCGTTTTCAAGGGAACAATATCAATAAAATTGTGTTGGAAAATGCATGGGAAATAACACCACTTACAAGAGAGTCAATTATCACTAAATATGGTAATTTAATGGATAAGACTCAACCAACACATAGATTTTCCAAAAAATGGTTTGATTCAATGATACCTTCTTTGGAACTTCAAGCAAAGGAAAGTGATTATGTAAGAATTGGGGATGTTGGAGATCTTGAAAAAGAAATTGATGAGTTTTTAAGACAAATATATTAAAAAGAACAACAAATAAATAGTAATTATCACTCTAATTTTAGTGTAAGGTGATATAATGCTCCCAATTGAAGATTTAGCTGTTTTTTGCAAGAAAAAAGGATTTGTTTATCCAAATAGTGAGATTTATGGAGGTTATTCTGGATTTTTTGACTATGGACCCTTGGGGGTAGAAGTAAAAAACAAGCTAAGAGAGAACTGGTGGAAGATTTTTGTCCAGAACAGAGATGATGTTGTTGGTATTGATGGAGCACAGATAGCAAATCCAAAAGTTTGGAAAGCATCAGGCCATGTAGACAGCTTTGAAGATGTCCTTGTGGAAGACACTAAAACACAGGAGAGATATAGAGCAGACCATTTGGTTGAAGAAGCCCTTAAAATCAATGCAGAAGGATTAAGTCCTGAAGATTTGTGGAAGTTAATCCAAGAAAACAATATTAAGTCTCCTAAAGGCAACCCTGTTGAAAAACCAAAACAGTTTAATTTGATGTTCAAGACAAATGTAGGTCCTGTAGATGACTCATCTTCTGTAAGTTATCTAAGACCTGAGACAGCTCAATTAATCTTTACTAACTTTCGTTTAGTTGAGGAAAATGCCCGTTTAAAACTACCTTTCGGTATAGCTCAAATTGGAAAAGCATTTAGAAATGAAATCTCTCCGAGAGAATTCTTGTTTAGGACAAGAGAATTTGAGCAGATGGAGATAGAGTTTTTTGTTAGACCAAAGACAAAGAAATGTCCTCTTTTAACAAAAAGACATACTGAATTAGAGTTTAACTTTTGGTCTAAAGCAGATCAGAAAAAGAAAACAAAACAGAAGAAATTAAAACTATCCTCTTTAATTAAGAGAAAACTTCTTGGAGAGTGGCATGCATACTGGTTAGCAGAATCATATCTCTGGTTTACAGAATTAGGAATACAAGAGAAAAATCTCAGGATAAGAGAACACACAGACAAAGAATTAAGTCATTACTCCTCTGCAACATTTGATATTGATTATAAGTTTCCCTTTGGTTGGAAAGAGATTTATGGAAATGCAGATAGAGGTCAATTTGATTTAAAACAACATGAAAAACATTCTGGAAAATCAATGGAGATATATGATATAAAAACACAGAAGAAAATATTACCAAAAGTAATTGAGCCTTCTTTTGGACTTGATAGAGCTTTTTTGACATTTATGTATGATGCATATAATGATGATAAAAAACGTGGCAACATAGTACTAAAATTGCATCCTAAGATAGCACCTTATCAAATTGCTGTTTTTCCTCTAATAAATAAAATTGAAGAAGAAGCCTTAGAAGTCTATTTGTTCTTGAAAAATAAATTTCCTGCTATGTTTGACAGATCTGGCAGTATTGGGAGGCGTTATGCAAGGGCAGATGAAATAGGTATTCCATATTGTATAACATATGATTTTGATAGCAAAGAAGACAAATCAGTTACAATAAGAGATAGAGACACAACAGAACAGATAAGAGTTAAGTTAGAGGATCTGAGTAAAGTTCTTTATAAATTGTTGAATGGTGTTAACTTCAAGAAACAGGGTAAGGAAGTCTAGAGGAAAGCACCATGGACTAATCCTGC
>CAZHYZ010000026.1:3352-14897 GCA_964537195.1 uncultured Methanosarcinales archaeon
CATACCATTCAAGCTCATCTAAGAAACCTATGAGCTAAGTTTAAAGAACAAGGTAAGAAAGTTAGATAGGATTAATTCCTAAATCAACGTCTGATTTCACGTATTTTCTCATTATTCTGTAAGCACGATGGATATCTCCTCTATAAGGATTTACAGTGTTAGGATTAATGTCTTTTAGATTTCCAATTGTATTTCTAAGTCTTCCCTCTAGATCTGGATTTTCTCTTGTTAGACCTTGATACTCTTCTTTATCTCGAAGAAGTACAGGAAGGTTTTCATTAGGTTTAAAATAAGTAAGGAAATCATTGAAAACATCCCAGCTAAACTCTTGATATGGAATCATTGGTTCTTGTGTCATTTTACTTACCAAGAAAGAACTTATCTTTTAAACTTTTTCTCTTTTTTCTTTTAGAGCTTCAGCATACCATTCAAGCTCATCTAAGAAACCTATGACACGCTTATCATAAGCTTCATCTATTGCTTTTCCTGATTCATCAATAGCTTTATCTATGTTGGAAACAGGGAACATTATAGGTATACTTATAGTGCCAAGTTCTCCCATTATGGCTCTTAGATTATGAACACCTCTGACACCACCAAAAGGACCTTTTGAATAAGTTACAATCCCTGAAGGTTTATAGTGATATTCTGTCTGATAATGATCTAATATGTTCTTTAGAGCAGGAGGAACACTATGATTATATTCAGCACTCACAACAACATATGCATCAGCTTCCTGTAATATTTTATGGACTTTCTCCATATCCTCTGGAGCTTTACCTTTTTCATACTCTTTGTGCATCTTATCAATCATAGGCAACTTATATTCCATAGGATCAACAAGAGTCACATCATGTCCTCTTTCTTTTAATTTATTGACAATGAATCTAGCAACATTAATTCCTCTTCTAGAACTTCTTACACTTCCATAAATAACACTAATATTGAGTTTCATTTTATATTTGTTAATAGGGTGTTGTTTTTATAGGTTTTGTTTAAGTTATAAATCACTAGACAAAAAATCACTAGACATTTTCTTGTGAGGTATTTAAATTAAATTAAAAATTAATTTTATATGAATGTATTAGAAAAAGCTAAAATTCTAAGCAGAGCAGGTGAATATGACAGTTGCGGGCCTAAGATGTGCCAAGTTAATATCAATAATTCATTAGGAGGGATTTATCATGCAAAAGCAGAACATCAGACTTGCAGAATCTTTAAAACACTAATGGATAACAACTGCTCATTTGATTGTAAGTATTGCATTAATGCAAACACCTGTGATAAGAAAAAAGTAAGCTATAAACCAGAAGAACTAGCTCGTTTATTTAACCATCTTAACAAAAACCTTGATGTAAATGGTTTATTCTTAAGCTCAGCAGTTGCCGGCAATCCAGATAAAGTAACAGAGAAGATGATTGAGTCTGTTGAGATGATAAGAAACAAGTTTAATTTTAGAGGTTATGTACATTTCAAAGTACTTCCCGGAAATTCAAAAGATATGATAAAGAGGGCCGCAGAACTTTCTAATAGGATGAGTATAAATATTGAAGCACCAACAAAACAAATCATGTCAGAATTCTCAAATTGTAAAGATTATAATAATGACTTAAAAAAAAGACAGAGATGGCTTTCTGAGATGGGGATGAATCAGGCAACACAAATGATTGTTAGTGAGGATTCTACAGATAATGAAGTTTTGGATTTAATGAAATATGAATATAAAGAATTGGGATTAAAGAGGGTATATTATTCAGCATTTAGACCAGTGAAAAAAACTGTTTTTGAAAATAAAAGACCAGGCAGTATTCACAGGCAAAACAGATTATATAATGTAGATTTTCTCCTGAGAAGATACAATTACAGATATAATGAATTTAAACAAATAATGGATGATGAAATGCTACCAAAAGAAGATCCTAAGATTGCCCTTGCTAAAAGAAACATTGATTCTCCAATAGATATAAATGAAGCAGAGTATAATGATTTAATAAGAATACCGGGCATAGGACCAAAGACAGCTGTTAGAATTCAGAATTCAAAAGAAAAAATAAAATCATATGCCCAATTAAACAAACTTGGTGGTTGGATACAAAGAGCAAAACCATTTATCAATGTTAACGGAAGAAGACAGAAGATGTTGTCTGAGTTTTAATTTCACAAGTTTTATAATTCCTTTTCTTATTCCCTAAACTATGTTTGTTGGCTTAGTAGGAAAACCAAGCTCAGGAAAAAGCACATTCTTTAAGGCAGCTACATTAATGGAAGTAGATACAGCTGAATACCCCTTTACAACAATAAAACCAAACTCTGGAGTGGGTTATGTAAGGGTAAAATGTGTAGAAAAAGAATTCAATGTCAAATGTAATCCCACTAAGGGTTATTGTCATAATGGAGAGAGATTTATCCCTATAAAAATGTTAGATGTTGCAGGACTTGTTCCGGGTGCTCATGAAGGAAAAGGAATGGGTCTTGAATTTCTAAATGACTTAAATCAAGCAGATGCATTAATACATATTGTAGATATCTCTGGCAGTATAAATGAAAAAGGCGAGCCAGTTCCAAAAGGTAGTTATGACCCTTTACAAGACATAGAATTTTTAGAACATGAGCTTGATATGTGGTACTTTCAGATTTTTCAAAAAGTCTGGAAAAGATTCGCTTATGAAGTCAACCAGAAAAAAGAGAATATTGTAAAAGCAATAGTAAAACAATTCTCTGGGATGAGAGTAACCGAAGATATTGTAAAAGATAAAATAAAAAAGTTATCTTTAGAAAAACCCTTATTAAAATGGACAGAAGACGAGTTAAAAAAATTTACTAAAGAATTGAGAAAAGCGACAAAACCAATCATTATAGCAGCAAATAAGATAGATGTTCCTGGAGCACAAGAAAATTTAAAGAGAGCAAGAGAAAAGAATTCTGATTATATTATTGTGCCTTGTTCTGCAGAGTCTGAATTAGCATTAAGAGAAGCTGCAAAACATGAGTTAATAGATTATGTTCCCGGCAATAAAAATTTTAAGATTTTACAAGAAGATAAATTAAACCAAAAACAGAAGAATGCCCTTTCTTTTATCAAAAAAAATGTTCTTGATAAATATTCATGTACAGGTATACAGACAGTTTTAGATAAAGTAATCTATGATATTCTTGAGTATATTGCAGTATTTCCTGTTCCAAACAATAAATTAAAAGATGCAGACGGCAACATCTTACCGGATTGTTTCTTAGTACATAAAGACACAACAGCATTAGACTTTGCGTTTAAGGTTCATACAACAATTGGGGAGAAGTTTATTAAAGCGATTGATGTTAGAAAGAACTTAGCATTAAAAAAAGACCAACCTTTGAATCATAGAGATGTGGTGGAGATAGTCCACAGAAAATGACAGACAGATTTTGGGACCCAGACAACAAATATGGTGATGCACTAATAAAAGAATATAGATATTGGGTTTTAGAAGTCCATTACAAACAAGTTACCTTGGGAAGTTTTATTATCTTTGCAAAGAGAAAATTGGAGAATTTTTCTGATTTAACAAAAGGTGAACTAGTTGAATTAACAGAAGTAATGAGAGAGATACAATCTGCTCTCACAGAGTTATTTCAACCAGAGAGCTTTAATTATTTACAGTTGGGAAATCAAATGCATAATTTACACTTTCATGGCATACCAAGATATTCAGAGGCAAGAATAGCTTTTGGAAAAAAATGGAAAGATGAAACTTTTGGTCATCCACCTAAATGGCCTGAAAAAGAAATTAGCAGAGAGCTTGTAATGATAATTAGAGACCAAATTAAAAAACATATAGATTAAATATTTATAAGACTGGTTATTCTTGCATAAGATATGATTAAAGGTATAATATTTGATTTTGATGGAGTGATAGTAGATTCTCATGGCATAATAAACAACTTGTTTGTCAAATTAGCAGAAGAATATCTTGGATTACACATTACTGAAGAGGATTTTGGCCGTTTCCCAGGCATGAGATTTGAAGAGAGGATTCATTTTTTTATAAAAGAAAAAGGCCTTGATATATCAAAAAAAGAAATTGAAGCAGCAAAAGAAAAAGGCCTTTTTGAATATTATACAAATAAGAAAAAATATGTGAAATTGTTTGATGGTTTAATTGAATTATTTAAAGAATTAAAAAAGAACAATATTAAGATTGCTTTAGGAACTAATGGAAGCAGAAATAATGTAATTGAAATGCTTAAAGACAAGAACATAATACAATATTTTGATAGTGTTGTAGCCTATGATGATGTTGCACACGGTAAACCTGCACCGGATATGTTTTTAAGGAATGCTGAAAATCTGGGTTTAGAACAAAGTGAATGTGTTGTAATTGAAGATTCTGTTGAAGGCGTAAAAGCAGCAAAACATGCTGGTATGAAAGTAATTGCTGTTTCCACCACAACACCCATATCACAATTAAAGGACGCAGATTTGATTGTCGAGACTGTTAAAGATTTAGATGTGGAGAAAATTCAAAAGTTAAAATGATTAAGGGAATAATATTTGATATGGATGGGGTTCTTGTAGACTCTCACGACATATACTATGAGAACTGGAATGGTGTCTTTGAAGATAATTTTGGTGTTTCTATCTCGAAATTAGATTTTGCAAAACATCTGGGAGAAAGTGCATTACATTTTACCGAGGTGTTTCTTCATAAAAACAATATTGAAGCAGATTCAAATGAATTATTAAAGCAGATAATGAAGAACCATTATACGTTAAAAGATAAAGTTATTCTTAAAAAGAATGTTCCTGAAACATTAAAAAAACTAAAAGGAAAATACAAAATTGCTTTAGCAACAGGAGCATTAAAAGAAATGGCTCTTGACTATCTTACAAGGTTAAATATAAAAGAATATTTTGATTTCATTATTGCGGGGGATGAGGTTAAACGGGCTAAACCAGAGCCAGAGATTTTTTTAAAAGCTGCTCGAGGTTTAAAACTTAAACCAGAAGAGTGTGTTGTTGTTGAAGACGCTAGGCTTGGTGTAATAGCTGCTAAAAGAGCAAATATGTATGCAGTCTCAATACAAGATCCCTACACAAAACACCAAGATCATAGTATGGCAGATTTACAATTAAATGAAATTTCAGAATTAAATCAAGAAGTTATAAGGAGGTTAGAAAATGGATAAATCAGATACTTACGAAGTTAAAGATATCAAATTAGCAGAACAAGGCATGAAGAATATTGAACTTTCGGAAATGCATATGTCTGCTTTATTAGAGATTAAAAAAAGATTTGAGAAAGAAAAACCCCTTAAGGGTATTAGAATAGGAATGGCATTACACGTTACAAAAGAAACTGCAGTTTTAGTTAGAACATTGAGAGCTGGCGGAGCAGAAGTTGCAATAACGGGATGTAATCCTTTATCAACACAAGATGATATTGCTGCTGCTCTAGCAAAAGAAGGTGTTAATGTGTGGGCATATAAAGGAGAATCGAATGAAGATTATTACAGATACATAAACAATGTTATTGATTTTAAACCAAACGTAACTATAGATGATGGAATGGATCTTGTTTCAGAGATTCATAAAAATCACAAGGATTTGATTCCACAGATTATTGGGGGTTGCGAAGAAACAACTACAGGAATTATAAGACTAAAAGCAATGAAAAAAGACTCTGCTTTAAAATATCCAATAATTGCTGTTAATGATAACAAGACAAAGCATCTATTAGATAATTATTACGGCACAGGACAAAGTACTTGGGACGGCATAATAAGAGCTAGCAACATACTTGTTTCTGGAAAAACAGTTGTTGTTGCTGGTTATGGCAGCTGTGGAAAAGGAGTTGCATTGAGAGCTAAGGGTTTAGGAGCTAATGTTATTGTAACGGAAGTGGACAATTTTTGTGCTTTACAGGCAGCTTATGATGGCTTTAGAGTAATGCCTATTGAAAAAGCTGTACTAGATGGAGACATTTTTGTAACAGTTACAGGTAACATAAATGTCATAAGAACAGAACATATGAAAAAGATGAAATCAGGAGTTATTTTAGCTAATTCTGGTCATTTTGATGTTGAAATTGATATTAAAGGATTAAAAGAGATGGCCAAGTCAGAGAAAAGAGTAAGAACTTCATTAGATGAATATACTTTAGAAAATGGGAAGAAAATATTTGTTGCTGGCGAGGGCCGCCTAGTTAACTTAGCAGCTGCAGAAGGTCATCCAAGTGAGGTCATGGCAACTAGTTTCTGTGGACAGTCTTTAGCAGTAGAATATCTTGTTCAGAATAAAGGCAAGTTGGATGCAGATGTTATTATGCTACCTGAAGAGATTGATGATTATATTGCAGGACTGCAATTAAAAGCAATGGGAATAGATATAGATGAATTAACAGAAGAACAGAAAAAATACTTAAGTAGCTGGCAGCATGGGACTTAGAATGAGATTATTTGTAGGAGTAAAAGCACTAATCCAGGATAAAGAAAAAATTCTCTTAATCAAGAGATCTGATAAATACAAGAAATCTAATGTGCATGGTATTTGGGACATTCCTGGTGGCAGAATAAATATTGGAGAAGAACCTGAAACAGCATTAAATAGAGAAGTTTTTGAAGAAACAGGTCTTAAACTTAAAGACATAAAAAAGATTCTTGATGCTTCTACAATATACAAAGACAAAGAAAAACAGATTATTAGGATAACTTATCTCTGCACAGTTGAAAATACAGAAATTAGTTTAAGTGATGAGCATACAGAATTTAAATGGATAAGACCCGAAGCTATTGATTTTAAATTGAATGATTTTCTAATAGAGAAATGTGTTAAGAAATTGACATAATCTTTATATTCTCTATAGCATTTTTTATTTTATATGAAAAAAGAACAGAAGAAAAAACTATTAACAGTAATAAAAATAATTTCTGTTGTTTTATTACTCATGATTATATTCAGAGGAGTTGTAGTACTTGGTGTCTTTATTGCACTAAGTTTTGGTATTAGCTTCTTAGTGAATAATTTTCCAATTAGAAACATAGGAATAGAATTAGTTACTTTTATTGGAATATTAAGTGCAGTGAGATATGGTCCTTTAGTTGGTTTAATAATAACCTTTATCCTGATAACTTATCATTTAATAGCAGGAGGTTTTATTGCAAAATATGTTTTATGGGTTATACCTGCTTATTGTATTGCTGCTGTTGTTGCAGGTCTTTTTCCCAATTATAATATTGTACAGTTGGGTATTTATTTGACTATAGGAATTAATCTGAATAACACATTTTTCACAGGTGTTTTAAGTACCCCCTTTTTACCGAGATATATCCCATATGGAATTACAAATATTCTTTTTAATGTGTTTATGTTTACAATATTTGCAAAACCAATATCACTATTTATCTAAATCCTTTCTATAATCCATTCAATAGTTTCTTCACTTACACCAAGTTTATGTAGATGATTTCTAGCTTGTTCTTTTGTTTTAAATTTCATAGATTTAACTTTTTTCAGGAGGTTCTTTTTTTGTTTTTCAATGAATTGTTCTTCGTAATCTTTTTCAGATAGTGATTTTTGTTGAGGTTTTGAAGAATTTAGGTATAGTACAATACCGATGCCAAGAAGGATTAATACGGTGGGCATTATGAATTTCATAAATATCCCAGGATCTTCTTTTACTTTTATTTCATGTCCTATAACTTTTGCGATAGGCATGCCTTTTATTTGTTCCAAGCATTCTTTATCGATCTGCTTTTCAATTTTGTAGCTTAGGTCAATTCTGTCATTTACATCATTAAAATGCCAAGCTATTAGCGGGTCATCTTTTATAATAGTATAGTCTTGATTCTCAAATTCTATATCTTCGAGGTAAGGGGAGAGACATTTAGGTATTTCGAGATGGTATGTTACATCTTTCAGTTCATTTCCAGGTGATATGGTGTTTTTTATTTCGGTTGAGTCTTTTTTGTAATTATATGTAACTGTCTGGTTTAATGTTTTTAATGTGTTTAAAGAATCTTTTAGGTCTTGTTTTGATAATCTTGCATCTACGACAAAATTCCCAATATCTTCATTATTTAGAGCTATGGTAATTTCACCTTCATTAGAAACAATTTGACATTCTTGCCATTCACCTTCTTTACAGATTTGTTCACCCATTTGGTCATCAACAGAGCATTCTCGGGTAATTTCTTCATCTATTTTGTTATCACAGTCATTATCTAGGTTGTCGCAGTTTTCTTCTGATGGTTGTATTGAGCCGACACATGGTCCCCACAGACCCTCTTCACATTTCTGAATACCCTTTGAACATTCTCCGATATCAGATCCACATGTTTGTTCTTCACCTGGGTCACAGGGACAGTTTTCATCTATTAGTCCGTCACAATCATTATCGATTTCATCATCACAAATTTCATCAGAGTAGAATTTTTGGAATGGGCAATACCATCCGCCAATAGATTTATAGTTAACATAGTCACACACAGCAGGCTGTGCTTGACATACACCAACATTATTATATCCGGGCATTATTTGGTGACAGAACTTCATATTTTCTTCTAGGATGTTATCATTATTCCCATCACAGTCGTTATCTTTTCCATCACATATTTCTACATTGGCCGGGAAGATATCGGGGTCATTGTCATCACAATCACTATCTTTACAAGTATGAGTCATTCCATCTTTAGATTTAAATTCATTTTTACAAGTCATAGCGTTATCAAAATAAGTATCACCATCGTCATCACACCCTTCGTCAACAGTTCCATCACAATCATTATCTAGGTTATCACAAGTTATTTCTCTAGTTTCATAATTTGGGAATTGTGAATAATCACATTTAGGAACCTTTCCATCTCCACCGCAAATTTCAGTATATCCAGAACACACGCCCCCCTCTTTTGAACAGTCAAATACATCTCCTTGATTACAACTACAACCATCATCGGGAGTGCCATCACAATCATTGTCGATATTGTCTCCACAGAAGTCATCTACACCAGGGTTTATGTTGGGATTTTCATCATTACAATCTCCATCTTCTCTAGAAAATTGTTCATCTTCATCACCTCTTTCAGGACACAAATCATACTTCTCACTTCCGTATCCATCTCCATCTTGATCAAAGTAGAAAGGTTCTTTTAGGTATTCATCAGTATCTCCATCACAATCATTGTCTAATTCATCACAAGAAATTTCTTCAGCTTCATAACCTATATCAAATAGTTCATAGTCAGGTTCTTCCCAATCACCATCTACACATATTTTTAGAGCACCTTTACAAACACCAGGCTTATTTACTTTAGGAGGCTCAACTTCTCTACATTCATTACTGCAACAATCTAAATCATTGTAATTACCATCATCACATTCTTCAAAGAACTGTAAATCCACATTATTGTCACCACAATAGAAGGTTTCTCCTTGTATTAGATTACATGTTGCATCGCATACTTCACAAGAAGTCTCTCCATATTGACAAGTTTCAGTTTCAGTGTTTCCATCATCACATTCTTCATCTCCAACCACTAGTTCATCTCCACAAACAGGATTACACGTAGAACCAGAATCTGAGGATTCTTGAGAACATTCCCAACCTAATTCAATTTCACATGTGGAATTACATCCATCTCCATCATCTCTGTTGCCATCATCACATAATTCTGGTTCTTCAGTTATGCTATCTCCGCATTCTGGTCCAGAGCCTCCTCCACAAGTCTCAGTACCACATGTACCTGGAAGACAACAACAGCTACCACAATTTTGTTCATAGCTACAACTTTCTCCAGTACAATCATCATTTGGACAATTGGATTCTCCTGAGTTTAGTGGTTGACCATCTATTCCACAACCAGGAAATTCATCAACAGGACCATCATCATTTGTTTCACACATAGTCATAGTTGGATCACATCGGTATGCTGTAATACCAGATAAATATTCACAAGGTCCATCTCTGTAACAACAATCTGCATCACAATCAGGAATACAAAACCATTGTTTTACCTTTACACAACATTCACCGTCAATTTTTTTATATTTACCATCCAACGCTTGTCTGCATAGGGGATATGAATAAACAACAGTTGTAGATATCAATAATAAACTAATAAAAACCAGAAAAACAATTTTCCCATCCTTCCCCATCTTAATTAAAATATGAACTTCAGACCATTATAAATCTTTCTACTCGAACCCAAATAAAACGAAAATGATAAATCCTTTTCGAATATCCAGTTTTTAATGGATTAATAACTGAATAAATTTGTCTGTTTTGTGTCTTTTAGAATTTCATCAAATTTTTTATCATAAAAAACAAGAATAGAATCCGCTATTGGCTTTAACTGCTTTTCAATATAATGATCATAATCAATTGAATGCTTTAGCTTTTGTGTGGGCTCAGGACCATCTACAGTGATATAATAAGTTATTATGTTACTTTTTAATTTATCTAATTTCCTTGCTGCTTTTACATGGGGTGGAGTTGTTTTGACATAATCCTTTAAGTCTTTTCTAATGGCTTTTTTATAAACTAAAAGATTGTCAAATTCTCCTTTCTTTAATTTGTCAACAAAAGCCCTTATATAATCAACAACTTCTTCTTTATGAAAAATTCTATCTAATAATTCTAATTGGAATTTCTTGCTTACATCTGTCCAATCTCTCCGGACAAACTCTAAGCCAGTGAAGTCAATTTCTTGTTTTCCATCTTTTTTTAATAATCCAGCATATCTCTTTTTAGCTCCTTTTTTATTGCCTCTTATCCTGGGCATCATAAATCTGATATAGGTTTTTTCAAACTCCAATTCTAAGAAACTTTCTACGTTTTTTTCTTTAGTGAATTTATCCCAATATTCATTTACGAATTTTTGAATATCTAACCCAATCTTTTTTGCAGTTTCTGAATCCTTGGCTTTTGTATCTACAAATATGCTATCTGTGTCTCCGTATATAACTCTGTATCCTTTTTTCGTTACAATCTCATCTGTTTTTTTAATTACAAACTGAGCCCAGTGGGTTATTGCATTTGCCATATCCAATGAATAAAATCTGCACATTGGGTTTGCTAAAACACCAAAAAAAGAATTCATTGTAATCTTAATAGCAAAGCTTTCCTCTTTGTTTTTACGTTTTTTAGCGTTATCTCTTTGCTTCCACAAAGCCTGTAAAATTTGTGGTAGTATGCCCTCTTGTCTTTTGAATTTAGCACCGTTTGGAGCAGTTATAACTTCTTTTTCTTTGTATTTTTTATGAAGTTCTTTTGGTATAAATGATAAAGGATCAATATTGAAAGTTCTCATTATGCTTGGATATAGACTTTTGAAATCTAAAACTATAATATAATCATAAATTCCAGGTATTGAGTCACGAACATAACCACCTTTTATCCGGGAACTTCTTTTTTTGTATTCTGAGGTTTTACATACATAACCAAGTTTTTTGGTTTGTCTTAAGTACAAATTATCAAGAGAAGCAATAGAAGAACTAACTCTGTCTAATTGCATTCCAGTTAATAATGATCTTTGAATTGTTAGGTCAATAATACCTTTTTTCTTAAGAACATCT
>CAZHYZ010000027.1:0-1469 GCA_964537195.1 uncultured Methanosarcinales archaeon
CTGCTTTATATGTAATCCTATTTTTATTCTTCTTTAAGAAATCTCTTTCTCCAATAGGTAAATCACTCATCACAATTGTTTTCCCTGCTGCTAAATACTCATGAGTCTTTCTAATAGAAAGATGCTTAATAACTTCTACATCTTTATAGGGAAGAACACAGACATCCATTGCTTTCAAAAGCTGAATAGCTTCATCATGAGGTATCCTGCCTGTAAAAACAACATTTGGATATCTTTCTTCTAGTTCCTTGATTTCAATATCTTTGTAACACTTACCGACTACCAACAAAACAGTATCTCCATCATAATATTCTGAAGATTCAAGCAAAGTAGGAACATCAACCCATTCCATCCAATTTCCTATGAAACCAACTATTTTTTTCTCAGGAACCTTATATCTCTTCAAAACTTTTTTACTTGTCTTAACCTCTTTAAATTCATCTAAATCAACACCGTTAGGAAGAACAAAAGATTTTGATTTAACCTTTTCTGGCAAATCTTTGTACAAACTCTCACTTATTACTGATATACTATCAGCAAATTTGTAAGCCGGAACTTCTAATAACCTAACAAAAAAAGATTTTATATCACGATTTTCAACTTTAAGCTCTTTATATCTAAAACCATGCATATCATATAAGATTTTAGTATTAAACAATTTAGTAAAAGGGTGAAGAAATACAACATAGTAATATTCTCTTGTAATAACGATATCAATTTTTTT
Organism: uncultured Methanosarcinales archaeon; assembly: GCA_964537195.1. Lineage (GTDB taxonomy): Archaea > Nanobdellota > Nanobdellia > Woesearchaeales > GW2011-AR15 > CAZHYZ01. The sequence continues at coordinate 725 of CAZHYZ010000027.1, forward strand.
GGAAATAATAAGACATATAGTATAGAATACCATAATGATTTTATACAGCTGATTTAGCAAAAAATTCTTTTCAGATAGATTGATAAAATAATGATTCTCCAGTCTTATTTCAGAAGGTCTTGAAACAATATGAACAGAATGATATTTCTCTAATATTTTAGCAAGATTAAGAATTCTAGATGGAGGCGCTTCACTATACCTCATCCTCTCTTTTGTTATAAAAGCTATATTCATTTTTCATCCTTGAAAATCTTAACTAACCTATTAATATTTTTTTTAGAATAATCTTTTTCCACAATTTTTCTATTGCGCTTACCTTGTTTTTTTCTCAACTTCTTGCTTGATGCTAAGTTATCAATTGTATTAGCCAATCCTTTTACATCCTTCTCTTTAACCAACTCTCCTTCAACAAGTTCAGGAATTCCTGCATGCTCAGTTGAAATTACCGGTTTAGAAAAAGACATTGCTTCCATTAATGCAACAGGAATTCCCTCAGATTCATCTTTCTTAACTTTTATAGATGGCAAACAAAATATATCACATTCATTAAATAGAGATTTTATTGCATTTCCTGTCTGTAAACCAAAAAAGCTAACTTTTTCCCGAATCCCTAATTTATTAGCTATCTCTTCTAAATCTTCATCCGCATAACCGGGTATATTACTACCAACTACCCAAACTTCAATATTCTTTGTTTTACATTCCTTGATTGCTTTAAACAGAATCTCATGTCCTTTTTTTTTTT
>CAZHYZ010000027.1:1479-14411 GCA_964537195.1 uncultured Methanosarcinales archaeon
TGCTACAATTAGAATCTTAATCTTCTCTTTATGCTTAAATTCTTCAGTGTCAACAAACATCCTGTTAACAACAATCTTATCCTCAGGAATAGAAAATTTCTCCATAAGTAATTCTTTATTGTAATCAGATATTGAAATAACCTTATCACAATGTCTAAGAGCTTTCTTGAAGATCTTCCATTTATTTCTATATAACTCATGGGCATGGATTGTTACAGTTAATGGTTTATTAGTAAATCTCATACAGTAATAACCAATGAAGAATTTATCATCTCCAAAATGACAATGTAGTCTATCTATATCTGACATTCTTTCCTTAATATCTGTAGCAACCAGAAAATCAACAAAAGACTCTGTTTTTAGACTTTCAAAAAACAATTTTGTGTATCTGATAGGATTTTTCAAGAAATAAAGTGGTTGTTTCAATACAGTCATTATGGGATTAAATTTATACATCTCCCAATTCTTTTCTGGTTCTTTCATACCATGGCCAAGTTTAGTGGGAAATAATCTAAATGAAATACCTTCTCTCTCAAGACCTTCTAATTCTGAATAAATAAATGGTAAAATTCCTTTCTTCATTGAAATTATATATGCAATCTTCATCTTCCCACCTTTTTTATCTCTTTAACCATAAACTGATTCAAATCAACCTCAGATTTCATCTGTTTATTCCTCTTCTTTTGTTTCAACAACATATTTATCTCTTTCATCAAATTTTCCTTTTCAGTCACTTGAATAATCTTTCCTTTTTCAACCAGTTCATCAGAATATCCCATTGAAAGCTCATTAACATAAATTACTGGTGTTCCTAAAACAGCAGCTTCAACAGCTACAGTACCGCCTTCACTAATAACTAAATCGGCATGATACATCAAATCATGGATATATTCATAACATTCAGGAATCTCATACTCTTCTAAAGAAGAAGGAAGTGGTTTCTCAGAAGAAATTGCAACTTTGCCTTTTTTGTCTAATTTCTTTACAAGTTTACTAACATTCAAGATACCTCTTTTACCAAGATCATGACTAGCTTCCCATGACACCAACCTGACAAAGATAAGCTTTTCTTTTTTACTTAATTTCAACTCTTTTCTCATATTTTTTCTTGGCTTAAAATTATCTTTTCCTAGATATGCCAATTCCTTGCTGCCTGGATATTTAACCTGTTTATCCCCCAGATCAAGTTTATAGCTCTCTGGTGTTATAATTATTGTAGCAAAGGGAAAACACAGTTTGTTCTGTATTTTGCTATGTTCAGTATCATCAAACACAACAGAAGGCTTTCCAATTAATTTTCCAACATGAGCAACATATAAATTACCAGAACTTCCTACCAAAACATCTGGTTTGAATTTCTTAGCTATCTTATATAACTTTAAATCTATTAATAAAAAACATATAGCCTTGCCTAGAAAATTATTATACCCCTTTCTTGGAACATAATCAATCATTTCTCTCTGTAATAATTCATAGACACATTCCTTGTCACGAGCAACAACCAGAACATCATTATTTCTCTTTAAACTCTTTATGACGTGTTTGAATTGGTGTACGTCTGCAGGATGATTTATATCAATTAATATTTTCATTTTTCTTAAAATAAAATTATTCCAACAACACAGAACACTGTTGTAATCCCATATAAAATCCAAGTAGCTTGCCTCTCATTTAATTTAAACCATGAGACAATTAAAAACTTCAATGACTTGAATTTCATAGATCTTGGTGCTTTAACTGTACCATCTTTTCTTAATTTACCAAACTTCTTGTCTGGTATTCTTCTAATAACTAATGTCCAAGTATCCATAATAAAATTCACAATATGTGGAAATAATATAAAAATCCCGAACCAAAGCAATTGATTTACAACAATAAATGCACCTAAAGCAGCTCCTACCATGAGATCTCCTACATTTCCTGGTAGTACTTTAGCAGGATATGATGTATGAGGTAAGAAAGCGATAACCGCTCCTAAAACAGGTACTAAGTATATCAAATCAGCAAATCCATGTGACATATAAGATTTAACTCCAACAGCCAACAACAAAATAAATGAAAGTCCTTGTGTTAAACCATTATAACCTGCATGTAGATTAATCATATTGGCAACGACCATAATATATACTGGAACAATGATTAATGAATAAAAAATCCCTAAATCAATGTGAGTCATAATAAGATTAATTTGAGTATCATAAATCAAAGAAGCTATAGGAAAACTCAATATTAATAGACCCACTATTTTATCATATCTCTTCTTAAATTTAAATAAATCATCTATAACTCCATAAAGGGCATAAACAATTATAATAAAATAGAATATGAATAAGTCTCCTAAATCTTCTCTATTCAATAAGATTTGTGACAATGCTAAGGAAACTAATACACCAATGAGAATAGAGATGCCTCCCATACTACCAATCTTAGGCTTTTTCTTTTTGTATTTGTCCTCTGTAACATAACCAAATTTCTTTAATCTTGAAATAACATAAGGAACACTCCAAGTGGTCGTAAAATAAGAGTAGAGAAATATAACTATCAACTTGTATACTAGTTGTATGCCTTCTGGTGTTAGGTCCATGTGTTACCCCCGAGGAACAAATTTTTATAACTATATGGTAACGAATAAAGCAAAATTTATAAATATTTCTATAATACTTGGTCTTTATCTATGAAAAAGAAGACTATTTTGCCTCCTGAGCCGTCAAATGAACTCTTACAGAATATACTTATTATATCTTTAATCCTTGGAATAATCATCTCAACAGCCTCATTTTTTATCTTTAGAGATCTAATTTATGACAATCCTGGTTTTGCATCAATATATTTTTCAAATCCGGATGAAATCCCAAATAAAGTAAAAATAGGAGACAATTATTCTTTTGATTTTGGTATAGAGAGTCATGAATTACAAACAAAAAACTTCACATATACTGAAGGTGTTGAACTTTACAATTTGTATGATTTAACTGAGTCTAGGTATAGCTGTTTGAGTCGGTATAGAGAAGACATATATCAGGAATGGACTAATCTAACTAAAAACCAATCATTATTCTATGAAAACATAACGTATATACAGATAACTCCTCTTTATGTTGAACCCAACTATGAAAAAGGTAAAATAAATTGGTCTAAATATACTATGGAGATGGGCTTTCCCTCAACTTTTCCACAGGGAAAACTAATCATATTCTTCAGAAACAAAACAGATATGTTATACACATTGAAATTTGATGATATTAACAATGAAATAACATTCAACAATAAATCTTACAATAGAGATATTAATTTTACAAGAGGAAACAATAAAATAGAAGTAAAGGTAAATGAAAACAACATTAGAGTCTACTTAAGTACGAGAGGAGATGACGTGCTTGTACTAAATGAAGAATCAGATTCTCTTTCTGGGGGTGCTTTTGGCTTTGCCTCTCAGGATTCATACTATAATGTCAGAAATTATGTTGTGTATAAAGAAAAACCTTATAGTGTTCCAGATTCTGGAGAAATTAAAGAATTTTTGATTGATAGAGGAGTATTTTTTGCAAATCTAAGAAACCTTCTAGAACTAAGGTCCAGATCTGTCGGCTTAAGAAGGACATTTGAGCAGTGGAATGAAACCATAGATTGTCTAAAAGAGCCCTTCTACTGTGAATATTTTGATCTAGAAAATGACATTTCTTTTTATGTGGACGGCACTAACTTAACAAAAGTAGCTAAAAAAGTTCCTGTTGAAGAAAACATCAACTACATATTAACGCCAATTGAAAAAGACAGAGCAGTGATAAACTGGACAAATTATACAATAAATATGGCTCATACACAAATAAGGGGAGGAAGCAAGGGAGCTGTAATCTTAAAAGTTTCAGACAAATGGGCTTTTATGATAACAAGAAATAACACCTATTGGTTTGAACCATTAGGAACAAAAACAAGAATTGATGAAATAAGGAATCCAAAAAAAGCCAATGTTAGTTTAGATGTTGTAGATGTTGATGTGAATCAAAACTTTATTACCTTATACATCAACAACAAAACAATTTTCCAAAAAGAAACACCTCATGATTACAGAGGAGGAGTAATTGAGGTTTACATAAAAAACGATTTTTTATATATGAGTCCAATTAAGATAATAAATAATAACCCAGATTGTAAAGATCCTTTAAAATTTGAGTTTTGTGAACTTACACTTGAAACAAGCATAAGAAGAACAACCACAATTACTCAACAAGAATCCAATTACAGGATTGATTATGTAGAACATAGTTTTGAAAAGGCTGTTTTCAATTTATTTGATTTCTCTCCGCAAGATTTAGAGCAGCTAGGATTAAATCTGTCTATGAATGAAACATTAAATGAGACTATAAACATTACGCAGATAAAAAAAGTAAAAACCCCAGTACTCAATCTGCCAGTATATAATCCATTTATTCCTGACAGAAGAATAGTAATGAACACACCAAACACATTAGTACAAAATGCCACCAATTTTAGTATAGAATATAGCTTTGTGCCATTAGATGGTGCTTATATTTATGAAGCAGGAATCGCAGATTTTGCAGGAAATGAAATACTCTCTATGTATGTTTTAGCAAGAAAAAACCAAGTTATTATATACAATGGTGTGTCTCAAACATCTCAGACTATAAATGTTTATATCAACAAAACAGCCAGTAATTCATTGAAATTCGAGATACAAAATGGAGATGCAATGTTCTATTTAGATAGAGATATTATTCATGAAGTTCCTAATACAGGGATTAAATCAGGTCAATTATTTATAGGAAGCAGGAATACCTATCTTGATATGAGAGGAGCAACAATAAGTATAGAAGATTCAATTAGAGGTATTAATATAAGAGAAGATGAATGTGAATTAAAACTAATCTATAGGGAAGAAAAAAGAGGAAATTTAACTTTAGCACCAGATCAAACAACAAATATTCGGAGTACTTTTAGTATTAACCAAGACTTTGATTATGGTAAAGTGTTTGTAGAATTATATGGCTCTACAGGAACTAATGTAACACATCCTTTAGAAGTACATTTTTGGGTGATTCGTAATGATAACTGACTTACTAAGAATTATTTTGGGACTAGTCTTGGCTTTATTAGTGCCTGGATTCATTATTGTACAGACCTTCTTCAGTGAACTTAAACTTTTAGAAAAGGTAGCATACATAATCACATTCTCAGTTATGACAGATATTGTAATAGCCATCTTCCTGGGATACAATGAATCCTGGGCCCAGGTAACTGGTGGATTAACTTTCGAGAATATTATGAAAGCAGAAATCGTAGTAATTATACTACTATTAGTTTTGTTTTTAGCTAAATATTTAGTTAAAAAATACCTTTATAAAAAAGAGTCCACTACCAAGAGAAAAGATGCTAAAAAAACTAAGAAAAAATAAAGGACTGCACCAGTTCATAATAAGATCTGGAATATTTGCCGCAATAGTATTCGGAATCTATCTTTTTGTATTCTTATACTTCAGACACACTCAATTTTTTCTGAGATACTTAGCCATCGCAGGTGAATTCTACTTCCCTTTCCTAACTGGATTAAGAAAATCAGATTTCCTTAATGCCGTATTATTCACAGGTGTCTTATTCATATTATGGAACAGAGACACCATACTAAAATTAAAAACATACAAACAAGACAAAAAACAAACAATCATCTTTGGAATACTAGCTATACTATCACAGATTCTACACTACACATTCAAATACTGGATAAGAACTAATCCACAACAAGCTTTACAACACACATTATTAATGACCTTAATCAAGTATTTCTTCAACATCTCATTCATAGTCTTATTAGCACTGGCAGTTTACAATATTAAATTTTTCAAAGATCATTTCAACAAATTCGGAAAACAAATCCCCATATTTACTGCTCTAATAATTGTATATTTTTTCCTTATACAATTCTTCCAGGGAATATGGAAACTCCTAAGTAATTTTGTAGCAACTTCATTATACTACATGTTAAAACTAACATTCGATAATGTATACATGAGACCTGCAATGGAAACAGGTCCTAGACTTGGAGTAGGAAATTTCATAGTAGGAATAAGCCAGGAATGCTCAGGTATTGATTCATTACTATTATTCTTGTCCTTATATGCTGCTTTATTAGTATTAGACTGGAAGCGTATGAATAAAAAAAGAATGCTTATCTTATTAGTACCAGGCATCATAGGAACAATAGCCTACAACTTAATTAGAGTATATCTAATAATGCTAGTAGGCATCTTAATAAATCCAAAATTCGCCATAGATGTTTTCCACACAAATGTCGGTTGGGTCTTATTCTTAGGATTCTTCATGCTATTCTGGCATTTTGGAAGTAATTGGGTTTATGAGAAGAAATAAGTTTCGAAATATTTATATATTAACATAATTTAATAACTTTCATAATTATCTCCCTTTTGTTACCACCTCGTTAAGAGGAGGTAACGAAAGGCTTTCTTAATATATTAATAATAAAGTAAATTTTTTATATTACTCATAATTTACTAATTGATTATGCCTCAAATAAAAAGAGTATATGCTTTTTTTGATGGAAGCAACTTCTACCACCATATAAAAGAAAGCTATGGCATAACCTCAGTTAATTTCTTTCATATGAGCAATGAACTTCTTAAAAAAAATGAGAAATTGATGAAAATAAAATATTATAATTGTCCTGTTTCTCAACAAGAAGATTTAGAAGTCTACAAAAACCAACAAAGATTTTTCCAGAAAATAAAATCGACTCCTAAATTAGATTTAATTCTAGGCAAGCTGGTTAAAAGACAAATGAAGAGGATAAATATAAACTGTGAAGAATGTGGTCATCAAAAATCAGAGATATTAACATGTCCTTCTTGTAAAGAAGAGATTTCTATTCTTGAATGCCATAGATATACTGAAAAAGGTGTTGATGTAAAAATTGCAATAGATCTTCTTTTACATGCTCTTAATAATAAATATGATACAGCCTTACTATTTAGTGGAGATAGAGATTATGTGCCTGCAATAAAATATGTAAAAAGAAAATTAAGAAAAAAAGTTGTCTATTGCCATTTCCCAATACACAGAACATATGAACTTAAACAAGTCTGTTCAGATACTAGATTGATTACAAAAGAGATGGTAGAAAACTCAAACATAAACTCTTAGAGTGTCCTTCACTCAAGTTGCAGAGATTGAAGGCTGTGTTAAGTTGCAAAGCAACTTGACTTTCTGAATGAAATGAAGATGACTACAGTAAATTATATATACCTAATATATTACTAATTCTTAAATAATGAAATATCTTATTGATACTTCAATTTGGATTGATCTTAGAGAAGACAGAAAAGGCTACAACAGACCACAACTTAAATATGATTACAAGAGATAAACACTTTAGAGAATTAGGTAATATTACAAAACACTATAAGCCAGAAGATCTCATTTAAGTTTCTTCTCAAACTCCTCAAAAACTTTTTCTCTAAGTATTTCCAATTCTTCATCTGAAGTCTTCTTACTAGATTTTCCTTTTAAATTGGCAATCTGCATCATTGCTTCTTTCATTTTTGCCTCTTCAACTTTTTCTCTAAGGGCATTTCTTATGAACTCTGTTCTGCTCTGAAACCTCTGGTTTTTTACAACCTCATCTACTTCTTTCAAGAAATTATTCTCAAGCTTAAAGGTAATCATTTCTGTTGTCATATATCTATCGTATATACTTTGTATAAAAAAATATTTCTATTTCTATAATAACAGTTAAAAAAATAAGAAATAAAAAAAATTAATCTCTTAGTCTTGAGACAACAAATACTGCTACTAATCCTAAGATTGTTACTAATCCTAAAGATGTAAACTCTGGGATGTCATTATCGCCAACGTGTATGATGACTTCCTGATATTTTGTGTTACTGCCTTCACACTTACAGTCGTCATCCATTGTTGTCTCAATTCTCAAGACATAATCTCCTGGAGCTCCTGGTGTAAAGTCATAATCAACACTTTCCCATTGTCCCCATGGTATTCTAATGAATTCTTTTTCTTCAGAAATACCATTTACATAGAATGTAACATTTACAAAGCTGTCATAGTAATCTGCTAGTGCGTCTGGAGCAAAATTATGATCTCCAAAGCTCCATGCAGACTGTAAGTCAGCACTTACTGTGACTGTTTCTCCTATGCTTGGGTTGGTATTTGTCACATAAATATTATCTACATTTGAGCCGCAGAAACTTGCATCTTGTTTAGTGAATACAATATCCTGTGTCCAGCTCCATGTTGTATCTAAATAAAGATATGTCTTAGTTGGAACATGACATGCATCTTGTGGATATAAATACACTAAGTATTCATCATATGTAGGACCTGAAAAGGTTAATGTAATATCACTACTGCCTGCTTGTGTTTCGTAGTGTGTCAAATCACTTTTATCACATGATGCTCCACATTCGTATGAACTTCCTTTAAATGGAAGATTTCCATTTAGTGTCCATTCAACTGTGTAAGCCATTACACTGCTCAAAAGCAGTAATGTCATAATTGTCATAACGAATATTTTTTTCATTTTATATCACCTTTATGGATCATTTGGAGTAGGAGATTGTAAGATTGGTGGTGTTGGTGTTGGTTTTGGTGTCTCTGTTGGTGGTGGCGGAGTCTTCGTAGGTGGTTGTGTGGGTGTGTCATGAGGTGTTGGTGTTGGTATTTTTGGTGTCTCTGTTGGTTTATCTTTCTTAGGAGTTGCTGTAGGCCTTACACCACAAACTAGAGCAATTTCATCTGATTGGAAATCATCTCTATCCATAAAAAATTGCCAATAATTATTTTGTAAGGGTCTTACTGGATTATCAACAAACGTTTCAAAACCTCCTCTTCTATATACACCATCTGCTACTGGTCTGCATAAAAACTCTCCCTCTGCTTCAACATCTCTTGAAAATCCTAAATCAAGGAATTGCCAATTACCTAAAATCCCTGAATAATCTCTCTCATCAGTGGTTGTATTTAGGAGTTTTTCGTAATCACTAATTGTCTGAGTTAAATCCATTGGATGTCCTGCAACTAATCTGTAAGGTTCTTGTCCTTCTGCAATTATCCCAACCCATTGTAATAGCTCTGGGTTTGGTGTCTGGACATCAAAATTATTAGCTATATCCTCTAATTTATTATAAGGAACTTTCAAGAAAATAAAGTCTCTATATCCTGGCAAAACTGTTCCTTTGTCATCTGGCTGTTCTACTTCATTTATGTTAAAAACTTGCCTCATAATTGGATATTCTTTATCTTCATAGGTTATTGTATCTACAACATAACGCATACCTAGTTTTTCTTCATTCTGAGGCATATCAACAGAACCTATTGCTTCAGATAAACCTACATAGGGTAATTCAACAAACTCTCCATCCACCATATGACCTACTTCCATAAACCCATATTCTGAGTTTAATAAAGGAACATCAACATTAAATCTGTAAACACCGTTCTCATCAGCTTTAACAGGGTTAGAGATTACATCTCCTGGTAGATAACTATTTTGCTCTTCTCCTTCAAATTGTGTAGTACGAACAGCTTGTCTTACTCTAAGATAAAGATCTTCATAATCTGCCTGATAAAATTCTGCATTCAGAAGACTGTGTTTAGTTATATCATTAACATTAGCATAAAAAACTAAACTTTCCAGAATAGAATTGCCATCATACCTTGGATCTGGTGTAGCTGATGGTTCAAGAGTATATGTTAAAGTAGGTGTTAAACTTGGTTCTTCTGTTGGATTTGGTGTATCTGTTAAATAAACAGTAGGGGTTTGAGTTGGAGTAATGCTTGGCTCATAAGTTGCTGTGGCTGATTGACAAGCACTAGTCATTATTGCTGCACTACCTAGAATTAAAGCTGCATTTCTTATTTTGTTGGATAAATCATAATTTTTCATAATAACACCTATTACTCGTGAGTAATAACAAGTTATATTTAAAACTATTCCTAAAAAAAGAGGAGAAAAAGAAAAAAAATTAATTGAAATCTACAACAGGTGCTTCGTTGCTTCCTTCAGCAGCTTCAAAATATTCTTCTTGTGCAAAGCCGAACATTCCTGCTATTATGTTGCTAGGGAATCTTCTTACTCTGATGTTATAAGCACGGACAGCTCCGTTATAAACATCTCTCTCAACCTTAATCCTGTTCTCTGTGCCTTCTAATTGGACTTGAAGATCAAGATAATTCTCGTTTGCCTTTAAGTTAGGATAATTCTCCACAACTACCAATAATCTTGCAAGAGCAGAATTAAGCTCATCTCCAGCAGCCTGCAATTCTCCAGGATTATTAGCATTATTAACTGAAGCTCGTGCTTGTGTTATTTCTGTAAGAACTTCTCCTTCATAATCACTATAAGCTTTGACTGTATTGACCAGATTAGGTATTAAATCTGCCCTTCTCTGATATGCTGTCTGTACATTACCCCATGCATTATTTACCTGCTCATCTAAAGTAACTAAACTGTTATAAGTACTGCCTATCCAGCCTCCCACCATCAGTAATATAACAACAACAATTACAACTGGGATTAGCCATTTAGGGAAACTACTTTTTGGTCTTTTTGGTCTTTTTGCCATGTTTACCTCCCTTCTTTCCTAATTCAACTAATTTGTCTATTTCCTTGTCATCCAGCCACATACCTTTACAGCTGGGACAAACATCGATAACAACATCTTGCTTTTTAATTTTATCCATAACCAAATTACATCTGGGACATTTCAAGTCCACTTCTCCTGTTTTCTTTTTCTTGAATAGATTAAACATTTTTCTCACCTAAAATGGTTTTTTTAATTCTCTTCAGACATTTTTCTCTATGGTTTTTCAAATCATAACCCCAGAGTCTTAAGACAATATAACCCAATTTAATAAGTTTTTTATTTATTTTTTTATCTCTTTCAATATTTTTAGCTTGCGCTTTAGTCTTAGGATTCTTGTAGATTCTAGGATTACAGTGCCAATAATCTCCATCCGCAAATATTATAAATTTTGGTTCAACAAAAGCATCAGCTTGACAAATATTTTTTATAGGTTTGTGTTTATAATAAGAAAGACTCAAGTCATCCAATATCTGAAATATTTTTTTTTCAATTCCTGTATCTTCTTTAGGAAAATTCTGCTTTAATCTTGCTTTTCTAATCTTTTTAATAGTATCTTTAGAATAAACTCCCTCTTTGTCTTTGTTCCAAGGCGTTATTCCTTTTTTGAATTGAGTTTTTTTAATCTTCTTCTTGATTTCAGGTCTAGACATGGCTTTCCTAGTTCCTTTAGCAACTTTTTTCTTGTATTCTGGACTTAGTTTTTTTCCTTTATTCCATGGTGTAGGCATAATACCCTTCTTTCCTTTATTCCAAGGAATCTGATTCTTTTTAAATTCTGTATCTGGTGATCTTCTTTTTCCGATATGCCACATCTCTGGAGGATGTGTTGAAATATTCCATTTGTTTTTATACCAATAAAGAGTCTCATGTGGAATACCAAGTTCTTTACTTATCTCTAAAATTGATCTTTTCTTAATTAGATATTCTTCTACAAGAAATTCTTTTGTTATTCCCCATTTGTTTTGTTTTTTAACTGGTTTCATTTTATATTTACATCTACTATTGATGAAACAGTAAAAAACCTTATAAATCTCACAAAAGAATGTCTAGTGTCCAGTGTTTTATGGACACTAGTTTACGAACAGAGAGTAAGTATATCTAGTGAGTCTAGTGTCCTACCATCCGGAACTAGCGCCGCCTCCACCAAAACTGCCTCCTCCAAATCCTCCAAATCCTCCACCTGAAAAACCTCCACGACCTCCACCTTTCATCATATTACTAAGCATCCAGGCAGCAAAAATATAATCCTTATCATCTCTATGTTTTTTCTTATATTTTTTATATGATTGTCTCATTGAAGTTATCATGATTATAATAAAAATAGTCCAAAAGATAATAAAAGGTATAAATGGAGTAATATCAAACTTCTCTTCTTTTGGATAATATTCTCCCTCATAATCCTCAAATAAAACATCTCTAACAGCCAAAGAGGCTTCTTTTATTCCCTGTGCATAATTTTCCTCTCTAAAATGAGGAACTAAATATGTTCTACCTATACGACCTGCAATAATATCTGGAATTACAGGCTCTAGTCCACGACCAACCTCTAATCTGTATTGCCTATCTTCAATAGCAACTAATAACAAAAGACCATTGTTTTTTTCTGTATCTCCTAAATTACCCTCGGCTATATTATATGAAAATCCCTCAATATCCTGTCCCTCTAATGATGGAACTGTAACAACAGCATATTCTGCAACTCCAGAATCGTGTATCTCTTTTAAGATACTAGAAATTTCATTCTCTTCAAAAGGTGTAAGAACATTTGCATAATCATTTACATAACCTTTAATCTCATACTGAGCTAAAGATAAAGGTATTAAAAGTAAAAATAAGAAGATAACCCACTTTTTCATAACTCAGGGAAAACTAAATACTGTTTATTAATCTTTCCTGAGTCTATGGAAAATCATCAGGATTTATCCCTGTTGTTGGTGCATTACCTCCACTAATATTTAGTTCAATAGTGTATATGTTATACCTTGTACCTTGTGATGTGCTTACAGCTTTGTATTTTAAGACATCCTCGAATTTGCCAAAACTAGGCCATTCTGTGAACATTTCACTGTTCCACATATCTCCTGTAGTGAAATAAATCTCATATGTTCCATCAGGGATATTAGTGACTTTCAAGTAACCGCCAGCTCTTATATATAAACTCATAACTAATTCCTCATTCTTTGTTAGCTTTAGTACTTGATCACCTAAACCATCTACATAATCAGCTTTGTTCATAATTTCAAGTTGTCCATAACCACTTCCAGTCTTATTTAATAAAATGCTTGTAGGTGGTCTAAAAGT
>CAZHYZ010000028.1:0-13917 GCA_964537195.1 uncultured Methanosarcinales archaeon
AAGACTAATACAACACCAATGCCATATGCTAAATCTTTTAGGTAGGGATTTTTAGATTTTGACAAATATATCTTCTCCTTCTTCTTTTTTTGTTTTTCCAATTTTTTAAACTATTTTTATTTTAGGAGTATCTGAAATTTTTATATTTAATCATTATTGAAATTAGAAAGATTTATATATTAATATACATTTATGTATACTAACATCTTTTTTATACCATGTCAAAAACAACATTTTTAATACTGTTTGTCGTCTATGCTATTATAAGTAAGAATTTTCTATTTCTTTTTGAAATGGGTAAAGGGTTTGCCTAGGAAAGTTTTTTATATTGATTTTCTATAATTATATTGGGGAGAAGATGAGATATGCACTAATTTCTGATAGTCACACAAAAGATAATATAGAGGTTATTAGAGACTATCTAAAAGAAAAAGCACATGGTTGGAAACTTAAAGCCATTATTATTAATGGAGATATTTTGGGAGAGGATGAAGCCAGAGAAGGGTATGGTTATAATTTCAATAAGACACTTTTTCAAGCAACATTAAAAAAAGATGAAATACTTAAAAAACAGGTTCCTGAGTTAGCTGATAAACTTCATGAAATCAGAGATTATTATGAAAAAGGATTGACTGATAGTGCAAAAGAGATTGAACTAGCAAAACATATAAGATCTTATGTCCAAGCCAGGTATGACTATTTGTTTAAGATACTAATTGATTTTTCAAATATAAGAAAAACTTATTTTAATATTGGAACTCATGAAAGCCCCCTTCATTATAAAGTATTGGAAGAGCTGGCATTTCTAATAGATGTTAAGAAGTCTTTTATTAGAAGATTAGCTATGCTTTCTGATTATAGAGAATGCTTTAAGGAATTTCTTTCTAAAGTTAAGGATCCTAAGTTAAAGAAATTAAAATATATAGGAGGAAGTCCTACTTTAGATGGAGATTTAGTAATAGCAGGTATTCCTGGCTTGAATCCAAGTTCTGTTGCCCAAGATAATATGTCTGAATTCCAAGAAAAGATTACAAGTGATTTGATGAACTCACTTAGGAGACAAATGGGTTATGGCAATAAACTCTTGATTTTAAATCAGACACAAGGGAGATTAAGAAAAGATCCTTTTGGCTTCCGTCCAGGAAGTATGTCTGTACGTAAATTTATAGAGGAGATTAAAGGCAAGTTAAGACAAAAAATCTTTGTACAGAGCTATCATCACTGGATGACTACTCATTTCTACAAGGCGTCAGAGTTTCATTTTTTATTGAATAATGCTGCAGTGAATAATGCACTTTTTAACATATTGGATATAAGTACAAAAGTCCATTGTTTTGACGTTGATCTTAAAAAAGACAGAGTTAGAAAATTGAAATTATATAACTATAATGTTGTTGATTATTCTAAGCCAGAAGACAGATTAAAATTAAATTATGAAGATCCTGAAGAAATAATCAAGGAAAGAAATCTTAAAGGATGTTATTATATGTAATTCATCTCTCTTGGGATGTTCCAGAAGTCATACTTTGATTTCATATCAGGTAAATCATCTAGTATTTCTCTAAACTCCGGAGTGTCTACAAATTCAAACGCAATATGTTGGCCGTATTTTGTGTCTGGTAATACATGTGTTATTGCCCATGCAGGGGCATTATATATCGACCAATAAGGTTTATTTTTTTTGTCGTGATCCAAAACAAAGGATAAAGTAGGAATTGGCTCACCTTTTTTGTCAAGTAATACAAGTCTATTCAATTCTTTTATTCTAATCAGCCCATTTCCATTTTGGTTTGATTCATTAGGCCAAACATGCTCAAATGTGGATGAAACAATGTGCATTGGATTATCTTTTATTTCAGAAAGACAATCATTTGAACAACTTAGGTAATAAACAGGGCCATAGTCAGATATAGTCTTTCCATTGAGATGATCTATTTCATGTTCTGTATAAGCTGTCAATTCAGGATTATCTATGAGAATTGTATCGTACGTGTCTTTTTCAAGTACAAATCCTGTTACGAATATTGCTCTATTTCTGGCAACAGGAATTCTAGGTTCACCAAATGATCCGCAACCTTCAATTCCTAATTTTGGACTGAAATCACTTAAATTTTTTTGTGTAGGATTAATAATAGTTAGATATTTATTGGTCTGTATTGCTTCAGTCAATGAATAATCAGGATCAGGTATTTGTATTACTCTAATAGGTTCTTCTGTTAGATTCCAATGGATGTTGTTTGAGGATACAGCTGCCCAATTGTATCTCTTTCTAAAATCTTCCATTATATTTGCAAGCTTCTCAACAATAGAAATTTCTGAAAATAAATTTACCTGTCTGGCAGTACTTCTTACCCATAAAGCATTTTCTAAATCCCGAGCAATGTCTGAGAAGGTTGCCTGCGTTTGTCCACATAAAATATCCTCAATAGTACTAATTGACATTTTGCAAAGAAATAAAAGATTATTTAATAATCCTACCTAAATTGTCATTTCAGAGGGTTGCCGCACATCAAACATACATGTGCCATCATTTCTTCATTGAACTCTGTGTTCGTACCATAGTCAAGTATTACCCCGCATTTGGGACACTTTGGTTCCAGGTATTCGACTGCTTCAAAATAGTTCATTCTAGCCCCCTCATTGTTTGTTAGAAATTATTCTAGAAATAATTAGGCTAATTATATATTTAAATGTTATGGTGTTTGTTTAAAAAAGAGTCCCTCCTCCCGTTTTTCACTGGACATTCTGTTGTGAGGTATTTAAATCTTTCAAATTTAAGTAGAGCTATGAAGATTAAAATACCTACAAAAGAATTTTCAAAGTTATCACCTGAGAAAGCTAGAATCATTGGACACTGTATAGGTGATGGTGCAGTTTATAAAACTAATACAGATTATGTTATTAAATATGAAGTTAAAGATTTTTTTCTGATAAAACAATTTCATTGTGATTTAATTGAAGTGTATGGATTAGAACCACACTTAGTTTTAAATAAATCAGGAAAAACAGGACATCCTCTAATTTCTGTTAGATTAAGATCAAAAATTGTTTATAATGATTTGTTGAGATATGTTACTTCTTTTTATTCAGATAAATGGGAATTAAAAGAACCAATATTGAATTCTCCAAAATCAATGAAAAAAGAATTATTAAGAGCATTATATGATGATGAAGGAAGCATTATCAATAACAGATATGTTAGACTCTATTCAATTAATTTAAATGGTTTGAAACAACTTGGAGAGTTAATTAAAGAATTTGAGATTAAATATAAGTTTGAAAAAGGATTTGGAGCAAAAAGAAATGTTCATTCTTTGACAATAAAAGATATTGAGAAATTCTATACTAAAATTGGATTTAATTTACCTAGAAAAAAAGAGGGAATAGAGCGCATATTCCCCATAATTTAAATCCCTCCTCCCAGATTCGAATTCCCCAACCAGTAAGTTTTCCTAGCTGGTTTCCGGGGACCTTTCGGTCACAGCTGACTGCTCTTCATCCTAGGTTTGCACCATCGTCGAGCAGCGACTTTCATCTCTGGCCTGTTTTCATAAAATGAAAACAAACAGCCGAACGCTCTAGCCGCTGAGCTAAGGAGGGCTAAATCTTCTGAAAACATAGATTGCTTTTAAATTTTCTCATTCTAATAAGAAATCTAAACCATACTTTACTAATGTGGGAAATCGACTATCTGTGAATAATTCTTCTGTTCCATCGCTGAAGTTATGATCTGCTCCTTCTACACATTCAACTTTAGAATCATCTGAAATATCTCTGATTAATTGTGCATTTTTTCTTACTGCTTCAGAGTTCGGACTAACAGTATTATCATCAAGACCAAATGCTGCAAAGGTCTCATTCTCAATAGATTCAGGTACTTCAATAAATAACAAACTATCCATTACTTCGGAAGGATTATGACAGTATTTCATTCTTTGCATATGTGTAAAAACACTACGTCCCTCTGGAATTGTCTTCCTTTCATCAAAACTAAATGCAAGAAGGGCTAAATAACTGAGAGGAGTTTTTATTATAGGGATATTTAGACTAAAAGTTTTGTACAAAATGTCTGAGAATCCTTTTAAGTTGTGATCAACTGCAGCCTTCATATCAATAACAGGATTAAACAACATTAAATCCAAGTCAGGGTATTCTTGACCTTTTCTCATTGCAAGATTACCACCATAACTATGTCCTGCTAGAATTATATTTTCTCCATACTGACTTAACTGCTCTTGAACAAGATAATCAACCATTTCTGAGTTAGTATCATCTGAAAAAGGAACATCCTCTGAAAGACCATGACCAGACAGATCAAAGCTGTATGTTAAAATACCTTCTTGAGCTAGTTGTTTTGGAAAAAAATCACAATTTCTATAATTTAATTCTTCTCCCATTCCAGGTATAAAAATAGCAGATTTATCAATCCTAATAGAACAAGGTCTATACTCTACAAAGTGTATCCCATTCTCAACTCCGTTTTTAATATCAACATACATGTTGTTACATTGTAGTAATAAAAACTTTATAAACTTTTCCATTTAAACAAAATTTATATACTTACTTGCATAAGAAAGCAATATGGCAGATAAAGCTCCAGCAAAAAAGAAAGCAAATACAATAAAACTAAACAATCAGCAAATGATTGCTCTAGGACTTGTATTGGTTGGTGTTATTTTAATTGGTATAGCTATATTGACTTTCTAGACACCAAGGCTTTGTAAGAAATAACCAACACCATATGCAACTCCAGCAGCTAGTCCTCCTACAATTAGCATTTCTAGACCAGACTTAGTCCAATTAATACCTGTGGTCACAGATCTCAAAGCGCCTACAATAAACAGTGTAAGTCCTGTCATTATAATAGAAAGCACAAATACATTAATTACATTGGAGATTGGTGTGAATAGTGCAAGAATAAATGCAATTAGAGGAATAATTCCAGCAAAAATAAATGCAAAAAAGGTTGCAAGAGCACTTCTTATTGGTGTCTTGTCGGCATCTGTTAATCCTAGTTCCTGCATCATCATAGTATCAAGCCATACATCTTTATCAGAAGTAATGACTTCGACAACTTTCTCAAGATCTTTTCCTTTAAACCCTTTTTTCTTGTAAATTTCTCTAATCTCTTCTACTTCTCCTTCAGGAACATTTTCAATTTCCCAACGTTCTCTTTCTCTTTCTCTTTGAATATATTCAACTTCTGATTTTGTACTGAGATAATTACCAACCGCCATAGAAATTGCATCAGCAAGAAGCTTTGCAGAACCCAATATAAGTACAATTGAATGTGACAAATGAGCTCCTTCAACACCAGAAACAATTGCAAATGTTGTTACAATACCATCACTAGCACCAAAAACATAATCTCCTAGAAAACGCCCTCCTTCTTTGTGTTTTTCTTCATGTTTTGAAATTTCTTCTTTAGTATGTGCTTTTTTTGATGCATTTATGTCTTGTTTTTTGAATGCTTCTTGAGCTTTTTCTATCCGAGATTTAGGCATAATTGTTTGATTTCCAAGAGAATTTATAATATTTATTAAATTGTATTCTTACTAATTAGTAGTAAAAAATAGTAAAATATATAAAGAAGTTCAAATTAACAGTCATAGGTGATAATCCATGCAAGCATTAGAAAGAAACGTTAAGAGGTCATTTTTAGCAGTAAAAAGAGACTATGATAGAGTTAGAGAGGCTTTTCTTAACCAACAGGAAAACATAAAAAAATTAGACAGAAACCAAAAAGTTCTTCTTGAGAAAATTGCAAAATTAGAAAAGCAATTAGAAAAAGAGAAAGAACAATATGTTGGTGCAAACACTACACAGAAAGTACATGATCCTAAGTGTGTTTATGCTAAGAATATTAAAACAGAAAACAGAGTTTATTTTCCTACAGTTGAAATAGCAGCTAAACAAGGATATAATGTCTGTACTTGTTTAAAGTAATCTTTTTATTTTTTTACATATCCAAGTCATCTGCAGGTCCTTTTGGTACTTGAGGCCGTTCTCCAGAAGCAATTACATCATCTATTCTTAATATCATTGTAGCTACTTCTGTGGCACTGCTTACTGCCTGTGTCTTTATCTTTAATGGCTCTATAACACCTGCTTTCCAAGCATTCATTACTTTTCCTGAAAAAACGTCAATACCAGCCCATTTCCTATTTTTCTCATGAGCACTCTTCAACTCTGTCAAAGTATCTATAGGGTCAAGACCTGCGTTCTCTGCTAATGTTCTTGGAATTACTAACATAGCTTCTGCAAATGCTTTTGCAGATAATTGTTCTCTACCGGATAATTTCTCGGAATAATCCATTAATTTTTTACTTAACTCAAGTTCAGGGCTACCTGCTCCTGCAACAATCTTACCTACTTTTATGGCTGCCATAACATCACCAATAGCATCTATAATGGCTCTTTCTGCTTCATCAACAACATGATCTGTTCCTCCTCTGATTAAAATTGTAACAGATTTAGCATTTGGGCATTCCCTAACAAAAGTCATCATTTCATCACCGACTTTTTTTTCTTCTACAATTCCCGTTCCTAAATCTCTTGGAGTTAAGTCCTCTAAATTAGTGACTATACGGGCACCAGTTGCTTTTGCTAATTTTTTCATATCACTCTTTTTTATTCTTCTTACAGCATAGATATCTTGTTTTGCCATAAAGTGTTGTGCAATATCATCAATACCTTTTTGACAGAAAACAACATTTGCTCCTGCGTTTACAATCCTATCAGTCATTTTCTTGAGCATCTTTTCTTCCATATCTAAGAATGCCTGCATCTGGTTAGGATCTGTTATCTGGATTTTTGCATCAGTTTCTGTGTTCTTTATTTCTAAAGAAGAATCTATCAATACTATTTTGCCTTTTTGAATATTTCTTGGCATGCCACTGTGAACTTTTTCTTTATCTAGTACAATGCCATCCACTAACTCTGTATTTTCAACTGAGCCACCCACTTTCTTCTCTAATTTAATATCATCTGAGTCAATCTCAATAACTTTGTCAACTTTTTCCATAACCTGTGTAACAGCTTTAACAGTTATCTTTGCAAGTTTTTCTTTGTGTGATTCTGCTCCTTTGCCTGTCATTGCTGTTTGTGCAATCTTTTCTAATAAATCAGTGTCTCCGTGAGTAACTGGGTTTGCCATATTTTCTAAAATAGAAAGTGCTTTCTCAGATGCCATTCTATATCCTTTTACAATAACAGTAGGATGTATCTCGCTATCTAAAAGGTCTTCAGCTTTTTTCAAAAGTTCTCCTGCTAATACCACTGCCGTAGTAGTGCCGTCTCCAACTTCATCTTCTTGTGTCTTGGCAACTTCGACAATCATCTTTGCAGCAGGATGCTCTATCTGCATCTCTTCAAGAATTGTAACACCGTCATTTGTCACAACAACATCTCCTAATGCATCTACAAGCATTTTGTCCATTCCTTTTGGACCTAATGTTGTTCTAACAGTCTCTGCTACTAATTTAGCAGCCATTATGTTGTTGCGTTGAGCAGATCTGCCTTGTTTTCTTTGAGTATCTTCTGGTAAAATAAATATTGGTTGAATATCTTTTCTCATTTTTATAATCCTCCTCTTACGAGTTTATTATTGAGTTCATAATCAAAAAAGGACAAGAGATCCAAAAACTCTCTGATTTTTGAAATCTTTAGTCATTTTTCACATCCCCCTTAATATACTTTGAGAACAATAAATGTTTTTTTAAATGTTTTGTACCTACATACTTAAATTCTTTAGATAGGTCTCTACAATTATAAATAGAATATATAACATTAATAGAGAGACACCTTCTGTCCAAGATATTTTATTATCACTTTCTGCTAATGTAAAGAATATGAAAGCACTAAACAACATGAATAATGTGCTTGAGAAATATATTGCAGGATTTACAGAGATAGGCATTATAATTGCAGTAATTCCCAACACAACAGTTGAGTTGCTTATTACAGATCCAATTAAGTCGCCTATTGCCATGCTTTGATGGCCAGTTAATACAGCCTTTGTTTCAAATACTAATTCTGGCAGGCTAGTTCCTAAGGAGATAATAAAAATACCAATTAAAACAGGTGATAAATCTAAATCAATTGAGAGTAGTTTAGCATACTCAACAACAAAATGAGCACTGACAAGCAATAATACTAATGAAGCTAGGAAAATAATCATGTTCTTGATAGCATCTTTTCTTGAGGTGTGTTCCCCGACTTTTGAGAACTTAGGTTCTTGTTTAATTAATACATACAAATAATAAACAAAAGCACTTAACAAAATAAAACCATCAAGTCTTGATAATCCACTGATCATATTAGGAAATAATCCCAACATATGCCAGAAATAGTGATCTATCAATAATATTACAGGAAGTAGTGTCATAACAAGCATATAAATAACATCTCTTCTCACAATTTTACTTTCAATATTAATGTTCTTTGCTAATAATGCAGCAACACCAATCACTAAAGTTAAATCTAGTATGTTGGATCCAATAACGTTTCCCACAGAGAATGAAGGAACACCTTCTAGGGCGCTCATCACACCAACAAACATCTCAGGAAGTGAAGTACCAATAGCAACCAAAATAAAACCAATTGTGAACTCAGTTAACTTAAGAAAATATGATATCTTGGCTAATGATTTAATTAAGTAGTTGTTGCTCTGGACAAGAACCAGACATGCTATTATGAAAAATATCAAGTTCACTACTAACATATGTTTAATTCATGAACTGCATGGTTTAAATATTTATTGGTTGAATTCACTGAATCCCGGGTCTACAATTCTCTGTTTTGGAAGGTTATCTAATTTGTCTATGTCCTTTTCTTTAATCTCAAAATCAAATATTTGCATATTCTCTTTTAAGTGAGGTTCAGAACTTGCTTTAGGTATCACGATAAGACCTTTCTGAATTAACCATCTCATACTTATTTGTCCTGGACTCTTATTATATCTTTTTGCTATCTCCTGGATTTCTCTATCTTTGAATACACCTCCGCGTGCTAAAGGCGAATATGCTGTTATCCTTATGTCTTTTTCATTACAGAAATCTAGTAGTTCTTTCTGATATAGGAAAGGGTGAAATTCTACTTGATTTATAGTTATAGGAACATCACTAACTTGGAGAGCTTGCTTAATGTGAGATATTGTAAAGTTACTTACCCCGACAGCCTTTATTCTTGATTCCTCATATAGTTTTTTTAATGCTCTGAAAGTTTCTTTCATATCTACTCTCTTGTTAGGCCAATGTATTAAATATAGATCAAGATAGTTTGTCTTTAGGTCTTTTAATGTTTGTCTCCAAGCATCTAAAACTTCAGAATATTGTAGATTGCCCCACCATACTTTACTTGTTATGAATAACTTAGTCCTGTCAAAACCTTCTAGAGCTTTGCCAATCTCTTTTTGATTTCCATATATCTCAGCTGTATCAATATGTGTGTAGCCAAGTTTTAATGCATTCTTTACAGAAGTTATACATGTTACATGTTTTACCTGTTAGTTCCCATGTTCCTAATCCTAGTTGCGGGATATAAGTGCCATTATTTAGCTTGATTTTTTTCATGAATAATCACCCTCACTTATCATAGTTAATTAAGGATAATACAGGATAATTTTTAAGCTTATCTCTGCCTTTTAGAAATGTTAATTCTACTAAAAATAACATAGATGCAACTTTCCCACCAAGTTTCTCAACTAGATTACAAGCAGCTTTTGCAGTACCTCCTGTTGCTAATAAGTCATCTACTACTAAGACATTTTCTCCTTGTTTTATAGCGTCATTATGTATTTCAATTGTGTTGCTGCCATATTCAAGGTCATATGATTCTTCTATTTTATCGTAAGGAAGTTTACCTGGTTTTCTTATCATTGCAAATCCCACACCAAGTTTTAATGCTAATGGAACTGCAAAAATAAATCCTCGGCTTTCTATAGCAGTAACTTTGTCTATTTTTTTGTCTTTCACTAAATCATATAACTGGTCTATAGATCCTTGCAGAGATTCATGGTTCTGCAGCAAGGTAGTGATGTCATAGAATAAAATGCCTTTTTTTGGAAAATCCTTTACTTCACGAATATGTTTTTTTAGATCCAAACGAATCACCCAGGTTAGATGATTCATTAAGATTATTTATTTTTTACCATTATAGAATCCAATACAATGTAATGCTCTATCAGTTGAAACAGTTCTATAACTTCTGCATAGTTCTGTTAATTCTCTGGCTCTTTCATGTAGAGGATTAACACCAAGTCCAATAATTGATTTTCCAATATCCATGATTGAAGGCAAACTATAAGCATCCAAAATCCTATCTAAATCCTTAGGATTAAAGTTTATTCCACCAATAAAAGAATCATACTTTAGAGCTGTTGAGGTTCTTTCCTGTCCCCATAATAAAAATTGTTTTGTTTGGGGATTTACATAAAGGTCATATTTTCCTGTATCTAATTCAGGATTTGGTCTAAATCCTTCTTCTTGTAAATATTGTATAAGTTCTTCTCTGTCTAATTTTAGTCTTTGTCTTCTGTTTGGTTCACTTAATCTTACTTCTAATCTTCTTTCCAATGCTTCTTTCATTTTATCCCTCGCTGTTTTTTTGTTTTAGAAGTAAAACAATTTATATTTAAATCTTCTTGAACAAAGTATTTTACCACCGTTTAGAAGTTAAATTTAAATATAATCTTTCTGTCCAGTCTTTTTATGAGTCTAAGAAATAAAATTATGAAAACAGCTTTGGCTGGTGCTTTAGCATTAGAGATGTTAACTGCTTGTTCACCAAAACCTGATGTGAATGTCAATACAGCAGTTAATACACCAATTCCAACTCCAGAGATTTCTTTTGAAAACGCTTGTGAACTTCCTGAGGAATATACAGATGGGCCATTTGATCAAGCAGGAAATGATCTTGATTTTATTGAATTTGTAAAAAGACAAGTAGGAATGTATGGTGGTGGTACAGCAGTGCTTGTAAATGATTTGATATTAAGTGCTGGACATGTTTTTCCTTCATTTTTTTATTATTCAGATAATGAAACAGTTCCTGAAGAAATTCTTTTGATAGAAAGAAGTATTGGTGATTTCCACAACCAAGAAGTTGGTGATATACAAGTTTCTCTTGCTTTTCATAAAGGCTTTTGTATTCCTGTTGGAAAAGCACCAGAGGAGGGAGAAGATATAAGGTTAGTTGGAGGGAACCTCGTTGAGATTGGTGAGGAAGAATATGAATGGAAAAGTTTAGACGGAATTGGTAGAGTTGTAAGAGATGTAAATGAAAGATATTTCCAATATCAGCTTGATCCAGATTTGCTTAGGGAAGCAATAAATCGGCCCCATGATTTAAATGGGACATCAGGAAGTGTTTTATTGCAGAATAATTCAATAGTTGGAATAAATGTTGCTACAAATGAAGATTTTATAGTTACTGGTTATAAGGTTGAGAATATAGCAAGAAACAGACCAGATATTTGGGAATTATTAACAAAAGAGAACACTACTGAATTCTCTGAATATGTTGAGGCTGATGGCATTGGTATTTTAGGAGAGTATTATTCACCAATAGAAACAACACCAAAACAAAGATTAGATCCTAATATTGATTTTGGATGGAATGAGAAAACACCGGAAATATTGGAAGAATCAGATCAATTTTCAGTATTATGGAGAGGATATCTTTTACCTGAATATACAGGTACTTACGGTTTCTGCATGTTTAGTGATGATATAGGTATTCTTTATTTGGACGGTGAACAGATTTTCTCATTTGATTGGGGTTTAGATTGTATTGACATGGATTTTTTAGCAGGAGAGAAAGTTCCTATTGAATTGCAATTTGAGGACAAACATGGCTATGCAGAAGTGTGGTTACAATGGGAATTTCAACCATATTTTCAGATGCAGCCAATTCCACAAAAGAATTTTATGCCGCCTGATGATTATAATCCTTAGTGAAAACCTTTTTATATTTACACCAAATCAATTAGTTTGATAGTAATGGATTCTTTAAAAAAGACTGATAAGAAAATATATAGAGCAATAGTTAATGAGACGAATAGGCAGAGAAATGGCATTGAGATGATTGCTTCGGAAAATTTTGTTTCTAAGGCTGTTTTAGAGGCTATGGGTACTGCTTTAACTAATAAATATTCAGAGGGTTATCCTGGCAAGAGATATTATGGTGGTAATGAATTTATTGATGTTTCAGAGCAACTAGCTATTGATAGAGCTAAAAAGTTATTTAATGCTGAGCATGTTAATGTACAATCACATGCTGGTTCTCAAGCTAATGCTCAAGTTTATTTTGCACTTTTGAAATTAAAAGATAAGATTCTAGCAATGGATCTTAATGCAGGAGGTCATTTGACGCATGGCAGTCCTGTTAATTTTTCTGGCCAGTTTTATAATGTAAAACATTACGGTGTAGATCCCAAAACAGGAAGACTTGATATGAATCAAATAAGAAAAATGGCTTTGGAGTTTAAGCCAAAATTGATTATTTCTGGGTTTTCAGCATATCCAAGAAATATAGATTTCAAGGCTTTTCAGGAAATTGCTGAAGAAGTTGGTGCATATCATATGGCAGACATTGCCCATATAGCTGGGTTGTGTGCTGCAGGTGTTCACCAAAATGCAGTTCCAATTGCAGATGTTGTTACAACTACTACACATAAAACATTACGCGGGCCTAGAGGAGCCATGATTATGTCTAAAATTAAGGATAGAATACATCCAGAGCATAAGAAAAACTTAGCTAAGAAGATAGACTTTGCTGTCTTCCCAGGCATGCAGGGTGGTCCATTAGAGCATGTTATAGCTGCTAAGGCTGTTGCGTTTAAAGAGGCATTGCAGCCAGAGTTTAGGGAATATGCTGAGCAAATTGTAAAGAATGCTAAAGCATTAGCAGAGGCATTGCTTGAACAAGGTGTTACATTAGTTACTGGTGGAACTGATAATCATCTGATTTTAATGGATGTTGATAAGTCATTTGGGATTAGAGGAAAAAAAGCTGTTTCTGTTTTAGATTCTGTACATATATTCACTAATAAGAACATGATTCCTAATGATAGGGGGACTCCTTTTGATCCCTGTGGTTTAAGGATAGGGACACCTGCTCTGACTACTAGAGGTATGAAAGAAAAACAGATGAAACAAATAGCTTCATTCTATGTTAGAGTCATGAAGAATCCTGATGATGATAATGTTAAAAGAAAAGTAAAAGCAGATGTTCTTGATATGATTAAGGAGTTTCCACTTTATTCTGAGTTAGATTATTAGTGTTCTTTTTTTAAAACTAATAAGATGTGGGAAACACTTTTATATAAGGTTTTATTAAATCTTTATGAAGGTGGGGTTCACATGGTAATAAAAAAAAGTCTTAGAAATATGATTCTTACAACACTATTTGCTGCAGTAGCAGCTTCTTGTTCAGGAGAAGCAACACCTACACAATCTTTAGACAATACTGTTGCAACAGCTATACAACAAACACATCAATACGAAACATTACAAGCACCAACAGAAACAAACACACCATTGCCAACAAACACATTTACACCAGAACCAACAGCAACGGATATACCACCAACAGAAACTGGAACACCATCACCAGATTTGGAAGTAATGGTTAACGGTTCTCTTGTTATGAGAAATGGTCCAGGAAAAAAATATGATAAAGTAGGCCAACTAGAAAACGGAGAAAAATTGTATGCTCATGGAAGATATGGAGATTGCGATTGGTTGCAAGTAGGACATACAAGATTTGAGCCAGAAGGATGGATAAATAGTGATTCTGTCAATATGGACATAGCTTGTGATAAACTTCTTTTTGGAACTTTTAGACCACCTACAAGCATTTTATTAAATAAGACTGGAAGTGGTTATGGAGAACTTATAGTTCAGAACAAAGCTGAGT
>CAZHYZ010000029.1:0-12546 GCA_964537195.1 uncultured Methanosarcinales archaeon
TCTTTTTCTTCAGTTTTTTCTCAAGTATTTCGATCTTCTTAATTAAATCAAGCATCTTCTCTTCTCTTCTCTTCGCAACATCACTGAATCTTTCTAATTCCTGTACTTTCTTTTGTAGAATGTCCTGAGATTTTTCAAGATCCTGAGCCCTTGATTTTAATTCCTGATTAAGTTTTTCTAATTTATTAATGGACTGTTCACCGTCCTTCAATTGTTCAATTTTCTTAGACAATATAAAGTGCACAATCAATACAGTAGATATGAAAATTCCTATCTTTGAAATAGCTTCCATCCCGGGTGTTGATAACCTAAAGAATAAATCTAAAGGGAGAAACCTGTATTCTGAAGCATGTAATAATACATAATAAAGTGAATCTAAAAATAAGAAGAATGTTAAAAAAGCCATCAGCCGAGTTAGTGAATGAATTTTAAAATTACGATTTTCGTCTTTTAGATACTTATATGTGAGCCAACCCGAAACAACAAGACTTAGAATACTCAATGATAAATATATTAAAATTAAAAGTTCAATAGTCATTTTTACACCTCTTTTATATGAGTTAGTTATTATGATATTTAATATTTATGATTCTTCCTTTTTCTCTTCTTTTTCTTCTTTCTTTTTCCCTCCTCCGAACAATTTTGCAACAAAACCTTTTTTCTCTTCTTCAACTTCCTCAACAGATTCTTGCATTTTTTCACTTGCTTCAGATTCAATTTTCTTTACTTGCACATCTTTTAGTTTTTCTGAAATCTGCAACTCTTTAGCAATTCGTGGAGCCTCTTTTTCTATTTTCTCTATTAACATATTTACTTTCTCTGCTCTCTTCAATTTCTTTTCAAAAGCATCATTCATGCTCTTTTCCAATTTCTTGAAACGATCATCTACTTCTTTTGGCAAATCATTTGCCCTTTTTGTCAATAAATCAATAATATTACCTACATGTTTCTCAAAATTATTGAACTTTGCAATAAGATCCTCAACTTCTTTTTTAGTTGATAAAGTTGGAATCTTTACTTTATTCTGATCTGTCTGCTCCTGGATTGTGTTAAGTTGCTTTTGTAATTCTTTAAACTTATCATCAAGTTCCTCAAACTTCTGGAACTTTTTCTGAGATTCAATAAATATTCCTTCAATCTTGTCAGAATGCCTTTCTACAGTAGCTTGGACTTTCTTGATATTCATTAACTCTTTTTTTACTTCTTCGTTTAATTTTACAACTTGTTCTATCCCCCTATAAGAACTCATCTGGTGTCTTAACTCTTTAAGTTGGTCCATGAGTGATTTCATGATCGAATCATTACTCTCAATATTAGCTTTTAATGACTCAATCTTAGCATCTTGTTTTTTAACTTCCACCATTAATTTATCTGGATGAACTGCTTCAACCAAGTCAGCTGCTTTAGTTGTTTTAACTTCTATATCCTGCATGGCTCTGTTAGCATCCATGATCATTCCGCGTAATTCCCCAGTCTGTTCATTAATTCTTGTAAATCTTTCATTAATTACTTTCCTTAATTCAGCAAATTGCTCAAACTGAGCTTTTAATTTAGTGATGTCCGCAGAAAGAGCTTGAGTACCTTGTGTTTGCTGAGGTTTTTCCTCTTCTTGCTTTTTTTCTTCTTCAGGCTCTTCACCACCTTGACCTTCCTGATCTTCAATCCTTTTGTATTTTTTCTTGAATATTGCCATTTTTTTCTTTTTTATTTTTATTAGGTGTTTAGGTTATTAAGTTCTTCTATTATTTCATTAAGGTATCTCTTAATTAATGTAGCATCTTTTTTTTCATTTGTGGATTTATATACATTAATCTTAGGAGGAATTCTAAAAAGCATCACTTCTGCAATATCTGTATCAAACCCTGCTTTTCTTAGTTCTGAGATTCTCTGATATGCTCTTGAATAAACATCATTAAATTTGTCTATTAATTCTTGTGCTGATTCATTACCTGTATATTGTGTTGTTTCTAGAGGTTTTAATTCTAGACTTTGTTTTTTTGCTTCAATTCTATGTTCTGTTAATACTGGGTTTTTTATAAAATATTTATCAGCATCAGTAATGTTATGGGAAGAGCTTCTAAGTTTTGGTTTAGGTAATGGTTCGGGTTTTTTTAATTCGGGTTTTCTAATCTCCTTTGGTTCTTCTTCTTTCTTTTCTTCTTCTTTTTCCTCTTGCTGCTGCACCAATTCTTCTTTCTTCTCACCTTTCTTTATCTTAACTCTACTTTTTTTCTCATCTTCTTTCTTGTGATCTTCTATTAAAACTGAGTCGGATGATCTCCACACATATTTAATCGGAGAGGGTTTCTTCACTTGCTGAGTTTTCTGATTCTGTGTGGTTTGTTTTTGTGGTTGTGGCTTCTGCGATTGCTGGTGAGGGTGTGATTGTTGGGGTGTTTGTGATTGTGTAACAACCGTCTCCTGCGCATTAACAATATTGTCTTTCACATCATCAGTTGTATGATGTCCTTTTTGTTTTACATAAGCCCTTAAAACACGAGCTAATTCTTCCTTTGATTTAATTCTTCCAATCTCACTTGCCAAATCTTTTAACATATAAACATCATATATCCATCTGGCAAAATCGTTTTTGTAAGGAGTAACATGATTTTCAAAAGTAGAACCATCAATCCTTTGAATAACCAACGAAAGCTCATCCAAATTTTTTACAATTTGTCCATTAGCTAAGAAAAAGTAATTTTCAGGTTTTAGCTTTGGGAAATATTCCATTTTATTGTTGTTTTGATAAAATGTTTTTTATTGAATCAATGTATTGTTGTACTTTGGGATAATCTGGTTTAATTTTTATTATCTTATTGTAGATGTCAAGAGCCTCTTGATACTTTTTCTGAGCATTATAAACACTACCAAGATAATAAAGTGTCTTTAGATTATTAGGCTCATTCTCTATTATTTTTTTATAATAGACTTCTGCATTTGTATAATCTTTTATCCTATGATGTTCTGCTGCAAGCGAGAACATTATATTCTTATCATCCTGACTTTGCTCCAACAACCCTTTTAGATAGTTTATTTTTTCCTCTGAAGTCTTCAATGTCATTAACTTTTTCTGCCACTCTGCTTGTGTTTGTTTTTGTGGTTGCTGTGGTTGTGGTTGAGATTGTGGCTGTTGAGCTTGTTGCTGTATCTGTTTTTGAGATGTTTGTTGAGGTTGTTTCTCAGATTCAGGTTGTTGAACTTGTTGTTGTGTTTGAGCAGGTAGTTTTTGCTCTGGTTTTGTTTCTTCTTTTTGTTCTGCTGGCTGAGCTTCTTTACTTGAATAAGGTTTTTCTCTTTTTGTTGCAGGTTTAAATTCTTTTTCTTTGCCTTGATCAAGAATTTCTAAAAACTTGACATAATCTTCTTTCGTCAAGATTTGATCAGCAATATCAGCCCACTTATCATTTCCTATTGCAGTTCGTATCCAATCCGAAAAGTCATTTTTGCCTTCTGCAACATGCTTCTTGAAATCTGCCTCTTTCATAGCTTTAATCTCATCAACTAAATTATGCAACTTATTTACAAGCATCCCATTTGATAACTTCAATATTTTATCAGGAGGTACATCATCATTTATTCCTAGTGATTTTTTCTCTTCCTCTTTCTTCTCACCAGCTTTTTCCTCTGCTTTTGCTTTTTCACTATCTTCCTCAGCAGATTTAATAGATTTCTTAATCTCCTCCTCAGATACAAGCTCAACTTCTCTCTTTTTTGGTTTTTTGCCAATTGTCTTCCATATTTTCTCAATACGTGGCTTTAATCCCTCCAAGTAGATTTCTACCATATTAAAGCCACCTTGTTTAATCTTATCCAGGGCCAGTTTTAATTCTAACTTTAAGTCAAACACGTCTTGTCCTTCTTTTTCCAATTGCTCTAATTGATAATCAAGATCATCTACCATTTTGTTATATTTGTTATATTTGTCTAGTTCCTCATCTGCCAATCTTACAACACTATGTAGGATTGGTCTGAAAGTAACATAATAAGGACGTCCCCTGTTCCATGATGAGTTCTGGACCATTCCTGAACCAACTGGACTCTTAACTAGTTCTTGAATAAATGATTCTCCATACTTTGTCTTAATTCTATTTAAGTCTCCTTCATCTCTTGTCTTCATCTGGACTTCTGTGTTAATGTTAGCCTTAATTTGTCCAACGAAGTCTGCCAATACCTGAGATAACAACATAACACCAATTCCCCACTTTCTGAACTCTCTGCATGCCCTTTCTATTTGAACAAACCCTTCACCAGAACCACCGAATTTTGGTAATAGCCTGTGGACCTCATCATATACCATCATGAATCTAAGTCCTCTATACTCTTGCAGATTGCTATGGAAAACCTCTCTGACTGTATTAGCAACAAAAGTATCTATCCCACTTGGATCTAATGTATTAATTGTAAACACTTGTATTTCTCCAGGTTTCCAATAAGCCTTTAAATCAATTTTTTCACGTGGATTCTTAATAGCCCTGATGTTCCCACTAAATGCTTTTGAATCTTTTTTTGATAATCCAAATCTTGGATAGAAAGACATCATCTTTTCATCCTGGCATTTCCTCAACATACCCGTCCATTGTGCTGTTGGATCAAACACAATCACTGCAACATCTTTCATCAAGCATTCTTCAATAATTACTTGACCAGCTATGGTTTTACCTCCTCCTGTCGAACCTGCAATAATACTGTGCACTGTCAACTTGTCCATGTCGAAATATGTGTCTTTCTCAGTTTCAGCAATTTTACCCACATAGATAGAACGCGGCCCTTTCTGCGGCAACAGATTGTATTCAACTTTTGCGTGGAATCTTTTCTGAGATTCAATTTTATGTCTGATGTATAATATAGTACCAATAATCAGAGCAATAATTCCTAATGCAAGAAGTATCTTCCAGATTTCCAGAAGCCCAAATGCCTTGTGTTGATAGAATGGCTCAAACAATTCAAAGACTGTTGAAGTTCTTGAATACAAGTCAAGATAATAAGCCTCAACAACAAGATAGTAGTCTCCCTTTGCAAAATCAGGAGGTATAACAACCTCTTTAATCACAGATTCTGTAGTAAGAATTGTAATTGTGTCATTACCAAGATATAGGGTGTTATTTGCATTAGAACTTTCAACTCCTCTAATGAAATATTCCAACCATACATCATAATGTTCTTCAATAAGCAGGTTCTGCAAATCAAGCTGGAATCTGAAATTGTTTCCTGGTAACGGTTTCTGTGTAAGAACTTCCAGATCCATTAATAATGCTTCGACAGGAAGTTTATCTTCATCAGTCACTGTAATCTCAACTGGCAATGAATCATTGAAATCTCCCGAAACTTCAATTTTCCCTGTAAAGACCCCTTTCTCTATACCGAGACCTCTTATAGAAATATTGCCATAATCATTTTCATCTATTACTGCACTTGTTGCTCCCAACTCAAGTATTCTTGAAGCATTACCAGTTACTTTAATATTAACATCAACAGCTTCTTTCCTGAAATTAAATATCAATAAGTTTTCTGTAAAGAACGTCTCTAATCTTATCTTCTTCTTTAATCTGTCCAAGGATATCCAATGATCTTTTCCAAACTCCTCTGGTTTCTCAATAAAAGGACCTATGCCTGGACCTACTCCAGGACCTATGCCTGGACCTTCTCCTGATTTTGTTGAATCTCCAGGATCATCTTCTCCGGGGCCTACACCAGTACCAACTCCTGGCCCGGTTCCTGTCAGTGGTTCTTCATAAATCTCCATACTTATATTATGTTCAGTAGAGGAATTCTCATAAACAGTAGCATTACCAACATAATTTACAAAGCCTGTTTTTATTGCCACAACATAATAATCCCCTGGTTGCAATCCACTAATATTATAAAAACCATCTGCTGCAGTAACATATATCTTTCTTTCAATTGATACAAGCACATTTTCCAAGAAAACTCCTGTATCACTGTCAGTTACCCAACCATAGACATTACCTTCTTCAAAATCTTCTCCTGCTGCTCCCGCAGGACATGTATCAAAAGGATCTATATAAAGATTGTATTTAAGTCTTGATAAGTTAAAGGGTACAGGCACCATCATCTCAAAATTAAGATTGTTCTTGTCTGGCCTATAACCTGTGATATAATCATCTCTGATTCTTGCTACCATGATTATGTCGCCTTCAAACTGGAGGATTCCTACTTGGAAAGCTGTACTCCCCTGAATATTATATTGATACATATAAGTAGAAGGAATACCCGTAATTGTTTTTTCTCCTAATTCGATTGTCATATTATCTGTAAAAGTCTGGGTTGCAGACATGGATTCATTATAACCTATTCCAACAAAGTCATCTACCATCTGCGTAGTTCCTGCTGTAACATTCATCCATGTAATGTTTGAAGTGTGTAGATATGTTGCATACAGCTCGTGATCAATACCCGGTTCCAGACAAGTAAAAATTGGGTTAATCTCTGACATGCCCGCTGGTTCGGCATCTATTGTCCATGTTGTATTGATTGCAGAGGCTTCAATAACAATCCCAAATATACCATTCCATGCACTTGCAGGGAACATCTGGAACAATTCTAATTTGGTTATTACACCGCCCTTTGCATCATGATATCCCACATAACCAACATAATCTCTTATTATCCCTACAGAAAGTACAGAAATTAGTATAAGTAGGACTATAAGACTGTTCATTAGTACTGCATCCCAATCTAATTTCTTACGCTTCATTTTCCCTCAAATGCAAAGCTAATTCACAACACCTTGAATATACTTTTTCTTGATACTCCTCTGATAATTTCCCAAATTCAACATTAATCTCATCATATATTCCATGAGCTTGTTCAATTTTATTAGAAGCAATTCTTACTATGGCAGTATCAACCAATTCTATTATATGGTTATAATGGATTTGATCTGCCAATGCAATTATGTCATTATAAAGAATTCTCTGATCATTCTCATTCAATAACTCATATAAAAATTTGATTTCATAATAATTGAGAGCTGCCTTCTTTAGATTGTCTCTTTTCAGATTTTCTCTGGCTCTGTTTAAGATTGTCTTAATGTAATTGATTTTATGGCTATCTACTTGTTTTACTGGGGTGCTCTGTTGCTTTGTTTTTGGCTCTTTTCTAATTTTTTCTGGTTTCTTTATTTTTGGTATTGAAATACTTGTATTTGATCTGTAATAAAAGAAAAGATAGACTCCAAGTAAAATGAACACAACAACCAACTCTATTATGAAGACTTTGGTGTTTGACTCTGAGAATCCTAAATTATCAAATATAGCAAACCCTGTTATGCCTTGACCAGGATTGTCACCTAGAACTGTTGTTAATATTACTGGTTGAATTCCAGGAATCTTGTCTGTTGAGATATCCTGATTGACATAATAGACAATCTCTGACAAACCCCCAGTCCTAAATTCAAATACAGGATCTTTATCTAGTATTTCATCCGGCTCTATAATAAAGGTTATATCATCAGTTGTCTCTATTACTTCCTTGGGTATGAACTCAACATATCTAACATTTTCAATATCTTCAGAAAGGTCAATGTTCCTAGCTACAAAAGTAATTGTCTCTGTTCTTCCAGAGACATACACAACATCAACATTATATGTTGTTGTCTGTATTGTTATTCTTTTCTGGAGTAATTTGTTCTGTTCTTCAAGCTTTCTTTTTTCGGATTTACTTAGCTGGGCGTTTTTTAACTCGACATATTGAGTAAATAATTCTGGGATTTTATCATCATCAACATACTTAACAAAATTTGCCTTTTTATTTATTCTAATAGACTGTGGTGTTTCATCTTTAATTTGGTCAATATCATCATAAATTTCATCTCTTTTCTGTATTACACTTTCTGAGTCTGGTTCATACTTAATATTATACAAATCTCTATTGGCTTTCTCAAGCTTTCTGCCTGCTTCTTTTACCTTAGCATCAATATCTAGGAATTCTGCAACTGTCCTCTCATCTGGATTAAATGCTTCTATGTTAGGAAGGAGATCATAAACATTCTGAATAACATTATATGTCTGGTCTGGTGTATCTGTTTGGGTTATGTATGTTTCATCAGATATTGTGATTTTACGTGTCTCACTATATGCAACATTATCATCTTCGTCTATACACTGAACTCTCCAGTAATATTCCCCAAGCTCAAAATCTGTATTGAATGTGTGTTCCTTATTGCTCTTTAAATTTGATTCTTCTTTCTTATCTAACCACCAACCATCCCCTTCTGATATCAATAGAGTACATGTAGCTTTACTATCGTCATTAAATTTAAATTTAAATTCATTCTTATTTGTAATAGAATTATTCTCTGGAGAGACTAATGTAAGGGTTGGTATCTGTTCCTCTTTCTTTTTATTCAATTTAACTTTGAATATCAGAGACTTATTGATTTTGAGATCTTCTTCATAAGTATAGTAATCGTCAGATTGTACTTCAAGCTCATACGTTTTGTTTGTTACACTGAATTCGGCCATTCCAGAGGAATTTGTATCTTTCTCGTTTGAATCCAAGGTTACTTCTGCATCAAGTTTTTCGTTTGTAGCATTGTCTACAACTTTTACTTTCAAGAAATATTTTTTCAACACAGTGATTTCTTTTGTCTTGATTATTTGGTTGCCTCCTTGATCTGTAGCAATTAATACAACATTGTATTTACCCGCATTATCATAACTGTAATCAAACTCTTCACTATAACGTTCATTTCCATCATCCATATTCCATATCATATTCACATTTCCAACATTTCCAGTAATATCTGCCTCAAAATGAAGGTTTTCATCTTCATACACTTGATTTTTATCAACAACAATATCAATATCCATTGTGTTTTCCACAGAGAATTCTTCTGTTAATTGATTAGTATAGTTCTCATAATAGTTGATTGCATCTATTGAATAAATTCCTGATAAGCTTGTAATAGTAAATTTCTGGCTCAGAGGATAAGTCTCGTTTGTAAATATGTATACATATGACACATTTGAGGGTGTATTTATTGTAATATATGTATCAGAATTATCCTGTGCCTCCACAGTTATATTAACATGTTCTCTTGGTGCATAGACTTGTTTATTTGTTTCTACTTCAAATATCAGCTGGTCAAGTGTATCCGGATTGCAGTCATCATCAACACCATTATACAAAATTTCATCCTGGCCAGGATTGATATCTGGATTATTGTCATTGCAATCAACATCTTCAGAATAACCATCATTATCCTCATCAACAATAGTTGAATTTTCAGAAATCTCTAGAGGAAGGATTTCAATTAATCCAGAGTCTGACTTGTTCTCATAACCTTGCTTACTACATAATATTTCGTATGTATAATTACCACTTTCCTCAAACAAATGTTCATAGTAGTAAGTTGAACCGAAACCCATCTCTTCTGAAAATGTAACAACCTCACAAGTTGCATTCTCAATCATTCCACTTTCTAAGGTATAGTTAGCATACAAATAAGCAGATTCATTAACAAACACAGGACCATTATCCCAAATTACTAATATAGTAATGTTGGTTGAATTTGTAGTATTCTGGCTTGCCATTACCTCTGTATCCATGGAGATAAATACAGCTAACACTACTGCAACCAATACCGTCCATGCTATTACCTTCTTATTGAATTTCATCTATCTCCTCCAACAGTTTTTTTAAATCTCTTTTCAGAGTTTTTATCCTATCAGGGAATTTTGTTTGTGAAACACTCTCTTTTATTGCAACTAACTGTGATGAATACGGATCTTTATGCTCCATCCATTTTTCTCTCAGAATCGACCTTATTTCCTCACTCACATCCATATAGTGGTTTTTTTCTGCAAGATTTTTGAGCTCACTTACTAGAGAAGAAGGCATCCTTACACTAACAACATGATCACTCAATTATCTGCACCTCTATGACCAAGAACATATTCTCGTGAGAATTCTCTTATGGCTTCGGACCGAGAATTATATATTTTTTTTTCGACAAGAGAATCTAACCAAGAAATCAATTCTTTTGGAAGTCTTACGTTTACTACTGTAGCTTCTTGTTTCATTTGCTGGTCCGATTCTGAAATGAAAAGTGTATACTAACACACTTTTTGTATGTTATATTATATCCGTATGACAATTAATGTACATAAGTATTATATAAATGTTTCTGAAAAAGACAATAGTAAGATATTTGTATGACATATGTATTATTAAGACACCAAATCATATTTAAAATTTGTTGTTTTTCCCATAACTATGAAAGTCTTAATACATCATTCAGAGATAACATTAAAAGGAAAAAATACAAGGTTCTACGAGGAAAAACTGATTAATAACATAAGAAAAAGTTCAAAAATAGATGGAATTAAAGTAAGAATCACAAAAGATAGTAGAAGATTAATCTGTCATTTTGATAGTAAAGAGAAATCAAAAATAAAGAAGATTGTAAGGAGAGTAATGGGTATAAAGAATTATTCTTTTCCTGGAATAATAAAAAGAGATATTAAGAGCATATTAACTGAAACTAATAAAATCTTAAGACAATTTAAGAAACAAGGTGTTGGAAAGGTTTCTATCGAAGTTAAGAGATCCGATAAAACTTTCCCAATGAATTCTGTTGAAGTAAGTAAACAGATAGGTGGTATTGTTAGTGATTTAGGAATGAATGTTAACTTTGATAATGGCAAATTAATTACTGTTGAGATAACCCATAAAAAAGCTTATATTTATACTGAAAAATTTGAAGGATATGCCGGGCTTCCTGTTGGAAGTACCGGAAAAGTACTTTGCCTTCTTTCGGGCGGAATAGATAGCCCAGTTGCTGCATTTTTGTTAATGAAAAGAGGATGCAGAGTTGACTTCTTACACTTTCATACATATAAGGAAAATAAGAAAGTATTAGAAAGCAAGATAACCCATATTGTCAAAATATTAAACCAATATCAGTACAGATCAAAACTATTCTTGATACCTTATCACAAATACAATGTTAAATCATTAGGTAAAGTAAAAGATAACCTTGATTTAGTTATGTTCAGAAATTATATGCTAAGAACGGCCAGAAAAGTAGCAGTGAAAAATGGCCACAGAGCATTAGTAACAGGAGACTCTCTTGGTCAGGTTGCGAGTCAAACATTGATGAATCTAACTGCCTCATCTTTAGAAGTCAATTATTTGATATTAAGGCCATTGCTAACATACAATAAACACCAAATTAAGACATTAGCAAAAGAGATTGGGACATACAAAGACAGCATAAAAAAATACAAAGATTGTTGCAGCATTATTTCAAGAAAACCAGAGACTAGTGTTCAAGTGGACACAATGGAAAAAGCCCTAATAAAGTTTGATATGGATAATATAATCTATGATAGTCTGAAATCTGTAGAAAGATTTGACTTCAATAGTCCGTAAGAGTCTTCTGTGTTAAATATTTGTGTGCTCTTTTTAGAATAGTTTTTGCATTATCAAATGTCAATTTCTCAAGTGCTCTCTCAAATGAAAGCCAAGCATATCCAATATGTTCATCAGATATCTTAACTTCGTTTGATTTGGTTTCTCCAAGAAAAAAGTGTACAGTCTTATTCATCAAAAGGCCTTTTTGATTTCTATACATATAAGACAAACTCTGTTTGAAATCTCTGTTTAGATTAACCTCCAAGTTGGTCTCTTCTTTTGTTTCCCTTAATGCTGTCTCTCTTAACTCCTCATCTTTTTCTACGTGGCCTTTTGGAAAATCCCAATGTCCTGCTTCATAGTGTAAGGTTAGATATTTTATTTTGGGTTCTCCCCTATAATAAACAATGATTCCAGCAGATGTTTCTTTAGGCATAAGAAAAGTTAATGGAAATATGTTTTAAAATTTATCTATAATAAAGAAAGAATGGCTCCCTAAGTTATCTTGGGGGAGGGGTTTGGAAGAAAGATAGGGCAATAGGGAGCCTTGTTAGTATGATTCTTAAGGATTTCCAGTTCCTTAAGGTTAAGGAATCAAGCTCCCCTCTTTCGGGGGTGGGGGAGGTTTGAGAAACAAAGGGGAGCTTTCCTTATTTTTCAATCTCGTAATCTATAGGGGGTTTTCTGAATTCTTGTAACCACATTAATCCGATGCGCATCATATTTTTATTGAAGCGTTCTGATAACTTGTAGGTCTTCTTGTATAGGTCATAATCAATAAGACCCATGCTTTTCATCGGTGTTAAGATCCTATCATAAAATTGTCTCTTATTGTATGATATCTTGACTTTCTTTCCTTTGTATTCAGGATCATCTAATTTTGTAATTAGTTCACCTTCGTGGAGCTGATTTGCAAACAAAGACATCTCTGTCTTTCCGATTTCTCTCTCATTTTCCTTTAGATGTTGTATGAGGAGTTTCGCCACAATCACTTGTTGCTTTGTGGAAAAAATTAACTCGAAAACATCATCCGGCAAATTGAATTGGTCAAATAATATAACCATTAATACTTAAATATCATACTAATATATAAATATTACGATTTATTACAACAGTATACAAAAAAGTATATTAATTAGAAATAATATTTAAAAAATACTAGAACTAGTG
>CAZHYZ010000029.1:12556-13307 GCA_964537195.1 uncultured Methanosarcinales archaeon
ATTCTCTTATCTCTAATCTATAATCCCTACTAACCACAATCTCCCAATCTTCTGGAAAACATCTGTAGTAATTTCTCCATATATATCTCTTGTCAAGAAACATTATGAGACCTTTATCTGTCTCAGATCTTATACATCTGCCTGCATTCTGCAAAGTTTTATTGAAAGCTGGAAACAAATAACCATAATCCCAGCCTTTATTGAATTTCTTATCATAATATTCTATTAGGCTTTTAGTTTCTAAATCTGGTGCTGTTAATGGAAGACCGACCATAATTACTGCTTTCAGGAAGTCACCGGGTAAATCAATACCCTCACCAAAACTACCAGAAGCTACAGCCATCAACACTGCTCCATGGTCTTTATAGCTCTTGAAGTTATCTAGTAATTTGTGTCTATCAGATTTATTCATACCTGGATTCTCTGTAAATACAGATTTACTTGTTTTTGTCTCAAATAAATCTAAAACTTTATCTCTTACAGCATAACTAGGAAAGAAAATTGCACTATTCCCTGGAATCTGTTTAACTGCTTTTGAAAGAACTTCTGCAATATTCAGATATTGTTCCTCGCTCCTTGCAGAATATTTTGTTGTTGTTTCAGGCACAATTAAATTAATCCTGTTCTTTTTTGGAAATGGATCCTTAAATACAACTTCCTGTACTTCTCTAATTCCAAGCAATTCCCTATACATAGCAGTAGGTAATAAAGTTCCTGACATCAAAATGGTAGACCAACTATTGTTTATTAT
>CAZHYZ010000030.1:0-12723 GCA_964537195.1 uncultured Methanosarcinales archaeon
TAGTATAGTTACGTGTGTTGATTAAGATGAAAAAAATTACTTTGTTGATAATTGGAATTTTGTTGATGTCTTTAATTTATGCTCAACAACCTTCTAGGATACTGGCTAAGAATAAAGAAGGAGTGTCTTATTCTGAACGGCAATGTGCAGAAAAATGTGGTTGTGTATTACCTGAAAAAGAAGATAGGAACACATATGCTGAATGTGCATCAAAAGTAGCAGAGGCCGGACCATGTTCTAATGGCATTCTGACCACTGTAGCGACATGTTATTTGCAATGTATTAATCAGCCGGATTGTCTAAACAAAGAAATTGGAGACACCTGTGCAACAGAAAAAGGAGAAAAAGGAAATTGCAGATTGGGCAGATTAATAGCCCTAAATCCTTCCGGATATCTTGTATGTGATCCTTTAAAAACAAGTACAGAAACAGAAGATTGTCAAGCAGTTGAGAACCATATAATTAATACACATCAGGATGATACAAGATGTCAGAACACACTACCTCTTTTTTGTCAAGAGAATGTAGACTATCCAGCAATGAGTTGTGACCCGGAGTGTAATGAAGAAGGTTATAAGGAAGTTGAAAATGAAGAAGGAGATGAAGGTTATTGTGGAATATTGAAGGACGGTCAAGAACAAAAAGTTTCAGGTGCACTTATCTCCTTCAGAAGATTTTTCTGTTATGGTACAACAAAACCAGAAAATACTGAGGAATGTGTTCCACCATATGGAATTTATATTAGAGATTATTTTGATTGTTTAGAGGGAAGGACAATTTATTTTGGTGAGCATTCTTATACACTGGGGAATACCGACGAATGGAAACAAGACAGCTTTACAGCAGAAGAAGAAGTAATTAAGATAGATAAAGGAACATGCGAGTATTTACAAAGTTGTATGAATATTGAAGGTATAGAGATAAAGTGGATTGCACCAGAAAAAGTTCTTGAATCATGTATCTATAAAGAAGGATGTACTGGTGAAGAAGACAGGAAGACCTGTTATGTGTGTAAGAAAGATAAATTATTATATCCAATTGATGTGCATCGTAGTCAAGACTGTAGCGAACTCGGTGTAGTAAAGAATCAGGAAGATAAGTGGGGATCAGAAAGTCCTGAATGCCCCGTAGGTTTTTTCTGTAAGTTGTTTGGGTGGGGTTGTCCTTAATTCTATCACAACATTTAAAAACAAATTTCAAATCACAGTTATAGGGGGTAAATATTGGCAGGAATTGTTAGTTGGGGATGTTATGTTCCTCGTTATAGGATTAAAGTCGAGGATATTGCAAATGCATGGGGTAATAACTCAGAGAACATTAAATCTAGTTTGAGGATTTCTGAAAAATCTGTTCCAGGCATTGATGAAGATACAGTAACAATAGTAGTTGAAGCAGCTAGAAATGCACTTAAAGCAAGTAAAATAAGTCCCAAAGAGATTGGTTCTATATACATAGGTAGTGAGAGTCATCCATATGCTGTCAAGCCCACAGGAACAATTGTGGCAGAAGCATTGAGAATGGGAAATGATTATACAACAGCAGATTTTGAATTTGCCTGCAAAGCAGGGACAGCAGCCATGCAAGTATCTTTGGCAATGGTGCAAAGCGGAATGGTTAAATATTCAATAGCAGGAGGCAGCGATACTGCACAAGCAGCTCCAGGAGATGCACTAGAATTTACAGCTGCGGCAGGTGGAGCTGTATTTATTATAGGATTAGATAATGTAGCAGCAGAAATAAATGAGACAGTCTCATTTACATCAGACACACCAGATTTCTGGAGGAAAAAAGA
This sequence comes from uncultured Methanosarcinales archaeon, assembly GCA_964537195.1. GTDB lineage: Archaea > Nanobdellota > Nanobdellia > Woesearchaeales > GW2011-AR15 > CAZHYZ01. The sequence goes on from CAZHYZ010000030.1 coordinate 1,793, forward strand.
AGAAAAATATCCAGCTCATAGTGGTTCATTTACAGGCAAACCTGCTTATTACAGGCATGTTATTGAAGCAACAAAGAAATTGATGAAAAAAACAAAAACAACAATAGATGAGTATGATTATGTTGTTTTTCACCAGCCAAATGGTAAATTTCCTGTAAGGGCAGCTAAAGCACTTAATGTAAAAAAAGAACAATTAATGCCTGGCATGGTTGTAGATAGAATTGGAAATACATATTCAGGAAGTTCTCCTTTGGGATTGTGTGCTGTTTTAGATATAGCAAAACCAGGAGACAGAATATTAATGACAAGTTATGGTTCTGGTGCAGGCAGTGATAGCTTTGACATTACAGTTACAGAACATATTAGAAATGTGCAGACAAAAACAGTTGAATCCTATATCAAAGATAAAAAGTATGTTACTTATACAGATTATTTGAAATATACTAATAAATTACAATAATGAAACTTGGAAAGTTTCAAATAAAAAATTAAATTAATTTTTTACAATGAGAAGAGTAGCAATAATAGGGATAGGACAAACAAAAATTGGACAACTCTATGATAGAGATTTAATCAGTTTAGCAGTAGAAGCCGGTGTAAAGGCAATAAGAGATGCAGGAATTCATAGAAAGGATGTCCAAGTTTTATACGGGGGGACAATGTCTGGTGGCCTATTTATTAATCAAGAACACTTGGCTAGTAAATTAGCAGATTACCTTGGTTTTAAGAACATTCCCAGTGTCAGAGTAGAGGCTGCATGTGCTTCTGGAGGTTTAGCATTAAGGCAAGCATATTTAGATATTGCTTCTGGAGCACATGATATTGCTGTTGTTGGTGGTGTAGAAAAAATGACGGATGTTGGTGCATATTCAACAACAAAAGTATTAGCGACAGCAGCAGATACAGATAGAGAAGCAGTATTTGGTGCTACATTCCCTGGGCTATATGCGATGATGGCAAAACTACATATGCATGAATATGGCACAACACAAGAACAACTTGCTTATGTTTCTGTTAAAAATCATAGGAATGCAATGACAAACCCCTATGCACAATTTCACAAAGAATTCACAATAAAAGATGTTTTAACTTCACAAATGATTGCAGACCCACTTAAATTATTGGACTGCTCTCCAATATCAGATGGAGCAGCAGCTCTTGTTTTAGCTAGTGAAGAAAAGGCAAAAGAATTATGCAAGAATCCAATATGGATAATTGGGAGCGGTCATGCAACAGATTCTATTAGTCTTCATGACAGAAAAGATTTATTGACATTAAGGGCAACAGTTGAAGCTGCAAAACAAGCATATAAACAAGCCGGTTTAAATCCAGAAGATATCGATGTTGCAGAAGTTCACGATTGCTTTACAATTGCAGAATTACTTGCATTAGAAGACCTTGGTTTTGTAGAGAAAGGGAGAGCTGGGGAATTTGTAATGGCTGGTCATACAGACATAGGAGGTAAGATACCAATAAATCCTTCTGGTGGTCTAAAAGCTAAAGGACATCCAATAGGAGCTAGCGGAGTAGCACAAGCAGTTGAGATTGTCCTACAATTAAGGGGAGAAGCAGGCAACAACACAAATGCAAAAACAGGATTAACACATAATGTGGGGGGTTCAGGCGGCACTGCTGTCGTACATATATTTACAAAATGACAGTTCCAAAGATATGGCGGAAAATACCTGAATTCTATAATCTACAAGGCACTATATGCCCCAAGTGTAACGCACAATTTTTTCCGCCAAGAGAAGTCTGTACAGAATGCGGAGAACATAATTTAGAAAAACATTATTTTGAAGGCAAAGGAAAGATTGTTACATTTACTGTGATTAGGACGCCAATATCAGATCCTGAGGGTGAAAATATTGATGTTCCTGCAAGAGAAATTCCCTATGTACTTGCTTTAGTTAAATTAAATCAAGGTCCAATACTTACGACACAAATAGTTGATTGTGATATTGAAGGCATAGGTATAGGTATGGATGTCTCACTTGTTTTCAGGAAAATACAAGAAAAAGGAAAAAAAGGTGTTATACAATATGGCTACAAATTCAGACCTTCTCCATAAATTAATCAAAGGAGAGATAAAACTTCATGAACTTGATGAAATGATTGGAGAAAAGAAAGCTACAGAAATAAGGAGAGAATTTCTGGAGAAAACTCTTAATGTGAGATTAAAGGGGATTTCTAGTTCCATTTTAAATCCCGAAGATTGTAAACCAAACATAGAAAACATGATTGGTTCTGTACAGGTTCCATTGGGTATAGCAGGTCCTGTTAAAATTAAGGGAGAACATGCCAAAGGAGATTTTTATTTGCCTTTAGCAACATCTGAAGGAGCACTTGTGGCATCTGTCTCTCGGGGTTGTAAGGTTATAAATGAATCAGGAGGGGCATCCTCAATTATAATGAAAGACCAACAGAGCAGGTCCATATTGTTTAAAGCGGATTCTGTTAAGGAGGTAAAGAAATTCAGAAACTGGGTGAAAAATAACTTTTCTCAATTAAAAGAGGCTGGAGAGAAAGATGAGAAATTTATTGGCATAAAAAAGATAAACCATTATATAGTCGGACTTAATATTTGGCTTAGAATAAGGGCTAAGACAAATGATGCCATGGGTATGAACATGGTGACAATAGCAGGGAAGAAGATAGCAGATTATATTCTTGAGAATTACAATGGAGGAATTGAATTCTTATCCGAGACTGGCAACATGTGTGTAGATAAAAAACCAAGCGGCCTTAATTTAATACAGAGCAGAGGAAAGCGAGTTGTTGCTTCTGTTGAAATTCCTGATGAAGCAATTAAAAAAACACTCAAAACAACATCTGAGAAATTAGTTGATTTGAATTATAGGAAGAATCTACTTGGAAGTGCAGCATCATTTTCCTTAGGATATAATGCTCATTTTGCTAATATGATTGCAGCAATGTTTATTGCACTTGGTCAGGATGTTGCCCACACTGTTGATGGCTCTTTGGGATTTACTACTGTTGAAAAATCTGATAATGGGGTCAACTTTTCTGTAACCCTAACTGATTTACAAGTTGGTACAGTTGGTGGTGGCACATCATTAAAGACACAAAAAGAAGCACTAAACATGTTGGGAGTTGCAGGACCTGCAACTGTTCCCGGAGATAATGCAAAGAAATTAGCAGAAATAATCTCAACAGCCGTGTTGGCGGGAGAGATATCTCTTTTGGGGGCGTTATGTTCAAAAGATTTATCAATTGCACATGAGAAACTAAACAGATGAAACTAAAAATTTTTAACTTAAATACATGGTTATTGCCCACCCCTTTTTCAAAGGATAAAAAGAAGAGGATTGAAGACTTAATTACTTTATTAAAGAATATTGATCCTGATGTTGCTGCTCTGCAAGAAGTTGCAAGAAAGAGATATATTAACTTGTTCAAGAAAGAACTTGGAGATTATATCTTTACATTTAATAAAAAAGGGAGAGTATGGAACAGGCCCGGACTTCTCACATTGACTAAGACAAAGCCTTTGAGCACGAAATTCATTCCTTTTAGAGTAAAGAAAAAAGGAGGAGTCATGGCCAAATTTGTTGGACAAGGATTTTTTGAATTAAAACTTGATAAAGAAGTTTATTTGTATAATGTTCATCTACACCCGGATGATTGGAAAGATGAATTAACATTTGAACAATTTAAATTCTTGAAATCAAATATTAAGAAAGACAAGCTATGTTTTGTATGCGGAGATTTGAACATGAATTTTGGAGATTTTAAAAGACTTAACAAAGATTTTTTTGAATCTGTTGATAGTTCCGGTAGCACCTTTTCATTTTATAACATATATGTGAAAAAATGGTGGGAGAAAAACATATTACCAAATAAGAAACTAGATTATATACTTGTTAGGAATCCTGACAAAAAAAAGATAATATTCAACTCGATGACATTGAGGAAACCATTATTATCAGATCATTATGCTGTATATTCAGAAGTTGAGGTAAAATGAACGATGCATGTGGCAAGATTATTTTGTTTGGGGAACATGCTGTTGTTTTTGGAAAACCAGGAATAGCTGTTCCAATTACCAATCTTAAGACAACGGTTGAGATAGAACTATCAGACACATTCTCTTATTCTGTTGATAGAGTATTATATGAAGAGGAAAAAGACAGGTTAGCAGACATACTTGATATAATTTTCTTTAGTTTAGATATTGAAGAAAAGGACATACATATATCCATCAAGAGTACTTTACCAATATCATCAGGAATGGGAAGTAGTGCTGCTTTATCTATTGCGATAATTAGGGCAGCATCAGATTTTTATAGACTTAAATTAAATGATGAAAAAGTTAATGAAGTTGCACTTGAATGTGAGAAATATTTTCATGGAAAACCTAGCGGAATAGACAATACCGTAATAACATATGAGAAACCTATTCTGTATAAAGATGGAGAACCAGACTTTCTTGAGATAAAACCTTTTACATTAATGATAGCAGATACGGGAGATAAAGCTTCTACAAAAAAACAAGTTATGAAAGTCAAAGAAAATTATGATAAAAACAAAGAGATTATCGAGAAAATTGGTAAAGTTAGTCAAGATGCTAAACTTGCTTTAGAAAAAGCTGATTTCAAGACAGTAGGAACATTGATGAATAAAAACCACTTACTACTTAAAGAACTAGGTGTGTCAACAAAAAAACTTGATTTGTTAGTTGAGACAGCAATTGGTGCAGGTGCTTTAGGAGCTAAATTAGCTGGAAGCGGTGGTGGGGGAAACATAATTGCACTTGTAGATGGGAAAAATAAAGAAGAAGTAAAAACTGCACTAGAAGCGTTTTCAAAAGCGGTTTATGTTGGAGAAATAAAATGAATTTTTTAACATATCACGAAAAGAGAAAGAAAGAGGTTAATGATATGTTAGTGCAATTTCTCTCTGAACAGAGGACAAATAATGACTTCTTAGATAAATGCTATGATGTTATTAGAGAGTATACTTTGCGAGGAGGCAAGAGACTTAGACCCGTTGCTCTTTTGATGGCATATGAGTCTTTTAAGAAAGACAATAAAGCCTTATTGGCCAGTTTAGCAGTTGAGTTGCATCATACTTATTCATTAATATTAGATGATATAATGGATGAAGATTCTCTAAGGAGAAATAAACCAACTGTCCATATGTTGATGCAGGACTTTTTTAAAGAGGGAGATAGTAACTTATTTTCTTCTGGTAAGGCCCGTTATGGAGTTTCTTTTGGGATTATGCTAGGTAATTTGACAAACATTTTTTCTAAGAGAGCTATAATGCAGAGTGATTTCTCTAACGAGATTAATTATAAATCAATTAGATTAATGGAAAAAGCAGACGAACTCATCTATAGAGGCCAGATGCTTGATATTAATTTTGAGGTACAACAGCCTAGAGAAGATGAATATATGGAGATGATTAAGTTGAAAACAGCCGTATTGTTTGGAGTATCCTTCCAATTGGGAGGCTTGTTTGCTGGAAAGGATGAACATATACAAGATTTGTTATGGAATTTCGGAGTTAATTCAGCCATGGCATTCCAGATACAAGATGATATTATTGATATAACCTCTGGAAAAGGCCATGATATTGGTTCAGATATTAAGAAAGGTAAGAACACCCTATTGATAATAAAGGCAATGGAAAAATGCTCTGTTTCAGAGAGAAAACTTTTGCGACAAGCAAAGACAGAAACAGAAATAAGAAAAGCTATTGAGATAATTCATACTACTGGTGCTGTCGAATATTGCAGAAAAGTAGCAGATAAAAAAATTAGAGAAGCAAAAACTCTGCTTAATAATATAGAAAAAAAAGAATTGTTTTTTGGATTTGCAGATTACATGTTGTCAAGGAAATCTTGAACTTTTCTTAGGGATAATTTTAACCAGATTGTGTAATTGTCTGGGTTTTCTCTGATATCCTTTTCTAAATCTTTTAGAGATATCCATTTCCAATCACTCACTTCAAGTTCATTTGGGTTTGGATCTTTGTCATATTGTCCTATGAAGACATGATCAAATTCATGCTCTATTAATCCGTTTACTGGTGCTTTGTATATAAAAGAGAAAATCTCTTTTAATTCTGTAGAAAAACCCATCTCTTCTTGTAGTCTTTTTTTGGCTTCTTCTTTTAATAGTTTGTTAGGTCTCGGATGGCTGCAGCATGTATTGCTCCATAATCCTGCAGAGTGATATTTATTATCAGAACGTTTCTGCAGAATCAGTTGTTTTTTATTGTTGAATATGAATATAGAAAATGCTCTGTGTAATTTACCTAATTCATGGGCTTTTATTTTCTCTTCCTTTCCAATTTCATTATCTCTTCTGTCTACAAGGATTACTTCCATAAGGTTAGTTATTTTTGTATATTTTTAATGTTTTTCTATAATTTCTTATTTATGAAAAACAAAGGTAGCGCATCCTTAACTTTTTCTTTGAATTTATTATATGACCTAGAGAAACCAATGTTATGAACTTCTAGATGAGGAAAGTCTTTTCTTAGCTCTTTACCTATTGCTTTATGGAGGTAGTCGTGTAGAAGCAATATCTTTAAACTTCCTTCAGCATGTTCTTTGATTTTAGGATAGGCTTTTTTTATATCATTAACACGTTTCTTCTTTGATTTACTTAGTTTTTGTACTGCATGGATGAGTTTTGCACCATGTTTTTCTAATCTTTCTTTTAGTTTTTTTCTATCTTCTAATTTCTTGTTCAAGAAGGCGTGTCCTACCATCTTATTTATTTTTTTGCTTGGACTTTCCGCTATTAATAAATATTTTAACTTAGGTTTCGATCCAAATAATTTCTTTAAAAAACCCATAATATCACCAATTAATATTGCGTGAATATCCTTTATAAATCCTAGGGTGAAAGGAAATCTTTTTAATTCAGACTGTTTTCAGAAGTAATAGGTGATGGTTATGAAAAAACTATTTACAATTTTAGTTATTGTAATGTTAATGGTGCCTTTTGTAGTGGCACAGGAAGAAGTAGATCCTGGAGTTACACCAGATTCTTTATTTTATGGCCTAGATAAAGCCATGGACAGGATATCTTTAGCACTTACTTTTAATAAGGCAGCTAAAGCTGAGAAAGGTCTTAAGATAGCCGAAGAACGTCTTATGGAAGCCAAACAAATGTTTGAGGAGAACAAAGGAGATAAAGCAGAAAAAGCACAGGAGCAACATGAAAGAACTCTTCAAATAGTTGAGAAAGCAGCTGCTCAAGTACAGAATCAGGAAGAATCTGAAGAGATTCAGAATAAGATAATGAGTCATTATGAAAAAGTTGTCCAGGTCAAGACACAGATTCTTGATAGGCAAAGAGAAAGAATGACTGAAGAGCAGATAGCTAAACTAGAGGAAGTCTTTGGAAATATAATTGAAAAAGCTCAGGCAATGGAAGAGAAAGGCGAAACAAAGAGAAACGAGACTGGGAAAAATATGGATGAAGAAGACGAAGAAGATGAAGAGAAGGGAGAAAAACCAGAAATTAATGAAAGTAAAAAACCAGAAGATGCAGGAGAGAAAGGAAAAGGTGAACTTAAATTACTTGTATCAGATGCTCCAGCAGACATTGGTGACTTTGAATATTTAATTATAGAATTCTCAGAAGCAAGAATCTTCAGAGCCAATTCTAGCAACCATGAAACTTTTTCATTAGAAGGCAAGTCAGCAGACCTTACTGAGCTGATAGATGAGAAAGCTCTTGAAATATTAACTGCAGAACTTGAATCTGGACGTTATAATAAAATAGAGCTTTATGTGGAATCTGTTGATGCTCAAGTAGATAATGAGTCTGTTGAAGTAAAAGTTCCTAGTGACAATCTTAAGATTGTGAAAGCATTCGATATTGTTCCAGATGAGGAAACAACATTTGTCTTTGATATCAATGTTGTTAAGAAAGGTCAAGGAGGATATAACTTATTACCTGTTATTGCTAAGAGCGGAGTAGTTGGTAAAGACATAGATGATGACGAAGTAGATGAAATTGATAACGAGGAAGACGAAGTAGAAGAAGAGACAATGGAAGTTGAGATAGAACTTGATGATGTTCCCTCAACAGCTAGTGGAATGACAGAAATTGAATGGGAAGTTGAAAGTGAAATGAATCTTACTTCAACAAGTGTCTACTATGGTGAGATGCCACATGCAGGAGATCTTGAAGATAAATCTCCAAGCCAAACAAATTATGACTACTCTAGCTACATATATGCATATGTTCCAGAAGGAGAGTTTAATGTTAGCTTAAACATAACAGAGAACATTTACTTAAGAGCACACGCATACATAGACGGAGTTCATTATTGGTCCGAACAGGCATTTGTTGTGTTCGGTTAATTTTTCTTTCTTTTTTTATTGTTATTTCTAACTAAACAAAAAATAAAAAATAAAAAGAAAAAATATTTCTAGAATAATCTCTAGTTAGAAGCATTCTTTTTAACTCTTTTGAAGAGAAAAAGTTATACTATTTGTACTTGTTTTGCTTGTGGTCCCCTATCGCCTTCAATAGGCTCAAAGGTTACTTTCTGACCTTCATCAAGTGTCTGACCAGCTGGCAACTCTGAAACATGTACAAAGTAATCCTCGCCGTCTTCTCCTTGGATGAAACCGTAACCTTTTCTTAGGTTAAACCATTTAACTGTTCCTTCCATTTTAATAATCTGTGTGTATGAATTTCTTCTTTCTTTATAAATATGAGTATTTTTACAGGTAAGAAAGTTTTTTATACTCAATTATACATAAAATAATTACTTTTGAGGTGGTCGAAATAAAAAAATGCATTAAAAGGATGAATGCCAAGATAAAGAAAATGAAGTGTTGCGATGTTGCAATGATTAAATTATCTGTCGCTGCATTTATATTAATGATTGCTAAGCTATGGCCACCATTGCTAACACTAGAATGGTATTGGTATGCTGCCATTGGTATTTTAGCGATGATTAAGCCAATGAATCTGTACTTCAAAAAATAAGTATTGTACAGATAATGGAATAGTATTTACCTAGATCTCTTCTTATTACTTTAAATATTACTTACTTTTTCCCACGTCCATGGTAGAAATATTATATCATGGCAGTCCTTTTGAACTAGAGGGAGAGTTTTTACTGCCTCAAAAACCAAATGATATCTCTGGTGTCATACATCATCAGAGAGAAGGGATATATGCCTCTCCAATAAGAGGAATAGCTATAGCAGGAGGAATTATAAGTTGTCCGGGTGTAGAACTTGTAGAGTTACGTTTCAATAAATTTCCTTATGGTATGATATATTTTGGTCAGCATAATCAGGAAGATATCTTCCTTTACCATCTTAGCAGAGATACTTTTGAACCAACAGGTAAAAATTATAAACAATGGCTCTCAGAAGAACCAGTCAAACCATTAGATGTAGAAGTATTGTCAATAGATGATTTTATTCCCCATTTAGTTAGATATCCAACATTAGAGGAATCTGAACAGGTTTTTATTAAACTTAGAAATGAGGGGAAATTATAATCTGCCAGTATAGGCAAGCATTGCTTTAACTTCTTTCTTAAGATATTTGACCTCATATTTGTGATATGTTCCATCATCTTGCAGATGGACTAATTTTTGTCCTTCCACATCCCATCTATACTTTTTTTCTAATATATATCTGTATAAGCTTAACTGTAAAGAATATTTTGTGAAGTTGCAATCAGGCAAATATCCTAATGGATAGAGACATTTTTTATCATAATAAGCCTGTGTTTCTATCTTTTGATTAGTCTTCCAATCTATAAGATGTATCTGACCATCTTTTTTCGAAATAGCATCTACAGTACCGGCAATACCATATTCTGGATGACCTATAATCTTCTCAGCATCAAAGAATTGATATGGCTCTGTTATCATAAATAAATTAATTGCTTGAAAGTATTTCTTGTGTTTGTCTGTTGTTGCTTCTGGTTTTGGTAACCGCTTAATCAATGATTCTGCATAATTATGTACATAGGTTCCGAAATTTTTTGCTCTGTTGCCTTTATCCTCCCACTTTTTCAAGACTTCCCTTACTGTTAAATTATCACGTTCAGCAACATAATTGCTCCACTTTGCTTTATTGAATTTTTCAAAGAATTGTTTTATGAACTCTGTAGCAGATATAAGTTCTTTGCCAGTGTCTTCATGGATATATATGTGGCCTTCTTCAATGAATTTAATCTTTGGCTCTGACATCTATGTTTTAGATTCAGAGAGAATATTAAAAGGTTACTGTAAAGAGAAGTTCGATACGTTTAAATATAACATAATTATAATTATTTAGACAGTAATTCTTATACAGAGTAGTTTTTGGGGTGGACCTAATGGAAAATTTAAGAAATATAATCTTGACAACAATTTTTGCCGTTACAATAGGTGGGTGTTCTTCTGAAGCAGAACCAACTTTAGAACAAATAGCAACACCAACGTCTCCAAAATCTTCTCCTACACTAGTTTTGGAAATGCCAGAAATAACTGAGTCACAGTATCCAGAATTAGTTGTAAATACAGAATTAGGTGTTTTTGGTGGTCCTGGGTGGGATTATGAATCTGAAAACACAGTTTATCCAGGAGATGTATTGCAGATAGTAGGGCAGCAGAAATCTTGCAAATGGCTATGGGTGGATTACCAAGGAAAAGGAGGAACAGGCCATCGTGCTTGGATTAACGCAGAGAATGATTCCATAACAACAGATGCAGTCTGTGGGAATATTCCTTTTGGGACATATAGGCCTTTTACTGGTGTTATGGTCGGCAGTTCTAATCTTGAAGATGAGGGGAATGCTAATTTCGGATTTTTCAATTCTTTAGGTATGACAGATGTAGAGGTTATTTTACAAAAAGATGGAGAATTCTTTCTGTCTGCATATATAAGGAATCAGGAGGGCCTTTCATTGGATTATCTGCCTGTGGGAGAATATGAT
>CAZHYZ010000031.1:0-11617 GCA_964537195.1 uncultured Methanosarcinales archaeon
TCGACAGAGGTCGGCGCCGAGATCGAACAGATCGTTCTGGATCCGGGCGAGCATCAGATCTGGATTCTAAGATTAAAGAAATCAAACTAAAACAGGACAACATAAAGAAAAGGATGCAACTTCTTATTAAAGAGAGACTAAGGTATGAAAAAAGAATAGCTGAATATAATAAAACAAAAGAACTAATTGAAAAAGAGAAAAAAGAACTTGGAAAAGAAAAGTCAGATTTGAAATCCGAAAAAAAGTTGATTGAAGAAAAATCATCTGAACTTGCAGGAAGAGAAAAAAGTCTTTCTCAAAAGAGAAGAGAAGTAGAAGATAATCTTAGTCTATTAAAAGAAAAGAAGGATGGTCTCAAACAAAAAACAGAGACTTACCTAGAAAACAAGAAAAAGCTAGATTCTCTAATGAACCAATTAAGTAATAAAAAGAACAAACTTGAAACTAAAGAAAGCTCTCTAAATAAAAAAGATTCAGAACTAAGCAAACTAGATGGGATTCTTTCAAACAGAAAAACAGATTTAGATAAACTAAACGAGGAATTAAAAAACAAGTTAGAAGAGACGAATTCTTTAAAAAAGAAATTAGAAAGTGAGAAAATAGATACTGAAAATAAGTTAAAGACTCTTATTGAAAATGAAAATCAATTAGAAAAGAAGGAATCTGATTTAAAGATAAAAGAAGATGTTCTAGAAAAAAGAGCAGAAGAACTTGGATCAAAAAATAAAGAATTAGATAAAAAGCAACATAAAATTGAACAAAAGAATTTTAATTTAGAGAAACTAGAAAAAGAACTACAAGAAAAGAAAAAGCAATTGGATAATCTTGAGTCTGTACTAAAATTAAAAGAATCAGGTTTAGATAAAAAGATTTCAGAAGTAGAGAAAGAAAAGGAAAAAAACAAAGAAAGAAAAGTAGAGTTAATAAAAAAACAGGAAACAGTAATTCACTTAACTACTGATGCAAAGAAAAAGAACAAACAAATAGAAGAAAAACTGAAGCAGATAAACAAACTAGAATCTGAGTTAAAAATAGAACAAAATAAGATTTTGGCTCATGAGAAAGATCTTGAGGATTATGAAAAACTTCTTAAAGAAAAGGATTCAGAGATTCTGAAAAAAGAATCAAGACTCAATGAGTTTAAAGAAGGTCTAAATGAAGAAAGACAAAATCTTCAAGAAAAGACCAAAGAACTGAAACAGCAACTAAATAATGTAAAATCAAAAGTTAAGGAGATTTCATCTGAAAAGGCAGCATTAGAAAAAACAATTTCTGACTTGAAAAAAGAAATGACTTCTCTTGAAAAATTTGATAAGACCTTATCAAGAAAGGAAAAATCATTAAAGATATATGAATCTGAGTTGGAAGAAAAAGAAAAGCATCTTAGTATTATCGATAAAGAAATTGCTTCAAAGCTTGAAACTATTGATAAATCACAAGACAAATTATTAAGAGAGAATAAGAGACTTCTTGAGAAAGAGCAACTACTTGAAAACAAGAAAAACAAACTTGATAATAAAATAACTGATTTAAAATTAAGAGAACAGAAAATTAAAGAGAAAGACTCTGATCTTCTTGAAATGGAAGATAGTCTTAAAAAAAGGATTTCTCAATCAGAAGAATTAGATAAGAACCTTAATGAAAGAGAAACTAATGTTGACCAGAAAGAAGTATCACTCAATGAAAAAGAAGAAAGGTTAAACAAATTAAAGAGAGATGTTGAAAAAAAAGATGTCGAATTGGCATCTTTAGAAGATAAACTAACAAATTTAAAGACTGAGTTAAATAATAAAGAAAAATCACTTGATTCAAGAGAATTGCAACTTAATAAACTAGAGAGCAGATTAGAGAAAAAACAAGAAAAAAACAATAAGAAAGATGATGAAATAAAAGAAAAACTAAAAGAGATACTTGATGCTGAGAAACAACTTAAGAAAGAAAAGCAAGTATTCAAAAGGAATAAAACTATTTTTGATAAAAACAAGAAAGAACTAAAGAAGATTGAGAAGAGCATAGATGAAAAGACATTAGAACTTCATAAAAAAAGGGATGATTTCTATAAAAACAAAAAAGATATTATGTCAAAAATCAATGAAGTTGCATCAGCAGAAGCCCTACTTGAAAAAGAGAAACGTGAATTTAAAAAATATAAGGAGCAGATAAATAGGGATTTAGAAGATGTCCTCACTATGAGAAGAGAAGAACACGAATCATTACATGAATTAAGACAAGAAATAAAGAGATTAGAAATTCTAAAAGAAAAACATGTTCATGAGATGAAAAAAAAGGAAAAAGAAATTGAAGAAAAAGAAGCTATGATAAAAAAGGCAGAAAAGCAAGTTATAAAGGGGAAATCACATCTTGATCATCTAAAATCACATTATGGAAAAGAGATTATAAAACTAAGAGAACAAACCAAAGAACTTGAAAAATATAAAGAATCTATCTTAAAGCTAAAAGAGTTAGTAGATTAGAAAATTTCTTCTTCGTCTTCTTCTTCATCTTCATAAGCCTCTTCATAACCTTTCATAAATCCTTCTTCTTCTGGAGAAACTTCATCATCTTCTAGAAGATTCTCTGGACTTTCTTCAAGGTTCTCAGAGCTTACCTCATCATCAAATTCGTCTGCCATGTTTATCACTTTTTTTAATTTTTTTATAAATTTATTGTTTTGCTTTGCCTTGTTTTTTCACAGAATTTATTGTTTCCTCAATCTTATCTTTATCTCCTAGATAATAATGTCTTATTGGTTTTAGATTTTTGTCTAATTCATAAACCAGAGGAAATCCTGTTGGAATATTTAGTCCGGGAATATCATCGTCAGACATATCATCTAAATATTTTACAAGAGCTCTCAGAGAATTCCCATGTGCACTTATTATAACTTTCTTTCCTGATTTTATTGTAGGAACAATCTCTTTTTCCCAATATGGCATAACTCTTTTCACAGTATCTTTCAGGCATTCTGTCTTGGGCAAATCTTTTTTATTAACATCTTTATATAGTGGATCATTGCCTGGATAACGTGGATCTTCTTCCTCTAGTTCTGGAGGCCTAACTTCATAAACACGTCTCCATCTGTGAACCTGTTCTTCTCCAACCAACTCTGCCATCAGTGATTTACTAAAACCTTGTAAAGCACCATAATGTTTCTCATTTAATCTCCAAGAATATTTTATTAGGACATCAATATCCATTTCTTCTAAACATAAATAAAGTGTTTCTGTTGCTCTTTTTAGTACAGAAGTATATGCAACATCAAATTTATAGCCTTCTTTTTTCAGAATTTTACCTGCATTCTTTGCTTCATTTATTCCTTGTTTAGTTAAATCTACATCGGTCCATCCTGTAAAAAAATTACCTTTATTCCAAACCGATTCTCCGTGTCTCAATAAAACAAGCTTGTACATAATTAGAAAGTAGATATAACAATTTAAAAAAGTTTCTACAAATTAATAATATTATCTAATCTCCTTAACTTTTTTCCATCTAATTTTTAACTCTTCTAATAAGGGCAAAAGATGGTTTTTTTCATCGCTACCAAGACCTTTCCAATCTAACAAAGCGAGATCAACCTTTTCATATGTTGAGCTAATCATTTTGATTATCATTTCTTTGTCTATTTTTTGGACATTATATTTTGGACATATGTGGCTCATCGCAATATCTGTCCTAAGTTCTACTTTGTTAAAATTACTACAATAATGTGTTCCTCCAAAGCCAATTGCTACTTTTCCTTTGATTGGTTTATATTCTTCAATACTCTTAATTATAGTATCAGCAATTATTTTGCCTGCGTTTTTATCTTTCCATTGTAATTCTTTAGAACCAATTTCTATAAACATTACTGGCTTTTGGAAACTTGGACCGTGATGCGTTGCTTCCAGAGTAACACTGTATTCTGTATCTTGTCCCTTTTCTGTCAAAATATTAAATGTTGTTTTCAACAAAATAGTTGGAGCCGTACTTAATTCTCTTTCGTTTCCTCCAAACTCTGCATCACCATAATTTCCAGGCACATGAACTGAAAGAGTTCTCTTACCTGATTTGCTCTTATGCTTAGTTGCATAAATAAGATAATCTCCAGGCAAAATATCCTCAAAATAAATACTATCTTCTTCAATTGTATAAAGAAACACTTTTTTATCTTCTATCTCTATCTTATATACTGGTATGTTGTGATATGATTTATCAGTCTTTACAAAATCATGATATTCTAAAAGGCTTTTTCTAATAGTCATACCTGCAATGTCTTTTTCAGAAACTATGATTGTAAACTCCATATATAATAAAAATCAGAAGAGTAATTTAATTGTTATGTTTTTTTGAGATTTCTTTTTTTTTATGATCATAATCTAATCCAAATAAAATTAAGGTTGTGTAAAACAATATCAGATTAGGCACAAGAAGAATGATTCTTAAGTTTCTGTTTTCACTAATAGCTTGTACAGTAAGTACCATTACAAAAACTATGGAGCTTAAAAAATGCCATTTCATATAAAATTGAGATCTTTTTACATTTAAATAATTAATCAAAAACGATACATATAAAAACCACAATATTCATACAAAAATTATGGAGAAAACTTATTATAGGTATGGTTCAATTGTTCTTATAGGTTTTATACTCTTTTTGACATATAGAATGACTAGGCCTTTCTTAATGCCTATAATTACCTCTGCTGTTATTGCATACATTTTCTTTCCTTTATATAAGTTGTTAGTTAAAAAAACAAAAAGAGAAAATTTATCTGCACTAATCATGTGTGTATTGGTTTTTTTGATAGTTGTTTTGCCCTTCTTTTTTATTTTAAATTCATTGGTTAGAGAAATACCTTCTGTTTATTCATGGGTTTCAAAGACAATCCAATCAGAGATATATCAAGAATTTATATATAATAATTTGAAACAGGATTTTGGTATTTCCATTGAATTGGGTAGAATAGTCGAAAATTTGACATCGCAATTTCTAGGATTTGTACAAGGAGCATTAACCACAGTGCCAGGCAAGATACTAAATGTTAGTATCTCTGCATTCTTATTGTTCTTCTTCTTTAGAGATGGTCGCGCTACATTTGAAAAACTTGTTCATTATCTCCCTTTTCCAAAAAAAGACACAATTATACTTTTGAGAGAATTAAAACAAACAGCTGATGCTGTTGTATATGGACAAATAATAACTGCAATGGCCCAAGCCTTAATTGCTACAATAGGCTACTTTATCCTAGGACTAAATGCACCGCTATTTTGGGGCATAGTAACCTTATTTTTTTCATTAATACCAATGATTGGACCAGGAATTGTGTATGTTCCTTTATCTTTGGTACTCATGTTGAATGGTCTGGGAGGAGAGACAGTACTAATGATTAAAGGAATAATCCTTTTTGTTTATGGTGTTGGTATTGTGAGCACGGTGGATAATATCATTAAACCTATTCTAATTAGTGATAAGATGAGAGTACATCCAGCACTTGTGTTCTTAGGAGTAATTGGTGGACTTACTTATTTTGGTGTAATAGGTATTCTCTTGGGACCACTAGTCTTAGTCTTCCTTGTTACTCTCTTTAATATATTTGAAATGAAAGAGAACATACTTGATCATATAGGCCATAGTAAAAAAAAGTAAATTATAAAAGATGCTTTCTTTTCTGTAAACTTATTGCCACGATCGCATAATCCGGTATTGCGCCGGCCTTGAGCAACTGGTTATGCTCGGTTGACACGCAAGAGCGGGCATAAAGCCCACTTACGCGCTAAAGAGCGCTAATCATAAAAAGCAAGCCGGTCCCTTTGGGATTCCCGGTTCAAATGGTTGGAAGGATTCAAGTCCTTCAGCCTTGAAAGTCCGGGTCGTGGCGCTTTTTCAAAATGATTGAATCATACTCCTTTGGTCATATGAAAGTTGATGGAAAGAATTATTCTAAAGATTTAATCATCTTTCCTGATATGATTATAGATAACTGGTGGCGTGAAGAAGGACATCTTCTTTCTATAAATGATTTGGATAAAGTTTTAGAGTATAAACCAGACATATTAGTTATTGGTCAAGGCACTAGTGGAAAAATGGGAATACCTGAGGAAACTAAACTATTTATAGAGGAGAGTGGAATTATTTTTATTGCAGAAAAAACTGACAAAGCTGTTGAAATATATAATGAAGAATTAGAACAAGGAACTAACGTTGTTGGCGCGTTTCATCTTACTTGTTAAGTTGTTATTAAGAACCCAACGATTATGCTACCCATTCCAGTTATAAAGAACATTACATTAAATATTATATTACTTATTGTTCTTGATACTGCTCTCCATTGTTCTAGGCCAAGCATGTAGACCCTTACAAAATACAAAATTAATGATGTTACAACAGTAATAAGGCTACCTAGATACTCACTATCAAGCGGTATGAAATGTGCCATCAAAGCCGCAAGTATGTAAGTTAATATCATTATCAGATGTTCTCTCTTGAAATCCTTCAATACAAGAGTATTTATTCCTCTGCTAAATAAAGCAATAAATAATCCCAATATTGGTCCGTAAGCTATCGTTGCAAGAATCGTACCCGTAGTAGCTATCTCTATCCTTGTTGGCAATGCTACCTTTGCCTGAGATTTCTCTATCCACGCATTTAGAAAAACAATTAATAAAAAAAATAACATAAATTTAATTTCTATAAACAATGAAGCTAGAATTAACAGTACAACAAAAAACAAATATTTTCTAACCGGATTTTTTTTTGTTTCTTCTTTATCTTCTTCAGATTTATCCACATCCTCCAGATTTTCTAATTTGCCTTGTGGTGGATCCATAATAGATTTATTTCAAGAAGACGCATGATTATATAAGTATTACTTCTTAGCTTTTTTTCTTAATTTTTTAATATCTTGCTCCAATCCTAATTTTTCTAAGAGTTCTTTGTAACGATTTCTTATTGTGACTTCAGTTACTCCACCAACATCTGCTACTTCTCTTTGAGTTCTCTTCTCACCATTCATTAAGGCTGCAACATACAGTGCTGCAGAAGCAATTCCTGTAGGTCCTCTGCCACTTGTTAATTCTGCTCTCTGCGCCATCTCTATTATCTCAACTGCCTTGCTCTGTGTCTGTGGTGATAATTTTAAAGAAGATGAGAATCTCGGGATATAATCTGTTGGGTTGCTTGGTAAAACGTTTATACTAAGTTCTCTTGTTATAAATCTATAAGTCCTGCCTACTTCTTTTTTCTCTATTCCTGATGCTTCGCTAACCTCATCTAAAGTTCTTGGAACTTCATGACGTCTGCAAGCTGCATAAATTGCGCCAGAGACAACAGACTCCATTGATCTTCCCCTAACAAGACCTCTTTGTACTGCCATTGTATATATGCGTGCTGCTTCTTCCTCAACAGATTTTGGCATTTTTAGATATGATGAAACTCTCTTTAATTCACCTAATGCAAGTTTTAGATTACGTTCAATAGCAGTAGAAATTCTATATTGCCATTTTCTTAAACGAAAGAATTTGTTTTTTGATCTCTTCTTTAATCTGTATAAGTCAGATTTTCTTCCAACTTCTGTACCAAGACCTTGGTCATACTGTGTATAGGTTGTTGGTGCTCCTGCTCTCCTCCTCTTCTGAGCAGATTCAGCATCAAATTCCCTCCATTCTTGACCAAAATCAATCATCTTGTCTTCTACCACAAGACCACAATCTTTACAAGAAAGCTCTCCTTTTTCTTTGTTCCAAGAAAGATTAGAACCTCCACATTCTGGACACTTCCTGTCCAGGTCCCTTCTAATAACCATATAGTATCAACTCAATCAATATATTCCACAGAGTGATCTTTTCTAGTATTTAACTGAAGTTGTCCTCTATAAGAGGTTACATAACCTTTTGTTATCTTTATTTTTCTTCCTTCTTCAGCTTGTTCTAGTTTATCACCAAACATGACTAACTTAATATCCTTAGTATCATCCTTTATGTAGACAATACCCCAGGCTTCACCATGACTTTTTTTCTGTATTGGTGTTATATAATCAATCTCTGCCTCAATATTCACATCGTCCATCCCTTTTTCTAAGTCTTTTATCTTCATATAAAACAAGTATTGGTCATCATTTTTAAATGTTGGGGCGGAAAAGATATAAATATCATCATTTAACTGCTAATTATGGTTGAAGTTTTAATTAGGAGAGAAGAAGAAACAAGCAAGAAGTTTGGTAAATTTCCTGATAAAAGAACTATTGAAGAACACATTAAACTTGGAATTATTAATGTAGACAAGCCTGCTGGACCTACTTCTCATCAAGTTAGTGCTTATGTTAAAGATATTCTCGGAATTAATAAAGCTGGACATTCTGGCACATTAGACCCAAATGTCACTGGTGTATTAGCTGTTGGCCTGGAAAAAAGTACAAAAATCATTCAATACTTGCTTAAAGCTGGAAAAGAGTATGTTTGTCTAATGCATTTACATAAACCAGTTGAGGAATATAAAATATATCAGGTTTTTGAGGAATTTACAGGAAGAATAAAACAAATGCCACCTATAAAAAGTTCTGTGAAAAGACAATGGCGTTACAGAAATGTATATTATATAGATGTCTTGCAAATAAAAGATCAAGATGTCTTATTTACTGTGGGTTGTGAAGCAGGCACATATATAAGAAAACTAGTGCATGATATAGGCCAAAAGTTAAAAGTTGGAGCTCATATGGCTGAACTAAGGAGAACCAAAGCAGGACCTTTTTCCGAGGAGAAATCAGTCACTCTACAGGATTTAACAGATGCATTCTATTATTATAAAAAATACGGAAAAGAAAAATTTCTAAGAAAAGTTATAGAACCTGTTGAAGCAGGTGTTTTGCATTTAAAGAAAATCTGGGTTTTAGATACAACTGTTGATAGTCTATGTCATGGAGCTCAGCTAGCAATTCCAGGCATTTCTAAACTTGATAGTGATATTGAAAAAGGAGATTCTGTTGCTGTACTAACTTTAAAAGATGAACTCATCTGTATTGGAGACTCTGTTTCTTCTAGCAATATCATGCTTGGTAATAAAGGATTAGCTGTAAAAACTGATAAAGTTGTTATGGAACCAGGTGTTTATCCTAGGATTTAGAGTCTTTTTCTATAAAAGAATTTGATAATTTCTCAGGCCCAAAGTCAATTTTAGAGAAAATCTCCTTTTCAAGATCATAATAAGCCTGCATCTCTCTTTTTCTTTTTTCTTTATCTTTTGCAGGATACGTCTTATTTATGTACTCATATCTCTTTTTTAGGGGAACGATTGTGTTCTGCTGCACTCTTTTATCTGAATAAGAAATCACTTTTTCCTCCCAAGTCTTTAACCCATTGGTTACTAAATCTCCCCTATGCTGCCTTGCAATATAACCCAAATAAGGATAGCCTTTCTCTGTCAATATTCTTTCTGTCTCATATCCGTGCCTCAAGGAAATATCTTGCAAACACAGCCACTTATCCAAATCATGTAACAAAGAGGCTTTGTCTACTAAATCTACATCAATTCTTATGCCTTTCTCTTGGAGTTTTTTAGCCAAGAAAATAGATAATTTGTTTACTAATTTAACATGTCTAAGAATATTATCTGGAGTTCCTAAATCTTTGTACCATTGAAGACATTCTTCTCTTGTTGGATAAAGATGCTCTGAACTATTTAATATGTGTATTTTATGGTTGTTTTCTTTTTCAATATCAAAGACACTAACTGCAGTATTTGAAAAGCGCATTAATTCGTTTATGTCTTCTGGCTTTTCATCTCTTATTACTGCTAATAATGCTCTACTTATTCCTGCGTGGGCAACAAATAACACAGTTCCTTTAGGATATTCTTCGTAAACCCTTTTTAGAAAGGTTTGCATTCTTGAATAGCCTTGCTCTTGTGTTTCTGCATCAGAAGGAGGGTTGTCCCAATCTACCTTACTTTTATGCACACCAGTATAAGAACCACAATCAAATTCTCTTAATTCTTCTGTTAATTGTAAAGGACAATCATGATATTTGGCAATAATCTTAGCTGTATCGGCTGCTCTCTTTAAATCACTTGAATAAATAATATCAAATGTTTCATTCTTTAGTCTCTGAGCAAGTTTCTTTGCTTGTTTTATCCCTTCTTTAGAAAGATGTCCAGCCATATGGCCTTGTACTATTTTCTCCTTGTTCTCTTCTGTTTCACCATGTCTTACTAAAAATAATCTCATAAAGTTTGGATTTTTATAGAGCTTTTAAAATCTTCGAAACCAGATAAATTTATTAATAAATCAACTTATCCAAATATGGGTGATAAGATGGTATCATTTTTTTTAATAGGAATATTAGGAACAGCATTTTTTCTTACTGGTGTCAGAATAGTAAGACCTACAACAAGAGGAGTAATTGAAAGACTAGGAAAATATAACAGATATGCTGAGCCAGGTTTTCACTGGATTTTTCCTATAATTGAAAGAATTTATACTGTAAATATCACAGAACAAATGATGGATGCACAACCCCAGGAGATTATTACAGATGATAATTTAAATGCAAGGGTAGATGCACAAGTATATTTCAGAGTAAGACCAAACGAAGATTCTGTCAAAGCATCTCAATACAATGTTTTTGATTTTGAAAGCCAGATAGTGAATTTGGCCCGAACTACTTTAAGAAACATCATTGGAACATTGACATTAAAGTCAGCAAACAGTGAACGTGATAAAATTAACGATGAATTAATGAAAACTTTGAAAGCAGAGACACATCATTGGGGAATTGATGTTGTCAGAACAGAATTAAAAGAAATAGATCCTCCAAAAGATGTTCAGGAAACTATGAATAAAGTTGTTAAAGCTGAGAATGAAAAAATTGCAGCAACTGACTTTGCTACTGCACGTGAAATTGAAGCAGATGGTATAAGAAGAGCACACATAAAAGAGGCAGAGGGAATCAAACAGGCTAAGATACTTGAAGCTCAGGGTCAGGCAGAATATATTAAACTAGTGAACGATTCAGCCAATAAATATTTCAAAGGTAATGCACAGCTTCTCAAAAAGTTAGAGACAGTTGAATCTTCCTTGAAAAATAATGCAAAAATCGTTGTACCAACAAAAACAGAACTAGTGAATGTAATTGGGGATTTAGCAGGAGTATTACCTCTGAAAGAAAAGAAAAAATAAAATTCTAAAATGCTAACTTTTGACAATTTAACTAGAGAAAACTGGCTAAAATACAAAGAACATGTATTGAGCACAGAATTAATTTTTCCTGAAGCAATCAGAACACCAGAGGATGAATACATACATATATTAAGGGCTAGAAAGACAGTTCTCAGGGTAGCACTTCTTGATGGCAATTATATTGGCCACGCAATAGGCTACAAACCAGCAAAAGATGAGATGTCTTTTCATGGTCTTAAAGGATTATATAAAGATAATAATCTGATGTACTTTTTTGATTTGGTAATTATTCCTGAGCAGCAAGGCAACGGTTATGGAAAAGAACTTGTTAGAGAGTTCATAAAAGGTACTAAGGAAAAAGGATTTACAAAGATACTAGGTCATTTCAGACAGAATGGTTCTTTAAGTATAATAAAAAAATTTGGTGCTGAAGAAATCAAGCTATGTCAGAACTGGGAAGACACAGGAGA
>CAZHYZ010000032.1:0-10403 GCA_964537195.1 uncultured Methanosarcinales archaeon
TGACATCTTTGTAAAATCTCTTCATGAAAAAATTCTTGAATTAAATAATAAAATATTCAATATTATTTATAGTGATACAAGTTATGAAAAACTCAGTGTTGGTAAAAGCAAAAAAAAAGGACATACTATTTCACTTCCTGCTCTTGAAACTTTGGAAATAGGAGAATTTGAGATTCCAAAAGTAGGAAAAGTCAAAAAATCAAAAATCAAAGCAGAAAAGTCAAAAGAGGATATCCCAAGACCACATGAACTTGAAGTATTTAAACCTCCTCAACCAGTAAAACTTAATTTCTGGAAAAGACTAGTGTATGCTTTCCAGGCTAAAGAAAAACCATGGTTAGATGCAAAAGAACAAGGGAATATTGCATTTGGTGGAATTTTCTCCATAGACTTTTTAAAATATCTTCTAAGTGGTAAAGAGAAAGATGATCAATTTATTGGAAGAACACAAGTATTGCCTTCAATACTCTCTTATGAGGGTAAAGCCATAACAGATGAAGGCTTTACTGTTAGTAAATCTGATATTCTGGATCCTTATATGCTTGAAAAGCAAATAAAAGAACTTAAGAGCCTCATATCAAAGAAAAAACCAGAAGTATATCAAGCCAGTACTCTCGGTTATGTGGCTAATGTTAGTGTTAGAAAAATAAGTATATATTTAATTGAGAAATATCCTGATTTTTTTAAGAAACTCTATACTGCAGTTAGAAACTCTAACATAAAGATATTGGCCAACACCTACATCAACATAATGGTTTTTCTGACACTCCTTTCTAGTCTAGTATCTTTGCCAATTTTTACTGTCTTTTTTGCTTTGCAAAACAACCCTGTTGGTTGGGTCTTTGTAAAAACTGTACTTGGAACCATAATTGTATCAAACTTTGTATTTTGGATTTCGTTTTATTACCCCTTTATGAAATCAAAATCTAGGAGAAGATCTATTAACACAAATCTTCCTTTTGCAATAGATCATATGGCATCTGTTATTGCTTCTGGTGTCAGTCCCTCGACAATGTTTAAATTAATCTCTCATTCAAGAGAATATGGAGAAATCTCTGTTGAAATTGAAAAAGTTACAAACTATGTTGATTTTTTTGGTTATGACATTTTAACTGCTTTGAGAGCTGTTGCCCTGACTACCCCTAGTGAAGATTTTAAAGAATTCATAGACAGTTTTGTATCTACAATAGAAACAGGCGGAGATGTAAAAGAGTATCTCTCTCAGAAATCACAAGAAGCCCTATTAAACTATAGGTTGGAGAGACAGAAATATGTTGAATCTCTATCAACTTATTCAGATATTTATACAGGAGTATTAATTGCTGCTCCTCTGTTTTTTGTTACTGCCCTCTCACTAGTATCCGTATTAGGGGGCTCAATTGGTGGAATGAGTATTAATTCCTTAATAACTCTAGGAACTTACTTAGTCATACCAGGTCTTAACTTGATGTTTTTAGTATTTTTAGAGTTGAATCAACCAGAAATTTAGAAAATGAAATTCAAGAATAATTACTTTGTTGGTATCGGAATTGGCCTGTTGATACTAATAGTAGATATAGCTGTCTTCTGGGATACACAATGGTTTATCCCTATTGTTGTCTTAGCATTGTCTGTAGGATGGGGACAGATCTGGTTTGATTTTTTCTTAGAGAATCAAAGACAAAAAGAAATTGAAACTAGATTCTTAGATTTTGTAAGAAATTTGACTGGGGCTATTAAATCGGGTATGCCTGTATCAAGAGCAATTATACATATCTCCAAGATAGATTATGGTGCTTTAACGCCCCATGTAGTTAAATTGGGACACCAAGTAGAATGGGCGATCCCGGTTCATAGAGCCTTGCTTCTCTTTAGTAATGGAACTGGAAATGGTGTGATAAAGAGAGCGATAGCAACAGTAATTGAAGCAGAGCAATCAGGAGGGAATATGGAAGATGTCCTGGGATCCATAACTGCCTCACTTATTGAAATTAAAAAAATAAAAGAACAGAGAAGAGCAAGCATTCATTCTCAAGTACTGCAGTCTTATGTCATATTTTTTATTTTTATTGGTGTAATGATTGTTATACAAAATATGCTTGTCCCTTACTTAATTGGCTCAGAAGGTGGTCTTCTTGGAGCAGATGTTAGTATAGGAAGTATCACAGGATCAACTTCCTCAAGTGTTGGTTCTTCACTTGTAATGAATGTTGAAATAAAATTTGATTCCCTAGCTAATTTTGTCATAACTTTAACAAGGTGGTTTTCTAGTCTAAGAGGAATATTCATTATGCTGACACTCATACAAGGATTTTTTGCCGGTGTAATAATTGGAAAATTATCAGAAGGAGATATAATCTCTGGATTAAAACATTCTCTTATACTTATGACTGTATCTTTCTTTATAATGACAATATTCCGGCCAGGGACGTTTTAGAATTATTCCAAGTCTTCTGTCTGTGTTTCTTTGCTTCTGTAGATTTCTGCAAAGTGAGGTGTTACAACAAGATAATCATCACCAAATCCTGCAATATCGCCTGAAGATGCATCACAAGTCTTCTTCAACTTGTTTATAGCTCTCTTAAGTTCTACAAGATCCTTATCCTTCAGTGGCTTAATATTTACTAGTCCGATTGTATAGCCTTCTCTTAATGCATCTAATACTGGTTTAACATCAGAAAAGTCTTCTAATACAAAAGGTCTGACAACTACTTTTGAACTGCCTGCTTTTTTAACAGTAGTATCTAACTCAAGATATTCCTCCTCAAACTCGTCAGAAATATCATCTTCAAAACCCCAACTTTTTACGCGATCTTTAACTTTATCGAAAAAACGTCTCATTTTTGATAACCCTCCACCATTAATTTTGATGTATTCGTTTTTATATTTAAATATTCTCTTTTTTATAAAAGTATCGGCTTTGTTTTTATGTACTATAAAAAGAAATTTTATATAATTAGTAAATTATTAATATATTATTAAATAATCTTGTTTTATGTTTTGGGAATTACTTGCCTTAACCATCATAGGAATATTAATTGGAATAGTTACGGGCTTAACTCCAGGAATACATGTAAATTTAATAGCAACAACAATGTTTGCTCTCTCTCCTTTATTATTGACTTATGTAGAACCTTTATCTCTGGCTGTTTTTATCATATCTCTATCAGTAGTTCATTCTTTTCTTGATACAATCCCTTCTGTTTATCTTGGTGCTCCGGAAAACGAGAATGCTCTTTCTGTTCTGCCAGGTCAAAAAATGTTATTACAGGGAGAAGGTTATCAGGCAGTAAAAATAACCATACTTGGAACTTACATAGGAATGATTGTTGCTGTTTTATTAGTTCCTTTCTTCATGTTCAGTGCTGAAAAGATTTTTTCTTTTTTACAACCTTATCTTGTCTACCTTTTGATGACTCTGATGTTTTATATGATTATGAAAGATAAAGATAGGTTTTGGAACTTATTGTTATTTATTATCTCAGGGACTCTTGGTGTTATAGTTTTTTCTATCCCGAATTTAAACGAACCCTTATTTCCAATGTTATCCGGGTTATTTGGTGTTTCTGGCTTATTAATAAGTTATTTTGAGAACACAAAAATTCCAAAACAAAAATTTACAAAAAAAATAGATCTCAAGATTAAGGAACTTGGCAAAGCCATTCTGGGAAGCTCAATCGCTGTCTTTTTTATACAGTTTTTTCCGGGTCTTGGTCCTGCACAAGGTGCTGTAATAAGCAATCAGATTGTGAGGGATGTTAAAGACAAAGCTTACTTAGCATTAGTGGGTGCAATGGGAACCATGTCTGTAGTCTTTTCATTAGTTACTTTCTTTACACTAGGAAAAGCTAAAGACGGTACAATAGTTGTAATATCTAAATTACTCCAAATAGATAAAAGGAGTTTCTGGCTTCTCATTCTTGTCTTTTTAATAGCTGGCTCTGCTTCTGTCTTTCTGACATTATGGTTTGCAAAAATATTCTCAAAAATTATCATTAATGTTAATTACAAACTTCTTGTTGTAAGTATAATTGTATTTATTTTTTTAATGAGTCTTTTCTTAAACGGATGGCTCGGATTAGTTGTTTTAATAACTGCCTCGGCTATTGGCCTAATAGCCCCATTAAAAGGTATAGGGAGAAATCATGCTATGGCCTGTTTAATTTTGCCTGTGATTTTGTATTTTGTTTTGTGATCAATATAATAACATTAAATTAATTCATAAGGGTAGAAAAGTTCTAAGATAAAAAAAGGTTAAAGTGATGCTTTATCAAGTCTCATTACTAATATTTTTTCTATAATATATAAGATAATCTTTGTTTTTAGGAATAGAAGCATTATCTATAATTCCCCATGGAACTTCTGAAAAATCCCTACCTAAAGTTTCATTGAAAGTAATGCCATAATTCAATGAACTATCATTAACTATATCAAACAAAATCAGGTTTGTTTCTTCAAGATTTTTTTGAAACGAGGTTTGGCTAACTTTTTCCATCCAATTAAACTTCTCGAGAAAATAATAATTTGTTGATGAAAAATCTGGTAATCTGGCTTGATTAGGAAATTCATAATTAAACAGAGGACCATAGGGTGAATGTTTAGTAAACCCAAATATCTTTGGAAATTTGCCCGCATCATTTCTTCCAAAATATAAATATCTTTCACTACCTATTTTATCTAGTACTTCATCTACAAAACGTGCATGAGTAGATACTTCCAATTCTCTCTTCTGTTGACTTAATAGTTGTTCTTTATATAAATCGAAATATCTATCCATAAACACAAAATCTAATATTATTGTTAGACAAGCAAGTATTATAATAAATAATATAACTCTGCTTTTTATAGATGTTAAACTATGTTTTTGAAGGAAAAAAAGGAAAAGGGCTAAATAAATTGGTATAGGTGTAGAAAAATGGTGGGGATAAAAAAGTACTCCTATACCTACCGACAAATTAATCAGGAAAATTATCCCAACAATTTTACACAAAGATAATAACAAATTTTCGCCTTTATCTACTAGTGATTTAATTTGAAAAAAACAGTAATAAATAAAAAAGAACAAGATTAAGAGAAGTAATATTGGATTAAAGTTAATAATATTACCAATTATTCTTGAACTATCAATTCCTCTTAGAAAAAATGAGTTTCCACTCTGTATTCTATAGAAAAACATATATGGGAGATAATAAAGAAAAAACGGCTTAATTATTCCTAACAAAAAGAGAGCTAATAAACCAAGTAAAGCTGAAAAAAAGAATGTTTTTAATAGTGCTCTGAAACTCTTAATCTTATTTTCAAAAATTAAGAAAATAGTGATTATAACTAATAAAAAGGGTTCGCTTATTCCTACAGCACTCAAAATAAAAAAGCTCAGAAAGAGTCTTTTTTGATTAGGTTTCATATTAAATTTTTCTCCATTTATCAAGGTTAAGATAAACAAACAAACAAAAACAATCGCTAGTGGTTGAACAAATATTCTTCCGCTTGTAAAAGAAGTATACAAAGAGAGTACTACACCAAACAGAAAACTCAACAAAGACAAAAGTGTGTAATCCTTTTTGCTATATTCTTTTTTGTTTTTTGGCTTCCAAAAAGAAAAAGAATAATGTGTTGGGACAAATGCAAGCAGGAAAAATGAGAGACCATTAAATAGGTGTGTTAATATGGGGCTTTCTGTTAAATAAAAAGACAATGCAGAAATAATAAATATTCCTGGTGGTTTTGATTCAAAAAGATCCTCATAAAGTACTAATCCATTTGACATTCCTCTTCCAACTGTCCAAAAAGATACCGCGTCAGGTGTATATAATTGAAATTCAAAAAATATTAATAAACTTAGTACATACATACCAAAAACAGAAATTATAATGATTAAAACCCAAAATAGTGTGTTAGCAGATTCAGGAAAAATGACACCAGTCTTTTTTTCTTCAACCTTTCTAGCTATTTCTCTCATGGTGTTATTTTATTCTTCTAAACACACAACATAAGTTTGTCCTCATATATAAAAAGTTTTTTATAATCTAGAAATACAAAGAACAAAATATGCATCAAAATAAGAGAATTCTTTTTATAATTTTTATAGGACTAGTTTCATTAACTGTCTTAATGATATTAGACACTGGTGATAATTTTTCTGTTACCTCAGAAAACTACTTTAATGATGTAGAGGATTATAGAAAGTTCATTCAACAAACCAAAGAATATCAAAAAAATGTTAGTGAGGAAGAATTTTGGAAACAACATAATTTAGCTCTTAACTATATTGAAAATAACCCTGATGGAGAAAACTCATCTAATTTAACAAAAACAATCATTGATGAGTTAAACATTGAATTCCTCTTAAAAGGAATAAATGAGAGAAATCTTACTGTGGTAGATGTATCTAGAAAGGAATACGATGAATACATAGAAAAAGAATTAATCTTTGAGGACCCTTACATAGGGAATTTATCTGCATTAATGGTAATACCAAAACAAAAAGGCATCTATCCTGCAATAATTGGATTACATGGACATGGAGGAGACCAAGATGTTGCAAAAGAAGAGTTCTTTGCTCACAAATTAGCCCAAGAAGGATTTGTTGTAATTATGCCTTCATTTAGAGCAATGAATTGTGAAGAAAGTGAATTTATTATAACTAAAAAACTTAATGGAAAAGGATTTACCTTAATGGGAATAAGAGTATATGAAGCTAATTTATTATTCAAATATTTGGATTCTTTAGATTATGTTGAGAATATTGGAATTATTAGCCACTCTGGTGGAAGTGTTGTTGGAATTCTCTTTTCATATATAAATGATGACTTAGGTGCTATAGTGTATGATTGTGAAACTGACTTTCTTGAGTTATGTGGAGAAGAACCCCATTGTGAAACAATACCTGGTTTGGCATACTACAGACCACAGATATTTGAACCCAAAAATATTAAAATTCCATCAAAGTTATTTGAATATGATCAAATCAAAGAAAAAGAAACAATTGATTTTTTCAAAAAAGAATTAAATAAAGAAAAGTAGTAAGTTTTATATTTGAAATATGATTAAAGAGTAAAAAAGAGGTAAAAATGTCTCTCATATCATTATTGGAATTGTTTTGGAATGATTTTTTTCATACATTCATAGAATTCTTGTATGCTCCTATTATCTTTCCAGAGATGCTTTGGATCCTTATACCAGTAATTCTTGCTATTGTCCTAATGGAGTTTTATTTTAATAGATATCCTAGAGAAGGTCTTGGAAATCATAGATCATTAGAAAATACAATCTTCTTGTTATTTATTGCTTTTGACTTAGTAAGATATTCTATTGTTAATGATACTCATGGAATAAAATTGTATATAACCTTTGCTTTTATACTAATCTGGATTTTTGTAGCAGTAATGGATTTCCTACATAAGCTACCAACGAATTTTATTCTAAACAATTCAACAAAATTCACTGTTGCAGTTGTTTCTTATGTAGGTATTGTACTTGTATATTCAGACATCTTAGACAGGACAAATTTACTCCATCTTATGTCTGTTGGTTTATCAATAATTTTGATTTTCTTGATGTGTGTAGCCATCAAATCTATGTTAAAATATCTTGAACCAAAATCATATGAAGAAATCGAACATTTCTTAAAAAATATAGAAGACGACATAAAAAAAGCTGCTGAAGAAGAGAAAAAAGAAATGAAAAAAGCTAAGTCAAAATCATCCTAGATAACTCATAGCTTTTTTATCTCGCTCTTTCTTTGTCATAGAACTTTGCTTGAGTATAGTTTTGAATTTATTCTCAAATTCCTCTGCCTGTTTGAGCAAGGGCTTATAATCTACTTCTAATCCGAGATAATCATCTAGAGTTTTAATTATATTAGAAGCTGCCTTGCTGTCTGGAAGCCTAGATTGCGTCTCAGCAAAGAAACACGTTAAAGGTATTTTAGAGCGGAGCATTAATGCTGCAGAAACTCCCACAATAATAGATTCTTGCAATGGTTCTGCCTTTAATTTATCAAATTTCTTTGACTTTTTAGTTGCATAATAGAAAACTTTTTCAGAGTCTTCTTTTACTGTGGGGCTTGAGACACCTTCTAAGCTAATTATCTCAGTAGCCTTCAAATCCTGAGCCATCTTTGAAATAGCCTTAGCTAATTTCCATTCTAGGCCTATAGAATTCAATATAGTATGTAATATAACTAAGTTGTATTTTTTATTATAGAATATACCCATAGGATCCACTAGAGCTCCTTTATGGACTGCAACAGTAGCAGGCAATTCTTCATAATAAAAAGAGCCTATCTTTTCTGCTTTCAGATGCTCTATTAAAAATTCTGTTGTAATTGTTCCAATAAGCCCAAATCCTGGAAACCCATCTATGATAGTTGGTTTAGTTGGTTTTTTAGTAAGTTTAATTTTCATAATAACACCTCATCATGAATAATCTAAAAGAAGGTATATAAAAGTTTGGATTTACTCTTGTTGTGGCTGTGTTTTCTTTTTGCCTACTCTTTCAGCCAGTTTAATAATTAATGCATCAGAGAGGACTTGTAGATTCTTACTAATGCCTCCTAAAATTTCCCTGATATCATCATACTGCTTTCTAAGACTAGCATATGCATCTACAACAGGCTGTCTGAAATTAAGAATGTCCTGCAACATACTTCTTGTCTTAACTAAGGTATCATTCTTACGTTTCTCATCCAAGTTTGGTAGTTTCTTTAAGTTGGACCTCAGCTTATTAAATTCTCTTCTTGCTCCAAGAATATCCCCCCTAAGTTGGGCAATGGATGCAACATATTGTCTTTCGCCTTGTTCAATTTCCCCAATCTTTTCCCTTAATTCATCTATCGCTTTTTTGAATTGTTCAGCTTCAGAGCCTAAATCTGACTTGCCATAATACTTCCCAAGACTTGTCATAGTTATTGCAACTTTATGAGTCTTTGTTAGTTCATTTAGTGCTTTTTCTAGTCTTCTATAATGTCTATTATCTCTTCTTGCAACTCTAGAAAGATATCTTAAACCTTGGTGAAGAGGAACAACATCTCGGTTTATCTCTGGATAAAGAGTATTATACATCTCACTAATTCCTTCTTGGTCGGGATTACTCAATATCACATTTATCTTATTAACCATATTCCCAACAGGGCCATTATCTTTTATAAGGTTATTAATCTGCTCCAAATCTCTTGCTTCTTTCCGCATATCTTCTGCAAGATCCTTTATTTCACCATCAACAGTATTAAGTGTCTTTTTGGTCCCAAGTTCTTTTTCAACCTTCTTTTTTACTTTATCTGGCGTGTCCTCCGGTTTCACATCTAATGACTTCAAATTTTCTGCAATCTGTTCAGGAGTCTTTCCATTTCCTCCACCCTCTCTATTGCCAAATATCCCTTTTCCTTGATTAGTCAATCCCAGAATGCCATTAATAATAAGTGCAAATCCACCAATACTCATAAAAGAACTTAGGGTTTTAGTCCATGGTTGTGTAAACTCTGACCAAAATGTTGGTGTAAAAGCTACAAGAAAAAAACCCCCTAAAATTTGAGAACCAGCTCTAACTCTGTAATCCATATTTCTTGTATAAAAAATAATGGTAATAGGTAGAACAAATGTTAAAACTAAAGCACCAAGATAACTATAGCTTGTAAATATTGCCACCAAAATTGTGTTAGGCATCAAAAGAACTGTCATCAAAGACAAAATCATTGCCACAATATTACCTTGTTTTCTCTGCTCTGCTCTCTTAAATATATCCAACTTTCTAACTAAGACAACATATAACGAAAAAAACATTATCCACAATAGAAACTTGAAATAAGCTCCTTGTGTAGAACTATTACTTGGAAGGTAATTAAAAAGATAATCAATCAAATCCCAAAAAGGTCCAAATGAATCTCTGAATGCCTGAGCAGATACAAAAGTAGTAGAAAGTAATCCTGTAAATATCCCAACGAGTAATTTTCTATTTGCTTTCATGAATATAGACTTATTAATTGAAAATAATATATATAAAACTTTCTCTATTTCATTAATTAAGAACTTATCTCTGAGATAATAGATTGTATTTGAGCATTTAATTGGTTTATCTCGTTGATTACTTTTCTGAAATCATGGATTATCTCATCACTAACTTTATACTCTGAAGGTAATCTTTTTTCCCTAATTCTTATCATTCTTTGCTGTATCTTTACATGTTTTGGGATTGTGTCCTGTAAGTGTTTGATTATGTGTGTTATTTTTCCTTTTATCTTACTCATTTCAAAAACAAATTTTTCTCCGTCTTTGTCTTTCGTTACATGGGATTTGCTTTGATAATTTCTAATATAATTTATAACATCTCCAACAGTTTGTCTAACTCCTGCTTTATCAAATTTGCTTATATCATCATTTATCTCTTGATATATTGCCCGACTTTGTCTTCTTTCAGTTCTCCCAAGT
>CAZHYZ010000033.1:0-10128 GCA_964537195.1 uncultured Methanosarcinales archaeon
ATCAATACTTTTAATCTTGGAAAATCCTTTTTTAATATTGATGATATCTTTAACAACAAAGCAAAGTTCTTGTGCTCTAGATGTCTACCAATTGAGATAAGGTCATATTTTTTTTTACTTGGTTTTATTTTATTTATTTCATCAATCTCAATCCAATTTTTTATCACTTTTGCTTTTTTCTTGCTTATATTTTTGAATCTTTTTGCAGTCCTTTCTGAAACACACATATTGTTATTTGAGATGTTTGCTATAATTTTCTCAATAAGTCTACCAAAGAAACCAATTAAGGGACCTTTGTATTCATACCAATATTCATTCCATACTTCATGCCAGGTTACAATTATGGGCTTTTTTTTAAACAGAGAATACACTTTACATGAGAGCGCAGGAAAATAAGGAAATGCTGTTACATCAATTAAATCAAAATCATATTTTATTAATTCAAAAAAGAGGAAGAAAGAATATTTTATAGGATCAAAGATTTTTCTCTTACCACTAAAAGAATATTTGTCTTTATATTGGGAAACACCATGAACATGTAATCCCTTTGTAACTTTTTTGTCTTTTTCACCAGACCACATTTTCACACCAAAAAGGTGTACTTCATGACCTTGTAAAACAAGATGTTTTGCTAGTGAAAAATTTCTTGCTTCTGCTCCACCAATAGAATAAGGATAAATTAAATCATATACTAGAGCAATTTTCATGTTCTTTGTGAAACTAAATTAGTATTTAATCATTACTGACTTTCTCAGTAAACAACAATAAAACATATTTTATTTGACAAAACAGGATCTTTTATACGTATTCTTCAAATGCATGATAGTTGGTTTGTTTTATTTCCAAACCTAATTCTTTAATCTTATCCATTAATATCTTAAGTCTTCTTTTTCTTATATCGTATGTGTTCTTTTTGTCTTTTGTATGCCACATAACTTCAGTTAAATATTCATTAGCAGGTAGTATGATATCATATTCTTCTTTTTTATTCATAAGGGTAGAATTGTAGAGTATATTGCACATATTGGCGCCATGGATTCTATCTATGTTTTCTTTATTCCTCTCTAAGAAGCTAAGTGTCATATTGAAATCATCTTCTGTTTCTGTAGGATAACCTACCATTAAATTTATCCAATTATTAATATCTACTTCTTTAGATGTCTTGAGAACATTTTCAGCAGTTCTAATTGTAAAATACTTCTTCATGTCTTTTAATACTTCATCAGAACCTGTTTCTATACCAAATATTAGTGTATTAAACCCTGCAGAACTTAATTTTGTTAGTGTTTTTTTAGTTAAGTTTTTCATAGGGATAGCGTTTGCTACCATATTTATGGTTAGTTTTTTATCTCTAATTATAAGGTCACAGAGTTTAGTAAGAGAATATATATCACCATTGATTAACAAATCATTAAATATGAAATTATTAATCTTCTTTTTATGATAGTATTTTATTTCCTCATAGACTTGTTTGGAGTTTCTTGCTCTAAATTCTCCACCCATTAGATTTTTATCATTACAGAAAGTACAATTTCCAATGCATCCCTTTGTTAATAATAAAGATATTGTATCTTTATTATCATATTCTCCAGGATCCATGTTTTTTGACCAAGTTAGACTGTCTAAATCAAGTTGACTTTGAGGTATGTAACTCTCTTTGTTTTTTGGAATAAGAACTCCTGGTATTGTTGGAGGATTTTTTTTATTTATTGTCCTTAGAAGTGTTGTAAGTGGTTTTTCTCCTTCTCCAATAATTATGTAATCCACTGCACCGTTCTTTAATAGTTTTCTCTCTCTTTCAACATAACATGAGGGACCTCCAACTATTATTTTTATTCCTATTTTCTTTAATTTTTCTGCTAAAGTTAGTATAAATCTAATATTATCTTGATACGCTGAGAAACCGACAACAGAGGTCTTAGATGAGACCTCATTTATTATTTTATTTATATCAGAACTAAAATAAGAATAAAGTTTGGTGAATTTCTCAGGATCTGTCCAATTTTCTTTCAACTCATCTCTCCAATATTTTCTTAGCTTTTTATATTTCTTAAATAACTCTAGATTAATATCTATTAGTTTTATATTAAATCCTGCTTTCTCTGTATAACCTTTAAGATAATTAATTCCAGTGGGAGGATAGTTTATGTCCCAGGGAGGACACAAAATTAGTATTATATCATATTTTTTCTTAAATCTCAATATTTTCATCCTAATCTTTTCTTATTTTTTAATGTTCTTTGTGAAACTAAATTAGTATTTAATCATTACTGACTTTTTCAACAAGCATCATACTTAGGAAAAATACTGAAAACAATATGTGAAATCCAATTATGAAAAGCGTTGCAAGCAGTAACAAACTAGGGATTGTGTTTTTCATGTTAAAGAAACCAATAAAGACTAATAGAATAATAATTGATCCAATTAAAAGTCCACGTTCTAAAGGAAATTTCTTTGCAAGGAAATCAATTAACTTGTCATGTTTTTCAAACCCAGTATGGGTTGCATAGATTCTTGAATATAACCCAAGACTTATTATCTGGATTCCTAAAATAGTAAAGAGAGAACTCAATAATGAGATATGAATCCCAACATCATTTCCATTCATAAGGAAGGTTCCAAACTGCATAAGAATTAGGAAAGTTATGCCAATTATTGAAAGGAGAATACCTGGAATAAAAAAAAGATAAGTAGGACTGAACATAAGCATAAATCTGAGATGGCGCCATCCATCACTAAAACTTCTTAATTTTGATTTCCCAATACGTGGATAATAAGTTATGGGAACTTCTCCGATTTTTAGATTGTTTTTTGCAGCTTTTATAATCATTTCAGAGGCAAATTCCATTCCCCTTGTTTTTAGATTTATTTTTTCAATTTGAGTTTTCTTTATTGCTCTAAATCCAGAATGTGTATCACTAACTCTTGTGTGAAAAAAAAGGTTGAGGATAAATGACAGCAAAGGATTTCCTAAATATCTGTGTAGAAAGGGCATTGCTCCTTTTTTTATATCTCCTCTAACACGGGAGCCAATTACCAAATCATAATCTTCTTCTAATTTATCTAGAAACAAAGGTATCTCATTAAAATCATAAGTGCCGTCTGCATCTCCAATTAGTATATATTTTCCTTTAGCCTTCTCAATACCTTTAATACAGGCAATTCCATATCCTTCTTCATCATGCTCTATTAACTTGATTTTGTGCTTCTTAATTATCTTTCGTGAAGAATCAGTTGAAGAATCAGAAACTATAATTTCTCCTTTAATATTGTTTTCTTTGAAAAGGCTTTTTATCTGGGTTATACACTTCCCAATAGTTTTCTCTTCATTCCTACAAGGCAGAACTACAGATACATCAGGCATAATTCAAAGAATAAATACTTTATATATAAATTTAGAGTTGCTTTTTGAAGTCCTCTATTATCTTAACTGGAGTAGGATCTACTTCATATTCGAGAGCGAGATAATAAGCTAAGAATTGACCCATCCATATTGTACTTAGTAACCTTGTTAAGAAGTCTTTTCCAGTTATCTCGATTTGTGTTATCTCAACATCATATTTTCTCATCACTTTCTTAAAGACTTTTATGCGGTCTTTTATCTTCGTGTTGTCATCTGTATCACTGATGATAATAACATAAAAATTTCCGTTTGGATTCTCATAACCACATATTTCATTATGGTTAAATTCTGGGAAAACATTGTAAAAGGCATGTGTTTTTGCATTCTCATTTATGTCTGTCTTCCATTTTTCAGCTATAGCCATCATTTTCTGAGAGCTGTATATGATAGGAATCTTTCCTTTAACTTTCCGAGAAAGCACTTTTCCGTTTTCCTCAATTTCTTTAGCAACATTTTTTAGGTGTTTTATGGTGTTTTTTATAGATTTTTCTTGATCATCAATTATACCAGAATAACTTAATACATTCAATAATGGTAAAAAGAGATAAGGCACAGAAATTCTTGGTTGTATTCCGGAAGGAATTTCAATAAAAGGGGTTTTGTTCATTTTGCAAAGTTCTTTTAATTTACCGTTTGATGAAATTGCTACAATTCTGTATCCACGTCTAACTGCACTTCTATAAGCTGAAATAGTTTCTTCTGTATTTCCTGAATAAGAGATTACAACCACAAGTGTTTTCTTTGAGAGGTATTTTGGTAATTTATAGTCTTTAACAACATGGACAGGTATAGCAACATCATGCAGATAAACACTTAATAAATCTCCTGTAAATCCTGAGCCACCCATACCAACGACAGCAATATTATTCACAAACTGTTTTGGAAAAGTAATATCATCTCCCAATTTGATGGCTTTCTCAGTCATATCTGGAATAGATCGTAAAGTTTTAATCATGTTTGATTTGTCTATATTCATTTTCTCCACCCAATATTCTTAAATTAAATATATATATAAATATTTTCTAGAATAAATATTTATTCAGATTTAGGAATGATGCCAGTTCATCTCTTAAATCGGTTGCATCTTTTTTAACCATGCCCTCAAAATCTTTTGATTTACTCTGAAACAGAAACTTCTCAAAAATGGTCCTTATTACAGTGTATTCAGCACGAGCTTCCCATTTTCCTCTCATGTCTTGTATTACAAATGCATCAATAACAATGTTTACTTTTCCTTTGTTTAGTCTGACAGGGATTTTGTCTATTTTTTTTTCTATGTCTTCCATGTCTTTTATATTAAGCCAAACCTGGACTTCTAATTTATTTCCCTTGCTTTCTTTATAAGGTCTTAACCTTAAACTAATCTGTCTTCCTTTTTTTGTTACCTTTCGTTTATGACCCATAATATGTTTTACATATCCTCTTTTTTTAAAGAATGAATCCATTAAGACCATTAAGTCGCTAAAATTAAATATTCCTTGGTAGTTAATCTGCATACCAAGTACAACATGTTGTATTTCGTCCCGGATCATCGTTCATATAAGAATTTATTTAAGTTAAGATAGCCAGATAATTCTGTCTTTAATTCATTAATAACGTGTCTAGCTACATTTTCCCAGTAGGCTATTCTTCCTCTCTGTAGATATTGTTCATATATAACCCTGAATATAAAATAAACTGGTTTGCTATCATCGAAGATTTCAAAATAATCTGTCTGAAGAAATGCATCAAAAGTAATTGATAGATCTCCTTGATTTGTTTTTATTTTAACACCATCAACTTCTTTCTCAACTTCTTTTAAGTTGTTGGCATAAATCCATAGCCTTGTTTGTAATCTTACATAAGCATCTGTTTTTTTGTAATATTCTGATTTTACGTGAATGTATTTTCCTTTTTCTGTATTGTATTCTTCATCAAAAATTATCTTTTTATCAAATCCTTTAGTTCTATAGTATTTATCTATTAATCTAAATACTTCTGACATACTGAACAATCCGCTGTAACTTAGATTTTCACCTGCAACAGGTGTGTAGAGTTCTGTCATTTTTCTAGTTTAATATGCATTTGAAGCAGTTTCCATTTCTAAGTATTGCTTCACATCTGTCATAAAATCATACATATAATAGTCTAGATAATCAAAATATTTCAATAAATTTTCATGATACATTATTTTTCCCCAGAGGAAGTTCTCAACTTTTTTTAAACCGGCTTTTTCAAAGTCACCATCATAATCTAAAATATATCCACCATTTATGACGATTTTCATACGAGCTTTTGTTAATTTTTCTGCATGTCCATCTTTTATAATCTCAACTGGTTCAGCTTCCCAAACCCAGATCTCAGGCAATAAGCGAAACATACAGATATAGTTAATTTTTTTTCTACCTTCTAGCTTATGTATCCTGTAAGGTGGTTTGTCCCAAACTTTTTTCTCATAGAAGTCAAAATCATGGTCTTTTATCCACTTGGCTATAAATTTATAGAGACCGTCAAAATCAAAGATTCCTCTATATCTAATTACTCTATGAAATCCAAATTTACTATAATCTGCATACTTGGTGTACATCCTTAGTATATTATTCAGTATACTGGTTTATATAATTTTTGATTACTCTTTACAGTATATACAGACAAATATGTCTTCTTGGTCGAATAGAAAATCAGTGTAATTCCCACACATCTGACATATCCCTTCTCTTTCTCCAACCCTATGTATGGGTTTGCTTTTTTCTTCCTTTAGATCAAACTTATCAATAATTAGCTCAAACAATTCCGGCTCAATTTTTAGAATATCCTTCATGGTCAGCATTCCGACTATTTTTGTATTATGGGTCACGGGAAGTCTGCGAACATTTGATTTGTTCATCCTTATCATAGCTTCTCTAATGTCTTCATCAGGAGAGATTGTAACAACATCTTTTGTCATTATCTGATTGACTCTTGTTTCTTTAGGGTCAAGTCCATGAGCTACAATTTTGTATACAAGATCTTGTTCAGAGAGAATCCCAATAAGTTTTCCTTTTTTTTGTATTAATACACTACCAACTTTTTCTTGCTTCATTTTTTCTGCTGCTTTAGAAATCTTAGTACCATGAGAAACAGTAACTGGTCTTTTGGTCATTGCATCTAAAACTTTAAGTCCAGTATCCATATAATATAGATGTTTTTCTTATTTATATAACTTATTATGCAGACTATATAAAAGGCTTTAAATATTAATTATTTCTCCACTCAGTCAGGACTATAGAAGCTGTTGTTTTTGATTGGAGTGGAACTCTGAGTGATGACAGAGAACCAATTTATCTGGCAACCAGAGTTATTTTTGTAAAGCATGGCAAGAATCCTTTGGATTTTGATGAATGGCTTAGTGTAGCAAGAGGTACTGCTGAATCTTTTTATGCATCACAAGGCATATCAAACCCCGATGTAGTTAAATTATCTCATTATTTTTTTAATCATTTTGTAGATCATGATGTTTTGAGACCAAAAATATATCCAGATGTGAGACCTGTTTTGGAGGGACTAGATTCTGATTTAATAAAAGCAGTTATAAGTGCACATCCAGAGGTAAGCTTACAACAAGAGGCTTCTGAGTATGGCGTTAGAGAATATTTTGATTTAATAAGGGGAAATATATTAAATAAAAAGATTGGATTAAGAGAATTATCAGAAGAAGCAGATTTTAATCCTGAGAATGCAATATATGTTGGAGACACACAGTTTGATATGGAAAGTGCTTTGGCAAGTGGTTATATTCCGTTTGGTATAGGCAAAAAAATTGAAGGCCATGGAGGAAAATTTCGTGGTTATAACAGTCCAGAGCGCCTAAGAGAAATTACGGATAATGTTTATGATACTCTCTACGACTTAATTCCTTTTATTGAGAAACAGAATCAATTGTAAATAGTATTTCCAACATAATTTCTTGTCATTAATCTTATATCTTTTTCTCCTTTTTCAGGATACATTATATGTAGAACTTCATGCGTTAATACTTCATTATACTCAGCTCCTACAAGTCTATCTAGAATTTCAATATAATTACTATGTATGTAGGCTCTGCCTAAAACACCTGTTCCTAATATATATTGAGGAACTCTCCTTATTATTAAACCAGTAGGAAAGAACAATCCAAAATCATTTTCTTCATCTTCTTTCTCTTTTGGTTTTTCTTCTTTTTTCTGGCTTGTATATACATAATAAAAACCTTCGGTGAATTCATATAATATGTGTCTTGGTTTTTCTTCTTTATCTTGTAATAAGAACACTTGCTCATCTAGTTCTTTGATTGTCTTCTCTTGTTTTTCTTCTTCAGAAAAAACAAGGAAGTCTTGTTTTTCTACAAGAGATTCCATTATCTCCTCTAGTGAGAACTCCTCATGTTCTATAACTTTATCTCTAAGATTATCAGAACGACCAAATATCCTTTCTTTAAGCACGTCTAATTACTTATTTGAATTTCAACATCCTTTCCGAAGATGTCTTTTAAATCTGCGAATATTGGATGTTTAATGAAGACTCTATTTGGAATATCAATCTCTGCAAGAGCCTTTTCTAATTCTGCCTCTGAACTTTCTTTTATATCTTTAAGAGAACCATCTTTGTCAATCTCGGCTTTACTTATCTGTCTGTCCTCAGCATCAATATCATGTATTAAGAAAGCCATATCTTTCAATAAGAGTACTTCTCCATATTTTTTTCCATGTTTAACTCTTATTAGGGCTTTCTCAATTTCTTTTCCACGTTTTCTCTGTATATATTCACTTAGGTGTTTGTGTAATTTTGTGTTGCCTTTTCTGACATTATTGATGTCTGTTTTTGTTAGTTTCCCAGCGTCATAGTCTTTTTTTGCTTTCAAGATGTCTTTAATCATCCGGAGATATTTATGAGGAACTCTTCCCCTATCTATAATCTCAGATTCAAAAACTTCCAGAATTTTATCTTCTTTTACCTTTTCAATGCCGTTTAGTTTCAGAATGTCTCTCAACACAGTTAATGTGTTCTCATATATCTTAAGTACTGATTCTTCTTCTTTTATTTGACCAATCTCTTTGAATAGTTTCTTAATTCTTTTGAGATATTCCTGAGCATCTTTCAACAGCTTGTCAACTTTTGCTCCGCTTAATCCTTTTCCGTCTTTTGCTGTATGTTCTATGTCTTTCCTTACTTTAATGTTGTTTTCTAGTATTTTGACATATTTATCCTCGAGAAGTTTTTCTTTTTTTACGAAAATCTCTCTCATTAGCTCTGGAGTTTCTTTTGGTGTTGGTGGTGGAATACCATACAACATTAAAGCAGCTTGGCTTGGAGTTAGTATAGCATAGAAGGTGTCTTCCATTCCAATTGAATTTAATTTAAACTTGACACGTTTAACCATTTGGTCTCCTGAATGCATAAACAGATCAATAGCCTCAGGGCTTGGTTTTATCTTACCCA
Organism: uncultured Methanosarcinales archaeon; assembly: GCA_964537195.1. Lineage (GTDB taxonomy): Archaea > Nanobdellota > Nanobdellia > Woesearchaeales > GW2011-AR15 > CAZHYZ01. The sequence continues at coordinate 8,840 of CAZHYZ010000033.1, forward strand.
TCTTTAAGAGCTGTTTCCAAGGCATAAAAATACCTCTGTCATAGAAGGGAATTCCGTCTCTTAAGAATGTAAATATGATTGGATTAGCCTCCTTAATATTGTCCCAGAAATCAGTTAAGATATAAACTTGTATGTTCAGTTTGTTTTTTATTCCAGTGATTTCTCCAGCTTCAAGACCCATACCAATTATAATTGCTCTTAATTTGTCTTTTAATTCGACACGGGTCATCTTTTTAACGTCTGTGTCATCTATGACAACAAAAACATCAATATCAGAATCTGGAGTTGCTTTTCCTTGTACTAAGCTGCCTGCTAAGACATATGAGACAATATAACGCTCAAATTTCTTTAAGACCATCTGTTTATGTATTTCAGATATCTTGATAGCAGACAACATTCCTGTATCATAAATAGGTGCACTAGCTGCAATACTCTTTAATAGGTCATATTTTGCATCATAACAGTTCTGCCAAACTTCACTTAATATTATGGTGTTGGTATTTATATTAGGGTCTATATCTTTTCCCATCTTTGCAATTATCTGAGCAAGTTTATTCTTTAATTCATATTTTGACATTTTTTTGCTATCTGAATCATCCACTAGTACAAGAATTGAAATTTCTTCTGTTTGCCCAGATTGTAAACTCGGAGTATTATCTTTTGTAGAAAGCTGTGGTAAGTTAGGAAGGGCTTTTCCTAGAGGATTTGGCTGCATTGCTGTACTTTTCTGTGGTGGTAATAATGAAATTCCCATGATGTATTTGTCGAATTTCTCGAGAACTTCTTTTTTGAATTTATCGAGCTTTTTTTTCATCTTGGTTAATTTTTCTTTCTGGTCTTTACTTAAATTTGGAATTTTTGAAATATCAAACGGATCTTTTGTTTTTTTCTTTTGAGTTTTTTGAGTTTTCTTTTTAGCCATATGTCTCACCAAATCATTAGAAACCTTATAAAGTATTTAAATAAAATTGTATTAGAATACATAAAACTGTGACATAATTGTCAAATCAAGCAACAGCAATTTTAAATTTGTTAATCTTCCTGTACAAAGTCCTTTCATTCATATCCATACTCTCTGCTGCTTTTTTTACATCCCATTTTTCTTGTTTTAGAATGTTCTTAATATAATGTTTTTCAAAATGTGCAAGTGCTTCATCATAATTAATAATATCATCAAAATTCTTAGCAATAATCTCAGATATATCCTCTAAATTAGAATAAAGTGGCTTTACTATCTCTCTGTTTTTAAAATCGGATAGACTATCTTCAAGAGCAGATTGTATATTTGT
>CAZHYZ010000034.1:0-9599 GCA_964537195.1 uncultured Methanosarcinales archaeon
GATCCAGAAGGGCTTAGCAGCCTTTCAAAACTCGGAAAAATAATTTTTGAGGGCAAAAGCTGGTTAAAAACCTTACGTGTTAAATCATTTTAAGTTCCTAAATCTTTTTGGACAATAAAAGGTAATGAAATGGCAGTTATTAGCAATCTTTATGGGAATAACCTTATCTGGGATTATTGTTATGGGTTACGGACTGAATGTTTTGTTTTAGCTCAGGCTTATGAAATAAATCTGGACAGGTTATGTCCTCCGCATTCATTTTAAACAACAATAATTACTAATTAGTAGTAAAAATATAGAAACATTTATATACAGGTAATTAATAGTGAATAATATGGAACTGGAATCACAAGTTTTAGAGGAGTTTGGTAAAATCGGGCTTCCACAGTCTTTTGAAGTAGATGTAAGACCTTACTCTGAAGTATATCCAAATTCACCAGAAATTCTACCTAAAACATTCATTCAGATTAGTATAGGATCATCTGCAGAAGACAAAACACATGATAGTATGTGTTCATATCTTGATTTTTGGTATAATACAGATGAAAAAAGAATAGAAGATGTTAACTTTAAATTGCAAAACCCATTAAAAGGACAAGGTTTAGGAAGAAGTTTAGTCCAGACAATGGAGCAAGTAGGAAGAAATTTAGGATGTACTTCCTCAAGAATAAATGTTAATACAAATCCTTCCTTTTGGGAATATATGGGTTATGTTCCTAAAGGAGAATATTGGGAGAAATCAATATAGAGGCAAAAACAATGCTATACGCTATGTTCGGGGATTATCATGGAACGGATTTAGGTGATTTAGAGTCAGCTCTATCTCAATTAAATCCAGATGTATTAATATCATTAGGAGATTTTGACCAAGTTTCTACAATCCATCAATGGATGGAATTAAAGCAGATGTATAAAAACCAAGGTAAAAGAGTTATTTCTGTCCCGGGAAATCATGATCATGCTTTCTTCACAGGAAATAGAATAGATTCACCAACATTCAGGAGAATAGGAAAAACCGGAGTAGAACTTTATAAAGAATTACAAGAAGATGAAGTTGCCTTAGAATATGTTAAGAGTTTACTAAGCGCAGAAGACCACACTGTTGATACATATCTAGACATGGGTAGATTTGGAGAAAAATATAGTACAATTGTTGTTCATGGTGCATTAGACGGTGATTTAGGTAGTTCTTCAGCCAAAAACAATCTGTGGAACCGCCTGTTAGAAGATGAATACCATCTAAAGAACTTTAAAGCTATGAAGAAAAAAGGCTATAAAATAATGATTAGGGGTCATGACCATCAGCCTGAATATGCTGTTTCTGATTTAAACGCACGAAGAGTCGAGACATATCCCCATCTTCACTCCAATACACTTGTGAATCTGCATGATAACTTACTGCACACAATCACTGTAGGACCATTATTCTTAGGAGAATTTGCAACAATAGATACAAATTACAAAGGAAAAGATGTCCCAATATTAAGATTCTGTAATCTAAAAGAATTCGAGTAATCACAGTTAAATTAATAAACAATAACCCTCTGAACTTTCTCATAAATGAATAAACAGAATAAAAAAAGAGGACTTTCTACTAAAAACGAAGAATGGTTCTTGAAAAAATATGAGGACAAATTCATAAATTTTGCATTACCTCTTGTCCCTCCCTTCATTGAAACATATCATCTGACTTATTTCACTTTTTTCTGGAGCATTCTTACACTGTTTTTCGGATTTATGGCAAGAAACAACATACTCTGGTTGTGGGGAACATCTATTGTAATAATATTACAGCATTTAACAGATATGCTTGACGGCGCAGTAGGCAGATCAAGAAACACAGGTCTTGTTATATGGGGATTCTTTATGGACCATTTCCTTGACTTTATCTTTGCCTATTCTCTCATCACAGTATATGCTATGATAGCGCCAATTTCATTATTACCTTATCTATTTGGGTTGTGCGCTGTAGTAGGAGCTCTTCTGCATTTAGGTGTTGTTAGTGCTGCACTGACAAAAAAAGTAACCATAAGTGTATATGGTTTTGGTACTTCTGAATTCAGATGGATAATTATTTTATTTAACTTACTACTTATGTATGTAAATCCTGGACTAGTCACAATCATCCCTTATGTTTTAGGATTATTAATAATTGTAACAATAGTAAAATTAAGGAGTGTACATAAGGAATTATGGGCCCTAGATATGAAGAATAAAGAGAATAAAAAGGATAATTCTTAGAATATAGCAACTTTTATAAATGATCACAGATTTCAGAGTATTGCGAGAAGAGGAAAAATGAGAGAATTTTTTTCTCAATGGTTATTATGAAAGGAAGACCATTATTACCAACATTAAGAACTAAGAAAAGATATGTGGTTTACGAAGCTCTTTCTGAGCAGCCTATGGGGCATAAATCAATCGTAAAGACAATTACTCAGTCCTATAAAGATAATTTCGGATTCTTTGGCCTGGGAAATGCAGGTATAATGGACACAAAAATACATAAAAAAAATAGAGGAATAATAAAAGTGAACAACAAATATTTAGACAATTTTAAGACATCTATGGCAATGGTAACTAAAATAAATAAAAAAGAAGTTTTATTACACACTGTAGCTGTTTCAGGCATACTTAAAAAAGCAAAAGCAAAACTAGGAGGTTAAGAAAAATGCAACCAGTACAACACCAAATGATGGGATATGATAGAGCAATTACAATGTTTTCCCCTGACGGAAGACTTTTACAAGTTGAATATGCAAAAAAGACTGTAAGACAAGGCAGTACCGCCATTGGAATAAATTGTAAAGATGGAGTAATCCTTGTAACAGATAAAAGACTAGTAGATAAATTGGTTGTTTCAGAATCAGTTGAAAAGATATGGCAAGTTGATGATCACATTGCAGCAACAGCCTCTGGCATAATTAGTGATGCTCGTGTATTAATTGAAAGAGCTCAATTACAGGCTCAACAACATAGAGTTACATATGACTCTCCAATAGATATCATATCGGTCGTAAAAGATATTGCAAATTTAAAACAAGTAACTACACAATCTGGTGGGTACAGACCTTTTGGTGTCTCTATCTTAATTGCTGGTGTAGATAATGGGTCCTCAAGATTGTTCGAGACAGACCCAACAGGAATATATTTTGAATACAAAGCTAGTGTAATTGGAGAGATGGAAACAGAAATAGAAGAAATACTCTATAAAGAATACAAAGAGGAAATGACAATGGAAGACGGCTTCAAATTAGCAATAAAAGCATTAAAGAAGTCATTAAAGAAGAACTTTGATCCTGAGAGAATAGATGCTGCATATGTCTCAGTCAATGATGCAAAGTATAAGAGACTTGAAAAAAATAAGATAATGTCCTACTCAAAAGGAAAATGAGACCAACAAAAACCTATGATAAAGAGAGAATCTCAGTAAACCTAGCTAGATTAAAAAAAGGAGGAGAAGTTTTCGAAGTTATCATAGACCCAGAAAAGATTATAGAATACAAAACAAAAAAGAACATCCCAGTAAAGGACGTCTTGATGTATGAAAAGATTTTTTCTGATGCAAAAAAGGGTTTTGAAGCCAGCCATGAACACATGAAGGCTGTTTTCGATACAAACACATACTTAGAGATTGCAGAACATATATTAAATAATGGTGAGATTCAATTCACCCAGGAATATAGGGAGAAAAAAAGAACAGAAAAAAAGAACAAGATTCTAGATATTATTACAAGGAATGCTATAGATCCAAAAACAGGAATACCACATCCACGTAATAGAATAGAAGCTGCAATAGAAGAAGCAAACGTAAAATTTGATTATTACAAAAGTGCAGAAGACCAAGTAAGAGACATTGTCTCAGAATTAAAACCCATATTACCAATTAAACTTGCAGTTAAAGAATTAAGATTAAAGATACCTGCTGAATACGGTGCAAAAGCCTATTCTTTGGTAGAGAGATATGCTGATATCTTAGAAGATAATTGGCTTTCTGATGGTTCCTGGTCATGCAGGGTATCAATACCCGCAGGTATTCAAAATGAATTTTTTGATGAACTAAATAAGTTAACACACGGAAATATGGAAAGTAAAACATTAAGTGAAAGGTGAAATTATGACAAAAAGTAAATTAATAATAAAAGAAAAAGAAGTAGTAGTTCCAGGAGAAGTAGTTGCTGAAGGAATGGATTATTTGCCAGGATTCGGCATGTATAGACAAGATAAAAAAGTTAAAGCTTCCCGTTTGGGACTAATGAGATTAGAAGGAAAAGTAATAAAATTAATACCTCTTAGCGGAAAATATCTACCAAAGAGAGGAGATGTAATAATTGGAAGGGTCCAAGATATTAATCTATCAGGATGGAATATTGATACAAATTCTGCTTATCATGCTATGCTGCCTTTAAGGGATGCTAGCACAGATTATATCAAAAAAGGGTCCGACTTAACAAAGTATTTTGCAGTCGGTGACTATATTGTAACTAAAATAACAAATGTTACTAGTCAAAACCTAATTGATTTATCAATGAAAGGTCCTGGACTAAGAAAATTAGAAGGTGGACGTATAATGAGAGTTGCCCCTTCAAAGGTTCCAAGAATAATTGGAAGCAAAGGATCAATGGTTAGTATGATTAAAAAATCAACAAACTGCAATATCATGGTAGGACAAAATGGTGTTGTCTGGGTCCGTGGTAATAATCCAAGTGATGAAACTAAAGCAGTTAAAGCTATCCAGATGATTGAAGATAAGAGCCATGTTTCTGGATTAACAGACATGGTTAATAAATTTTTAGAAGGTGAACAATAATGGCTTATACTAAGAGGCATGACGGAAGAAAATTCGATGAAATTAGAAAGATAGAAGCCAAAGTAGGTGTTATTAAGAATGCTGTTGGTTCAGCTTATTTTAAGATAGGTAATACAATAGCATATGCCGCTGTTTATGGTCCAAGAGAACTATACCCTAGATTCTTACAGAATCCAGAACGTGGTAAATTAAGATGTAATTATAATATGATGCCTTTCGGAGGTTTTGGTAACAGAGTTAGACCAGGTCCTAGCAGAAGAAGCAAGGAAATATCAATGGTCACAGAAAACGCTCTCGAACCAGTTATAGAATTAGAAGATTTCCCAAATTCTGTTGTGGATGTATTCATTGAATTTCCACAGACAGATGCCGGAAGCAGATGTGCAGGAATATGTGCAGCTTCAATGGCTCTTGCAGACGCAGGTATAATAATGAAAGACCTTGTCGGAGCAATTGCTGTCGGAGTCATAGACGGAAAAGTAGTTGTAGACCTTGATTATGAGGAAGAGGCATATGACGAAGGAGACGTTGCTGATATTCCTATTGCAATAATTCCAAGCACTGGTGAATTCACACTATTACAGATGGACGGAAAAATTGAAAAAGATGACTTAAAAAAAGCTCTTGAAGCCGGAAAAAAAGCAGTTGAGAAAGTTGTGGAAGTCCAAAAAAAAGCGCTTAAAGAGAAATTTAGTGAGGTTGAGTAAAGATGAACGAAGAAACAAGAAAACATATAATCCTTTATCTCAAGAATAACACAAGATATGATGGAAGAAAAAAGGAAGATTATAGAGGAATTGAAGTGGAGCAAGGCATATACAAAAGTGCTGAAGGCTCTGCTAGAGTAAAAATAGGAGACACAGAAGTACTTGTTGGAGTAAAGATGGAAGTGGGCGAACCATATCCAGACAAACAAGACGAAGGAACAATGATGGTTAATGTCGAGTTATTGCCAATGAGCAATCCTGAATATGAACCCGGTCCTCCTCGCATAGAGGCTATTGAATTGGCTCGTGTTGTTGATAGAGGAATAAGAGAATCTGGTGCAATTGATACAAAAAAATTATGTATCAAAGAAGGCGAACTAGTATGGACAGCTGTTATTGACGTTGTCCCAGTAAATGCTGATGGTAATTTGTTTGATGCTGCTTCATTAGGAGCAATGCTTGCATTAAAACAAGCAAAATTTCCTAAATTAGAAGGAAATAAAATCAACTACAAAGAGAAAACAAAAACATCATTGCCTTTAAAATCAAATCCTGTATCAGTTACAGTTATTAAAATTGGGGAGCATTTAATTGTTGATCCTCTACAGATAGAAGAAACAGTCTTAGATGCAAGGTTAACTGTTGCTGTAATGGAAGATGGTAAGATATGTGCCTTACAAAAAGGCGGATCCAAACCATTATCTGATGATGACATTGATAAAATGGTTGATTTAGCAATTAAAAAATCAAAAGAGATAAGAAAGTACTTGGGGTGAAAAAATGAACTATACTAAGTACGAAAAAGCAAGAATGATTGGTTCCAGAGCATTACAGATAGCTATGGGAGCTCCCTTTCTTATTAAGTTAAAAAAGAAGAAACTAGAGGAGCTAAAATACAACCCAGTAAAAATAGCTACAAAAGAGTTTGAGGAAGATGCATTACCAATCACAATAAAGAGACCAAAACCAGATACTAGAGAAAACTAATTTATGAAATCTGTACTAATTGTCTATCATCAGGAAAAATTTGATGATTTTGTGGAGGAAGTACAGAAATTTCTTTCTTCTAAAGGTATAACACATTCTATAAAAGAAAGAGAATGTATGACTTTTGATTGCTATAAGGAAAAAGATTTAGTTCTTGTAATTGGAGGAGATGGTACTTTCTTAAGAGCGTCTCATCTTAACAAAGACATCCCAATGTTTGGTATAAACCCTGATCCTAAAAGAAAAGAAGGTTTTTTTATGCAATCTACAAAAGAAGATTACATAGAAAAACTCAAACCAATCTTAAATGATAAATTTGAGACAATTGACCTACTTAGATTAAAAACTACTATTAATGATAGAGACATAGATGAATTAATACTAAATGAAGTCTATATAGGAGATCTAAAACCCTATAATGTATTTAACTACAATATTAAAATAGACAACAAAGAAGAGTTTCAGCGAGGTTCAGGTATTTTAATAGGGACTCCTGCAGGAAGTCATGCCTGGTTAAAATCAGCAGGTGGTCAGGTTATGGACATTACAAATAAAAAATTCCAATATGTTTCAAGAGAATTATATGATGGAAAACTCCTTGATAAATATAAATTAAAAAAAGGTATTCTTGGAGAACACTCAATTATAGAGATTACTCCAAAAACTCCAGGTATGTTGGTGATAGATTCGATTAGTGACGAGCACACACTAAATAGAGATGATAAAATAACTATAAGAAAAGGGGATTTTCTGAAATATATCAAAAATATTAAAAGTTAAGACATTTTAGTAAGAGAAATGGTAAAAAAACAAACCCTTGGATTAACTGTAAAAAAAGAAGATATTTCTGAATGGTATACTCAAGTAATCACAAAATCTGATTTGGTTGATTATTCTGATGTTTCTGGCTGCATTATATTTAAACCATATAGTTATGAGATTTGGGAGATAATAAAAAAAGAGACTGACAAAAGGTTTAAAAAAACAGGAATACAGAATGCTTACTTTCCTCTTTTTATTCCAGAAAAATTCTTACAGAAAGAAGCTGAGCATGTAGAAGGATTTGCCCCTGAGGTTGCATGGGTCACACATACGGGGAGTTCTAAATTAAATGAAAGGCTTGCAATAAGACCAACAAGTGAAACTATAATGTATCCATATTACAAGAGATGGATAAGATCTTGGAAAGACCTACCATTAAAATTAAACCAGTGGAATAATGTTGTAAGATGGGAGTTCAAAAATCCTGTTCCATTAATGAGGTCTAGGGAATTCTTGTGGAATGAAGGCCACACAGCATTTGCCACACAAGAAAGTGCAGAGGCTGAGAAAGATGAGATTATGGGTATTTATGGTACTATTCTAAAAGATTACTTGGCAATGTATGGTATACCTGGTTATAAATCAGAAATTGAAAAATTTGCGGGTGCTGAATATACATGTTCTTATGAATTTTTTTTAGAGTCTGGCAAAGCAATTCAAGGACCTGATTTCCATCATGATGGCCAAAAATTTGCAAAAGCATTTGACATCACTTTCTTAGATAAAAATGAAAAACAACAGCATGTCTGGCAGAATACTTTTGCCATAACAACTAGAATGATAGGTATTATGGTGATGATGCATGGTGATGACAAAGGACTTATATTGCCTCCTAAGTTAGCACCAATACAAGCAGTAATAGTTCCAATAATATTTGAAGATTCTAAGAAAAAAGTTATTTCAAAAGCAAATGAATTAGCAAAGAAACTTGGTATTCGTGTAAAGGTAGATGACCGTGATTACTATACTCCTGGATGGAAATACAATGAGTGGGAATTAAAAGGTGTGCCATTAAGAATTGAAATTGGTCCTAGAGATTTAAAAGAAAAACAAGTTGTTATTGTGAGAAGAGATAATGGAAAAAAGGAAAAAATAAAATGGTCAAAACTAAAGAAAAGAGTGAATGATCTTTTAGAAGATATTCACGAATCCCTGTATAAAAAATCAAAGAAAGTTGTAGATAATAGCTTAGAAAAAGTCTCAAATTGGAAGGAATTCAAAAAGGCTGTCAAAGATAAAAAATGGATTAAGGCATTGCATTGTGGTAATAGTAAGTGTGAGACTGAGATAAAAGAAAAAACAGAAGGTGTTAAAACAAATTGTATACCTTTTGAACAGCCAGAGAAAATACAAGGAAAATGTGTTTATTGCAATAAAAAAGCAAAATATCTTGCTCTGTTTGCAAAGAGTTATTAGCACGACAAAAGGCAAAAATATATAAAGGAGAAGTTCTCTTTTATATTGAATATGGAGGGGGAATTAATGAATAAAAGTGAGCAGAAGGAAGAGAAATCTATTTCCGAGCCACCAAAATTTAATATTGAAGACTTACCTGAGCCTCCAAAGATAGAAAGTTCTGATAACCTTACTCCTATGAGTGATAAAAATATTGATGTTCCTGCTCCAGAAAAGACTTCTGATACAATCCCTCCTCCACCACAAGAGAAAAAAGAAGAATCTATGGATATTTCTAAATTAAAAGATGAGTTAATGACTAATTTACCAGAACCACCAAAAAAAGAGAAAAAAGGTCTCTTCTCAAAAATGAAATTTTGGGGTAAGCAAGAAAAAGAAGAAAAGATTGACCTTGAGCCAAAACTAGAAAAATTGGACCTACCAGAACCAGAATTAAAAGAAGATGTGTCTGAAAAAATGGAAATGGGTTCAATTAATGAAAGTGAATTTGCACCGCCGGGATTGGAAAAACAAGTTCCAAAAGAAGAGAAAAAAGAAAAACCGAAAATTGAAGAGCCTAAATTAGAAAAATCAGAAGATATTAAACCAGAAATAGAACCTCCTAAAGAAAAATCTCCTGAATTGAAAACAGAGCACTTTGCTCCAGCCGAATTTCAAGAACCAAAAGAAAAACTAGAAGATATGCCTTGGTTTAAAGAAGGTGAGCATTTTGAAGAACAAGAAGCAGAAAAAGAAGGTGAAGATTTCAGAGAGGAAGAAATGCTGGAAGAGGGAAAGAAATTTGCAACTCCTCTTAAAAAAGTAAAGGGTGTTGGTCCAAAGAGAAACTCCACGACAATCGACAAGACACCTCGAAA
>CAZHYZ010000035.1:0-9547 GCA_964537195.1 uncultured Methanosarcinales archaeon
GCTGTCAAACTGGTTTTTCCTACTCCTCCTTTACCTGAAAGTATTGTAATTTTTTTCATTTTCTAATTTTTCATATATCTTTTCTATTGATTCTAATCTAAACAGATGTGATTTGCAATTGCAATCAGAACTTCCAAAATTTTTTATTGGTGTTTCAACTTCAGAAAAAAATCTTGCTATTCTGCATTCTTCTTTTTTTGGTGCTTCTTTGTAATATGTGTCTTCAATTTTGACATTCTTATTCATTAACAAATAATCAATGTGCCAATGCAGTTTCTTTTCTTTTGAATAATGTCTCGAAATTCTCTTCTCAATATTGTTTTGTGCTGACCCAACATAGACATAATAACCTTTTTTGAAATTTATTTTACCAAGTGCTCCTACTTTAATTTTAATATTTTTCTTAACACTTATTACAAGACAATAAATTCCTTTCATTTTCCAAACCTTCCGTCTGATTTGTGTTTTTTGTCTATTTTTCCTTCGATCCAACCTGATTTTGTTTCTCCTTCAAATCCTTTTATATGGGGTTTTATATCCAATATTGGAGTATTATCAAGTATATCCAACCCTTCAACATAGATAATATTCCCTTTAATTCTCAGGAGTTTCACTGTGGAAATACCTATCGGATTGGGTCTTTTTGGTGATCTTGTTGAAAAAACACCTCTTTTCTTCTCATCTAGAAAAGGCTTTTGTAAAAGTTCAAAATCTTCTGACTTATGAAAGTGAAAAATCAATATGATATGAGAAAAACCTTCTAAATCTTTTAAGCCATCTTCATATTCTGGAAATATTTCTACACTTCCTTTAGATTCTGAAAATTTGGGTTGTATAGGTACATCAACTTTTGATTTAAATTCACTATGTATTATCCCAATTGGTCTAAAAACAATATTATCTTTCATCTATAATCCTCTTTACAATTTTTCTAAGTGAGTCATCTTTAATAGGGATCCCTTTAGAATATGCTTCCATAATTTCTTTTTTATAAGGTATTCTATGGAATATTTCTTTGTTGTATTTATGTAACATTTGTCTTATTATTTTCTCATCACCCTCATACCTATTCAATATGACATCAAAAGGCTTTTTCATCCTATCTGCAAGCTTTATAATTAATTCTGCATCATGCTCTCCCAATGGAGTAGGTTCTGTTACTGCTAAAACAAAATCACAGAATTCCAATGAAGAAATCACATCACAATGAGTTCCTGCAGCAGTATCCACAATAATATAATCATAGTTTTCTTTCTCTTTTTCAGCTATTTCCAAAATCTCTTCAACAACACGTTCAGACAATGGCTCATTAATCTTAAGTTCCCCAGATAAAAAGTCTATGTTGTATTTATTCCCGGAATATATTTTTCCGAGCTCCTTTTTATCCCATTTTTTCACTATTTGGGGAAAGGCAACCATACATGCACCGCAACCATTGCATTGTGTTTCGATGAATATGGGTTTTTTACCTTTTATAGAGACAATTGCATTATATTGACAAACATCTGATAATTTAGAATAGTCTTTTCCATCTTGGAAATCAAATTGAGGAATTCTCTGCATAACCTTTTTTATTTCTCTTCTTTCAATATTTAAGAGTAAATGATCATTTGGACACTCAACATCTGCATCTATCAACAAGACTTTATTTTCCCTGCTGAGATAATATGAAAGAGAAGTAGCAACTGTTGATTTTCCTGTACCGCCTTTTCCTCCTGTAACACCAATTATTTTAGTGCTCATGTTTCTCTTTCTACACCATATCCTTTTCCTTTACCAGGAGAACATAGACTTTTACCAGAAGTCAAAGAACCTTGGATAAATTCATTAATCACATCATCAACTTTTCCTTGTGCACCGAGAATTAATATTATATTATGTTGATTAAATAAATCCTGGGCTCTTCTTCCTGCTCCACCAGTTATAACACAATCTATATTTTGTTCATGCAGATAGTTAGGTAAGAATTCCCTTCTGTGGCCTGGATTCTTAATTACCTTCTTTTCAATTAGTTTATTATCTTTCAACTCAACAATCGTATACTCGGGACATCTTCCAAAGTGTTGGCTTACATAACCAGAATCTGTGGATATGGCAATTTTCATTTTTATTCCCCAACCAATTCTTTTATTGCTTTTCTGATATTGCCTTCTGAAGAATGAATCTGGATTCCTGTTTGGGCTAATACAGAAGATGAGTTCGGTCCAAGTCTGCCAGTGATTATGATGTCTGGTTTCAGATTAATAGCTTGTTCTGCTGCTTTTATTCCTGCTCCATGTTGTTCCTTATTACCTTTATTCTCAATAACTTCAAAATCTTCATTCTCATATAGAATAAAATATTTACAACGTCCGAATCTTGGATCTATATCACTATCCAAGGTCTTATCTTTTGCAGTTATCAATATCTTAGAATAATCTTTTTTTGTAGGTTTTTCTGCCATCTTATATTTGCCCCCTTCTATCCTTATTGCCTTGCCATTAATCAAAGCATCACTTATCTTATTTCTGGCCTGTTTTAGAATTCTATGGAATGTTGGTTGAGATACTTTCATCTTCTCAGCTGCTTGTTTTTGTTCCATGTCTTGAAAGTCTTTCATCCTTATAGCTTCAAGTTCCTCTACATGAAGAATTATTTCATCTAACTCATTCATAGGAACTCCTCTAGGCTTAAAATAATTGTAATCCGCTTCTCTTTGGACGTGTCTCCATCTTCTAGGTCTTGGCATATTATGAATATATATTCATAATTAAAATATAAATCTTTTGGTTTGGAGAATTCAAAAAGTTAAACACAAGTCAGGTCACAAATATCCCAAGTTATTCCATTAGGGCCTTCTATCTCTATTGTATAATCTTTGTAATCTGGACTAGAACGGATACTTCTCAACACATTCTGTAAATTATCCCTGTATAAATGTGCCTGAGAAACAATTTCACTATATTTTTTCTCTAACTCTGGCAGAACATCATTTTCATTAACAAATAATTCATCAACATAATCCCTAAAAACATGTAATAATCCTCTTACAACAAACAAAGGATGGAACTCTCCTTTTTCTTCAATTTTATCAAAAGGAATCTTTGAATAATGTTCCTCTATTCCTAATAATAAGTCATATGCTCTTTCTTTAAAGATTTCTTCCCCATCTAGATAATTTCTTGCACCATAAACAATAGCAGAAACATCACTGACTAACCCTTTATAATAATATTCTGTCATCTCTCTTGCTTTGTCCTTTAATTGTTCCACAGTATCATCTATTGTCATAATCGCTAAGGAAGATTTAGCATTGCTTTTTAAATTTAATTGATTAGGTAGATACTAAGATTCAACACAGCAGCAAAGCTAACCCATAATATATACGGTATTAAGAGATAAAAAGCTGGCTTTGATATCTTCTTGAAGTGTTTCATTGTCAATACTATTGCAATCCATAAAAAGATGATTTCTATGAATGCTAATAATGAAGACTGTAATCCAAAGAACAGTATAGACCATAATGTGTTAAGGATTAATTGTCCGGCAAAAAAATATATGGCTATCTTGTTTTTCTCTAAACCTTTACTCCATACTAAATATAAGGAAATACCCATCAATAAATATAACAAAGTCCATACAGGACCAAATATCCAATTAGGTGGATTAAAAAATGGTTTATTTAATTGGGAGTACCATGAGTTTACAGAAGTTATTGTAAATATTGAACCAAGAAATCCTGCTAATTGCGGAAGTATTATTGATGCTATTAATTTCGGATAGTCTATTTTAGCCATTTTTTGCTCACCACCTTTAATAATAATGAAGATACAGAACACAAAAACATTCCCCAGAATATATCTACTAAGACCATCTGTATTGTCCAGTTAGCTAATATTGCATAATTTGTAAATTCATACAATCCATATAATATTAGTCCGTATATTGCTCCATACATTACACTCTGTTTATAATCTTTAGCTACTTTATCTACAAACACCACAATGCCTAAGGGTATCAATAACCAAGCCAATAAAGCAGACCATGCTATGCTTGTCCGGGCAAAATTACTCAACTGAGCATCATAAAAAGATGGCATAATGACCATTAACCAGGTAAGATCAATACCAAGTACAATTAATGTTGCAGTAAGATATTTTTTTATCATCTTATTTCCTCCACAGCTTTTAAGGCGCTATTTTCTTTATCTTTAATCTCGAGCATTATATCAAAATCCAATCCTTCTGTTTCTTTTAAAAATTTTCTGAAATCTTCTATATCAATATGCTCTATATGTTTTCCTTTTCTCGCATTTTTTTCTTGTGAACTATAGTCAATCATCAATAATCCTTCTTTCCATGTTTTTTGGGCCATTTCAATAGCAGCACTCATTGACTCTCCATTATTTAGGCATTCATGATGAAATGTATCAAAGATAATTGGTATTTTTGTCCTTTCTGATATCTGGAGGCAGTCTTTTAATGAATACAGCCTGTCATCATTTTCTATAGCTAGTCTCCTCTTTATTTTTTGGGATAAGTTATTGTAGTTTTCAATGAATCTTTCTATGGCTCCTTCTTTATCCCCATAAACTCCGCCGACATGTATCTGTATTTTTTCTGTGGTATCAAGATTCATAAGGTCAAGTACTTCAGCATGCCATTGTAAATCCTTAATGCTTTTTTGGACAACTTCCTCTTTATTTGAGTTTATTAAGACAAACTGATCTGGATGCATAGAAATCCTCATATCGTGTTTTTGGATGAAATTGCCAATCTTTTGGAAATCTTTCTTGAAATAGTCCTGCCAATTATGTTTGTTTATAGGATGAGAAGCAAAAGGAACTAGATCAGAACTTATCCTAAAAAAAAGCAGATTGTGTTGGAGATTGTATTGCAGTATTTTTTGAAGACACTCCAGATTATTAGTCACTTTTTTTATTAGGTTTCCCTCGGAGTAATTCTTTAATCTAAATGTAGAATTAGCTGTACAACCAATGACTGTATTTATACAAGGATAACCTATTTTCATAAAATAAAGAAAGCTTATTCTGTTTATAATGGTTAGTTTTAAGCCAATACTAAAATAAATATAAAAAAAGAATTAGATTTGGTCTAACATCTCTTGATATCTCTCAAAGGTATGGTTGCCATTCTGATAATGGACAACAATGTTCATGGGCATTTTTCTTTCCTGTAAGAAATATTGGTTGCCTTCTCTTCTAAGAACATCTCCAGCATAAGCAAGTTCTTGTATTGTCTCGCCTATTTGACCAACTATTTTATTTTTGCCATCAACATCTAAAACAGCAACTTCTAATGGAAGATCTGCATCAACTTCTCTAGAGGTTGGTCCATTGAACTTTATCTTTGTGCCAGAAACCAATTCATTTACAGTAACATATTCAGTCATATTAATCCCCTCGCACACCAACGAACTATAATTTATATAAAAAGATTATGCAATAGTCTGCAGAATAATTTTAAATATAAGGTGTTTGTACTTTTCTCAGGGGAAAGATGAATTTAAGGAAAATAGTATACACAACATTATTCGGTTTAGCGTTGGCAGCATGCAGACCAGTAGAAACACCTATACCTATATCAACCATTGAACAGATTGTAGAGACAGCAACTCCTCAGCCGACAGTAACTATTGAGGAAGAATTAATTCAACACAATTCAATAATATTTATGGGAGTGGAAGAAGGTTCAATAAGTCCATTATATCTTCTTGATTTAAACACCATGGAGCAAAGAGAAATTCTTCCAAAACAATGGACAGACATGTATGTAGATGAATTAATTGTTGTAGATGGTGAAGTATATTTTGATTCAAATGATCAGAGATATCATGTTAATCTAGAAACTGGAAAAATAACTGAATCGGATAATAATAGGAATGTCCTTGAGCCAGTTATTGGTTTTGATATAGACTTCTTTGAGACATTTCAACCATACAAGGATGACGATGGCATGGTTCATCAATATACTCTTGGCGAAGCTTATTTTTCTCCTGATAAAAAGGAACTTATATTCAGTGTAGGAAAAGACCAATATATCTGCAATGATTTATGGTTATATACGCCTGAAAATCAACATATTGATATGATTGGAGAATGTGTTATAGATATTACTGTTGGCTGGTCAGAAGACAAGTTTATGTTTGCAACAGCAATGGGGTATGACCTTGGTTATTCTCTCTACATGTTTCATAATGGAAAAACAGAATTAGTTTCTCAAAACATGGATATAAGCATGGTACAAGCTTTTTGGTATCGTTAATTAACTTTAAATATAAGT
Source organism: uncultured Methanosarcinales archaeon (assembly GCA_964537195.1). Classification (GTDB taxonomy): domain Archaea; phylum Nanobdellota; class Nanobdellia; order Woesearchaeales; family GW2011-AR15; genus CAZHYZ01. The sequence goes on from CAZHYZ010000035.1 coordinate 6,282, forward strand.
TTTTTCTACCTTGTGCAAGGTGATACTTATGATTAGAAAAAATGTTCCAAAAAGATTGACAGATTTAGTAAGCGAACGCAGAGAAGTAGAAAAAAGAGAAAAGGTAGCAAGGACAGAATATGAAGCTGCCCGAACACAATACCTTAATGATTTGCTTGAGCCTTATAATTCACATAATAACTTTTCAGCATTCCAACATCTTCCTGAAGTTGACACAGAATTTAATGAAAAGGAGTTTCCACTAGATAATTTGGGTAAGATGAAAATGATTGTACACCCATCCTTTGGTGGTCGAACACTGAAATATGGATATGCAAAAGGAAATGATTGGCAGGCAGTTGCATTCAATAGTACAGAAACATCCAGTTATTTCTTGCTCGTAATAGATAATGATGAACAATTAATTATCTACGAGAATACTGGCACTATCGGACCAAAATATGCCCTTAAAAACGATGAGATGATTAGGGGAGTTTTTGATGATGGTCTCCACGGTCCGTTCTGGTCATCAGAAGAGGGATATAGTATAGAAGGATTAGCCATGCTTATTGGTGAAAGAGAAGAATCATATGATGCTTTTGTAAATGGGTTTGAGACCCTGGTTAAAGCATTAGACAGAGTTGCAGATGACATTGTTGGTGAAATTGAATTAATAAAGGATCAAACTCAAACATACCAAGAAAAGACAACCTCTTTACAAGAGGGATAATCTCTTCAAAATGGACGATCCATTAATATTATATGTCATGAAAAATTCTGGAGCTTTGGTTATTCAGGCGTATAGAGAATTACGACTTGGGTTAGAGGATTTAACAAACACTTAGGAGGAGATGGCCAGCTTAGAAGGTACTGGTGAATAGCTTGTAGAAGCAAATACGCCTGAAGGCTCTAGGGTTGTAATAGTAGATGGGGATGAACCCTTATTTAGTCCTTACGGCCAGATTATTGACACTCTCATTACAAAAGCTCAGCAAGATATCAGTTATTTAATGGTAAAGGGCTGGGGCAATCTTCCTGAAGTCAGACAGTACTATGAAAGAATAATGAGTTTTCCTTTTCCAAGCGATTATCAAGGAAAAAATATACCTCCGGAACTTACTGACTTGCTAGAGTAGATTTAAATATAAGATTTTTCTACTCTAATAAAGGTGATTATAAATGGCAATAGATGCTGAAGTTAAAGAAAGGTATGATTTTTATCAGAGTATGGATGAGAAAAAGACTCACAAATTGTATAATATAATAAATGACGTGCAGATTGAAATTTATGTGGCAATGCATCAGAAAATTCAGGAATATAAGGACAATCATCCAACAGGAAGTGCAGTCTACTCTTTGATTTTCTCCTTGGTATCAGGTGGCTCAGGGGTTTATACATATGATCTTACAAAGGAGGGTCTATCAGGGATGGCAATTAATACAGGAGTAATTTGTGGATTAACTCTAGCTGCAGCAGTTTATACTGGTGCTCATGCATTAAGACAATCTAAAACAAGAGGCAGATTAGAAGTTGAGATATTAAATGATAAGGATGAATATCTTGGTTTACCAACAGAAAGAAGAGAACCAATGCAAGATGCAACAGATTCTGTTTATCAGGGACAGGGAATTAGTGACTCTTAATTTTTTTCTTATAATTTTAAATATAATTTTTCAATAGTTTTGCACAATAGGGGGGGATTATAATGAATGATAAAGATAAAAAATCAAATAAAAACACAAGATTAGCCATAGCAGGCGGATTACTAGCTTTGATAGCAAGTACTAGTATTTGCCTTGGAACAAAATACTGCAGTAAACAACCAGCAGAAGAAACAAGACCAACTTCAACAAGTTCTGAATCAGACACTGTTTTCCCCACTGCAGAACCAACTGAAACATTAGTCCCTACAGAACAACCTTCTTATGAAGATTTATTTGAAGACCTTTATGATAGTCTAGTTGAGCAAGATATTGGTGCTTTAGATAGCTTCATTAATTTACCTTATGGATATGGTTGGCTCAGGACAGAAGGTAGAGCCAGTACTGAACAGACAAATCTTGATTCTAAACAAGAAGTGCTAAGCAGATTAGAGAAAGAATTAAGAATCTGTAATCCCATAGATAAAGAACCAGAAATTTATGAATTGGGAGAAGATTTAATTAATTTAGAAGTAGAATGCTACAATTATGGACCATTCATATTTGGAGTAGAAAATATTGGAGATAGGCCCTATATTACTAGGTCACTTCTAAATTCCTTTCATTATGAGCAAGCAGTGAGTTTCCTTGGAATTGCACTCATGGACCGGAATGTAGAACTTGCATCTGACTTTATTGATACACCCTATTTACATAGCAGGTTTTGTGGAAGTGATAGAGGAGGTGGTGGAGGATGTGATTCTAAACAAGAATACGCCTCTATAGAACAAGTAAAAGATATCTTAAAAGAAGACCTCAATGTGTGCAGTGGACACAATCCTTTCTCTGTAGAAAATGAAATAGTTTTAAATTGTGTTGATGGAACTTTCTTTAAATTTTTCACCGAAACATTTGAAGGAAAACCTGTAATAACTGAGTCTTGTTACTCCTGTCAGTAGCTTTAAATATTAAAAAAAAGAAAAAAATAAGTTTACCACTCTGCTCTATCCAAAATGCTATCGATATCTACTTGCAGTACATATGGTGGCTCTCCAGGAAGCAAGATAGCAAGATCTGTTGCAACATGGTATGTGGGAAAGACAAAAATAACCTCACCGTCCTCTGATGTACATTCTACCCATCTTGATCCACCTCTGCTTGTTTCTGGCATATTATATACTAGCTCTATAGCAGATTCATATCCCTCCCCACAAGGAAAATCTGGTGTGTAGTTATTGGATTCAGCTCTGACAACAGCAATCAGATTATAAGGTGATTCTGGTACAATCTCCTTATCTCCAGAAGTAACAAATCTTCGAAGATAGGCACTAGTAAACAGAAAATCTACACCATTGGAAGTTATTGGATAATCAATCCCTTCCATACCTTGTGGTACAACTTCACCGTCCCCCCTATAATCAATGAATGGATACTCACTATCAGGAACAATTATTCCTTCATAAGAAGCTAATTCAATGTCCTGACGTGGTGTTGCTTCACTGAATACTAAAGGTGAGGTAGATTTTTCTCCATTGCCGCTCATTACTGTAAATTTCTCTCCATCCCATTGTCCTCCACTATCCATATACATATCATATTCTCCCACAGGCAGATAATCCAATGAAAGGCCCTCCTGATTCCTTATA
>CAZHYZ010000036.1:0-9159 GCA_964537195.1 uncultured Methanosarcinales archaeon
TAGTTTCAAAAACTTTTTATAGAATATAAAGAAACTATATAGTTCTATATAGTAAACATTAAATATAGAATATTATTTATAGACATTAATAGTATGCATAAAAGAAAAATACAATTTGTTGGGGGAACCACATATACTGTTTCTTTGCCTAAAGACTGGATTCTAAAAAATAATCTAAGGGAAAAAGAATTCCTCCATATATACGAGAACAATGACAGAAGTTTGTTGATTTCTCCTAAGACAGATAGGGAAAAAAAGAATGAAAAAATAGTTGTTGATGCTGATAAGTATTCTAATATTGCTGACATATTATTTACTATATATTATATGGGATTTGAGGAAATAGAAATCAAATCTGACCTTCTTACTAAGAAGATGAAAAAACAAGTTAGGAGCGCTCTTGTAAGTATGAGTGGTACAGAAATCGTGTTTGAGAGCGAGAAAAAGATGAAGATAAATGTCCTTTTAGACAAGTCAAAAATACGAATTCCTGAACTACTATATAGGGTTGTTTTAATACTTGAGATGTCAATTTCTAATATTCTTGGAGATATTGACAAACAAGAACTTAATCTGAACGAAATGGAAATTGACAGATTATATCATTTAATGACAAAGATGCTTTCTATGTCTCTTGTTGATACAAATATTCTGCACTCTGCAAAAATTAAAAACATTACTACAATTCCATATTTCTTTCTCATAAATAAGAAGCTTGAGAGCATTGGAGATGAGTTGGTGAGGTTTTCAAGGTATCTTCCAGATGAGTCAGAAACACAGATATACAGAGATATTCTTGTAATAATGAAAGAAGAACTCAACAGAGCAGTAAGTTATCTACTTAAGGACCAGAAAGATCTTTTTGAGAAGATTAGTGAAGAAGAATATAACTCAATATATGATATGATGAATAAGATTGAGGCTAAGACGCATTACCTTTTCCTTAAGGACATAATAAGGAATACTGTTGATATCCAAGAGGCAATTGTTAAGTTATCTTACTACAAGACAGCACACAAATCTTCTGAGGTCATTTAAACAATATTTTTTTAAACTCAATTAAATTAACTTTTTCTATGAACCCGTTTATATTTGCCCTGTTGATATCGTTTGCAATACAGATAACTTTCTTTGTATTTGCGTATTCATTAAAGACAGACAAAGTTACAGATTTAGCTTATGGATTGTCTTTTGTATTTATTGCCATAGTCTTATTCAGCCAAGGAGTAATTACTTTGCCAAAGCTAATTCTCTTAGCCATGATTGTATTGTGGGGATTAAGATTAGCAACATATCTATTCATAAGGATATTGAAGATAAAGAAGGACAAACGCTTTGATGGAGTAAGAGAAGATTTCATGAAATTCGCAGGATTCTGGTTTTTACAAGCTATCACAGTTTGGATAGTTATGTTACCAAGTATAACTGTTTTCAACTCTAGTATGAATTACTTAACTCAGATGATGATATTAGGAGTTATAATCTGGTTTATAGGTCTATTAATAGAAACAATAGCAGATCTGCAAAAGTTTAATTTCAAAAATAAACATAAAGACAAATTAACTAAAGTTGGTTTGTGGCGTTACTCAAGACATCCTAATTATTTTGGGGAGATGACTTTATGGTGGGGCATATTTATTTTTGCATTTCCCTTCTTAAAAGGACTAGAATTGATTACTGTGTTAGGTCCACTTTATATCACTTTCTTATTGTTATTTGTTTCAGGAGTTCCGCCATTAGAAAAGAAACATTCTGAAAGATACGGCAAGGAATATGAGAAATATAAGAAAGAGACAAGACTATTAATTCCACTACCGAAGTTGAAATCTGATTAATAATGTTCTAAAAGATTACCCATATTTGATTCAAATAAATTTATCAAGGAATTTTATATACTAACTAAAAAATGAGATGTGCATATTCAATAGATAGTTCAACAGAACTTACAGCTTCATTAAAAGAAAGAGAAGATATTTTTGTAGCTCAACTTCATATTAATTTTCCAGATGGAAGTTCTATTAGGGATAATGAACTTGAGAGTACAGACGAATTATTGGAGATAATGGCAACTTCAGAAAAATTACCAAAGACATCACAGCCAACTCTTGGTGATTTTGTAAATCATTTTATTGAAATAAAAGAAAAAGGCTTTACTCATGTTATCGGTTTATACCTCCCTAAATCAAAAAGTGGGACAATTGAAAGTGCAAAACAAGCTCAAGTTTCAGTTGATTTAGAATATTGGAATCCAGAACTAAGGACCATATCAATCGCTACAACACATGTTCTTGAAGAAGCTGTGAAATATGATAATCTAGACCAAATAAAAAGAGCAGTTGAGAAAGCAAATATGGCAGCAGAGGCATATCTCACTTTAGGAGAACTAGAATATGCAGAGAAAGGGGGCCGAATTTCAAAATTAGAAGGTATTACAGGTTCCTTTCTCGGAATAAAACCATTGATAAAGTTGGGAAGAGAAGGAATTGAATACGGAGATTTGATTCCTTTTGAGAAGATAAGGACAATGAAGAAAACAATGGAGAGACTTTATAGTTTAATTAGTGAGACTACACATGGTAAGAGATTCATACTTTATGCTGGAGAATCTATGTTGGAATACGCACAATCTTTGCAAGAAAGATTAGAAAATTCTCATTTACTCAAAGCAAGTTCTGGTGCATTAGTGGCAAATGGGGGTCCATTTCTTGCTGTTTCAGGCATAAGATTTTAATATAAGTTTCTACCAAGAAACAATATGGGAAGAGTAACAAAGAGAAAAAATGACAAACACCAATATCCGAGTAGCTTGGAAGATTTTATTGCTAATTTAGAGGGTTTAGAAGGTGTTGAGGCTGTTGGTAAGGGAAAATGGTTTCCTTATCCTTCAAATGGTTTTATGGCTGATGTAAAATATCTTGATGAGACAGAAAGAACAATAAAGGTTGTTGCTCGGCATGAAGGATTCCAAATGGATTTCTATGTAAGACTAAAAGATGTAAATGAATTTTTAACTCCAGTAATGCACTATGTTCTTTACGAATACACTTAATCATTCACATTCATTTATTTCTTTAAATGAAATGCTTCTGCACCTTGTTGCATCTTCCATAACGGGTGTCAATATTACTTCTTCTATGTCTCCAATATCCTCGTAATCAATTACTCTTGTGAATATTTGACCAGGTTCTAAATCGAGGTTGAGATTATCTACAACAGTACTTTCTCCTATAACAAAGAAGTCCACATTATCAATAACTTCATTGCCATTGTTCTTGAAAATCATCTGTATTCGGTCTCTATTCGGGACTTTACATAGTATCTGTTGGTCATTATGTTCATACAACTCTAGAGAGATATCATTACATTTTTCAGGATACTCACCAATTTCAAACCTTATTGTGTTTTCTTCTTCAAGTAGGTCTTTCAATCTGATGTTTGGGGGAGTGATTATCTCCCTATTTAATATGGTCCTGTTGTTTAATATTATAAACATAATCCCTTGTACACTTGTATCAAAAGTCAATATGGCTTCTTTAAGTTCCTGCTCTACGGAGAAGTATTTTTCTTCACCAATAGCAATCTCATCATATTCTGCCAATATGATGTTTTCAGATTCTGTAGTTATCTTAAACTCTGTTAAAGATATTCCCGGATAATCAACATTTGAGAATTGATATGTACCGAAGTCTGTCTGAAATTTTAAGTCATAACTTCCTTGTGTTATATTTGAGATGTCTACTTCGACATTAGAACCACAATCAGGAACTTCATCATATATCTTTTCATCATCTAAGTATATTTTTAAAGGATTGACACGCCATTCCTGACATTCAACATCAAAACTCAATATGAAAGAATCAGCTATATTATCATCAGTTATTACTGATTTTATTATTCTTGTATTAACTCCTTTTGTCTCTGCTTCTATCTTGAAATTTGATATTCCTTTTACTTCTAACGTAGTGTTTACAACCTGCTCTTCTGGTTGTTTTTCTACTTCTCTTACTTTGTAGACACAGTAGACTTGTTTTTCATCAGTATATACAACCAAGTCTTCTCCTTCTGTGTCTATTGTTATTCTATAATATTCTTTCTGTGGAATAAGACATCTTTCATCTATGAAGTTTGTCTTAGAGTATTCTATGTCTGCATCAGGATATTCTGATAGCAGTTGTTGGACTTGTTCATCCTTCTGAGCAATTTCTACAGGATTAATCACTTTTGTACATCCGACAACAAATATTAATAATAGGGCTAGATAGAGTTTTTTCATTTTATAGAACTAATGACTAAGAAGTTTTTAAATTTTGTGTATACTATAAAAGTCTTGAGCAAGATCATACAGTTTTTCTAATTTTTTAGCTTGTTCTTCATTTGTTGCTGTACAAGAGAAATATCCGTTTTCTCTGAATTCCCCCAGGTTTAAGTTTAATCTCACGTATTCAACAGCAGAGGTATATTGAATAGGAAGCACAACTATATCAAAAGAATATACTTTTTCTTCGAGATTGAGAATATCTTGTTCAAGATTTTCTAAGTCTTTAGCAATTATTATCTCAACTTTATCTGAAACTTTTTTTCCAACCACCACCATATGAGAAAGTAGAATAATCTTATATTAAAAGATATTTAATCTTTTGAATTATTTTTTTCATCCTTTGGCACATACTTACTGATTATCTGATATAGTTTAAAGGTAAACAATAATAAGAATATTGTTCCTATTAGGGAGAATATAGATGATGCCAAACTAGGAAATTCTAGAAATTGAGACACTTTAGAGAAAAACATTGAGTATAAATACAAAACCAAGAATATTAATGAACTTTTGAACTGGTCATATCTTTTTAGTTTTTCAAATTTCTCAGATAACTGTGTTAATTGTATCTCTCTATCAACAACCACAAGATCAAAGAACACAAATGTGATGAAGACCATGCTTGCTAACTCTAAAATTAAGTTGGTGGCATTTATTATTCTTTCAATCATTAAAAAATCCATATATACTTTTCTTATAAAGAACTATAAAAATTTTATGTTCTTAATAACCATAAAACGTAAATCTTTCTTGTTCACACATCAATCCAAGCAACGCATCTGGATTAAATTTTATGTACTCATTAAATGATTTAATATCTTGATCTGAGAAGATACAACTTAAGAAAGGATGGCTGTGCAAAGTTACAATTGTATCTTTATTACAATATTCGCTTGAAACACTCCTGAAATCTTGATGATAAATAGTGGGTATGTACATTCCTGTGACATAATATGTCGAAGTATCTTTTTTTCCTGTCAGACAGACTTTTATCTCATTTTGTTGACTGTTGAGATAATGCTCTCTAAGACTCTCAAAGATTACAGGATTAAATACAACTCTTTTTCCATCTTTCAATAAAAAACTATAATCTTCTTCCAGAGTGCTGCTCACCAATCTGCCCGACATTAAAGAAAGTATGTGGTATCCAGGTAGAGTATTCACTAAAAAAAGAAATACAATAAAAAGGGATATCACAATAATATAGGTTCTCCTTAAAACCTGTTTGAACTTGCTTTCTTTTTCCTCTGGGAATTCATCCATATATGAAAGAAGACTTTCATACTTTAAATTCTTAATCCTTCTCTAAGAAAAGTTTATATAGTCTTATTCCTTAAACAATAAAAGGTGATATTAATGAAGAAATTATTGATTTTTGCAATATTGGCAATACTGACATTATCTATAGTATATGCACCCAATACAGAGATTATGCCGGAAAAGCAACCCAGAGTCGATGTGAAATTAGGGAATGATTCTCTTTACAATGAGTCTGGAGAAAAGAGACCAGTACTAATTAGTGCAAAAGATGCAGACATTGAGAAAATTAGAGAAAGAATAAGGATTAAAGAAGCAGAACTAGAGAAAGAAGCAGAGCAGTTAGCAGTAGGTGAAGCAACAAAAGAGAGATTGAGACTTGTTGCATCTATAGAAAACCAAAACAGGGTAAGGTTAGCTGTTCATTCATTACTCGCAATGGAAGATTTAGAAGGTATTGGTAGAAACGTATCAAAAATAGCAAGAAACTTCAATAATTCAATACAGGCCACAATCAGAGCAGAGGAAAAAATCCAAAGGAGAAGTAGATTAAGAAGATTCTTCTTTGGCGGAGATGATGATGCAGCAGAGGAAATTGAAGAAGAAGTGAACAAGAATAGAGAGAGGATTCAAGAATTAAACCAACTAAAAGCACTGTGTAACTGTAGTGCAGAAGTTAAAGCCATGATACAGGAACAAATCCAAAACATGGAATTAGAGCAATCTAGGCTGCAGAACATGACTGTTCAAGAAAGAAGTAGAAAAGGTTTACTTGGTTGGATGTTCAAGTAAATTCTTTCTTTTTTTATTTTTTTAATAAGTTTTTTATAATAATCTGTAATCTGTTTTCTTATGAAACTAATATCCATAGTTGGTATGCCTGGTTCTGGGAAGAGTGAACTTGCTTCTCTTTTTCAGGAGGAAGGCTATAGAAAAATAAGATTTGGTGACATAACAGATGACATTCTTAACAAGCAAGGTCTTGAGATTAATGAAGAGAACGAAAAGAGAGTTAGGGAAGGCTTAAGAAAGAAACACGGCATGGAGGCATATGCAAAAGCCAATTTAGAGAAAATTAGGGATTCTCTAAAAGAGAGTAATGTCATTATTGATGGGATGTATAGTTGGGAAGAATACCTTTTTTTGAAAGAGAGATTTCCAGAGATGATTGTTTTGGCAGTTTATTCACCACCAGAAACAAGGTATGAGAGACTTATTGACAGAAGAGTTAGACCAATAACTAGGGAACAGGCAGTTGAGAGAGATAAAAAAGAAATAGAGAACCTTAACAAAGCACCCCCAATAGCCATGGCAGATTATACTATTTTTAATGTTGGGACATTTCATGATTTAGAAGAAAACTTAGACAAGTTTTTTGAATGGATGCGTGAGGAAGATGAGGCCAAGCTGGGATGAATATTTTATTGAAATATGTAGAGCAGTAGCAAAAAGAGCTACTTGTGACAGAGGCATGAGCGGTTGTGTCATAGCTAAAAACAAACAAATTCTTGTTACAGGCTATGTTGGCAGCCCTGTTGGTTTGCCGCATTGTGATGAAGTCGGACATCAATTAAAGACAGTAGTTCATGAAAATGGGCATAAATCAACACATTGTGTAAGAACAACACATGCAGAACAGAATGCTATATGCCAGGCAGCAAAACTAGGTATTTCTATTAATGGAGCGACATTATATTGTAAGATGACACCTTGTTCAACATGTGCAAAGATGATTATAAACGCAGGTATAAAAAGAGTTGTCTGTGAAAAAAGATATCATGCAGATGAAGATTCAATAGATATGTTCAGGAAAGCAAATGTTGAATTGGAAGTTATTAATGATGAAGTCCAGAAGTATCTTAATCAATAAACTTCAACACCTTTTTCTTGCTCTTTAATCCTCTCAATATCTTAACTTTTTTTCCAGTTAATTTAGAGAAATATTTTATTATTTCAATATTTGCTTTGTTATCCTGGGCAGGTTCTTTTATGTCAACTTTTACAGCTTGTCTAATTTTATCATATTTCATTATCTTATTTTTATCAGAATTAGCTTTAACCCATATTGTCAAGGTATTGTCCTTGACATAATCATCAATATTCATTTTCTACTTGTAGTCTCTCCAAGTATGTTTGCACTTCTCGCATTTAAGAAATTTTGTTGCTGGTTCATCAGATGCTCTTGTCTGAACCTCCCAATAATACGCTTTGTTGTGTTTGCATTTTGGGCATTCAACATCATCTGTCAAAGGATATACTTCTATCTCCTCTTCAATGGCCTCAATCTCTTTTTTCTTCTTAATCTTTTCTTTTAGTTCTAGTTTTTCAGTTTTTTCTTTATATCCACAAGAACATGAGAGTATTTTTTTCTTACCTTCTTTTTTAGGTATTAATATTGAACCGCATTTTGGACAAAATCTCATGAAAATAACCTCCCTATTGTACTATTAAGACCAACCATTTTTAAAAATGATACGAACCATATTTTTACATATCCTAAAAAAGGAATCCTAAATACTGCCTTACCAATTATTCTTTCTTCAGTTATGTCCTGCTCCATTTTTAGTATCTGAGAGTTATGATCTCCTTTTGTTGTGAAGGTTATCTCACCATCTTCATTTTTTTCAATTACTCTGTGAATAACAGGATCTGGCCTGTTTCCTTGGAAAACAATAACATCTCCCACATTGATATCTTCTGGTTTTTTACCTACTAATACCATTATGTCTCCTGTATTAAATCCATTCTTGAATGGGAATTCTTCAAATTGTAATTTGTTGATGTTTCGTGCTCTATAGAACTCACCACACGTATCCCAAAAGAAATCTAGATCAACTTCTTGTTTTTCTGGAAAGGTTTCTCCACAGATTTGAAAATATATAGTACTATATTTTATACAGACATCATTTTTTTCTTCAACACAAGGAGGAATTGTTTTATGTTCCATGCTGCCAGAGACAACAGCAACAACAGGATGTGATGTTCCAAAAACTAAACCCAGACCAGGATATACTAAGTATTTTATTAAAATAAAAGCAATTACAATATTTACAAACCAACTTAGCACAGAATCATCTTCCCATATGAAGTACCATATTTTCTGCCAAGTAGTTTTCTTTCTGGCCATATATCGGTGCAAAAAAAAGAGTTATATAAAATTATGGGTTTTTTCTGGAATATTCCTCAAAGCTTCTGTTCTGTTCAATATTTGGGAGAATATCTGTCTTGATTTTTCTGGCTAATTGTTCTAATTTTCCATATTGTTTTTCGGTCATGTTCACATATCCGGGACCTTCTCCTGCTTTACTGAGATATTCTTTCATACTCGAGAAAGTTAAATAGAATTCATGTGCTTGTTCTTGAAGGCTTGGATCTTTCATAACTCTTGCCCACCTTATCTGTGTAGGAGGGAATTCTCCCTGTGTTACCCAATCAATATATTGTTGTCTTTCTTCATCTGTGGAATCTAGATTACCAGTGATATCTCTCTGTTGCCTAAACGGGTTCAGATAATTATCTGTCCAATGAGTTCGAAATAATGGGTGTCTCCACATATATGGAAGTAGGAAGAGTTTATATTTAAA
>CAZHYZ010000037.1:0-6517 GCA_964537195.1 uncultured Methanosarcinales archaeon
ACCCTTTTCTTAGAGAAATGGAAGAAGATTAAACAACCACTAAGACCTTCAAAAGAAGAAGTAGAGACATATGAAAAATACGTTATAAAAGTAGCTAAGAATTCTGATGCAAAAATGCTCATTCTTGGCTCAACTCCTGAATTTAGGGATTTGGCATTTAGAAATGGATTAGAACCTGTCTGCTGTGATATAAACAAAGATATCTGGGAAGCTATGAAAATGTTTATGAATGAGAATGGCCGAGAAAGGTTCTTTCATAAATGTTGGTTAACCATACCAGAATCAGAAAAGTTTGATATTATTATTGGAGATGGCTCTGTTAATATGCTTACTGATGAAAAAACCGATGAATTTTTCAAGAAAAACTCTAAGTTAGTAAAAAAAGATGGATACATTATTCAGAGAATTGTAACATCAATTGAAAGTCTAACAACTGATACATTTGACAAAGCCATTAATGAATATAGGAAAAATAAATATCCAATGCCAATATACTTATACACTGTTTTTTTAATTGGAAGTATAAACTCACATTATTATCCAGATCTTACAAGAAAACAATTATTTGAGAGAGTGTTAAGAAATTACTTAGGAGAAAATGAAAGAGAAGAATTAAAAGGTTATATGATGGATAGAAAATTCTATTTCCCAAACAAACAAAAGATTGAAAACACACTATCTAATTACTTAGATATCATTCAAACTAAAGAAAGTAAAGGTATGGGATATTGGGGAAATGTCTTTCAATATATTCTTAAATCTAAGTAGAATTAAGAATTTCTTCTATTTTTTCGGCTGATTTTTCCCAGCTAAACTTTTTCTCTATATAATTTCTACCTTGTTTTCCTCTTTCTTCTCTGTATTTCTTATCTTTCAACAATAAATTGATTTTTTTCCTTAAATCTTTTACATTTCCTTCTTTAAAATACTCTACGTTATCACCATAAACTTCTTTAAATATTTCTTTATCAGAACATATACAAGGAATTTGACAAGCAAGAGCTTCCATAGGCGGCATACCAAATCCTTCGTGTGAGGAAGGGAAAACCGCAAATAATGATTCCTTCAAAACTTTCCATTTTTCCTTGTCAGAAATCCATCCTGAAAAAACAACAACAACATTTAATTTTTTGGCAAGATCTTTTAAATAATCTTCTTCACTTCCTCTCCCCCCAATAAATAAAGTTGGTGCATCATCAATTTTTTGGAGAGCTTTTATTATTAAATCCAGATTCTTATATCTATGCAGTCTCCCCACATATACTATCTGATTCTTTTTTGACTTAATTTGTATTCTGTCTGCATAATCTAATTCAATTCCGGGATAAACATAACCATTTACTTTTTTCTTCTCAAGCCATTTATCACACCAATTCTGAGATAATTTTGAGTTTGAAATTAGAATATCAGATTGTAAATATGTTTTTTTAGTTTTTTCCCAGCTTTCCTTAAATTTACCTTGATACTCCATAAACCATCTTTTTCCGAGGTCATGCTCCATCCAAGGAGGAGATTCATAAACAAAATTAACACTTTTTATCTTAAGCTTTTTTGCCAAATAATTTGCATGCAATGCAGAAGTTCTCAAAGATCCAACAACATAATCAAATCCTTTATTTTTCATATACCTTTTAACAGTCCTTTCATAGAAAATTTTTTCAAAAAAATTATCTATTCTTCCAGCGCCTTTAAACTTTCTTGGGAAATAAAACCTATTAAGTAAATGTATTGTGTCTGGTAACTCTCTTCCTTTCAAAAACACATTATTCTTGTTTATCCCAAAAACATGTACTTCATGATTCCTTCTTGCCAGATATTCAGCAAACATGTAAAGTGCATAACCGCCACCACCTACAGCAGTTCCAACATCTAATAAAAAAGCTAATTTCATGAAGGATCACCATACTCAAAACTACTTTGATTTCTAACTAGCACAGCTTTTCCAGAAGGAGCCAAAGAAATCTTATCAACCAAATGTACTTCAAATGCTATTTTTCCATCACATATTTTTCTGATTTTTCCTATTATTTCTTTAAACTTTTTGTCATTCATTTTTTTTGAAGGTTGTACATTAATTGTTAATTTTTCATCAGATTCTTTTATTATTTGATATCTATCAACATATTCATAATCCTGAGAAAAAATTAAAATAAATTCTCCAACTCTAATCAGTTTTCCATCTTTTGTTATTACATTATCTACTATTCTTCCTTTAATATCCTGTATTGTTGGAAATGTACGCTTACATGAACATTTTCCTGAGCCATAAATTGCTGAGTCTCTTGTACTATATCTAATTAAAGGCATAACATAATTGTCTAAATTTGTAATAACCATCTCGCCTTCTTCATTTTTTCTAACAGGTTTTTTATTCTTGATTAACTCAACAACAAATCTTGTTATATCAATATGATATTTGTCTTCCAAACAACACTGATATGCTACGTGCATTAATTCAGCTGAACCGTAATTTAGACATATCTTTGGATTACCAAAGGCTTTCCTAAGAATCTTTTTTTGATATTTTGATAGTGGGCACCCAATAATTAATATGCCTTTCAATTTAATTGTATCATTATTTTGTACCAATTGTTTAGCTATAGTAAATGTTGTATTTGCATAGGATTCCAAGATTTGAGGCTTGAATTTCTTAATCTTTTTGATAGCCCAGTCTATCTTCGTTTCTACTTCGAGAGAACTAAGGTAAAGAAATCTGTTAATTACCTTTCTTAAGAAAGGTATTTTTTTTGGTTTGTAACCTCTAATCTTAACAATTTTATCTCCAAGCTTATAACCAACTTCTTGTAAGTCTCTCAGCCAAGCAGCGTATTCAATTGGAAGTAACTCTTTATCTGAATAAACTAAAAAGGGTTCAGCTGTTGACCCCGAAGTTGTTGATTTCTTCCATCTTGATTCTGGAATATTCTTTGCAAGAATATCTTTTCCAGCTTTCTTAAGCATCTCTTTTGTAACAATTGGAAATTTCCTTATATCTTTAATTTCTTTTAAATCGCTTGGTTTAACTTTGTATTTATTATAAAGTTTTTTGTAAAAGGGGATATTCTCATATGCATGTTTAATTAATGCTCTTAATCTCTTATTCTGCAACTCCTGTAATTTTTTTCTTGGCCAATATTGACTTTCTTCAAGCTCTTTCAAATATTTTAATCTCTTCCTTCCCGCCAGAGTTTCCCATAAAGGGTTTGTAATATGTTTAATTATCCATTTATTCATGTTCTTCCCTTTTCAAGATCATAGATGTCTAATTGTGATGAAGAGTATATTCTATTTTTTAGTTCTTTGATATCAGAGTAATATAAGTATGGATCTGAGATTATGTTTGAATCAACAACAAATCTTAAGTAATATTCATCTATTATTTGTCTACTGACTCTATCTGTTATTGGTCTTCCTGTTAAATAGGCTATGTGTCTTCCATAATAATATAACCCTGGAGTAATCCAATCATTTAATGTGTATAATTGTCTTAGTTTTTGGCCTTGTCTCAGATCGTTGAACAATTCATCAAAAGTTAGACTTGTAATCTCATATTGTTTACCACTTGTAAATATTGAAGTGGTTATTGTTGCATCATAAAGACTACCATAAAAAGCAATTTCTTGATGTCTTATTAAATTCTTAGTTGTGAAGATAGTCTCTTGTTTAGGAATTTCAAAATAATTTCCAGCTTCAATATACTGCTCTGCCGATACTCGAGGTATTGATTTTGAAAGACCTACCTCCTCCAACACTTCCCTACCCATGAAAACATTGACTCCAATAAAATGAATCAAAAGAACAACTATCAAGAGAATTGTTCCATATTTCTTCAGCCTAGGCTTTAATTTAACAACAAACTTAACAACAGCAGAAATCCCTAAAGCAGTAAATATTGCATAAATATGGTTCATAAACAATCTTACATACTCCCAGTCAAAAATAAACTGTGAGAAGAATATAGCCACTATAATAAAAAAATAATGATACACTGATTTATGATGTGATAAAAACAACGATAAAATTCCAAAGATAGAAAACCAAATCAAAGGTGTCAGATTATTATTCAGATTAAATAAGAAATTAACTAAAATTATCAAAGGGCTGTCTCCCTCAATCAAAAAACTAGTCTCATAGTGAGATGTGTCAATATTCAAGAATCCTCCTGTTGTAAATGCTGAAAAGGTAAATAAAACTAAGATTATCAATAGACCATATGAAATTGCCCTGTCTGGATTTGTTTCAAAGAAAATAAACATCTTATCAACTATGTTTTCTAATGCTCTAATTAATTTACCAAGAAGCTTCAATTTACCAATGATGTATACTAAAACAATTCCAATCCCAATCAATAAGGAACCGACAATAATTACCCATATCTGATAGTTTTGCCAGAGTGGAACCAATTTCTCTAAATGATGCAATAATCTGCCTCTAAACAATAAATCTCCTGCTTTCCCCAAAACAAACACTCCGATATAAACCATAAAATCAATAAAAACAAGATGTAAATTTCTTTTTCTTCTGAAGTTAAATATTAAATAATACAAACCAGTGATCAAAACTACTCCAAGATAAACCAACTTAGCCTTAATAAAAGCATATCCAACTAAGAGTATAAACAAAACAAGAACATCAATTACAATGTGTAATCTAGATTCTTCATAAAACTTTTTTCTCTTAGAATAAACAGTGGTTTTCTTAAATCTCTCCAACAAATCTTCCCAATGATGTAAAAATATAGCTATAATAAAAGAAACAGCCAAAATAACAGACAACTGGGACAATCTATGTATGAGAGACATCATAATAAATAATAGTCCTGCCATAATCAAATACTTCATATCGAATTTGTCTCCATGAACCCAACTCTCATAGAACTTAAATAATAACAAAACAAAGAGAGGATAAAACACAATATTCAATATTCTTGTAGAGCCAGTATTTGAGGTTACTCTAGCATAGAAAGCCATTGTCAACAAAACAAAACTGCTTAATATACTAGTCTCAAAAGAAGCCCAGTGTCTCATCATCAGATAAACAGACAAGCCACCAAACAAACCTATGAAAATTGATGAATAAAAAAACAAAGTAGGTAATTCTAATCCTGTTATAACAGATAAATAGGAAAAGAAAAACTCAAAACCAGAAGGTATAGACAAAGGATAATAACCAAATAATGAAACAGGATGCAAGACCCAAGGCGCATAACCATATTCAATTATAGCATTAGTATATTCTCCCCATGTAAAATGATCTGGATGATGAGGATATTTAAACTTAAGTCTCATGATTACAGCTACAACTATTAAAAGAATTACGATTGCTAATCTTTTTGCTTTTATTTTGTCCATTTTATCTTCTCTACATTTGGTTTATATTCCTTAGGATCTTTTGCACTCATAAAAAAACCAACAAACATTCCTAGAGCTTGAAAACTCCAGCTTATTAAACTGAATATGGCTCTCTCCCTAGATGATTTTACCATAAAGAGACCAATTAACAATATTAGAGAAATAAGTGTATATATAAAAAGAAACTTCTCAGTCCATATTAATGAAATAAGAGAAGCAATTCCAATTAATCCCCAAAGTAATGTAAAAAAGTATATCTTAAGCTCATATAATGCCCTAAAAAAGTGTCCTCCAGAGATAGATCTTCTAAGATATTGTCCTGAACCAAACAAATACCTACTCTTCCACCTGCTAATTAAAGTTTTAAGTGAAGTTGTCTCATCTCCATAATGATTAATCATTTTATGAGGAATCCTAAGCATCTTATAGTCTTTCTTACATAATTTTGCACCCAAATCATATTCTTCATATGCATAAAAATAAGGATTTGAGAAATAACCAACATCTTCAAGGGCTTTTTTTCTATATAAACCACCCATACCAAGTTTACCAACTTCTCTAGTAGAATTGACAATATGATGTTTTCTCCTTACTTGGAAAGCAAGATTATGTTTTGTTTTTTCCTTAATATTCCCAGCAACACCAGCTATTTTTGGATTATTAAAATAAGGCAAAGCTTTCTTTATGAAATCTTTATCCAGTTTCATATCTCCATCTAAAATATAAACAAACTCCCCTGTACTAAATAAATAACCTGTCTGGGGTCCGATACCACAACATCTTTCTTTCTCATTTTTCAATTGTAATATTTTAATAGGATATTGTTTAGCTATCTCAACTGTTTTATCTGTGCTTTTAGAATCTACTAAAATAACCTCTCCATCCAAACCTTTTAGAGCCTCTAAAGCAGATTCAATTGACTTAGAAATATACTTCTCCTCATTAAGAGCCTTAATAATAATAGAAACTTTACCTTTAGGTATCTTCTTCTTACCTAATAAATCATAGGTTTTCAACACGTCTAAGAAAGATGATTCTTTAACTTGACTCTCCCAGCTAAACTTCTTAGATAATTCCAAATTATTTTTTGACATCTCTTTCATTAATTTTTTATTTGAAAGGAGAGAATTGATTTTTGAAGCAAGATCCTTTGCATCTTCTGCTTT
>CAZHYZ010000038.1:0-6372 GCA_964537195.1 uncultured Methanosarcinales archaeon
GAAATTGTTGAAGAAAAAAAGATAATTAAGAAAAAAGGAATTTTAGATGCTTTAAGAGACTGGTTAACTGTTGAATCAAAAGAAGTAGAAGAAATTGTTGAAGAAAAACTTGAAAAATTAGTTGATGAAGACATCAAACAAGTCTTAAAACTACAGAACAAGTGGCTTTCTAAGCTGTCAAAGAAGAACATAAAGGAGTTTAAGAGTTCTGATGACTACAAAGAGATTAAAAAAATTCTAAAGAAATATAATTTGATAAAAGAAGCTTAAATCTCTACATTTAATATCATTCCTAACAACACCACTACAAAGAGGAGTGTACTCAATCCTATTCCGTTGGTTACTGTTTCTGCTTTAAGTTCGTTGAATTCTACCACCTTCCCAGTTAGCTTGTTCCCTTTTTGAAGAGAGTCATATATAGATTTATACCCCTTAAAAGCTAATTCTGTTTCGTGTGCTATTACTTCAAAATAAAGCTCTCCTTTGTCAATTCTTTCCAACAGCTCATCCGTTGGAGTTTCTGCATTAATTATTTCAACTAAAATTGGCTCATCTGCTATTATCCTCATGTCTGGATCAGCTTCCTCCACAAGATATATTTCACCTTTCTCAACTCTAAAATTGAATTCTTTTTCTGAATCTGAAATAATAAATATAAATTCTGCAGGTTCTCCGGAAAATGGATTACAATGCAATTTGTTTGTACCAATCAAATTCAATAGATAAATAATATGGTCTAGCTTAA
Source organism: uncultured Methanosarcinales archaeon (assembly GCA_964537195.1). GTDB lineage: Archaea > Nanobdellota > Nanobdellia > Woesearchaeales > GW2011-AR15 > CAZHYZ01. The sequence continues at coordinate 746 of CAZHYZ010000038.1, forward strand.
TCTCTGTAGTTGATGCTGGTTTCTCAACTATTGGCTTTTCCTCATATTCTGGAACTACGTTAAAGAAATAAATATATCCGAGTGAGAACAATCCAAGAAGAATAAAGATGAAAATAATTGGAAATAGCTTTCTAAACTTCATACACTATATAAAATACAAGAATTATATATACTTTTCGCTCCCAATATACTTTTTAGTATATTTAATCTATTTTATATATTGTGTCGTGTTCTCTTACTCTTTCATTAACTTTTAGGCCAATCTCATCTCCTTTTTCTGCTTTTTCAATTTCATCATGGTCTTTTTGCATAGAATTCACAACTTGATCGAAATTTGTTGTGTGGCCTTTTATCTTAATCTTATCTCCCTTGTTCAGAGAATCACTCAACTTAACAACAGCTACACCAATGTGACTATAGTAATGTGTAACTTTACCTATTTCTTTCTCATTATTTGCCATAATAACCCCCCTTAATATATAGGCAGAACAATTATATAAATTTTATCAACAAGAATCCCTACCACAACCACAACCATGTTTAATATTAGGGTTATCTATCTTAAACCCTGTTGCACCTGATGTGTCAATAAAATCAATTTTTACTCCTTTCAATATTTCCATATTTTTTTTCTCAACATAAAGTGTAACACCGTGTTGTTTAATTGTAATGTCTTTTTCTTCTGGTTTTTCAATAAAGTCCATCCCATACTGTACGCCTGCGCATCCTCCTGGAAAGACAAACAACTTTAAACCCTGTTCCTCCTTATTATCCTTTTTTGCCAACTCCAATATCTTCTCAGCTGCTTTTTTAGTGAGAATAATATCTTGACTTGGTTTGGTTTTTTCTGTCATTTTACCACCTTTCACCTAAGCAAAAGTAGAATTGTTTTAAATCTTTCCTTAAAAGCTAAACTTTAATTTTTAGAAGCCAGGTGTCTGGGTTTTTGTTTAATTCCTCGGGATCTTCATGGAGCTTAAGATTAACTTCTTTTATTTTTCCATCAAGTCTACACTTTAATTCAGATGTTCCTTTCATTGATTCAAGTACTAAAAGCCTGTCTCCTTTTTTTACTGTGTCTTTTTCTTTGACAGAGAAATCCAAAAAAACTATATCTCCTAATGCCTCAAGATTGTCTGGATTAAATTTTATTGTTGCTATTTTGTCTTTCTTTTCAATTATGCAATCATCATATTTTTCCATATTATCACCCGAACATAAGTAAACTTGGTTTCAAGATCATAATCGTACCGCAAAGAACCATAAACACTCCTGCTACCAATTTAAGTACTCTCCCTTGTGATTCTGTTATTCTGTTTGATTTGAAAGCATAAATAAAATTTGTTAATATGGCAAAAAGAGGTATTACATAAACAAACGCATATAAACTTGTCCACAAAACATGCATATTAGTTAAATTTGTACCATATCTACCGATTAAGGAACTCATATATACTGTGGGAAGAATTGCTGTACATCCTAGTTCGACAATATTAACACCAATTGCCAAAAAAATGGTTGCACCAATTGCCCTTAACAAGTTCCTTCTATTATCTGCATCATTAAGTGTCTTTACTATGTTTCTTGCTTTTTTCACTATTTTACTTTTTTCTTTTTCATCTAACGTTAATGAAACACCTTTGCCAAACCACAAATAATCTTTTAGATTAACAACTCCTGCAATTAGTATGAAAATCCCTAGTATTTTCAAAATTAATTCGCCCCACCTTTCAATAAAAAAAGCTCCTGCAAATATCATTAACATAATGAACAGAAAATACATTATTGCGGATGTTAAAATAAAGATTGTTCCCACTAATTTCATGTCTCTCTTGCTTTTTGTGTAAGTGAGTAAAGAAAGTAGAATAAACAAAACAGTAAAGGCACAAGGATTAAATCCATCTGCTAAGGATATTACAAAAACAAAAAAGGGGAATGGTAAATTCTGGGCATAACCTGAAATAAGTGATTCCGGGACTGTCAGGACAAATATGAAAAAAGCAAGTATGATTGTTGCAGATAGTCCAGATATCCAATATCTTTTGTTTTGTTCATTTTTGTTAATCTTTTTTCTAAATATGACGTATGTTGGCAAATATAATAAGATCAGAATGAAAACTAGAAAACTCTTTCCTTCTTCATCTCCTGGATCTGTTGACCCGGGCCCATTATTGTTTGCTTGGGACAAATCACCTATAGCCTCTTGAATCTGGTTTTTGAATCCCATATATGCTTTATAAGAAGGACTATAAACCAACTCGCCATTACCCGGATCAAATCCAATAAATGCTTTTTCTCCAATAAATGTCCTTGGAACACCGCTTGAAGAAGAGTTATATAGTTCGGCAAACGCATCAAATAGTTTATAATTTTCAATAGATGAGGCTTCAAAATAATTAAAAGTAACGTTTGGATAATCTGATCTAATCTCATCTAAAAACAATATCTCTTTATGACAATGTGGACAGGTCTGACCATAGAATAGATTTACATCTCCTTTAAGCTGCTTTGCTCTATTAATATATTCCTGATCTGCAGCTTGAACACTCGACAAAGAGACAAAAAGAAAGAATACAAATAGGGCTTGAATAATTGCTCCTTTTTTTTCCCTTAAACAAGCAATGTTAATATACATATCTTCCTCACTAAGAAAACAAGAAAAATTTGTTGATAAAAAAATGTTTCGGTTTGTAAGAGAACTTTTAAAAACAAAGTATATTTTCAAAAAAGCATGGCAGAATTTGCATATCAAATCAAGATACCTAAAAAGAGGATTGCTATCCTTATAGGAAAAGATGGAAAAATAAAGAGAAGAATAGAGCAACATACAAAAACAGAAATTAATATTGATTCAAAAGAAGGTGATATTTCTGTAAAGGGAGAGGATGCACTATTATTATATGCTACAAGAGACATAATAAAAGCTGTTGGTCGTGGCTTTAATCCCGATGTTGCACTATTATTATTAAAACAAGATTATGCTTTTGAAATGGTTAATTTGCCAGACTTTGAGAACCCCGAACAATTTAGAAGAATGAAGGGCAGAGTTATAGGAAGAGAGGGAAAAACAAGAAGATTAATTGAAGAACACACAGATACATTTATATCTGTGTTTGGAAAGACAGTTTCTATAATTGGTAGAACAGAGAATGTTCCTTTGGCAAGAAGAGCCATTGAGATGTTACTAAAAGGTAGTCCTCATTCTACTGTATATACTTGGCTTGAAAGAATGGGAAGGCAATTAAAAAGAAGAAAATTTGAAGAAAATTTTGATGATTATCTGAAAAAACCTAAAGAGGAGGAATAACCTTACTTAAATCAGATGATTTTTTAAATTTGGTCATGTTTCTTATGTTCATGAAAAGCACAGTGCGTAAAAAAGGTGCATAATTTTATTCTAGATTCATTTAATTTAATTAACTTGGTGTTTATTATGAAAAAAGTTAAAGATTTAAGATGGAAGCCGGGAATGTCTGTCAATGAATTAGTTTCTCAACTAGGTAATGTAGGTTTTCAGAGTGTAGAGATGCAGAAAGCTGTTGAAGTTATACTAAAAATGAAACGATCTGGTTCTAAAATATTTTTTACATATACCTCTAATATGGTTACTTCTGGGCTCAGAGGTTTTTTTGCCCAGTTAATAGAACTTGGAATGGTTGATATAATAGTTACCACTGTTGGAGGTATTGAAGAGGACATAATGAAAGCTTTGGGAGAACAATTCATTATTGGAAAATTTAAACCAGATGACCTTGAATTGTATGAAAAAGGCGTGAACAGGGTCGGTAATTTATTTATTAGAAATGAATCTTATTTAGAATTTGAAGACAAAATAAGTGAAATACTAAACAACATATATGAGAAAAAAAAGAGATGGGCCAATTCTGAGTTATTACGAGAAATTGGTTTGATTATTGAAGATAAGAATTCAATATTGCATCAAGCCTCAAGAAAGAACATACCAATATTCTGCCCAGGTATAACTGATGGGTCGTTTGGATTCCATCTTTTTATGTTGCAACAGAAACATCCAGATTTTGTAATAGATGTAGTTAAAGACTTTTCAAACATTCTCTTTTCCAGTAGCCACGACGAAAAGAAAGGTCTTATTTCGTTAGGTGGTGGAATAAGCAAACACCATGCTATCCTTGCCTCTCTACTAAATGGGGGTCTAGATTACGCTGTATATTTGACAACTGCCCACAGCAGCTCTGGAAGCATGTCAGGAGCAACAACTGAAGAAGCAAAGTCCTGGGGAAAAGTAAAAGATGATTCTGATATCTCTACAGTTATAGGTGATGTCACATTCACATTCCCTTTAATAATGATCGCTGTTTTAGACACATTAAAAAAAGAGGGACTTTTAGATGTTAAGTAAAGCTCATTTTAGTTTGTCAAAATCAAAAGTAATACAACAACATACTCGGGCAAAAAAATTTGCAGACATTGTTTCATATAGTTATAAAACAAATTCTGATGTGGGAAAAATACTAAAAGAAGAAACAAAGTGTATGTTTAGTATTCACAGCATAGAAAGCTTAAAAGAATTAAATTCTTCTCGACGTGTATGGTATTTTGGTCAAGCATGGGATCAAGAGGAATTAAAAATAATTTCTAATCTTGGTGTTAACAGATTTGTTGTTGATAATTCTGAAGATTTGAATGTCTTGCTTGAATACATAATAAAAAAAGGAAAAAAAATTGAATTATTGTTGCGTATGAAATTAAAAGAACATACAATTCACACGGGAAAGCATTTTGTTTATGGTCTATATTCAAAAAAGATTAATGAAATTATGCCTCAATTAAGAAAAAACAAGAACATATCTAAACTTGGCATACATTTCCATAGAAAAACACAGAATGTCAGTGAGTGGTCATTAAAGAAAGAATTGATCAATTCAATAACCAAGGAAAATCTAGAAAGAATTGATTATATCAACATCGGGGGAGGGTTGCCTGCAGAATATAAGAACTTTAGAAAATCTGTAATTGAGAATATATTCAAAAAGATACTAGAATTAAAAGAATGGCTCTCAGAAAAGAATATTAAAATGATCATTGAGCCAGGAAGATTCATAGCAGCGTCCCCAGTAAGATTAGAAGCAAATATCAAAAGCATTTATGAAAATAACATTATCATCGATTGTTCTGTCTACAATTCTGCCATGGATACGTTTGTGGCAAACATAAGGCTTCTTGTTGAGGATGAAGTTAGTGAGAAAGAAGGCCAGGCGTACACAATCAAAGGATGTACGCCCGATTCGATGGACATTTTTCGCTACAGAGCTTATCTGAAGCAAGCAGAGGTTGGACAAAAAATTGTTTTCTTAAACGCAGGAGCATATAACTATGCTTCAGATTTCTGTAATTTACCTAAACTTGACACTGTGGTTGTGGATTAAATAGACATCTCTCTCCTTGCAACTTTTTTATTGAGATCCTTCCAGCTTACATAGTCTCTTTCCTGTATGCAGTTCCATAAAGCCTTTAACTCTTTTCTCGTGTAAAAACCACCCACCAAGAAGGTGGATAAAGCTACCATAATTTTTGTTTGAATCATTAATCTCACCAAAGTTAAGATTGTGTTTTTTGTTTAAATACCTCACAACAGACTGTCCAGTGTC
>CAZHYZ010000039.1:0-6138 GCA_964537195.1 uncultured Methanosarcinales archaeon
CGGGAACTTCTCTTTTCGTATTCAGATGTTTTACAGACAATGCCTCTTTTTTTTGTTTCTCTTAAATATAAATTGTCTAGAGAAGCAATAGAAGAACTAACTCTATCAAGTTGCATACCTGTTAACAAAGACCTCTGTATAGTTAAATCAATTATACCTTTTTTCTTAAGAACATCTATAACTAATTTAGAATCTTTTAGATTATATTTAGCTAATTTTTCTGGTTCTTCTTTATAGATTCTTTCTATCTCTTCTCCTTTGTTTACTTCATCAAAAATATCTAATTTACTATCTCCTAAAATTTCCTCTGCTGCTGTTTGTAATTTAAAATCACTTAATGATATGAAAGATGCTCTCAGCAAAGACATACCATCTAATACCATCCTTCCAGCTATGTTTGCTTTACTGTCACGCCAGAAAGAATCATATATCCTTATTGAACCGGGCCATTCTGCTCTGCCTAATATAAAAGGAATTTTATGTTCGCCAAATTTTTCTTTTAGAATCTTAAAATCAAAATCAATCAAATTCCAACCAGTGATAATGTCTGGATCATATTCTAATATTACTTGGGCAAATCTTTTCAACAATTCTTCTTCTTTTTTGAATGTCTCTGCCCCTCTTACTTTTTTATCATAAATCATTAAAACATTAGAATAATCTTCTGCATAAAGAGAAATAGAATACAGTTCTTTAAAATTCATTGAGCTTTCAATATCTATAGAAAGAACTTTCAGTTTTGGTTTATAATCAGTACCTTTTAATTCGGGATTTTCATAGATTCTATTGACAAAATTTCCTTTTTTATAATCCCCTTTAATTTCTAACGAGCCTTTTATGTTGTTATCCATAATAAATCTGTAGACAAAACGTATGTCTGCTTCATAGGTTGGGATTTCTTTATCATGCATTTCATCTCTTAATCCAGGGACGTTTCTAGGTACATCTAAGGTTATTTTAGAAACAGGTTCTTCCAGGAAGTTTTTCATATTGGTATCTTCAATATCATACTTGATTTCTGTCTTCAGTTTTTTTAGATTTTTTTTATCTTTGGTTCTAATATAGAAATAAGGTCTGAATTCATTTATTGTTAAGAAAGATTCTCCATTTTCCAATCTGCCAAAAAGATATACAAAAGCCTTATCATCAATGATTCTGTAAGTGGGATATACGATGAAGCCTTTCATAGAGAGAAAAAAGTAAGTTGGATATATAAAGATAATGTTGAGACCAAACAATTTAAATAAATCTCAAGACTTCTAAAGACCATGGCAAAGAGAATAGCTGTTGTTGATAATGACAAACTTAAAGATATGGAGAAGAAAAAACATATCCAGAGATTATGTCCTATCAACAGGAAAGGAGACGAATGTATATATTTAGAGGGAAAGAAGCTTTTAATAGATGAATCTCTATGCATTGGCTGTGGTATATGTGTAAATGCAGCCCCTGAAGCTATTAATATAATTAACTTGCCAGAAGAACTAGATAATCAACCTATTCACAGATATGGTCAAAACCAGTTTGCTCTATATAATCTGCCAATCCCTGTGTTTGGAAAAGTCGTAGGTATAATTGGAGTAAATGGAATAGGAAAAAGTACAGCTATCAAGATTTTAGCTAATGTTCTCAAACCAAACCTAGAAAATTTTGAAAAAACAGCAGAAGTAGATGACTTAATTGAATATTTCAAGGGGACAGAAGCACAATTGTATTTTGATAAAGTAAAAAAAGGCGAAATTAAAGTTGCTTACAAACCACAGCATGTTGATATGATTCCAAAACAATACAAAGGCACTGTTAAAGATTTGTTGAAAAAGGTTGATGAGAAAAATAATTTAAAAGAAATGGCTGAAAAATTTGAATTAACTCAAATATTAGATAGAAAAATCCAAAACATATCTGGTGGCGAATTACAGAGATTGGCTGTTGCTGCTACTTTCCTTAAAGATGCTAATCTATACATATTTGACGAGATAACTTCTTACTTAGATATAAAACAACGTCTTAAGATTTCTAAATATATTAGAGAACTAGCAGATGAAAACACAGCAGTTCTTGTTATAGAACACGATTTAATAGCATTAGATTACATGACAGATTTAATCCATATAATGTATGGTAAAAAAGGAGTTTTTGGTGTTGTTTCTCAATTAAGACCAACTAAAAATGGAATAAATACATTCTTAGAGGGTTATCTAAAAGAAGAAAATGTACGTTTCAGAGATCATAAGATTAAATTTGAAATTAAAGCACCAGTAAAAGCAACTGAAACTCACTCATTAACAAAATGGAATTCTTTTGAAAAGAATTTAGGTAATTTTACATTAAGAGCAGCAGAAGGAGAAGTAATGCTAAACACAAAAGTAGGTATTCTTGGAGAGAATGGAATTGGAAAGACAACCTTTGCAAAAATACTTGCTGGAGAATTAGAGCCAGACAAAAATAAACTTGATTTGAAAGTAAAAGTTGCTTACAAGCCTCAATACATTGACTCAGATTCTGATGCCTTAGTAATGAATGTCTTACAAAAAGCTGTGCAAGAACATGAGACAGATATTATAAGGCCTTTACAGATAAAGCCACTATTGTTGAAGAAAGTTAGTGAGCTTTCTGGGGGAGAACTACAAAAAGTTGCAATTGCTCTTTGTTTATCACAAGAAGCAGAGTTATTGTTATTAGATGAGCCCTCAGCTTATCTGGATGTAGAACAAAGACTAAAAGTTTCTAAAGTAATCTCAAATATTGTTGAAAAAAGACACATCTCTGCTTTAATTATAGACCATGACTTGTTATTTTTAGATTATTTATCAGATGAATTACTTGTTTTTTCAGGAAAGCCAGCTATTAAAGGAAAAGCAGAAGGCCCTTATTCAATGGAGAAAGGCATGAACTCCTTATTAAAAGATTTAGAAATTACATTAAGGAGAGATGAAGTTTCTGGTCGCCCCAGAATAAACAAAGAAGGCTCTGTTAAAGATAGACAACAAAAAAACAAAGGTAAATATTACTATGCGTAAATTAGCACTTTCTTTTATTAGTGTGTGTATTTTTTTCATATTGACTTTTTCTTCCCTATTTTCTATAATGTATAACTTAAATTATTACGAGAAAAAATATGAGCAATACAATATCTATGACATCTTTACAAAGGAAGAAGCAAGAAATGCCACAAACAATTTATTTGGGTTCTTCAAATCAGAGAACAACCTGGATATGAATTTTTTTAACCAAAGAGAAGCATCTCATTTGCAAGATGTCAAAAGTTTGATAATTAAGGCTGGATCTATTTATTACACAAGCATTGCTGTTTTCTGGGCAATTTTAATAGCTTATTACATTGTAAAAAGAAAAGAACTAGTAAGTTTTTTTTCAGATTCTCTGTTTTATGGAGGAGTTGCAACAATTGGTTTTTTTATTATTATTGGACTACTTTATTTTATCATTGGATTTGATTTTTTATTCCTTAAATTTCACCACATATTTTTTACAGGCAATTATGCATTTAATCCTCAAGTTAGTAATATGAAAGCATTATTTCCAAATGCTTTTTTCTTTGATATTGGTCTTAAATTACTATTAAACACTTTTATCAAAGCATTCTTAATTACGGTTGCAGGATTTCTAATAAAAAGAAATTTTAAATCAAGACAAGCAATAACTTAGCAAAACCAATAAAATAAACAAGATTCATCACAACTTCTGTTCCAGTTTCTGTTAATAGTTCAACCATGGATGTGCCTGTGGCTTTTTGTATTATGAAGCTTAGGAACCCATACACTATAGTTAAAATTACTCCTAAAACCACAATGTCTGTAGAACTAAACAATGTGGAGATGTAACTCAATAACCCATATAGTACAGCTGAGACAATCATCTCCGAGTCTGCATGTCCTGTTAATAACTCCGGTATAATATGGGCTAGAGCAATCATAGCAACACCATATTTAAAATCAAGAGCATAACTGAATACAATTGATAAGAAAAAGATATGTCCTATATGGATGTGAATATCCATAAGATGGATAAAATAATTTAATATACCGGCCAATACAGCAACTATAAAGAATACTGTGAATGATCTGAATTTTATTAATAGATAAAGCAAAGTCAGTGCAGAAACAATACCTAAAAGAATATGTTTATTTTGTATCTTTTTTTCCTTTTTTCCTTGTCTGTATCTTCTTTTCCTTCTTCTCCTCATTATAGCATTCTAACAAAACATCCATAATATATAAAATTTTCTTAACAATTGTTAATAATTTCTGTTTTATTGGTCGTTATTAATTAGTAGTAAATAATAGTAAGATTTATACTAGCTATTATGTATTACTACGTCGTTAAAACGGATATTTTCACCTTTTTAACCAAAAAGCGATTTGGCGTCGTAATGACGCTTTCCTCAAATTCGTCATAAGCAGATAAATTTTCTGAATTTCTCAGAAAAAAGCGAGCGGAAACTTCAGATGACAGCGGAAAAGTCATTCTGAGGTAATGTTGTCAAAAGAAAGTGAATCTCAAAATATATATAAACATCTTTTAATTACCTTATTTTATGGCTGGAGATATAAGCAACACATTCACACTTCCTACCTTAGCTGTTATTTATCTTGCAGCATTAGGAACTGTGGTTATTCAACATTTTGCTAAACTTAGTTTCGGTTTTATTGGATTCTTAGCATGGCTAATTGTTATAATAGGATCTATTGCTTTTGTAATTGCAATGTTCACTCACATATTTGGAAGATAAACTAAAGAATAATATCTTTTAAAACTCCTTTCTTTACTAATTCGATATTTACTAAATATTCATTATGTAAAAATGTCTCGAAAAGAGATTTTGTGGTTGTTTTCCATCCTAATCCATCTGTGACCCAAATTAAGTCAATATTTTGTTTTTTTAAGAAATCACACAGGTATTGATATTCTCCAGCAGTAGATTTAAGCTTTGAACCACCACCGCCATAATAATTGGTTTCAATTATGAAAATCTTATTTTTTGATTTTTCAAATACTGCAAAATCAAATATTCTATTTGTTTTGTCTATTTGAATATCAAAATTCCATGTTTCTTTAATTTTCTTCTGTGTTGCTTGTGAAATAAAGTCTAAATTGTTTTTTTCTGCAAATTTTTGAATAATTTTTTCAACAATGCTTTCCATTGCTTGACCAGTTCTGTTTTTTCTTGCGTTTGTATCCATACCCACCTCTACGCCAAAGCAATAGTCTACAATGTTTTTTACATCTTTAGATTCGAAAATATCTTTCAATCCTGATTCTTTAAAGAAAAAAATCAGATCTTCTTTCAATTCTGTGGTAAGTTCAATATTAGGGTTGAATAATTCAATTTTACTTTCAGAATTTAATTTTTCAAAATCATCAATTATTTTTAGGTCTTTAAGTTTATTATTTCTGATTGCAATTAGTATTGGTAGAACTTTTCTAACATTAGGATACTCAGATACAAGATTAATAAATTCTTTGTCGATATTTGTTTTTCCAATTAATACATTTAAAAGATTAAGTTCTTTTTCTATAAGATGGATATTTTTCTTTACTTTTTCAAAGTCTACAAAATAATCCCATGTAAATATGGAATCTGTTAATGTTTTAACCAAATAGTCAAATACTTCCTTTTCATCATTTTTCAAGTTTAAATTTTTATAAGTTTGTAAATATTTCATTATGACACCTCAGTAGTTTGTAACTACTACCTCATTTATTTTTCCTCGACTATCTCCATTGCAGTTTATCATTCGGGTTGCTTTTACAATGTTTATTTTATAATTAGGATATAATTCTTTGATAAATTTTGTATCGCTATTACTTAACATAACAAAACAACCTTTTTTATCTAATTTAGTAAAAACTTCTGCAAGTAACTCTTGTTCTTTTTCCATGAATGAATCTTTAGTGTATGTAGTAAAGCTTTTTTTATTTTTTAATGGATAATAAGGCGGATCAAAATAAATAAAATCATCCTTTTTAGCTAAGTTTAAAATGTTCTCAAAAGACATCACTTTTACAGTGACATTTTGTAATAATTTTGAAACTTTTTTTAATCTTTCTTCCTGTACAATATCAGGATTTTTGTATGAACCCATAGGAACATTAAATTTTCCTTTTGAATTTACTCGA
>CAZHYZ010000040.1:0-5739 GCA_964537195.1 uncultured Methanosarcinales archaeon
GAACTTCTCCCTCTCCCTCTATTCGGTCATGGTCTCCTACAGGAGTATTATCTATGGGGTCCCAGACAACAGGAAATTTGCCTTTTGTCACATATTTTTTTGAACGTAATTTCCGGAACTGCCATTTGATGAATTTATCATAATAAGGATTTAATTCAGTTGTTATGAATTCACGTCTCCAGTCAATAGAATAACCCATATTAGTAAAGTCTTTTTTGGCTTCTTTTGGGAAATAATTAATCCATTTTTTTGGATCAGAGAATTCTTTAATTTCTTTATCTGAAAAACCTTGCATTTTCAATATGTTAATCTGTTTTGGTTCACCGTCTTCAATTCTTTTTGCAGCACTCACTATAGGACTTCCGGTACAGTGCCATGCTTGAGGATACAATACATTGAAGCCTTTCATTCTTTTATAACGAGATAATGCCTCTAATCTCATTGAAGAATAAAAATGTCCTAAATGTAAGTATGAGTTAACATAGGGATAAGGAAAAGTACCAAAGAATTTTTTCTTTTTATTTACAGAGGCATGGAATATTTTAGATTTCTCCCATCTTTCTTGCCATTTCTTTTGTATTTGTTTCCATTTCATTTTTCTATTATTTTAAATTATTGAGGTTTTTAAAATTTTTGAGAAAGCCACTGAATTAAAGAACTAGGAGTAATAGTCTTTTTCTCATATTTTTAGGGGGCCCTCCTTATATTTAAATATTATCAATAAATTTAAAAAAGTATCCTGCTAAGGGGGTATAATGGAAAAAAAAGAAAACAAAATACTTTTTTGGAGGAATTCTTTTATATTTGGTGTTGTTATTTATGTCTTATTAGGTATTTACATGGTTATGTTTTTTGGTCGATTTAGTCTTTCTATAGCTAACAAATTATCTGCAAACACGGCCATGGTACTCATTGGTTTGTCTTTTGCATTATCAGGAATAGGATATTTTTTTCACTTCAACAAATATTTTAGATATAGAAAATATATAGGAGTTATAGGTTTTTATTACATATTAACTCATGGTTTGATATCTTTGTTTTTTCTTCCAAAGATTTTCCCTTTTCCTGCTTATTATTTGAATGAAAGGAATCTTTTCCCCTTTATTTATGCACTTTTTTCTTTGTTGATATTACTTATGATGGCCATTATTTCAAACAAACGCTTCTCTGAAAAAATTGAAGGAAAAATCTGGAGGAGATTGTTAAGAACAGGATATGTTGCTTATGTTCTTGGAATGATGCATTTTGGTCTGAAAAAATATAATTCTTGGTTGTCTTGGTTTAGAGACATGAATACTCTGCCTCCATTGAATATGTTGATATTCTTCTTTGCAATTCTTGTCATAGGACTGCGTCTAGCACTTTTCTTAAGTCAACGTAAGAAGAAGCATGCACAAACTTTTTAAATCACACACATTTCCAGGTTATAAAATGGAAATAAAGATTCTTGAGGAAAAAAAGGACAGAGCAGTCTTTGAACTTAAAGGATTAGGCCACACACTTAGTAATGCTCTAAGAGATGAATTGTGGAATGATAAAGCCGTTAAAGTAGCAGCTTACAACATAAGTCATCCCTTGGTTAAGATTTCAAAATTTATCATAGAAACAGACGGTAAGGAAAAACCACTAGATGCATTAAAGAGTGCTATTACAAGATTAAAGAGACGCAACACAGCACTAAAGAAAAAGGTCCTGAAGGTCCTTAAGTAAAATTCTTATAATGTAAAAACTTCTTTTTATTTATGAAAGCTACTGTTATTGCTAATTCTAATATTGCGTTCATTAAATACTGGGGCAAAAAGGATGTTGAGCAGAATATACCCATGAATCAAAGTATTTCTATGACTCTTGATGGAATATCGACAAAAACAACAGTGGAATTTTCTGAGAGATTTCTTCATGATGTATTTATTCTAAATAATCAAATACAAACGGGGAGAAAATTAGAGAGAGTGATAAACTTCATTAATCTTGTAAGAAAAGATAACACAAACGCGAAAATTGTTTCTTTTAACAATTTTCCTACAGGAGCAGGAATAGCAAGTAGTGCTTCAGGATTTGCAGCATTGGCTGCTTCTCTGAACAAAGCCCTAGATTTAGAAATGTCTGATAGAAACTTATCTTCTTTGGCAAGACAGGGCTCTGGCAGTGCTACCAGATCTATATTTGGTGGGTTTGTAGAATGGCAGGGAGAAACCGCAGAGCAATTATTTCCAGAAGGGCATTGGGCAGAAATTAGAGACCTTATCGTCATATTAAGTGAAGAAGAAAAGAAAATCAGCTCTAGGAAAGGTATGAATTTAACTGTTAAAAAGAGTAAACATTACAAGACAAGACAAAAGCATCTTCCGAAAAGAATTCACGAAGTTAAGAACGCAATTAAGAAAAAAAACTTTGAGAGATTAGCAGAAATAATCATGAAAGACTCAGATGACATGCACAAATGTATAGAAGAAGCAGGCATTAATTATCTGAACGAGAAATCTGGAGAAGTAAAAAAATTGATTAAAGAAATAAATAAGAAAAAAATTATTTGTGGATATTCTTTTGATGCAGGACCAAACCCACATATTATCACATTAGAAAAACATGTTAAAGAAATAAAGAAAGAGTTAAATAAAATAAGTTCTAAATTATTGATTGCACGCCCTGGAGCCGGAGTAAAATATACAGAGGAGCATTTGTTTTAAAATGGAATCAACAGCAAAAGCATATGGAAAAATCTTGGTGTTTGGTGCATATTCTATACTTGAACCCGGAAACATTGGATTAGTTGTCAATATAGATAAAGGAACAACAACAAAAGTTGAAGAGACTAAGGAAGCTAGATTAATACTTGATTTGTCTACATTTAACATTAATGTATATGGTGTTGTTGAAGGAAATAAAGTGAAATTATCAGAACAACATCCTGCCCTGGGATTTATTAAAAATGCTGTTGAATGTACCTATATGTATCTTAATGAAAAGAACATAAAGATAAGAGATGTCCGTATCTTAAGCTATAATGATCCTGAACTTTACTTGGGTAAAAAACTAAAATCTGGATTTGGTAGTTCTGCTACAGCCACAGTATCAACAGTTGCGGCACTATTGAATCTGCATGAGATTGTTGATGTAGACTTGGTTTATAAAATCAGTCTTTTTGCTCACATGAAAACACAAGAATTTAAAGGTAGTGGTTTTGATGTTTCTGCATCATGTTATGGTAGCCATTTCTTTATGTCTGAAGAAATGAAACATAGGAAATTGATGGATTATATTAATTCTGAGACAAGTAGGTTGAGAGAAAAATTTGAATGGCCGTCTAATTTTTTACCAGTTTTAGTATTTAGTGGGAAATCAGCTTCAACTTCTAGGTTCATAAAAAAAATTGAGGAGTATAAATACAAGAATCCACTTGAATATAATGAATTCATACATAACTACAACCAAGTCAATCTGGCTTTAAAACAAGCGTTTGAGGAAAAATGGCCTAAGCGTATGAAGTATTTTATGGAAAAATCTTGGTCAATGAGAAAACAATTAGGCAATTTGTCTGGAGCAGATATTGAAACAGAAAAACATACAAAGTTGATTAGAGAAATGATGAAACACGGTGCATTCACAGCTGGTTTGGTAGGGGCAGGTGGCGGTGATTCTATATTAGCACTCTGTATGAATAGAACAGACAAGGAAGAGTTAGAGTTGTTCTTGGAGAAAAAGAAGCTCCATGTATTTAAAGACATAAAAATCACAAACATGCCTTATGAGAGCATAAATTGAAAAATTTATATAATATAACCTTATTATCTAGATAGAATGAAGAAATCTCAAGTTACGATAATTGTGATTGTTGGAATTATTCTCTTGATTATAGTGGGCTTTTTTCTCTTTGCTGTTTCAAATAGACAAAGTGCAGAATTAGAGGAAGAATCTGGAGAAAGTGCTAGTTTTTCTTTGGAGAAAGAATCTTTTCAACAGTATTTTGACCAATGTGCTAGGAATGCAGTCATATATGCCAACGAGGAATATGGTCTTAAAGATAATTATGAATATAGGACTTACATCTCTGAAAAAGTTGTTTATTGTATGTCTGATTTTCTTTCTGATCTGAGAAAAAAAGGATTCAGTGTTTCCACATATAAAATTAATACTGAAACAAAGGTCTTCTCAAAAACAATATCAGTTAACATTGAATATCCAATTACAGTTTCATATAAGGAAGATAGTTTTTCTTTTGAAGATTATAGAGTAAGTTTCGATAGAGAAAGCAGTGTAAGTATAATCAATATTGATGATGAAGAGGTTATTTTGAGGTCTACTGACAGGAATGTTAATATTATTATCCCCAAAGGGACAGAGGTTGTTGATAGAGATGGAAATCCAATAACTTCTTTGACTATTAAAGTTTTAGATAAACATTCTGGGGGCATGGATAACAATGTGGTGGTTGGCAACCTTTTATATGATGCTTTACCTCCCGTTACATTTTCAAAACCAGCACAGATTTCAATAGATTACAGAACATTAGATGTTCCTCTGAATAATCCAGAAAACAGCTTAAGTATAGCCTGGTGGGATGAAGAATATGGTATATGGCGAGGTCTAGACACAAAAGTTGAAAAGGGAGTGGCTACTGCAGATGTTAGTCATTTCACAAAATTTGCGATTGTTAGAGGTTGTAGTGATGTTGGAGAATATGAGGTAAGTAAATTTATCTCTGGGCTTTATTCTCAGCAATATGATGATGGCAAAGTATGGATTAAAAGTGAGGAAGGTCAGATTTATACGTCTGGAGAGGTTGAAGAAGAATTACAGTTGCTGGGAGATGAGAAGATCGTGTTTGGACCAGATAATGTTCCTGATGATAAATATTGTGATGGATTTATTGAAACAGAATGTTGTTGTTATGGACAAGACGAGATTAATGGAACAACATATAGAACAGGATGTTTATCACTACCACTAAGAACATGCTCTGGAGAAATAGCATCACTATCTGAATTATATTATCAAGGAGATATTGATTCTTGCAATAAAGAGGTTAAGGGTTATGATGACTACGAATGTCTTGGAGGCAGGATAATAGATAAAGATGGTGATGGGGCCATCTTCAAAGTGGTATTTGAGGAAAATGGAAATTCATGTATAAAGAGTTTTAAGATAGATACTTATCCTTCTCCTGGAACAGAATGTGTTGTCGAACCCGAATCAGGGGATGAAGTTGGCATAGATAAATTTACGGGAAAGCCAGCCATTAATATTAATGAACTTGAAGTACTGAGGACAGAAGAACCAGATAAGGGAGAAGTTGAGACAACAACGAATTGCACTATAAAGATTACTTTAGAAGGTGTTGGTGCAAATGTCCAGATATCAGATGTCTTAGAATATGATTTAGAAAGGGAATGTACTAAGGAAGGAGAGTATGGTTACCTTGAAGTTGAAGGCATTTCAACATGTGCAATATGCGAAGAAGATGAATTTGGTCAACTTTATTATCGGCCAACAGATATAGAAGAATGTTGCGGCCCTGATAATGAATTGGTTGGATATTGTCCAGGAGTAAAGGGCGAAGAGGGTAAAATCTGTGTAGATGGTGTGTTTAAGGACTGGGAAAATCCAGATCCAAGGTGTGATTGGTGTTGTACAGATGCCTGTAAGTTTGGAAGTTCGGAATGTCCTTATACAGAGGATGAATGTAGTATAGTTACGTGTGTTGATTAAGATGAAAAAAATTACTTTGTTGATAATTGG
>CAZHYZ010000041.1:0-5485 GCA_964537195.1 uncultured Methanosarcinales archaeon
TGCAACTTTGTAGCAAATAATGACATCTCTGTCTTTCCTATTTGGCCACCGTTCTGTTTCATATAATTAATAAGAAGCTTCCCTACTATCTCTTGCTGCTTAGTTGCAAATACTATCTCATAGATATCCTCAGGTAGATTAAACCTATCGTATAGGATTACCATTTACCAAACCCCCGAATTAATATACTTGGAAGTATACAGATATTTATATATTTTTCCTTGATGTACAAAAGGTATACTAAGTTGAGAATTATGACATTATACACAAAAAATATAAACTGTTTTAACCTACTTGTTAATCATGGATCCATTCAAAAAGAAACCAAGAGTAGATGAAAACACAGAAATAATAGAGGGTGAGTATCATAAATACAAAGATTGGGTACAGGATCCAAAAGGATATTTCTTAATAAGAATAAACAAAGAAAAAGGACTTCTTGAATTAGGCTATTGCAAAAAAGATAATGTTATTGATGTTATTATAAAAGGTAAGACTCCTCAGGAGATTTATTACACTGCTATAGAAAAAGGTCTTTTATCAAGAATGGACCATGCTGCATATTTAGGAAAGGAACTCCAAAAAGCCTATCTAGCATTAAAAAATGATTGGGAATATGTACAAGACGAGGAATTAGATATTTAATTTCCTAGTTTATATAAATAAGCAACTTTTCTGCTTTCTAAAAATGACACGTTTCGATGATTATGATTTAGAACCAGACATAGTTATTGATCCTTTTTGTTATGAAGTATTAATGGAATATTCTGGATTAATCACTTCAGGAAAAAATCTAAGTGAGAATTCAATAGAAAGAACAATATTTGAACTACTCTCACAAGGTCGTGAAATAAATGACCGTGCAATGATTTATGCTGCAGGATTAATAGATGCTGTTTTATTTCAGAAAAATCCTGAACTTCAATATCTCCAGGAAAAAGACTTAAAAGAACTAAGTCAAGGCAGGATTGCTTATGTTGGAAATGTTGAAGAGGATATTAATAATTTAAAATTTGAGGATTTAGAAGTAAGAGTTAATATTGCTAATGAGAAAATAATGCCAGACAAATTTGGAAGATTAATGTTGTTTTTAGCTATGAAATTAGGAAATGGATATCATATGTTCACCCCTGGAGAAGAACTAGATGTGAAGGAGAGTAATAATGAGAATTATCTTGGCTATGCTGATGTTGAATTTAAAGACCTAATACCTACTAGAGATTATCGTCTAACTTTGATTAAAAATGGAGTAACACAAAGACCTTTTTATCATAATGTTACAGATTTATCTCAAAGAGTTACATTATATTACTAAATTTTAAATTTCACTTCTCTCTTCTCTATGTTCTTCTTCATTTTCTTGAGAAGCTCATCTGGTTTAACACCAAACTTAACATCTCCATCTAATGTCCTTACTGCCACAGTTTTTTTCTTGACTTCCTTCTCACCAAGAGTCAACATTAAGGGAACCCTATCAAGCTGAGCATCCCTTACTTTCTTAGAGACAGATTCTGTTCTTTCATCTATTTGGACTCTTATTCCAGCATCAAAGAATTTTTTTCTTATCTCTTCTGCATAACCAAGATATTTCTCAGAAACTGTCATTAATCTAACTTGCTCTGGAGCTAACCATAATGGAAATTTACCTGCAAAGTGCTCTACCAATATACCTAAGAATCTCTCAACACTGCCATAAATTGCTCTATGTATCATTACGGGTCTATGATCTTTATTATCTTTTCCTTTATAGTCCAGGTTAAATTTTTGAGGCATTGAGAAATCTAATTGAATTGTGCCGCATTGCCAGTTTCTTCCTAAAACATCTTTGACATGATAATCTATCTTAGGACCATAGAAAGCTCCATCACCAGGATTCAGTTTATATTCCATTTTCTTAGCTTTTAGAGCTCCTTCTAGTGCTTTTTCTGCAATGTTCCAGATTTTTTTGCTACCCATTGCTTTTTCCGGTCTTGTTGATAATTCAACATCATACTCTAGACCAAAGGTTGAGTATATTTTATCTATCAAATCAATTAGTTCAATTATTTGGTCTTTGATTTGGTCTTCAGTACAATAAACATGGGCATCATCTTGTGTAAAGACTCTTACTCTAAAAAGTCCAGATAAAACTCCTGACAATTCATGTCTATGAACAAGGCCAAACTCCCCTGCCTTTATTGGTAAATCTCTATATGAATGTGAATCAGATTTAAACACCAAGATTCCTCCAGGACAATTCATTGGCTTAACAGCAAAATCCTGTTTATCTATTTTAGTGAAATACATGTTCTCTTTATAGTGATCCCAATGACCAGATTGAAGCCACAGAGATTTATTTAGAATCATGGGTGTTTTTATGATTTCATAATTTAGTTTGCGCATCTCTTCTTTCATGAAATTAACAAGTTCATCAAATATTATTCTGCCTTTATTATGAAAAAAAGGCATACCTGGGGCTTCTAATTGAAATGAGAATAAGTCCATCTCTTTCCCCAATTTTCTGTGATCCCTTTTCTCTGCTTCTTTTAATAGATGTAAATAGTCTTTAAGTTCCTTTTTAGATGGAAAAGCTACACCATAAATTCTGTTTAGCTGTTCGTTATCTGCATCTCCCCTCCAATAAGCTCCTGCTACTTTTGTTAGTTTAACAGCTTTTATCTTTCCTGTAGAAGGAACATGTGGACCACGACACAAATCAATAAATTTACCATGTTGATAAAAAGAAGCCTGTTCATCACCCAAATCATCAAACATCTCTAGCTTGTATTTGTTTCCAGGAAGCTCTTTCTTTACTTTCTTCCTTGCTTCTTTTTTATTTTTAGGTTCAAGTCTTATGAATTTATGGTCTGATTTTATGATTTTGTCCATTTCCTTCTCAATTTTCTCTAAATCTTTCTCTGTAAAAGGTTTATCAACATCAAAATCATAATAGAAACCATCCTCTATTGCAGGACCAATAGTTAATTTGGCTTTTGGAAATAACCGAGTAACTGCATCTGCCATTATGTGTGCAGCACTATGTTTAAATATTTCTTTTCCTATATCATCTCTGTAAGTTATTATTTTTACTTTAGAATTTTTTTCTATCTTTGAATGTAAATCTTTTATTTTCCCATCCACTTCTACTGCTAAAGCAGCATCTGCTAATCTTGATCCAATAGATTTTGCAATATCATAACCTGTGATTCCTTTTTCATATTCTTTTTTTGAGCCATCTGGAAGTTCAATCTTGATTTTTCTTGACATTTTCGATCACCATCTCATATTGTATTTTAAAAGACAATAAAAATTTTTAGATAAACACTGAGGTCCTAGCAGACCGTTGCCGTTTTTGTATTTAAGACTAGAAGAATTAGTTCTGTCACATTATCAAACCATTCAAGTAACATATTTTATTATTACTAGGAGATAATATATAAAATTTGTGGTTCTGCATAAAGTTTATATACACTTGTTGTCTTTTTTAGACTAATGAAAAAAACTAAGATTGTTGCAACTATAGGGCCTGCTTCTATTTCAAAGAAAATTCTCAAGAAGATGTATGAAGCAGGAATGGATGCTATAAGAATCAATACTTCTCATGGAAACAGAGCACAATACGAAGAAATTATAAACAATATGAGGGCAGTTGGAGATGGTGCTATAATACTAGATACAAAAGGACCGGAGATAAGGATTAATTCTGAGCAAGAACATGTTGTTAGCAAGGGAGACATAATAAAAATTGGTTTCAGCAAATCAGATAAGATTAGTTTTGATAGAAATTTTAAAACAAAAATTAAGAAAAACCAGTTTATCATGGTTGATGATGGCCTTCTTAGATTAAAAGTGGTATCTGTTGGGGCCTCTCTCTCACTAAAATCATTATCAAATGGTGTGATAGCAGATAAATCCCGAGTTAATATACCAAGTTCTAATCTAAACTTTCCTCTCTTGTCAAAAGAAGATAAAGATAATCTTAAGTATGGTCTTAAAAAGGGTGTGGATTATGTTGCTGTTTCTTACACCAGTTCTGCTTCTGATGTAAAAAAAGTAAAGAAGATTGTCGGAGACAAAATTGGGATTATTGCAAAAATCGAGAATTCCCTCGGTGTGAAGAATATAGATGAGATAATCCAAGAAGCAGAAGGTATTATGGTAGCCAGAGGAGATTTAGGAGTTGAGATTGATTCAGAGAAACTCCCTCTTATTCAGAAAAAGATAATAAGAAAATGCAACTCAGTTGGAAAACTAGTTATTACTGCTACACAAATGCTCCAGTCTATGATAAATAATTCAAGTCCTACTAGAGCAGAAACAAGTGATGTTGCAAATGCCATTCTTGATGGAACAGACTGCATAATGTTATCAGGAGAAACTACTATCGGCGGTTTTCCTGTTCTGGCTGTGAAAGAGATGACTAGAATAGCAAAAGAAGTTGAGCCTTCTGTAAGAAGTTTTGTGAAAATTGATTCAAATATTTCAATATCTGAGGCAATTTCTATGTCAATTTATGAGATTACAAAAGTTTTGCCTATTACAAAAATAGTTACTTTGACCAAAACAGGATATACTGCAAGAATTATCTCCAGATTCAGATTAATAAATAATATAATTGCTATAACTCCAAGTGAATCTGTGAAAAGAAGGATGAACCTGTATTATGGTGTCATTCCTGTTGTGTTTGAAGAGATGCCTGCTAGGGAAAGAATAATGAAATCAACAAGATATCTGTATAAAAAGAATTTACTAAACAAAAAGGATCTTGTTCTGTATACTGCTGGTGTGTTATCAAAAGAACACGGCTCTACAAACTTAATTGAGATACATAATGTAAATGACCTTCTAAACAAAAAGTTTTAATAAGTAGCATAAAAATTATAATACTATGAAAATCAAAATAGGCGTGATGGGATCATCTGAAATCCCAAAAGACAAAATTCTGATAAACAAAGCAAGAGAAATTGGGAAAGAAATAGCAAGGCACAATTGCATTCTGGTTAATGGTGCAACAACAGGAATGCCTAATGAAGCTGCAATAGGATGTAAAGAAGAAGATGGTTTTATTCTTGGGATTTCACCTGCTTGTGATTTAAATGAGCATAAAAAAGAATATGGTTTGCCATATAAAGAATATAATGCTATTATATTCACTGGGTTTGGGTTCAATTTAAGAAATATATTAAATATAAGAACTTCTGATGCTCTTGTCTTTCTAAGAGGTTCTCTTGGCACATTAAATGAGTTCACAATTGCATATGAAGATGCCAAAGTTATCGGTGTCCTAGAGAAGATGGGGGGGATTTCTGAATTCTTTGATGAACTTATACAGATTACACATAAAAAAACAGGAGCTAAGATAATATACGAATCAAATCCCAAAAAATTAATCAGGAAATTAGTCCAGGAAGTTAAGAAAAGAAACGGCGGAAAATAGTTCTAAAAAATAAGTGGGCCTGATCGGATTACCACCAAACCTTTAAGAAAGCTTTGATGGAAACTTGTG
>CAZHYZ010000042.1:0-5207 GCA_964537195.1 uncultured Methanosarcinales archaeon
GTGTGATTTTCTTTAGTATAATATTGATACATCAAATCATCAGTGAAACCAGGATAGAATATAATCCTATCAATCTTACCAACATTTTCATCGAGATATTTAGAAAGAGAGTGCCAGTCTTCTTTTTGATTTATTTTGTAATAATAATTCAGTTCAAATAATGAAAGAAGAATTATTGCCAAAATAACAACATATTTTAGGTGTTTATATTTTATTTTTTCAATCCCTCTTGCCACAATTATATACAATCCAAAACTTGCAGCTATTGTATATTTAGGGAAGAAGATGGGAACAATCGTGATAGAGATTAAGAAGGGCAATATTATTGTTATGGACCACCATGACACAAGAGTTCTTTTTAACCACTTATTTTTTGACTTAAAAAAATACAGAATTAAGAGAAACATGAAGGTTATTAGGAGCCAATAATTCCCAGCAGGTCTGCTTAAAGCGTAAAAGAAATCATTAAAACTAGGGAAGTTTCTCCATGTTTCATTAGAAACGTGCATTGTCTGCTGGAAAAGAACACTAATATAAGGCAGATACATAACTCCAATGAAGGTTAATGTAAAAAACCATTTTTTTAACAATTTCTTTTTAATGCTTATTACCTGTGATAACATGATAAATATACCAAATACATGAGTATAGATCATCAAAGTAGTAGAAATAAGGTAATATAGTATGTTTCTTTTTGAGCTCCAATCATTAAATTTGTAGAATGAATAGTAAGAAAGTAATCCAAGCATACTGAATAATGCATAGCTCCTTGCTTCCTGAGCATAATATATGTGAAAAGTAGATAGACTCAGGATTAATGTTGAAAAAACAGCTGTTTTTTTATCAAATATTCTTTTTGTGAGTAAGAATAATAACACAAGAGATATGCTGCTGAAAATAAAAGAGAGGAATCTTACAGAAAAAGCAGAATCTCCAAACAGATTTATCCAGAAATGTAATGTTATAAGGTATAGTGGTGGGTTAGGATTATAGCCCATATGAGATATTATTTCATGTATAGAGAATTTTGCTTCATTAATTGAATATCCTTCATCAGACCATAAACTTTCAGAATTTAAATTATATATCCTTAGAAAAAGTCCTAACAAGATTATAAGAACAATCAGATATTTCTTTTTCATTAGGAGATATTTAAAATTTAGAACTTCTTAAATGCTGCTGCTATATCTAATAAATCCACATGACCCATAAATTGAGCTCTGCAACAATATCTCTCAAGACCAAGTTCATCAAGTGTTTCTTTAACGTTCTTCTTTCTGTTGTTAGTCTTGGCTAAGAAATCTTCCCATAAATGTCCAATGGGTTTACCGCATGACCAGCATCTTATAGGGATTATCATAGAGGAAATGGAAAAAAGAGTGGTTTATAAATATATCTGATTACTCATAAACTACTAAAAAGTAGTAAAAAGCAAAAAATTTATAAATGAAGAGAGAAAAATAACTAATAAGATGGAAGAAAACCACTATATTTGTGATGTTATAGGTACACATCCTAAAACAGGGGATAAAATGGATAGTAGAATGTATTCTAGAATTACTAAGGATAATGTCTCGGAACTATTCAATCCACCCATGGATATGCCTCAAGATGAGGTAAATTTTTATGAGACAAAAGCTGTTGCTTATATGACAGATAGAGGAAAATGGTTAATAGGATTCATGTCTGAGACAGAATTTGCACACCATAGACATGCTTTGGCAGCTCTTGTTTTACATGATTTTAAAAGAATGACCGAGTCTAGACCGGTTTCTGAAGGATATGAAAAAAGCATTCACACTATGACTCTTGCACTTTATAGTGGAAATGGAAAAAAATCCAGGCCCTTATTGGAAAGATCAGTGGGCTTCAAATTAAGATATGATTTGGATGAGGGATTAATTAACAAAATATATCAACAGTCTTGGATGACAAACAGATTTAAACCAGAGATAGATATGCAGATTGATGCAACCATAGAACTTATTTCAAGAATAGATCCAATACTCTTAAGTTCACAATATAAGGAATTAAATATTGTTGATCAAGACGATTTGATTTTAGAGAAGAGAGTTGAATGAGAATGTCAGAAAGAATATCAAAAAACAAACATTATCTCTGTGATGTTGTAGGAAAATGTCCAAATACTAGTGAGACTATAACTTTACCCTTGTTTTCAAAATGGGATAGCTCAAATATTAAGTTGGTTTCTGAAACAGATTTAACACACAAGTTTCCAGACACAGATTATAAAGGGATAAAAGCTGTAGTATATAACCTACATGGTTCAGATGACTGGGTAACAGGTTTTCATTCTAGTGAAATACATCATAGATATGCCTTGGCTGCACTTGTGGAGCACTATACAATCGGCTGGGGAAGAGTAATTGATGCACTCAGAGAAGGAGATTATGATTTGGGGGCTTCACTGCTCTATAGTTCAATGGGATTTCAATTACAATATTCTCCAACGGAAAAAAATGGAAAGATAGTTGGAATTCAACAGGATTCCCAGATGACTAAAACACAAGAAAGAAGAACTATTCCCTTAGATCCTGACTATCAAAGACAAGGGGTATTAAATTTAATCAGAGCTATAGATTCTAATGTCCTTCCTCTCAGATATAATTGTAGACCCAAGTTGTTGAGAGACGAAAACTTAATTCATAAATATTATCTATAATTATTTCTTAATAAAAATAAAATAGATAATATAATTAGAATCCAAGATAAATACTTCCAATATTCTCTCTTACTCCAATATTTAGGATAATATCTATAATCAACACCCTTTGGCTGTGTCCACCTTATTATTTTACCGCAGCGGCCGCATTTCTGCTTAAAATCTCTCACATTAGAATACATGCCATGCTCTGTATAATGAGCTTTCCCATAATCATGCAGACCGAGTTTACAGAGTAATTTCATTTTACTAAGATAGCGGGTTTTCCTGGCAGGGCTTGTTTTGCCTTGTTTTCTTTACTTTCTTTTGCTCTAACTATTTCTATCGAAACATTAAACTCTTTTTTCAAGAAATCTTTTGCTTCATTTAATACTTTAATTTCGTCTTTTGCAGAAACAAATTCTTGTACACCAGATTTCAAGGATTTTTGTATAATTTTAGAAACATCTTTGCTATATCTCTCTAACTTTTCTCTTTTCATGATAGAGCCCATTATCTTTCCAAAATCTCTGCTTTTCTCAATCTCTTTCTCTAATATCTTATAGAGATCATACTTCCATGTTTCTGCTGTGAATAATATTATCTTCTTTGGTTTTATACCAACTATCTCTAAAACAGAATAAATATCGTCTAATGTGTCTTTAATGAGTTTTTCTTTTATCTCAATATCTTTGTGCTTGGTTTTCTTAACAGAAGGCCATTCTGCTTCTGAGATAAAACCTTTATTCCCAATATTCTCCCATATCTCTTCACAAACAAATGGTGTTATTGGGCTTAATAATAATGCTTGTACCTCAATAAATCTATTTATTGTGTCTTTGTTTGGTTTATTTAGTGTTCTTCTCAAATACCATTTCAAAGAGTTCTGCATATCAAAATAACAGCTTTGGAGAGCACTTCTAAGCAATGTTTGGTCATAATGTTTTTCTGTATAATTTATTATAGAATTGATTTTTTCTTCTAGCCAATAATCTATTGCTAGTTTCTCTGAACGTCCTTTGTTGTAATGTTTTTTGGCAAACTTCAATAAACTCATCAACTTAGGACCTATTGATTTTGCAAGATCTCTATCAAAATTAGCATCATCTATTCCTTCCCCACCAGACAAAGCAGTGAATCTTGAAGCATCTGCACCATAGTCTTCATATGCCTGTCTCATTGTAACAAAATTACCCCTGCTTTTAGACATCTTTACACCATCTACCATAACATGTCCGTTGCTGCCAAAAGATTGTGGCCAATGTTTTTTTGGAAAAATGGCTGTGTGATTAAATATCGAGAAGGTCATATGGTTCTGTATTAAATCTTTCCCGGTGGTCCTGAAATCCATAGGATACCAGTACTCAAACTCAGCTCTTAATTCATCTAATATTTTCTTGGTGACTTTTGTTTTTTTGTCTTTTCCTAACATAACATAATCAAAGAAACCATCATCTATTTTTTCTATAGGTATTTCTTTTATTTTATGTGCTACAGTATAATATGCCATATATATTGTTGAATCAGATAAAGATTCTATTAACCAAGAATCATCCCATGGCAATTTTGTACCGAGACCAAATTCACGAGTACAAGCCCAATTTCTCAGCCAATCAATAACATAATTAAATTGAGATCTTGTTTTCTCTGGATAAAGCTTCATTTCATCAAGACATTTGTGAGCTTTTTTCTTCCATTTCTCATCACCATAAGCCATAAACCATTGGTCTTCTACAATCTTAACAACACATTCTGCCAAAGATCTTGCAACCACTCTTCCTGTTAATTGATAATAAACCTCTCCAAACTCTGAATCAACAAGCTCTTTCGTGATTAAATCTTTAACTTCCTGTACTTGTTTTCCTGATAAATCTTTTGAGAATTTTTTTGAATATAATTTATTTAACTTGCCCTTGTAATATCCATCTTTATAGAGAATCTCTTTAGCTTTCTTCAACTTCTCATGCTCTTTTTGATTTTTTATATTTAGTTTTTTAATAACATCGTCTGCAGGTATTTTTCCATAGCCAGGGATTTCTATGACAGCAATTGGTTTTATTTTCTTGACTTCTTTTACTTTTAGATTATATTCTTTTAATTGTTTGTCATCTTTCTGGATATCATATAATGCAATAAGGTCATCAGCAGAATCACTTGGCACACTATGCACTATGCCTGTACCAACATCTGTACTAACAAAAGATGCAGGCAAAATAAACACAGACTCTCCCGAAAACTCTTTAACCTTTTTTCCTATTAAGTCTCGGCCTTTTATCTTATCAAGAAGTGTTACATTTTTGTCTTGGTATTCTAGTTCTTTTGCAACCTTTTCTGAAACAATCCAGGTTTCTTCATTAATTTGTGCTTCCACGAGATCAGACTCAGGATTAACATATAAATTTGTAACTCCCATTATTGTATCGGGCCTTAAAGTGGCAGTAACAATCCATTTCTCTCCAAATTTATGTTTTACAAGAACATACTCTTGAGGAACTTCTCCCTCTCCCTCTATTCGGTCATGGTCTCCTACAGGAGTATTATCTAT
>CAZHYZ010000043.1:0-4818 GCA_964537195.1 uncultured Methanosarcinales archaeon
AAAAAGTGTATTAAGGGTGGATATAAAAATACAAGTCCTGTTGAAGCAATTAAAAAATAGAAATGAGATAATAAATTTGTTTTATCTAGAATGTATATGAATGCTATAAAATGAAAGATTTTAGTAGGATTTTTTATGATTTGTTCTATTGTTGATGGTTCCATATTAGAAAGTATCAGAAATAGATTTAAAAAATTTTTTATAGGTTAATACATTACCCATTTAGTAAGGATGATTAATTTGAAAAAGAAATTTATGTGGATTAACCTTATTGTTACATACATCTTATATTTTTGCGTTTTGCATTTCTTTGCTAAGCAAACTACGATGATAATCTTCTTGAAATATTTACCACTATTTATGATAATTATACCTTTTTTAATAAAAGAAAATGCTTATGAAAAATTCAAGATATGGTATAAAGAATGGCAGAAACAAAGACAAGAAGAATACAATAAAAGAAAGGTGATAGAAAAAAAGAGGAGAGAAGAGGAAGAAAAAAATAAAGCAAGAATAGAAGAATTAAAGAAGAATGAACACGAATTAGTAGAAGAAGAATATAAAAGCCATCATATAAATGATAAACAGAAAAGTTTTTTTCAACAAGAAGCAGATAAGAATTTTATTTTTTTGGTTATACTTATTTTTTTAATCTTGTTTGTTGTTGGGATGATATATTCTGTATTACATGTTAATAATACTTCTATTAGAAAAGAAAAAACCAAATTACCTTCAATTTATCAAAAAATTGAAACAGACACTAGTTGTAACGATTTAATTCAAAGCGCTGTATTCTTAAATAGAGAAGAAAAAGATATGGCTGCTTTAAATTGTGCTCCTTTGTGTGAAGAGATAAATAAGGTATATAAAGGATATGACTGTCCAAGATATCTTGTCTGTAAATGTGGGTAAAATATGACAAAAAGAAAGACAGGAACTAAATTATTAAGAAAATTTTAAATATACTGTTTGGTTAATTTTTCAGAGGATAAAAAATGTGGGAAATAGATTTACACCTTCAGAAGAAAGAAAAAGTAATTTATGAAGGAACTCCTTCTTGGATAATTTATTGGTTTCAGATTTTTATAGCCATCATACTTATTGGTGTTTTTTATGATGTATTTAGTTTCTTTGCTTGGATAGGTTTTTTTCTACTTGTTTGGGTAATCTTAAAAAAATTCTCAACCAAATTTATTGTAACAAACAAAAGAATTATTGATAGAGAAGGAATCCTTTCTGAACATGTCCATTCTGTTACTTTTAAACATGTTACTTCAGTTGGGATAAGTATAGGCATAATTGATAAAATTTTTAGTATTGGAACAATAATTATTGATACCTCTGGAACAGGAACAGACATAGAACTTACCTGGGAAGGAGTAAGTGATCCAATAAAAGTTAAGAGAATTATTGAAAAGAAAATAGATTAGACCATAGAGAAAAGACCAAATAAATTATCTTTTTCTTTTGTGTATGAACAACCCGAGTATACTAATAACTACTAACATAGTTACTGCACTAAATTCTGGTATTGGTTGTTCTATTTCATCGAAAGTTATTCCTTTTATATATAACTGTCCTGTTCCTGCAGTATATTCAAATCGAATTTTTTTAGGGACTATTGGTTCATCAAATTCAAATACACCAAGATAAAATACTGTACATCCATCATTCACACTATACACGACTTCACCAGCACTATGGCCATAAGATACTTGTGAAATTGGACAACCTAATGTCCAATCAGCTGTGTGAATGCCAGCTTGAATATTAAATGTGTGGACATTATCCTCAGTATCTGTCACATCCATTCTGGCAATGTTTGTTCCTTGAGTGATTGTTGGGTCTGCACCCATATGGCTTATCATATACAATGTTTCAACAGAATCATATCCAGTAAGGTCTTTCTCCCAACTTTGAATATTGCTGTAAGGGTGTTGAACACCATGATACCAAATTAGACCATCGCCATCTATAACATATTGGTAGTTTGATAATATGATTGAAGTTGCATTTGGTAGCCAGAAACATAGTCCTCCATAATTAAAATCATTTGATCCCAAATCATCCATTATATAATTGTAAGGTATAATATTACCAGCTATGTCTGAAAAATCAACTGGCTGATATGCTGTAACAATTCCAATAAGAAATAAGCCCATTATTGTAAATAAAATAGTTTTTTTCATGCTAACCACCTAATTGAATAAGGTAAAATTATGTTATATTTAACTTTTGGGTTTCTCGTACTAGGGAAGTAAAAGCTTTCTATTATTGAAAATATTGTTTTAAATTTATCAGGTACTTCTTTTTGAGGATTATTAGGAAAATCAATTCTCCATTGATTAAACTTAATTTCTTTTTCAGTTTTATTTGATAGAATTTCATGCGGTAAAGCGATAGTTTGAAAAAATCTTGCTTTGTAGGTTTGAAATTTTTCTCTAGCTATGTTCATTCTAAATACGTAACCTTTACTAATGGTAATAAATTAGTATTAAATAATCTTTTTAATTTATCGAGACTTTCCCTTTCGGAACTCCACCAATTGCCCCTCACCTCCTTCTTCCGACTGTTGAGGGCTTTCTCAAAACTTGTTTTGAGTTTATGAACGTTAGTGAATATTGCTAAAGTGAATATTGCTAAAGTTAACATTTAAATATAACATTTCTCTAAATCCCTAATACCATGGATGAAAGACATTTCAAAAAAGTAATAAAAAAAGCCAAAGCAAACATACCCGAAATAAATAATAGAACATCTCTAGATTCATTACTTAATCTATTTGAAGCAGAAATACAACTAATTGAAGATTGGGGAAACATGACCATAAAAGAATTTGATTATGAAAAAAACATAACCCTTTCTGTAGAACAATTTGAACAAACAACAGATTTAATAGAGCAATACATAACAAAAGATGGAACACAACTAATCACCTTTAAAAGAATTCCTAGTGAACCAATATTAACAGGAGAATTTTCTTTATATAATAGCATCTTATTACCAATCCCGCAAGGACTAGAACCGGACTTTATATGGCATCTTTCTTATTTAATAGGTAATCCAAAAAGAGACTTTGTAGCATATATGGCAACAATAATGTATCAAGGACACTTCTCACTTCCTCACTTTGAGGAATTCCATGAATTTGACTGGGATACTAGAGTTAAGGAATTATTATCCACAAAAAAAATACCAAAGAGATATGATATGGAAGATCAAGCACTATTCATGCGCTGGTATACATACAGAGACCAGGTACAGATAGCAATAAGTAATTATAAATATGAAGGGTCAAAAACCAATAACTTGTACAGAAAAATCATCTCAACATTGAAAGACCCAGTCATACAAAGCTGTTACTTTGACATACAAGAAAGACCTTCTATTGTGTCAAAAATAAGAAACTTGCTAAAGTAAGAACATTTATTAATTAAACTCTATTTTGTTTAAATAACTAGTTTCTTAACTGGTGTTTAATATGGATGAATTGATAGAAAGAAAAGAAGTGCTCAAAGGAAGGATTCTTAGACTTGAATGGGATAAAAAAAGAAGACAAATACATGCAGCTAAGAAAGAGAAACTTGAGCAGTATAAAAAAGAACTTGAAGAGATTGAACTTAAATTGAAAGGAGAATATAAAGAACCTGAAGAGGAAGAGGAAGAGAAAGAATAATGGCCCGATACTATAAACAATTAGCGCAATGCAAGATGTGTAAAAAACGTTTTGTTGTCAAAAAGAAATCACTCTACTGGCAAAAATCATATTGTCCTACCTGTGTTAAAAAATTCTTTGGGGACAAGATAGACAACGTAAAGGAAAAGAAAAAAGATTAAATAAAAGAATTCTTTCACAAATCTTAATGCAATATATCTCAGATTTACATTTACATTCAAGATTTTCAAGAGCTTGTTCTAACAAAATAGATGTTCCTAACTTAGAAAAATATGCTAAAATTAAGGGCATTAACTTACTGGGGACTGGTGATTTTCAACATCTCAAATGGCAAAAAGAATTAAAAGAAAACCTAGAAGAAGATGATACAGGAATTCTAAGGACAAAAAACAACTTTCCTTTTCTATTAACAAGTGAAATCTCATTAATATATAAACAGAAAAACAGGACAAGAAAAATACATAATGTTGTCTGGTGTAAATCACTAGAAATAGCTGCTCAAGTCTCAGATGAATTAAAGAAACATGGCCGTATAGATTATGATGGAAGACCTATTTTTGGAATGAATTGCATGGAATTTGTTGACATAATGAAAGGTGTAGATGGAGACATAGAAATTATTCCAGCTCATATATGGACACCCTGGTTTTCTTTATTTGGTTCTAACTCGGGGTTTGACTCTATTAAAGAAGCATTTGGAGACACATTAAAACACATACACGCATTAGAAACTGGATTATCTTCAGACCCTGAAATGAACTGGAGATTGTCTCAATTAGATGATTTTACATTAGTAAGTTTTTCAGATGCTCACAGCTTTTGGCCATGGCGTTTAGGAAGAGAAGCTACCATCTTCAACCTGGATAAACTAACCTACAAAAACATTATAGAAAAGCTAAAAGAAAAAAGAGCAACAACAATAGAAGTTGATCCTGCTTATGGAAAATATCATTTTGATGGCCATAGAAACTGTGATATATGTTTGCCACCGAAAGAATCTATTAAAAACCACAATAGATGTCCAAGATGCGGTAAACAATTAACTATTGGAGTAGATCACAGAGTTGAAGAATTAGCTGACAGAGAATTAGGATACAAACCAAAAGACGCACAAGAATACAGAAAATTATTGCCATTATCTG
>CAZHYZ010000044.1:0-4742 GCA_964537195.1 uncultured Methanosarcinales archaeon
TTGTTATATTTATCTGCATGTCTCTACCGTCTTTATATAGGGCATTATCAGGATGGGACCAATCTATTGGTAATTCATATTTTATTGATTGAACAAAGACATCTAGATCTGGTGGTGTTCCGTATTTCTTTTCATTATAGAAGTACACAACATCTGAAGTAGTAAAGTTATGTTTTCTCCAAAATTTGAACTCATCAATTTTATAATTACTGTCTAATCCATGTCTAGCTACCAATATTCTAAAAGCATCACCTGGTGTTACATTCATAGGCGTAGCATCTTTTGTAATATTATAAATAACTTCTGTATTATCCCATATAACCAACCTTTCTCCGTCAAACTGTGTAAAAAGGTAATGCCATTGTTCTTCTGTGTGAATTTCAGAATTTCCAAGAGCATATTCATATTCTTCTCCAGAAATATTTGTCATACGACCTCTAAAACCATAGTTGTCTTCGTATGATTCAATCATGTTCTCTCCTTCTTCTCCTATCCAATAAAACCCTTGCGAATTTGTTCCAGAAGGTCTACTATGATAATAAATCCAGAAATCAACGGCAAAACCATCAGTTACATTAAATTTTGTAGCAGTCTTGGCATAATCACTAATCCCTACATCAGTAACATTAAGACAACCATACCATTTACAATTAGTTTTATCCAACCAAGTATATTCTGGACTGCCTTCATCTGTAAATACATGATTTAGATAAGAATAATCTCTGAGAACATCATTCTCATCATCAAATGTCAGATTTAGAACAATAGATTTGTCATAGATTGTTGGTCCAGAGAATGCATGTATAACCCTTCCTATAATATCATACTCTCTTATCATAAAAACAGAAAAAAGTGAGAATGCAACTAGTAATACTATTAACATAGTTCCTCCTAGTTGCTTCTCTTTCAATGCGCGCATTTTCTTTATCATGTAATTTTTTACAGATATATAAACTCTTTGTTAGACTAAACATATATTTAAATTGTGTGTTTTTGTAACTACCTTGTAGTAAAATAAAAGAAACATTTTTAAATATGGTGTGACTTTCACAGTCATATAAATTGAAATTGGGGGTATACTCATGAAAACAGCTTTAATTACAGGCATTACAGGACAAGATGGTAGCTATCTTGCCGAATTCTTACTAAAGAAAGGATATAAAGTCATAGGAATGGTCAGAAGAACATCTACAATTAGTTTTGAGAGAATAAAACATATTCAAGACAAAATCATCATAGAACAAGGCGATTTAATTGATCAGTTATCATTAATAGAAATATTAAAGAAACACAAACCAGACGAAGTATATAATCTTGCAGCCCAATCATTTGTTCCGACATCGTGGAATCAGCCTGTTTTAACAGGAGAGGTTACTGCATTAGGAGTAACTAGGATGT
This sequence comes from uncultured Methanosarcinales archaeon, assembly GCA_964537195.1. Taxonomy (GTDB): domain Archaea; phylum Nanobdellota; class Nanobdellia; order Woesearchaeales; family GW2011-AR15; genus CAZHYZ01. The sequence goes on from CAZHYZ010000044.1 coordinate 1,399, forward strand.
TAGATGCGATTAGATTAGTAGATAAAAAAATTAAGTTTTATCAGGCTTCAAGCAGTGAAATGTTTGGCTTAGCTGAAGAAACTCCTCAAAATGAGAAGACAAGATTTCATCCTAGAAGTCCATATGGGGTTGCAAAACTATACGGACACTGGATAACTATTAACTACAGAGAAAGTTACAATATATTTGCTTGTTCAGGTATCTTGTTTAATCATGAATCTCCAAGAAGAGGAGTTGAATTTGTTACAAAAAAGATTACAGATGGTGTAGCAAGAATAAAACATGGGTTTGACAAAGAGCTTAGATTAGGAAATTTAGAGGCAAAAAGAGATTGGGGTTTTGCTGGAGATTATGTCCAAGCAATGTGGTTAATGCTACAACAGAAAAAGCCTAAAGATTATGTTGTTGGAACAGGAGAAACACATACTGTAAGAGAATTCTGTGATATTGCTTTCAAAAGAGCTGGTCTAGATTATAAAAAATATGTAAAGAGAGATGAGCGGTTCTTTAGACCCGCAGAAGTACATATTTTACAAGCAGATCCAAGCAAAGCAAAAAAAGAACTTGGTTGGAAACCAAAAGTCTCTTTCAAAGAATTAATTCATCTAATGGTTGATGATGACTTAAAGAAATATGAAGAGATGAAGAAACAAGATATAAAACCAAGAAGAAAATGAAAGCTTTGGTAACTGGCGCAGAAGGATTTGTTGGACCATATTTAATAGAAGAACTTCTAAATAAAGATTATGATGTAATAGCTACACACAGAGACAAAATAAGTAAATTACCTGACGAGGTAATCATAGAAAAATTAGATATTCTTGATAAAGAAAGACTCAAGGAAATATTTGAGCAACATTCTCCAGATTGGATTTTTCATTTGGCAGCCATAAGTAATGTTGGTTTTAGTATAAAGAATCCAGAAATTACAATGAATGTAAATGTTGAAGGAACAAAGAACATTTTAGATATGGCAGAAGAGATGGAAAGGCCTCCTGCTGTGTTAATAATTGGCTCTGCTCAAGAATATGGAACTCCTAAATTTATACCTATAACTGAAGAACATCCTTTAAATCCAACATCTCCATATGCAGAGTCAAAAATAAAATGTGAAAAACTAGCAAGAGAAAGAGCAAAAAGAGGTTATAATACTGTAGTTGTGAGAAGTTTCAATCATATTGGCCCAGGTCAATTAGATAGTTTTGTTGCTTCTTCTTTTGCAAAACAGGTAGCAGAAATAGAAAAAGGAAAAAGAGACTCTATTAAAGTAGGCAATTTAGAAGCTGAGAGAGATTTTACAGATGTTAGAGATATTGTTAGGGCATATGTATCTGCAATTGAAAAATGTGAACCAGGAGAGCCATATAATGTTTGTTCTGGAAATGGATATAAGATACAATGGATTTTAGACAAATTAATTGAGTTAAGTGATGTAAAAGTAAAAGTAGAGAGAGATCCTTCAAGAATGAGACCTTCTGACATACCTGTATTAATTGGTTCAAATAAGAAGTTTTTTGCTGTAACTAATTGGCTGCCAAAAATAAATATTGAAGAGAGCCTGAAAGACATATTAGATTATTGGAGGAAGAATATATGAAAGCTGTTGTGGTTCTTCCAACATATAATGAAAGAGAAAACATTAAGATAATAATACCTGAATTACAAAAAGTTTTCAAGAAGATTAAGTATGATATGCATATTCTTATAGTAGATGATAACAGTCCTGATGGTACACAAAAAGAAGTCAAGAAATTTCAAAAGAAGTATAAGAATATTCATTTAATAACAGGAGACAAAAAAGGCTTAGGAGTTGCTTATCTAAGAGGATTTGATTATGCTATTAATGAATTAAAAGCAGATGTTCTACAAATGATGGATGCTGATTTGAGTCATCCACCTGATTTATTGCCGAGATTTATGAAAGAGATAGAGAAAGGAAATGATATTGTTATTGGTTCTAGATATATAAAAGGAGGAGACACTCCTGATTGGGGTTTAATGAGAAAGGTAATAAGTTTTGGTGGTAATTTCTTTGCTAGGATTGTTGCTGGATTATATAAGATACATGATTGTACTTCCGGATATAGAGCTATAAGATCTTCTGTTTACAAAAAGATTAACAAAGAAAATTTGCATACAAAGGGATACGCATTCATGTCAACTTTGCTTTATGAATTGTTTTCTGTAGGAGCTAAGCCTAAAGAGATTCCTTTGGTGTTTTATGACAGAAAACATGGAGAAACAAAACTAAGGACAAAAGATCTTGTTGAATTCTTCATAAATGCCTTCAGATTAAGGTTTAGAACATCAGAAAAGCTCATTAAATTCATGATTGTTGGTGGTTCAGGAATATTTGTCAATATTGGTTTATTTAAACTGTTTCAATTGTTTTATTATGGTACATTTGGTCAGTCTAATATAACTTTAGTTGCTTCATCTCTAACAGGTGATGAACTCTCAATAATCTATAATTTTTTACTTAATCATTTTTGGACTTTTAGAGACAGTACAAATGATGATCATATTTTCATCAAAATATTGAAATTTCATGCAATCGCAATCACAAGTGTTGTTATTAATAATTTGATATTGTTGGGATTGACTAACTTCTTTGGAATGTGGGACGTGTTTGCTAAGGCTATTGGAATTGTAGTTGCATTTTTATGGAATTATTTTATGAATACTAAGCATACCTGGGGGGAGAAGATTGAATAAAAAAACATTCATTCTCTTAATAATCTTAATACTAACTCTACCCTACCTAATAGGCTATAATACAGAAAAGCATTTTTCAGGATTAATCTTCCCAACAGACGGCAACACATACCTATCATTCATGAACCAAGCAAAAGAAGGTCATTTTCTTTTTACAAACATGTACACTAGTGAAGAAGTCCCCCATATTATGTTTAGACCCACATATCTAGTAATGGGCTGGATTTCATTGATTGTTCCTGGGATTGTTGTATATCAATTATTTAGGATTCTAGCAATTATATTTTTCTTATATTTTGCATACAAAATTATTGAATTATTTTTCAAGAAAGAAAATGAAAAACTAATAACAATGGTAATTCTCTTGTTTGCAAGTGGAATTGGTTTCTTTTTCAGATTTCTCACATTATTTGGTATTAAGCAATACGGCTCCATTGACATGTGGATAACTGATGCAAACAATTTCTTATTACTCTTAACACATCCGCACAACATACTTTCTTTGGCACTTATGACTGGGAGCATATATTATATAATTAAATGGTTTAAATCTCAAAAACTAAAACCATTAATTATATCTGGCTCTTTGGCATTATTGCTTGGATTTGAACATCTATTTGATGTTATTA
>CAZHYZ010000045.1:0-3876 GCA_964537195.1 uncultured Methanosarcinales archaeon
AATGTACAATTACTACGAACAAAAAACTTTTTTTGATGTCGGACTACCCGGACAAACAACCAACTTCATAACAATATTTCTTTCAATAGCTGGTATTGCCAAGAGTGTATGGCATATTATTTCTTACTAAGAACGTGCAGCCCATTTAGCTAATTCTTCTCCCCCAATAGAACTTGGTACAATAACATGAGAAGCACCAGCATGTTTTAATTTTTGCACTGTAGATTCTGAATTAGCTCTTGCACTTATCTTAATTCCAGGATTAAGCTCTCTAGTACTCAGAATAAGTAAAATATTATCACTATCACGACCTAAACAAGCAATGAGATGCTTTGCCTTATCAACATTAATTTCTTTAAGAAAGTTCTCATCTAATAAATCGCCTTTAACAGCAGTATATCCCATCTTTCTTAATTTCTGGATAGTTTTTTCATCATTATCAACAACAACAACATTTTCTGTGTAAGATTTAAGTGATTCTGCAGAGTGACTTCCAACGCGACCACCTCCTGCAATAATATAATGATTTTTCATTTTTTTGACTTTATTCATATGTCTCACCCCTGAGAAGATATCTTTAAACTTTCCCTCTAATAAATATTCAAGTATAACATAAATCAGATAGAACTGAACAACATCACCCATTATTCCTAATAAGACAAAAACATACTTGAAGCCAATTTGTTCAGTAGCCACCCCTACATGTGTTACAATTTCTATGGCTTTCTGGAATGATTCTGAGGCAGTATAACCTAAAGTAATGAGAAAAAACTGAGCAACAACAACAAAACCAAGTAATATCAAAAGAGCAAAAAACATCTTCTTAAAGAATTGCGTTTCTCTCGGCGTGTCTACTTTCCCCATATCAAAATTAAAAAACTACTGGTATATATAATTAACCAAAAGAATAAAAATTAGAACATATTAGAACTTCAAATGGATAGAAAAAAACTGCTCCGAATCATTTTAGTCTCATTAATCCTACTAATCCTAATCATATCTGTAGAATCCATAAAAAGACTTACGGTTCTTGGATTATTAGTCTTAGCTAATTTTGTGCTGGCTATATCTAAGAGATATATCCCAACATGGCATATAAGGAAATACTTTATTGGAGTAGAAGCTGTAATGTTCTGTACAGTTATTACTAGCATAACTTTTGGTCCAGTAACAGGATCTATAATGGGTGCTCTTCTAATGACTATTAATTACATAGGAGAAAAAAGATTCTCTCAATATTTTCCATTAACTCTGTTATTATATGCTATTATTGGATATGCTGCATTTTACATACAAATTTCAAACATCATTGTTCTTGGTTTGATATTAACTGTAATCTACAACATAGTCTCTAGTATAATCGTATATTTTTTTGGAGCAAATATGAGAACTGTGTTAGTTTTTAATTTAGTTAATATCCTTTTCAACTTATTTCTTTTTTCTACGTTTGGAGGATTTTTTCTTGGGCTTCTTTAACCTATAAATTAAAACAACAAATAGAGCGAGATTAATCACAAGAGTATACGTCCATGTTTTAGAAAGCCCCCCTGTCAATTTCATATTGAGTTCACTAAATCCTAAAAATACTCCTAAAAAAACATAGAAGCCAATGCTCAACATTAGACTAAGTATGACGACTTCTAATATTTTTATATCTTCAAATAATATCTTAACTATCAAAAATCCTGGTACAAAAAACAAGAATATTAATCCAATTAAAGTAAGAATCATTCTTCCACCAAACCAAAAGCAAACCTGACAAATCTCCTATAAAAGTCTTTATTAAAAAATAAAGTCAACCCAAAATAAAACAATATTCCTAAACCAAATAATAGAATTACAGAAACAGACCTCTTAACAAAAAAAGTCTCTTTCAAAAGACCAACAAGAAGGGAACTTACAATTCCAGAAAAAATAATATATGTATAATCTCTAGACAACGTAAAAATACCAACTTTCAATCTTGTAGAAACAGCTATATATAACAGAGATGTAACTATAGCAGTTAAGGCAAAAGCAATACCTACTCCTGTTAATCCGAAGCTACCAAAAGCAAATACAAGGACATAAAGTACTATTAACTCAAGAGATCTTATCCTTTCAACAACTTTAGCTTTTTCTTTAACCAGAAGAGCAATCCTGCATGTTTCAGTAATACCTTTTAATAGCCCTGCAAAGAAAAGCATTGCCATAACACTATTTGCATTTAACCATTCTCCACCAAAGATAACCATCGTAATCTCTTTTGACAAAGCAATTACTATTGTTGATAGTGGAACTATTATGAATGTAAAATATTCTAACAATCTTACTAAATTTAATCTAAACAAATCTTGATTTTCAAGACTTTCCTCAAAATTAGGTATGAGCAATGAGTTAATGAAAATAGTTATGTTCTCATATAGGAAAAATCCTGCATAAAATGCCATGAACAGATAAGCAAATCCTGAAATACCAAATTTAAGTGCAACATAAAGAAGAATACCATGACTTAGAAAAGCTATAGTCAAAAAGTTAATTATATTGTCTGACCAATAATAGAACATCTTTCTTATCATGTCCATACTGGCTTTTGGTTTAAGTTTAAAGGGAAACTGCATCCACAGGTTAATAATATGAACCAAATAGAATAAAGTATATCCATAGAGAACTGCAATGCTCTTAAACCCATAAAAAACCATTATTAGAGTGAAAGCGCTCATAGCAACTTGTGAGACCAGATAAGATCTGTATATCTTCTCTTCCATATCTCTGCTGAAGAAATATACTTCTGGTGTTAGTGACAAACTACTTAGGAAGATTATAACAGAAGAAAATCTAAATATTCCAACTAAATCCGGAACCAAGAGATAAGACATTAAAAATACAAAAACAGACACAATTATTCCAGCAAGAGGAGCAGATACAGATAAGGTATTAAAGAACTTTTTAACTTTCTTGGTCTCATATTCTCGTGCTGCTGTATTCAAGAGATTCATTGCAAAATACGCTACACTAACAGCTAAAAACGCAAGTCCAAACTCAATAACATCTAATAAACGAGCTAGAAGGATTATAGTAACTAGTTCAATAATCTTCCAACTATATCTATATCCAATCTTACCTAAAATATCTCTAAACTCGAATTCCTGGCCCATTTAATTTTATTGAGGATTACGAATATAAATATTTTTTGTAGGTTGTTTAAAAAAAATAACAAATCTTATTGAAGAATTTGGTTTAAGCATTTTGTTATTACTTATTAATAGTAAATTTATAGAAAAATTTAAATACTTGATATGATATGTATAGTGTAGGTGATATTATGGTAGTAAAAATTGAATACCCTTTAAAACAAGTAGAAAGTGATACAATTATTGAAATAAGAGGAGAAGCAATGGATTCTAGTTATAGTCAAAATATCCGTAGACAAATGCATAGAGACAATAATGTTCCACTTGAAATAGGAATGAAATTATTGTTAAAAGATTATGCTAGGACAATAGATTCTAGATTGCCTGAACATGTTGGATGTCTTACTTACAACCTTTTAACTTCACAATTAGAAAGAGAAGACCTAAGTGTTCCAGAAGTCTCTCAAACAACAATAGGAAAATTCATACAACAGATAAATAATGAAAGACTTCCTGATCACTATGCTTTTAAAAGATTGATGGATGAAAACCCACTATTAGCAGCAGAATTAGCTGAAGTAATTGATGATGGAACAAAAGATAGTGATAAAGTACACAATTGTATTGGTATGGCACTATACATCCATGATAACTTAAGAGCACAAGCAAGAATAGAACAAGGTTTGGACTCTTTAGTTAATAATTTATAATAAGAAAAACTGCCTCGGCCGGGACTTTCAAACGGTGACGTTTAAAGTATCTG
>CAZHYZ010000046.1:0-3560 GCA_964537195.1 uncultured Methanosarcinales archaeon
TCTCTTAATCTGCCAAAAAAACCTTTTCTTTCCTCTTCAGGCTCCTCTTTTGATTTTTCTTCTTCAACTACATCTTCTTTGATGAGTTCTTCTTTAACAGGTTCTTTCTCTTCTTCCTTCTTTTCTTCTAATTCCTTTTTCTTTTCAGTTAATTTCTTAACTTCTTTTTTCTTCTCTTCTTTTGGAGTTTCTTTTATCTCTTCCTCTACCTCAGCTTCTTTCTCAGCCTTTTTTGTAAAGCTATTTACAGCCTCTTTTAATTTCTTTTTTAAAAATCCGAACATAGTGTCAAGAATTAGTATGGGCTTTATAAAATTTATTCAATCTCTCTCTGTATATTTTCTGCTCTCTTAATTAATCCTTTCATATTACCTATGAGTTTTTCTCTATAATTACTTAGTTCCTCTATTTGTGTGTCCATTATAGCAATTATTTCATCAGGAAATTTCTCAACGAGAACACCAGAACCAATATTTGCCATTAATTTATTTGTATTGTCTAGTTTTGCATCAAAATATACTCCTGGAGCAAGAGGAACACGAAGCTCTTCGCCTTCTTTTAGCTCTTTGAAGTTGTTAATAACTGTTTTAGAAGAATTTAATTCATCAATTTGCTCATCAATGTTTTTTACATGATTATCTAATCCTTTAATCCTGTCATCTATCTCTTTTAGCTCAACAAAGAGTTCATCTTTTCCTTCTTTTTGGTCCGACATTTACCTCTTCCTCCCAAGAAAACAACTCTCCTAAAGATTTATGATCATGTATTCTCTGTATTACTTGTGCCATTAGATCTGTGATAGAAATTATTTTCATATTAGCAATCTTTTTTGGTATATACACTGTATCGGTTAGAACAATCTCTTCTGCTTTTGATTTCTTTAATTTCTCTAAGGAGTCCTCACTCAAGATTCCATGAGTTGCACAGATGTGAACACTCTTTGCACCTTTTTCCATAAGGGCATCTGCTGCTGCTGATATTGTTCCACCTGTATCAATAATGTCGTCTAATAAAACACAATTCTTGCCTTTCACATCACCAATGACATTTACTACTTGGGCTTTATTGTGATAAGGTCTTCTCTTGTCAATTATAGCAAGAGGACAGTCCATTAATTTAGCGAATTTTCTTGTTTTCTTTACAAATCCTGCATCAGAAGCAACAGCCACCACATCTTTCAGTTTTTTGTTTTTTATATATTCAACAAAAAGAGGATATGCTTCAAAATGATCTACATTTATATCAAAGAAACCAACTATCTGGGGGCTGTGTAAATCTACAGTTATAATTCTATTTGCACCAGCAGTTGTCAATAGATTAGCAACCAATTTTGCTGTTATAGGCTCTCTTGCACTTGCTCTTCTATCTTGTCTTCCATAACCAAAATAAGGCATTACAACATTAATACGGCCGACATTAGAACGCTTGAGTGCATCTATTATGATGAGTAATTCCATCAAAGTCTTATTCACAGGTCTTGATGTGGATTGAATGACAAAGATGTCTTCTCCTCTTACTTTCTCTGCAATTTTAACATACAGTTCAGAGTCTTTAAATCTCCTTAAGACAATCTTAGAGAGAGACATTTTTAGATGATTACAGATTTTTTTGGCAAACTCCGGATCTGCACTTCCTGATATTATTTTTATGTTTGACATTTTATATGAACCCCAATGCTTCATGACCATCTAACCTTTTAAAAGGTTAGAATGCAAATAGATGCGACATTCAGTTTCACTGAAGTCCCATTCATTCTAAATTTCTATGAATCCTAATGCTTCATCAGCATTCTGAATTTCTGGACCTCCAGACATATCTCCAACAATAAATCCTTTGGAATTACATATCATTCCTGAACTGATGTAAGGAGAGCCGAAATTTATAGTGCCTTTTGTTAATTTTAAGTTTAGGTTTTTTTCGAGGAATTTCTTCTCAAAATCTTCTGTTTCAGCAGAGATTAATCCACCTTTTCCGTTTATTTTGGCTAATGAGCCCACTATTTTTAGTCCAGATATCTTGCCCTGTTTGACTTTTACATCAAGAGATTTACTTATTTTATTAATCTCTTCTTCTGTATATTCAGGGCTTGCAATGCATATCTTGTTGTTGACTAAAAGATTATTCCCCAAAGCAGTTAATTTAGTATTGATTAAGGTATATTTTATTTTAAATCTTTCTAATTGCTCTAACTCGGAGTCAAACATTATCTCTGGTACAAGTAGCATGTTGTCATTTCCTGCAAAAAACACACCTAAAAGAGAAGTTCCTGCTGCTGTCATCTCATATAAAGGGACTTGTAACACTTCTTCAAATTGTTTTCTTATTTGTTTAGGTAGCTCACTAGGAATAAGGCAATATTTATCTGTAGCATAACAAAATAATCCTATGTTTGGATTTCCCTGATAATTAGCTTTGATAACATGCATATCCCTATGAGAAACACAGCATGTTTTATAAAGATTATTCTAACTCACCATTAACATCCATGAGAAACTTAACTAATTCAGTTTCCCAGCTATAAGAAATTGTTCCTTCTAATAATTCATTAAGCCAATCTTTAAACTTTTTACTTACATATTTTCTCTTTCCATTAATGACTGCTTTTGCTTCATAGTAAATGTCTTTGTCAAAACGTTCTTTTCTGAAAGCTTTTTTTAATTGTTTCAATAATATCTGGTGGTAGTCATGTTCATCAATATAACCAAACAAAAACTTCTTTAACTTATCAGGATAATTTAATTGAATCTCATCCTTATGCTCTTTAAATTTATCTATTGTTTTTTGTTCAATCTTTTTACCTTCAATCATATCTATCATGGCTTCCTTTGCAAACATAGGGGTCTTTTTAACATTCCATGCTAATTTTTTCAAATTTTCTTTCTCCTCTTCTTTCTCCTTTTCTTTTCCTTCCTGAGCAAGTCTCCACAACTCGGTATAAGAAAATTTCTCTTCTTCGTTTGGATTTTCTATCTGTCTCATCACTTTTTGATGCATCCTTTTTAGGAATTGAATTTTGTCTTCTATCTTGAATATGTCTGAGAATCCTTGCATTACTAAGTTGAAGGAGAAAGGACTCGGGAAATCTAAGTAAGACTCACTTATTTTAAGCTTATTTTTTTCAGCCTGTTCAAACACATAACGAGCACTTTTTATATCCATTAAATCTTCAAGGACTTCTCTTCTTGCCTCTTGCAGCATTGGAAAATCTTTTGATATTCTTTTTACTGATTTCAATAAGATCATAGAACTTACTTGTTGCCTTCCAACTGATTTATGCCTCCCTTTGTAGTTTTTTAATATCATTAGTCCCCTAGTTGCGGAATGTCTGAACCTTCTTTTCAGGACTTCTGTTTTTTCTAGAGCAACTTCCATAATACTTCTCAAATTATAACTTTTAATGCTTTTGAAAATCTTTGTTGCTTGTAATCTCCCTGAATAAGTTAATATAAATCCATTATCAGAAAGAGAAATTTCAACATCTTGGTTCTGTTGTTTTGAAATTGCATATGCTAATGCTCTTGATAAAACATCGTTTACTCTTCTTCCATATAGTGTGTGAA